>JAHDKO010000050.1 GCA_018436855.1 Deltaproteobacteria bacterium | reverse complement strand
TCAGGCCGCGGAGCTCCAATCAAGGGTGTGAACTTCTCAAGGGGCACGCCCTTAGACCCCGCTTCAAGCCGCAAGATTGAAGGATTCGAGAGGTCCGCCTCAGGCCATCACCAGCCCATTGATCACATCCACGACGCCTGCGGTGTGCCGGGCGATCTCCTCGGCAGTGCCGTAGTCCCGCACATCGAAGATCGTCCCCATCAAGGTCGCCACGCCTTTCTCCACCCTGACGGTCATGGCGCTGGTATCCATCGACGCGCTTTTCTCGAGCGCGCCCATGATATCCTGCTCGATGGCCTCGTCCGAGAGGACCTCCGCGGGCTTGACCGTCAGGAGATTCCGCACGCCTGTCACGCCGGGCACGCCCGAGGCCAGTTCACCGGCCTTTGTCTTTGCCCATGACGAGTCGACGAACCCTTCCAGCCGCACCAGGCCCTCGTCCACGGAGACATCTATCCGCGCCGAATCGATGTTCGGACTCAGGTGCAGTCTGTCGATCGCGGCCGAGGCAATGTCCGCATCTGCCTGATCACGGATCGATGAGGGCAGGGTCACGGTCAGCCGGTTGTCCACATACTGGACCCCGGCCACGGCATAGGCGTCGTTTTCCGCCTGGATTCGGGCTGACTGGCTGGGCACCCTTCCGGTCAGGATGATGTTGCCGCCCAGCGCGTCCACGTGAATGGACGACTCGTCGATCCTGCTGTCTTCCATGAGCCTGAAGGTCACGTCCATTCTGATCTGCTCCGGCCCCTGTATCCCTGTCCGCGTCATGGCTTAGGCCCTCCCTTTTCACGGTCTCCCGTCTGCTATAGCTTCATTCTAAGCCATCCGCCGCCATTCTCAAGAAAAGCCCCTGCAGGCTCTCTCCCAAGGCTGTCCGAAGCGGCTTGACCCCGCGGGCTTTTCGTGGGATAGGCCATCTTCTGGAGACCCGGCCGACCGTGATACTGCTCGCCATCTTTGCCGCCTACAGTGCCCTGCATGCCTATGCGTTTTTGAAGACGAGGGCGGCCTTGCGCCTCCGTGGTTCAGCGGCCGCCCTGCTCGCCCTCTTCATGGCGGGCATGGTCTGTGCGCCAAACCTGGTGAGGGTGCTGGAGACAGCGGGGCACGTGCTTCCCGCACGGATCCTCGCCGCCATCGGCTACGGATGGATGGGGCTCCTGTTTTTGTTCGTTCTCCTCCATCTCACGGCGGATCTCCTGAGCCACGCGGCCAGCAGATTCGCGCCTGCCTTGCGCAGGAAGACCGTGCCGCGCACCCGGTTCCTCGTGGTTCTCTCCCTGGCCCTGGCGCTGTTTCTGTACGGGCTGCACGAGGCGGGAGACATCCGGCTCCGGCACATCTCGCTGAGGACCCCCGGGATACCCGAGGCGGTGGGAAGGCTCCGGATCGTACACATAACGGACGTGCACCTCAACCTCATCCATCCGCAGGCGCATATCGAAAAAGTCGCCGCGCTGATCGCCGGGGCAAACCCGGACATCCTCGTGTCCACGGGGGATCTCGTGGACGGGCAGATGGGCTGCCTCTCACAATGGCTGGAGCCCTTGCGGGCGATCGAGCCGAGGCTCGGAAAGTACGCCGTCACCGGCAACCACGAGTTTCTCTCCGGCCTCGGGCACGCCCTGGAACTCACGGAGAAAGCCGGCTTCACCGTTCTCCGGAACGAATCTGTGACCATCCTGGAGGCCATCGCCATCGCGGGCGTGGACGACCCGGCGGTCAGGGGGCCGGACCCGCAGGGAGCAATGTCCGAGGGAGACGTCCTCGGGGATCTTCCCGAAGATGTCTTTGTCCTGCTCCTCAAGCACCGGCCAGTGGTGGAACAGGGGTCGCCCGGCCTCTTCGACCTCCAGCTCTCGGGACACACCCACGGAGGCCAGATCTTTCCCCTTCACCTCTGGGCCCGGCTTT
Organism: Deltaproteobacteria bacterium; assembly: GCA_018436855.1. Classification (GTDB taxonomy): domain Bacteria; phylum Desulfobacterota; class Desulfomonilia; order UBA1062; family UBA1062; genus Phosphitivorax. The sequence continues at coordinate 138,419 of JAHDKO010000050.1, read as the reverse complement.
TCTTTCCCCGCGGCCCCGGGCTGCACGGGCTCTCCGGGCGGTCCAGCCTGTACATCGGTTCGGGGGCCGGCGTCTGCGGCCCGCCGATCCGGATTCTCAGCCCTCCCGTGATCACCGTGATCGATCTCGTGCATGAGGCATAAAGCCCCGGTCACCATACCCTCCATGGTAATGCATCCCTGCGCCCGCGGGCCGTTTTGCGACGGCCCGGCGCGAAAGGCATGGGCATCACCACCCCACGGCTATGCGCGAAGGTTTCTGCGGACAAGGGCGTAGAGGACCGGCAGGGTGTTCCAGGGTATGACCGAGAGCGCCAGGACCAGCGCGATCTGGGGATTGAGATAGCGCATCGCGATCACCACGCCGAGCACGTTGTTCATGGCCATCTTGGACACCGAGACCGCGATGCGCTCGTCGGGACGAAGCCAGAACGCCTGGAAATACCCCACGACCTGGAAAACGAAGAAGACCGCATACAGCACGAGCAGGATGCCCGCGATCTCTCCCGGCCGAGCAGCGATGTGATCCGCCTCCTTCCCGATGACCACCATGACGATCACGGTCATCAGCAGTACGCTCACCGCCCCGGAATACCTCCTGCTCCGCTCGACTGCGCTGCCGAGGACCTGCCTCGTCAGATGCGCCGCCAGGAGCGGTACCAGAATAAAGCCTGCCAGGCTGAAAAACAGCCGGCTGTAGTCCAGGGGAATCGAGGTCCGGAAAAGCAGGTAGAACAATGCGGTGATCGTCACGGGGGCGATCATGGAGCTGAGCGCCGTCATCACCAGGGTCAGCGATGTCCTGCCCTTGACGATCTCGGTCAAGGCGGGTGCGGACATCCCCGAGGGCAGGCTGGCGAGCAGGATCACCCCGATCCTGACGTCCGGATCGAGCGGCAGGGTCATAACGTATGCCAGTACCGGGATGACGAGGAGGTTGCACACGAGCAGATAAACGAGCAGCATGGGCTTCCTGATATGCCCGATGACGCCCGCCATGTCGATCTTCAGAAACACGATGTAGAGAAGCGACATCATGAAGACCACGACATAGGGCTCCAGGACGAGCACCCGATCCGGAAAGGCGAATCCCAGGAAGATACCCAGCAGCAGAAAAAGCCAGAAATAGTCCTCGACAAAACGCTGTATGCTCACGTGATGCGGTCTCTCTCTTTTCAGGGATGCAATCCGGTCCGGCAGGCCGTCGTTTCCCCTCACTCGTCGCCTTGCCGGGCCTTGTCATGTCAGTTCATCAACGGTATGGACCTCTTAAACGCCAAGCCCTTCGACCCTGTTGAAGCCTAAAAGCTTCCAACGGGAATGTGCCCACACCTTTTAAGTCCTCCGAAGCAGTCGCGAAGGAGGACTCAAACGATCGTATTCGAGTATACCCTACCCGACCGGCCTCCGCCAGTAGAAGCTTGCCGGATGATGCATTTTTTCGCCTTTGTTCTACATCCGTCCCGGGTTGCCCGCCTCTTCCCGCTCTGTTCCGTCCCTCTTCCCGACGGCTGTCTCCGGCTTTCGGTGCATCTTCCGGATGAACGAATAGAGGATCGGCATCGTGTTCCAGGGAATCTCGGAGAGCACCAGGATGAGCGCGATCTGGGGATGGAAATAGCTGATCGCGATCACCACGCCGAGCACGTTGTTCATGGCCATCTTGGACACCGAGACCGCGATGCGCTCGTCGGGCCGGAGCCAGAACGCCTGGAAATAGCCGATGACCTGAAAGACGAAGAAGACCGCGTACAGCACGAGCAGGATGCCGAATATGTCTTTTATGTTCGATCGGATGTAGTCCGCTTCCTTTCCGATCACCACCATCACGATCAGCATCATGATCAGCACGCTCAAGGCCCCGAAATGCCTTTTGCACCGTTTGACTGCAGGGCCGAAAAGACGTTTCGAGAGCTGTGAGGCGGCGAGCGGGACGAGAGTGAAGGCGACCAGGCCGAGAAAGAGCCTGGTGTAATCGAGGGAGATGGCCGTATGATACAGGACGTAGAACAGGCCGGTGATGCTCAGCGGTGCGATCATTGAGCTCAGGATCGTGAGCACGAGGGTGAGCGAGGCCTTGCCTTTCACGATGTCGGTCAGGGCAGGGGCCGCGGTACCGGACGGCAGGCAGGCGAGGAGAACCACCGCGAGACGGATGTCCGGATCGAGCTTCCAGGTGCAGGCATATACCAGGACCGGGATGACGAGAAGGTTGCAGACAAGCAGATAGACGAGAAGCAGGGGCTTCCTGATATGCCCGATGATGCTGCCCAGGTCGATCTTCAGGAAGACCACATACAGAAGCATCATCAGAAAGACGACCACGAAGCGGTCGAGAACGATTGCCTGCTCGGGAAAAACGAACCCGATGAGCATGCCCAGCATCAGAAATAACCAGAAATAATTCTCGATAAACCGCTGTATGCTCACGTCCTGGTGTTCTCTCTTACCGGAAGGCGGAAGTTATGCTCAGGAACCCGGGATATATGCGCGCCGCGGCACGCTCGTGTCTCCGCCGGTCTTCATGAGGCCTGTTTCCGGCCGGAAGACCCGGGAGTCTGTTCGAGCAGGTGGTTCATGATATTGATGCCGGACTGCTGGATGTGGTCGTTTATGGATCGGACCGCGAGATCGAGATCCCTTGCCTCAAGGGCGCCGAGGATGATCCGGTGCTCTTTCTGTGAGGTCACGAGCCGTCTGTTGGCCTTCAGGGCCTCGGTATCGTACAGGAGATACATGAGGATGAGCCCCCGGATATAATTGAAGACGCGGTATACATACGAGTGGCGCGAGCTTTTCGCGATGAGCCGGTGGAACTCGAGGTCGAGCTGTATCAGCCGGATATCGTCGCTCTCCGAGGCGGCGCTGACCATCTCCGCATAGATCTTCCGGAGCGCCTCGAGCTCTTCCTCCTCGATGTTCTCGACCGCCAGCTTGATCGCGAACTCCTCGATCACAGCCCTTAGGGTAAAGATCTCCTGAATATCCCGGGGCGAGAGCGTGGCCACGAAGACACCCTTGTTCGGTATGGATTCGACCAGCGACTCGTTCTGCAGAAGGCGCAGGGCCTCGCGTACCGGGAGGCGGCTCACTCCCATCTCGGATGCGATCTTCATCTCGTTGAGACGTTCACCCGGTTTGATTCTTCCGGATATGATCGATGCCCGGATAATCTCCGCAGCCTGCTCCGACAGGTTCATCTTCTTGAGCTTTCCCAACATCTTGTCTTCCATTTTACCTTTCCCCGCCCATCTGATTACACGAAACTATTTCACCACTTATTTCATCATGCGAGGCAATGCCCGCTGAGCCTGAGGGAAGTACATAACCCGAGGATATCCCTTCCCATTCACCTTTGTCAACGAATATGCCGTGTTTAAGGCATGGGAGAGTGAATCGGCAGGGGTCATGAGCATTTTCCGAATCAGCTCTGTCTCGACGTGCGGGGAATGCACGATGATGTGAATACCCTTTTTCAGGATCCTGCAGAGATACAGGGCCTGATCCATCTGAATCTCATAGTCTGCCTTGAGCCGGGCCATGACCTCGTCGGGGCCTGATGCGCCTTCGTACGGCAGGAGCAGGTCCGGGGCCCCCACGCCGTCGGGACAGGAGCCGTACAGGATCATGACGCCGCCGGGGGACAGCAGGTCCTCCAGAACAAACAGGGGCTTGACCGCCTGGTAGAGGTTGATGTTCAGCGGCCTGCCCGGTGTGGTGACGATGACGTCGGGTTGGTCCGGAACATCCAGCTCGCAAAAGCCGCGCATGAAGTCCACGGCCGCGCGGTGGCATCCGGTCAGGTCGCCGGTAAAGATCCCCACCGCCTCTCCGGCTGCATTGAGGACCAGGTTGACGGTGAAGTGGAGGCCTACCATCTGCGCCGCCTCGACCATGTCTTCGCTGATGGGGTTTCCGTCGAGCACGCCGAAGCGCGCACCTTGAGCCAGCATCATCTCGGGCCGGTGGTTGATCTTGATGGTCTTCTCACTGCTCACGCCCGGGAGTATGGACTTTCTCCCGCCTGAAAAACCCGCGAACTCGTGCGGCTCCACCTTGCCGATGGATACACGGAAGTCGCACCCGAGCACAGTGGAGTTCACTTCGACCGGGGTGCCGTACGATGTCGTGCCGACAAAGACATACCCCCCGTCCAGAAACGCGTTGTGGTTGACAACCGTGAGCCTGCCGGCGAGCTCTTCACCGACAATCTCCCGGATCTCTCCTTCGGTGGCCCCTCGATGGGCCCCGGTCGCGACCACGACCACGATCCGGTCATGCCCTATCCCGGCGGCGGCAAGCTCGTCGAGCACGGTGGGCAGAACCCGCGCCGTGGGAACCCCGCGGGTGGAATCCGAGACGATAACCGCGACCCTTCCGGCGCCCCTGGCCAGCTCCCGGAGCGGGGCGCAGCCGACCGGCTCGCGGAAGGCCTTTTCCAGAGCCGCTTCCCACTGAATCACCGGAGGCTCCTGGACGGTGGTCATGCCGAGGAAGCTCGCGGCGGGGACGGAAAACTCGACGTTTTCCATCCCGTCACGGCATACGAACTCCGATCCGTGCCTCTCTGCTGTGTATACCATGCTCAAGCCCCTTTCGACCTCGTGTCCTCGATGAGGTGCTGCAGTCCGTAGATCGTCATGAAGAGAAAGCTCACGGGAATGGAAAGGTACGGCACCGCCACGGGGATGCGCAGCGCGGGCGTGAGCTGGCCTTCGACCCTGAGCACCAGCCCTGCGCCGTAGATTGTGATGACCGTTGTCGTGATCACGGCGATGAGCGGAATGATCCTCTCGAGAAAGGCCCGGATCCTCGCGGGCATGCGCTGCCGGAACAGCACGATCCCTATATGGCCCCGGTCCTTGTGAATGAGGCTCGCGCTGAGCAGGGAGAACCATACCAGGGAAAACCGGAGGAACTCCTCCGACCAGGTCAGGGAGTTGTTCAGGACATAGCGGTAGAAGATATGGATGAGCGTTACGATCAGCATGACAACGCACAGCGCCGTTGCCGAGACAAAGGTGACTCGCGCCAGATGATCACAGATCCGGTCAGTCCATTTCGTTGCCATTCTTCACCACCACCCTTTGTTTTTTACGCGGAGACGCATGCATGAAAGGCCTCCGGGAATACGGGGAGCCCCGGGGAGCGGCACTGTCAGCCGCTCCCCGTGCGGCCTTCCCCGTAAGTCTTCTCTTTACAGACCGCTTGCAACATCCTTGCGGACCCGTTCGATGCCGCTGAGCCAGTCGGTTATGAACTTCTCGTTGACGTCGTTTTTCTTGACCGCATCGATGACCGGCTTCTGCGAGGTCTTCCTCATACGGGCCTTTTCTTCCTTGGTGATGTCATTGATCTTGAGGCCTTTTGCCGTGAGGAGCCGCCTCAGCTCGTCTTCCCGCGACTTGTTGATGAACCGGCTGTAATTCTGTGCAAGGATCGCGCCCTGTTCGATGATGACCTGCTGGTCTTTGGGCAGACTTTTGAACCACTTGAGATTCGCCAGGAGCACCAGCGGGTCGTAGATGTGTCCGGTGAGCGAACAGTAGTCCTGGACCTCGTACATCTTCACTTCCCAGATGTTGTTGAGCGGATTTTCCTGACCGTCGGCTATCTTCTGCTGCAGGGCCATGTACAGCTCGGGCCAGGGAACCGGGGTCGGGTTGGCGCCCAGCTGTCGGAAGTTTTCCATGTGCATGGGGGCCTCCATGGTCCGGATCTTCATGCCCTGGAAATCTTCGACCCTGGCGATGGGCCGCTTGGTATTGGTGACGTGCCTGAATCCGTTCTCCAAAAAGGCGAGCCCTTTGAGTCCCACCTGCTCCGACGAGTCGAGAAGGGCCTGGCCCGCCTCGCTGTCGATGGTCATCCACGCCTCTTCGTAGTTGTCAAAGAGGAAGGGAATGTCCAGGACCATGAAGTTCTTGTTGAAGGTGCTGGCCGGACCCGCGCAGGCGGTCGCCATCTCCAGTATGCCGTTCTTGACCTGTTCGACCGACTCCCGCTCCCCGCCGAGCTGCGAGTTCGGATAGATCGCGACCTCGAGCTTTCCCCCGGATTTCTTTTCCACATACTCCTTGAATATCTGCAGGCCCACACCCTGGGGGTGAGTCATGGAATTCCCCTGCGATATCCTGATCTTCTTTGAGGCAGCGAAACCCGTGCCGGGAATGATGGCGACAACGAACAACAGCAGACCTATGACCCAGAAAAATCTCAACGATTTCTTCATACCCTTCTCTCCTTTCCCCTTTTTTTTATTTTCTTGTTTTCATCAATACCCAAAGAGTCTCGGCAGCCAGAGCACGGTCTGCGGGAAGAACGTCATGACCAGCAGAACCCCGATGCTCGCCGCGATCATGGGCCACGCGTGCGTGAACGTCTCTTCGATCGTCACCTTGGCGATGGGGCTGGTGACGAACAGAATAATGCCGAACGGAGGCGTGGCCAGGCCGATGACGAGGTTGGTGCAGAAAATAGCGCCGATGTGGATGGGGTCGATCCCCAGGGACCAGGCAATGGGCGCGATGATGGGCCCCAGGACCACTGCCGATGCTGCGTCATCCATGAACATCCCGAAGAAGATGAGCAGCACGTTGACCAGCAGCAGGAATCCCCATGCGGGAAGATGCGAGATCGGGGCCATAAGGCTGCTGACAATCTGCTCGTTCGCCACCACCCACGCGGCCACGGTCCCTGCCCCGACCAGGAGGATGATGAGCCCCGAGGTCAGCGCGGTTTCCAGAAAGATCCCCGGCAGATCCCTCAGGGTCACTTTCCTCGTTACGAAAAAGACATAGACGAAGGCATAGAGCGCGCCGACCGCAGAGGCCTCGGTCACCGTGCATATCCTTCCGAAGATCCCCCCGAGTATGATCACGGGGAGCAGCAGCGCCGGGACGGCGGCCTTCATTTTCTCCCGTTTTTCGGGCCACTCGGCCTTTGCCTGGCTGGGCAGGTTCTCTTTCAATGCCCTGCGGTGAACGATGTACATCTGGGATGCCGCGATGAGGAACGCCGGGATGATCGTGGCGAGGAACAGGCCCGCGATGGACGTCCGGCCGACTGCGATGCAGTAGATGACCATGAGCACGCCCGGCGGCATGATGGGCCCCAGGATCGCGGCGGCAGACATGATCGCGGAGCTGAACCCGGGCGAATAGCCCTGCTCTTTCATCATGGGGATCATCAGCGATCCCAGCGACGCCGCCACCGCGACCGCCAGCCCCACGATCGAACCCATCAACAGGCAGGTCCCGATAACGACAAATCCCAGCGATCCCTTCATGTGTCCGAAAAAGGCGCTCACGAAGTCCGCCAGGGCCTCCAGCAGGCGGCCTTTCAGCATGAGCTGGCCCATGAGCACGAAGAAGGGCACCGCAAGCAGCGCAAAACCGTTCATGCCCTCGAACAGCCGCTGCCCCACCAGCGCAAGCGGGTAGTCGGCGACAAAGAGATACACGATCGAGCTGGTCAGCAGATTCAAGGCGATGGGAAAGCCGATGATCAAGAGGACGATAAAACACAGGAGAAAAAGGATCAGTTCCATTCATTCACCCCTTTTTTCGTTGTCTTGAGGGTCGTCTTTCACTCGCCGGCTCCCGGTTTCTCACTGGATGATGCACAGGATGAGATCGTTGACGTTGGTCCCGGTGTCCGCACCGGCGTCTATCAGATCGTCTGTTTCTTTGAGCATGGGGGTAACGTTGTGCTCCCTGAGCGCCCTGAAAACGTCGAACCCTTTTTCCGTGGCCTTAAGCCAGGTGGAAGAGTCTACCAGGGCGCCGGCAAAGGGCGTGGGCCCATCGGTGCCGTCCGAATCCACGGCGCACACCACGATGGTGTCGAAATCCCTGAGCTCCAGGGCGGCCGATGCCGCCAGTTCCTGGTTGGGGCCCCCGAAGCCGCTGGCACCTTCATCGAGAGCCACCACGTTCTCTCCCCCCGCGATCAGCACGCAGGGAGGGCTGAAGGGGTTTCCGGTGAGTTTTACCTCGCGCGCGATCGATGCGATGAAGCGGCCGGCTTCCCGGCTTTCGCACCCGAACGAGCTCGACAGGATGTGCGGGGTCAGCCCCATGTCACGGGCTTTGAGTGCCGCGGCCTCGCAGAGCGTCCGGCTCTTGACCACCATGTGGCTGTACAGCGGCTTTCCCGTGAAATCCTTCGGGGTCTCCTTCTCCGGAGAAGGCTCCGAGAGATAGGCGCGCACCGAATCGGGCATCTTCTCCCAGAGATGATACTTCTTCAGGACCTGCACGGCGTCTTCGAGCGTGGTGGGGTCTGCGGTGGTCCAGTCCGTGTTCCAGTCGATATCATCGCCGATGACATCCGATACGGTCAGGTTGATGATGGTGGCGGGCAGGATCCTGCTCGTGAGCCTTCCTCCCTTGATTGCCGAGAGATGCCTGCGGACCGTGTTGATCTCCATGATGTCCGCGCCGCTCGTCACGAGCAGCCGGTGCACGGCCTTTTTGTCGGAAAAGGGAATCCCGTCTGCGGGGCACGGACACAGGGCGGAGGAGCCCCCGGTGATCAGGCAGAACACGATGTCCCTGCGATCCGCTTTATCAGCGATCTCGAAGACCCTTTGGCACGCCTGGAACCCCCGCTCGTCCGGGACCGGGTGCGAGGCCTCCTCGACCGTGATTCTCTTCAAGGGGCGCTTCTGGTTATCCTTGACCGCGATGAATCCCTCGGTGATGCGGTCACCGAGGATCTCTTCCAGTGCGCGCGCAATGGGAAAGGTTGCCTTGCCCGCGCCCACGACATAGATATGGTCCGCCTCGCTTAAGTCAAAGCTGAGATCGCCGACCGTTAAAGTCCTGCCGCACAGGCGCACGCTCGCTTTGGTTGCCCGATACGGATCGACCTTTTCGAGCGCGTATTCGATGATATCCAGAGCCAGTTTGCGTCCTTGCCGGTATCCGTGTGAGGTCAGCTCTTCTCGGTTGCGGATCTTCATTCCATCACCTCCGGACAGCTCTCAAGCTGCGCGCTGCCTGTGCGACGCAGGATCAGGGTTTTGTCTTGTCGAAATTTCTCCCCGCGTAGGCGGCCGATGTACCGAGCTCGTCTTCGATCTCGATGAACCGGTTGTACTCGGAGCCGCGTTCGCTTCCCCGGATGCCTCCGACCTTGATCACGCCTGCGTTGAGGGCGACGGTGAGGTCTGAGAGGGTGGTATCCTCCGTGGCTCCGGAGCGCTCCGAGACCACGACTGAGAACCCGTGCTGCATGGCGTAGTGGGCCGTCTCGAACGCCTCGGTCACGGTTCCGATCATGTTGGGCTTCCAGAGGACCGCATTCGACGCCTTTTCCATGACACCCTTGCGCACCCGGTGGATATTGGTCGTGAAAAAGTCGTCGCCGATGATCATGGTGCCTTCAAGCTCTCGGGTGATCAGGCTCGTGCCCTCGTAGTCGTCTTCGAAGAGCGGGTCCTCCAGCGAGACAATGCCCGGATACTCTTTGACCAGGTCCTTCAGAAACGCGATCATCTCGTCTCGGTCCTTCTCCGTGCCTTCGAGGAGGTATTTCCGGCGGTCCTTGTCGTAGAAATGCGTGGCCGCCACATCGATGCCGTAGACCACCTCGTTCTCGAACCCGGCCTTGTGCACCGCCCGGTACAGAAAATCCATGGCCTCGCGCGCCGATTTCATGGGCGGGGCGAACCCACCGTCCTCACCGGCATTCGTGGCACCCTTGCCGTACTTCTCCGCGAGCAGGTCCTTGCAGCTCAAGTTGATCTCGCTCAGCAGCCTGACCGCCTCGGCAAGGGACCGGGCGCCGACAGGCATGACGCAGTATTCCTGGAATTCGAGGTCGTTGCCGGCATGAAGACCGCCGTTGACCATGCAGGACTGGGGCACGGGCAGCATGTATGCGTGCGCGTTCAGATAGCGGTACAGGGGCAGACCGCACGATGCGGCCCCGGCATGCGCGACCGCGGCGGAGACCCCCAGCGTGGCGTTGGCCCCGAGCTTGGACTTGTTCTTCGTGCCGTCCAGATCGATCATCATCAGATCGATGTCGCGCTGACGGGTGGTGTCCATTCCCAGCAGACGGGGGGCGATGAACTCCTCGATATTATGTATCGCCTTGCGCACCCCTTTGCCCCGATAGCGCTCATCCCCGTCCCTGAGCTCGCGAGCCTCATAGGTTCCGGTCGACGACCCGCAGGGGACGTCGGCGGTGCCGGAGCAGCCGTTCTCGGTGCGCACCCTGACCCGGACGGTGGGCATTCCTCGATTGTCGACAATTTCAAGCGCCTTGACTGATGAAATGCTGCGGCCTTTCATATCGTTCTCCTCGACAGGTTAATTGTATAATGTATTACTGTATACATTATTACACTGATGAATCGGGCTTGCAAGAAAAAAATTTCTTCCCTGTACGGGGAAACGCGGCCCGCATGTAAAAGTATGGACGCAGCAGGCTCCACCCTGCTAAAGAAATATGGTCATGAAGAGGCACACGTATCAGCGACCCTTCCCCGAGACGAATCCAGCAGTCCGCCTGCTCGCGGAGCAGGCCTTTTCCCGGGCCGCGGGCGCCCCGCACGTGGAGGGCAACAGCGTGCGCATCCTCAGGGATGCGGGCGAGAACTATCCTGCCTGGCTCGAAGCCATGCAATCCGCCCGGCAGAGTATCCATTTCGAGAACTATATCATCAGCGATGACGAGGTGGGGCGACGGTTTGCCGATGTCATGACCGCCAAGGCCAAAGACGGCGTCAGGGTGAGGGTCGTCTACGACTGGCTGGGCTCCCTGGGTAAGGCGTCGCGGGGCTACTGGAGGCGCCTGCGGGAAGCGGGCGTGGAGGTGCGCGGCTTCAACCCGCCCCGGTTGTACCATCCTTTCGGATGGCTGAACCGGGACCATCGGAAGATGATCGCAGTGGACGGAAAGATCGGGTTTGTCACCGGCCTGTGCGTGGGCAGTGCATGGGAGGGGAACCCCGGGCGATCCATCGAGCCCTGGCGCGACACCGGGATCATGATCACCGGCCCCGCAGTGGCCGATATCGAGCATGCCTTTGCCGATGTCTGGGCCGCCATGGGGCCTCCCCTGCCTCCCGACGAGGTGCCGGACAGGAGCGCCGTTCACCCCACGGGTGATGTCACCTTGCGGGTGGTGGCGAGCGCCCCCTACACTACCGGCCTGTTCCGGCTCGACCAGCTCATCGCGTCGGTCGCCAGGGAGTCGCTCTGGCTCACGGACGCCTATTTCGTGGGCGTGTCCCCCTACGTGCAGGCCCTGGCCGCAGCCGCGCGCGACAGGGTGGACGTGAGGCTCCTGGTTCCGGGGACCACGGATATCCCGTTTTTGAGGGCCGTCTCGCGGGCCGGATACCAGCCGCTCCTGGAAGCAGGAGTGCGAATCTTCGAATGGAACGGCCAGATGCTCCACGCCAAGACCGCGGTGGCGGACGGGAGATGGAGCAGGATCGGCTCGACCAACCTCAATATCTCGAGCTGGCTCGGCAACTACGAGCTCGACGTGGCAGTCGAAGACGCTCCGTTCGCCCGGTCCATGCAGGAGATGTACCTGGAGGACCTGACCCGCTCGACCGAGATCGTGCTCGGCAGACGGCGGGCCGCATGCCCGGTCAGCAGGCGGACCCGGTCCAGACGTCCCTTGCAGGCACGTCCCCGGGGAAGCGTGAGCCGCGCGGGCATCGGGGTTATGAGAATGGGGAGCGTGGTGGGCGCGGCCATCAGCAACCGCCGAACCCTGGAGCCTGCCGAGGCCAAGCTCATGTTCGGCGCCGGCGTGCTTCTCCTCGCTCTTGCGGTAACGGCCGTGTGCTGGCCCCAATGGCTGGCCTTTCCCTTCGCGGTGATCAGCGCCTGGCTGGCAATCACCCTGCTGCTGCGGGCGCTGAACATCCTCCTGGAGCATCGCAGACGCCGCGCTCACCGCGGCGGCCCGACCGGGGAGCCGCCGCCGGACTGCGGGCAAGACCACTGACGGTTAAAAAGGCATCGGGAGAGTGTTCATGCCGCTGTTTCTTCTGGTCATCTTCGGTGCATACAGCGCCGTGCACGTCTACGCGTTTTTGAAAATGCGTTCCGCCTTTGCTTTCGGAGCGGTTCCCGGGGTTTTTCTGGGGCTGTTCATGGCGCTCATGGTCTGCTCTCCCATCGTGGTGCGGCTGCTGGAGAAGCAGGGGATCGACCTTCCCGCCCGCGTCCTCTCATACATCGGCTACGGCTGGATGGGTGTGCTCTTTCTCTTTTTCTCGCTGTCCATCCTCACGGATCTCCTCCGGGCCGTTGTATACGGCGCATCCCTGGTGTTCCACAGAGATCCGGCACTCTTCATGCCCGGTGCACGGACGGCCTTTCTCGCCCCCCTGATCCTCGCACTGGGATTCTCTCTGGCCGGATTTTTCTCGGCGCTGGATATCAGGCCCGAGAAGGTCGTTCTCCGTTCGCCCAAGATCTCGGGAGAAGCGGGCAGGCTCAGGATCGTTCAGATCTCGGACGTTCACGTGGGCCTTACGGTCCGCTCCGACAGGCTCAGGAAAATCGCAGAGTTAATCCGTGAGGCAGAGCCCGATCTCATCGTGTCCACCGGGGATCTGGTGGACGGACAGATGGACAGCATCGCCGGACTGGCGGAGATCCTGCGTGAGCTGCAACCCCGGTACGGCAAGTATGCCGTGACCGGCAACCATGAGTTCTACGCGGGCCTGTCCCATGCACTGGACTTCACGTCGCGGGCCGGGTTCACCGTGCTCAGGGGAGAGAGTGTGAATATCCCGGGTGTCATCTCGATCGCCGGCGTGGACGATCCTACAGGCAGGCGAATGGGCGCGCACGAGGGAAAAACCGAAACCGAGCTGCTATCGGGCCTTCCGCGGGACACCTTTGTCCTGCTCCTCAAGCATCAGCCCACCCTGGAGAACGGCAGCACCGGCCTCTTCAACCTCCAGCTCTCGGGGCACACCCACGGCGGTCAGATCTTTCCCTTTCGCCTGCTGGTGAAAATCTTCTTCCCCCGCACAGCGGGCCTGTACACCCTCGCGGACGGTTCCAGCCTCTATGTGAGCCGGGGCACGGGCACCTGGGGCCCTCCGATCCGGGTCCTCTCCCCCCCGGAGGTCACTGTGATCGATCTCGTCCCATAAGGAATGCGGCGGATCGGGACTATTCGCCCATGATGTTGTAGCCCGAATCGAGATAGATGAGGTTGCCCGTCATCCCTTTCGCCCGGTCGCTCGCCAGGTATGCGGCCAGAAACCCGACATCCTCGTTGGACACCACGTAGTTTTCCGGTGCGCGGGCATACTGCTCCCTGAGCAGCTCCTCGAAGTCGGCCAGGCCGGATGCGGCCCGGGTCATGATGGGCCCCGGCGAGATGGTGTGCACGCGGATGCCCTTGTCTCCCAGCTCGGCTGCCAGGTATTCGGTGGTCTGCTGCAGTGCCGCCTTCACCGGACCCATCATCCGGTAGTTCCGGATGACCCGCTCTCCTCCCAGATAGCTCAGGGTGATCAGGCACCCGCCTCTGGTCATGAGAGGCTCGGCGAGCCGTGCCATGCGGATGAACGAGTGAACAGAGACGTCCATGGCAATGGTCCATCCCTCCAGGGAGACATCGGTCAGCCGGCTGCGGAGATCCTGCAGAGGGGCGTACGCGATGGCATGCAGCAGGAAGTCCAGCCTGCCCCACTTCTGTTTCACTTCATCGAAGACCGTCTCCAGCTCGCCCGCCTTCTGGACATTGCAGGGCATGATGATGGTGCTCTCGAGCTCTTCCGCCAGGGGACGCACATAGTGCTCCGCCTTCTCATTGAGATAGGTGACCCCGATCTCTGCGCCTGCAGCGCGGCAGACTTTTCCCACGCCGTATGCAATGCTGAACTCGTTGGCCATACCGAATATCATTCCATACTTGCCTTCAAGGCTCACCACACAATCGCTACTCTTTATGGGGTCCATGTCATCACCTTTTTCTCTGCCCCGCACAATCCGCGCTGCGAGCTGACACCGGCCCTGATGACGTCAGGGCTTCCCGTACCTGTTTGCGCCATGCCTCCTGCCTCCTTTCCCATCTTCGTTTCTCTTCTCCCCCGGAGAAAAGGGAGGGAGAGAAGGGAAGCGTGTCCTGCGGGATTCATCCGATCGACATGAATCATTCTAACCTTGGAGTGATCATTCTCAAGGAAGGGTGATGGGCAGTACCTGCCGATTCATACAGGACAATCCCCATGCCGGTATGCTCCTCCCGGGAGGCGCCGAAAGAAAGGGGCACTCTCTCCGGTCTTGCGAAAACCTGACACGAGAGGTTTGTACCTTCACATCTTCTCAATTATTCTTATCTTTACAGGCCCCTGATCTTTCTGCTATTCTTTGAACATATGTGGTTCCGGCAGCTCTCGCGGTTGAAATGACATTGTTTTCTCTCGGTGCTCGGAAGAGGGGTGATCGTCTGATTCTATCGCAGATACAGGGCACAAAAAAAATCTCGCTTTCCTTTTCCCTGTTTCATGCCGCGCATGAAAGTGCCCCCGATGCCGTCAGCAGCAAGAGGGGCTCCTTTTTCTCTTCCATGGCTCGGGCTTGCGGGGTGGTGCTCGGCCGAACCGGCGGCCGTACATTCCGGGGACATCAGGGGATTCTTAAAATGGGTTTTTTATCTATGGATTTACGGGGGATTCATCATGGATCGATCGTTCAGGTACACCCGCAACAATGATCTCGGAATAGTCGAGTTGACCGGGGAAAAGGATTTCGGGCAGGCCAGGCGGATATGGGAGAGGATACGGCAGTTCATCCGCAACGATGGTCTGTCCGGAATAATCGTCGTGGACCGCATGACCAATGGGCTCACCGAACACCATGTATTCGAGCTGGGAAAATGGCTCGGATCGAGCCGTTTTCCACGAAGGGTCAAGGTGGCGATCGTGGACCCGGGGAAAACGGCTCAGGGAAACATGAACGCCTTTGGTGAGACGGTTCTGCTCAACAGGGGGTTTTACAACATCCGGGTGTTTCCGGATCACCAGACGGCCAGCGCCTGGCTCGGCACAGAACGCCCGGCTCAACCGGATTCATAGCCGGGAGGCGAACCGCTGTTATCACGTCCCCATGGATCCAGGCTCCGGGGAACGCAGATATATTCCTGTTTTTGGCAGGAAAGGAGACCGATCATGGAAAAGACCGTTCTGTTCACGGTGGAAGATTCGACGGCACTGATCACCCTGAACCGCCCCGAGAGGCACAACGCCATTTGCCGGGACCTGCTCACAGGCCTGTATGACGCCATCGACGAGACGGCCCGCAACGACGGGATCAAGGCGGCGATCATCACCGGAAACGGCAAGTCGTTCTGCTCAGGACTGGACTTGAGTGTCGTGGGCAAGGAAAACCTGCAGGACCCCCGCGGCGACGGGAAGGATATGCCGGACGTGTTCGCCGCGTGCAGGAAGCCCATTATCGGCGCGATCAACGGCAACGCCATCACCGGCGGTTTCGAGCTCGCGCTCAACTGTGATTTTCTCATCGCATCAGAAAACGCCCGGTTCATCGACTCCCATGCCAAGGTCGGGATCCATCCCGGGTGGGGAATGACGCAGCTGCTCCAGCAGGCAGTGGGCCAGAGGATGGCCAAGCAGCTGTCGTTCACCTGCAGGCCCCTCTCGGCGCAGGATGCCCTTATGCACGGGCTCGTCAACGAGGTGGTTTCTCCCGGTGACCTTATCCCCCGGGCAAAGCAGATCGCCCGGGACATCGCCGAGGTCGACTTCGGGATCATGCTCGAGATCAAGGCGCTCATCGAAAAACAGAACGAGGTCCCCATCCAGGAGGCCCTGAAGATCGAGCGGGAACGCTTCCAGGAATTCCTGAAACGGGTGAACCTGTTCTTTTAAATGATTGCCTTAATATAGAGACCTGACCCCCATGACTGATTACCACTGTAGTGTTAAACCGCACATCCTTGGGGGCCGGAAAGACCCCTCTTTTTTCAGGATCTGTTCCCCCGGGCGGTCTCGTTCGCACCCGGATGTCCTCCCCCCGGGCGCACACCGCCGGCCGCGGGCTCGAACCCTTCCAGCTGCACGAGGAAATGGCCCATGATCCGGCGTGAATCGATCTTGAGCACGTCTCGCGCTTGGTCTGCGGAGAGATAGATCTTCAGGTCGCGCTCTTTTTTCTCCTCCTCGGTCTCCCGGCCTTCGTCATCGAGCTTGACCGCCTGCTGAATGATCTCCCATGCCTTGCGCTTCTGCCCGTCTATCTCCACGACCTTTTCTCCGGTGCAGGTGAAATGCGACTCGTACCGGGACTTGCCCGAGAAGATCCTGACACGCTGCTCCATCCCCGGCTTCCAGTCTATCCCCCGGATCAGATGGATAACGGAGAGAGGGTCCATGGTGAAGTCGGAGGTCTCGACCTCCTTCACCTTGTTTTCGAGAGGCTCCCCCTTCTCGGATTCCGTGCGCACCGATGTTATGGTGCCGTCATCCCGGAAATGGATAGCGGTGTCCTTGCTCGTAGAGCGCACCCTCGACAGGATCCGCGTGCTGACCGGCAGAAGGGAGTCGGCCCGGGTGATGTTCCCCCCGCTGAAACGGGCCTTGTAGAACCGGTCGATGGTGCGATTGGTCCTGGCCCTGAATTGAATCTCATAGAGATTGCCCTTCTGCCCGAGCACCACCTGGCCGGTGCCGATGTTCAGGCCGTTGAACTCGAAGCTGTAGTGGTATGTTCCGAGCCGGGGCCGGAACCCGGAATCATGGAACAGAGGGCCGGCCTTTCTGCCGGCGCCCTGCTCGACCGCGCCATGGGACACGCCCGGAAATACGCTCAAGATCGCGATCAGGGCGGAGAAAATCAGGATATGGCGGCGTTTCGTTTTTCCTCTCATGCTGATATGTATCCTCCCGTCTTTCAAGATGATTCTTCCCGCCTCCTCTGAAAAAGAACGCACTGCCCGCACGCTCGCAAAGGGGGACCGGAGCCGGCGATAAACGCACGATAGACCCCTTCCCCGCCAATCATGCCCTTTTTGAATCGAATCGGAAGGCATCGTCCGGTCCATACCCGGGGATTTTCCCAAAGGAGCCCCCCTTGCGCGGCGATGCCGTCAAAGGTGTTCATACAGAGATGCTGCCTGGTCTCTTCTGCAGCGGAATCCATAGGGCCATACCTGAAACGCAAAGTCAAGTCCTGCCTGACGAGGCATGCTCATCCCCTCTCCTTGCCCGCCGACGAGGGTCTTGCCCCGGGCGGCAGAGCGCTCGTGACCTGCCAGGCCGCATTGATGAGCCCGATGTGGGAGAACGCCTGGGGAAAGTTCCCGAGCATTTCGCCCGTACCGGGATCCGCCATCTCGGAGAAAAGGCCCAGATCACTGGCATACGCACTCACCCGGTCGAACCTTTCCACAGCACTCCCGGTCAGGCCGGCAAGGGCAAGGCATTCCACCATCCAGTAGCTGCAGAGGAAGAACCCGTTGGGTTCCCCCGGCCAGCGGCGTATGAGACCATCCTTTCCCAGGACGCGCTCCACGGCGTCGATGGTCGCCTTCATGCGGCGGTCCGTGGCGGGCAGAAAGCCCACGATGGGCATCAGCAGCACCGAGGCGTCCAGGTGGTCCGAGCCGAAAGCGCCGGTGAACGCCTGCAACCGCTCGTTCCATCCGCGGGAGAGGATTGTGTCCCGGATCTCATCACGCACGGCTCTCCATCTCCCCACCTCGCTCAGGGCACCCAACCGGGAAGCGAGCCTCACGGCACGATCCAGCGCCACCCAGCACATGAGCTTCGAGGAGAGATAGTGGCGCTCTCCGTCCCTGGCCTCCCACATCCCCGAATCCGGCTCCCGCCAGCCGGAAGCGGCCCTCTCGGCGAGAGTCACGAGAAGCTGCCTGGTGAAACCGCTCATGTCGCCCAGCTTGTCCTTGAGCAGGAAAGCGGCATCCAGCACCTCCCCCAGCACGTCCAGCTGCCTCTGTCTCCATGCGTCGTTCCCCACCCGCACCGGGCGGCTGCCCTGATATCCCGCCAGGTGGTCCAGCACGTGCTCGGTCAGATCCCGCTCTCCGCCCACGCCGTACATGATCTGAACCGCCTGGTGCCCCTGGGCCCCACCGGTCCGGTCGATCCATGCAAAAAACCGCCCGGGTTCGTCCGGACACGCTCCGACCCACAGTGCCCGCATGACCAGACTCAAGTCTCTCAGCCAGGCGAACCGGTAATCCCAGTTTTCCCGCCCGCCCGCAATCTCGGGCAGAGATGTGGTGGCGGCGGCTATCACCGACCCGGTGGGCTGATAAGTGAGCCCCTGAAGCACCAGGGCGCTCCTGCGCACCTCTTCCCGGTAGAGCCCCTGGTACCCGGTGTGGAGGTCTGTCCAGGAATGCCATGCCTTAACGGTGTCCTCGATCGACAGCGGCACATCGATGGGCCGGTCAGGCGGTCCACAGCCGGGAGCCCGGTAGGCGAGGCTGAACTCCGCGGTCTCCCCGGCGCCGATCCTGAACCGGGCACGGACGCCCTCCCCCGACAACCCCGAGGGAACCACTGCGGTCAGCTCCAGCTCCATGGGTCCTCCCACGATCTCCCACCCGTGATCCGTGGACCGGTATCGGGGGACGGTCAACCCGTACTCCATGCGGGGGCGGAACTCCATGTCCATGTCCGTCTCGCCCGCAAGCCCCTGCACGCGGCGCAGCAGAACGTGGGGCACCCTCCGCCCGATGGAGTGTCCCCGGGAACCGGGCTCGAACATGAGAGCATCGGTGAGAGCGACCGAGCCGCCTGCGGTGTGGAATACGTTGCGGATCACGAGAGAATTCTCGATGTACGCCCACTGCGAACGATATTCGCCTGCCGGGCGAATATGCCAGTGTCCCGAGCCGCTGTCCAGGATGCGTCCAAAGACCGACGGCGAATCGAAACGGGGAAGGCAGTACCAGTCCACTGACCCGTCTCTGCCCACCAGGGCGGCCGACTGGGAGTCAGAGAGAAAGGCATAATCCTGAATCTTCACGGCACTCATCCCTGCATACCTGCTCGGCCCGGATGCCCGGGCGTCTTTCCTTGCCCTTAAAAACAATGGCGGATCGTAGTCCCCGCGGTGGCCGCACGCTCATCCTTGCCATATGCCCCCGCCTCTCCATGCACCCTGCTTCACGGGGAAAGAACACCCAGGATCTACGCACCCTGTCCCTGGTTCATCATCAGTCCCCCGTCGATGAAGAAGGTCTGTCCGGTTACATAATCGGCCTCCTCCGAAACCAGGTGCACGGCCAGCCTGGCGATCTCCCAGGGCTCTGCGGCCCGTTTCCAGGGGATGCTCTGCACCTCTTTCTCGCGGTATTCCGGATCGTCGATTGCCTCCTGAGTTAAGGATAGGGGAGATCGGTGTGCTGTCAACGCCTCATCCCGGCATTCTCAGCGGGACCTGATCCGGTTGACGTTGCTCTCCTTGCCGATGACCACAAGGATATCGCTGTCCTTGACCGTGAAATCCCCCTTGGGGACGATGGTGAACCGCTCGGGTATGAGCTCCTGGACGGCGATGACCTGAACGCTGTATCTCCGGGGCAGCTCGAGCTGGGCCAGGGTCTTTCCCACGAAATCGCTGGGAGGCGCGATCTCGGCGATCTGATAATCCTCGGACATCTCGATGAACTCCAGGATATTGGGCATGACCAAGCTCTTGGCCACCTTGATGCCCATGTCCTTTTCCGGGAAGATGATGTCTGTTGCGCCCACCTTCCGGAGTATCTTGCCGTGGTCCTCATTGACCGCCTTGACGATGATCTGGCCTATGCCCATCTCCTGCAGGTACAGGGTGATCAGGGTGGCGGCGCTGGTGTTGTCCCCCAGGCTGATCACCACCGCGGTGACCGTATCGAGCCCGAGGCTCAGGAGGTTCTCTTTTTGCGTGGCGTCCGCGATCACCGGATTACGGGTGTAGTCCCGGATCTTCTGTACCCGGTCCTTGTCGAGGTCGATGGCGATGGTGTTCTGCCTCAGCTCGTTGAGTGTTCTCACCACCCAGGAACCGAAGTTTCCCAAGCCGATAACCGCAAACGTCCTTGCCATACAACCTCCAAGGGCTAGCCTATCAGGACATTTTCCTCCGCATACCGGTAACTCGGCGCGCGCCTCCGGGAGACAACGATGTACACCAGGGTGAGGATACCCACCCTGCCCACCAGCATGGTCGCGATGATGAGAAACTTCCCATAGGCGTCCATCCCGGGTGTGATCCCCGTCGACAACCCCACGGTGCCGAAGGCGGAGACCGTCTCGAAGAGATACTCCATGAACGGGCCCCTGCTCTGCTCTGAAGGGACCGCGCCCTGCTGGTTGATCATGTGCAGAAACACGATCACCAGAATGAAAACCACGGCAGACATGAAGACCGTTATGGCCCGGGATACCACCTCACCGGGAAGCGTGGCACTGAGCACGTTGTTGGCCTCGCTTCCCCTGATCCTGTTCATGACGACCACTGCCAGAACCCCGATGCTCGTTGTCTTGATACCGCCTCCGGTGGACCCCGGGGAGGCGCCGATGAACATGAAGATCATCACGAACAGGAATGTGGCGTTGCCCAGAACACCGAAATCGATCGTGTTGAAGCCGGCGGTGCGTGTGGTGACGGACTGGAAATACGAGGCCAGGATCTGCTCGGTCCACGGCATGCCTTCCATGGAATAGCCGCGCTCCAGTGCCCAGAAGAGCAGGGTGCCGAGTATGATCAGTGCGAGGGACACGACAAGAGAGATGCGTGTGTTCAGGGTGAGCCTCGTGTTTCCCCTTCCTCTGAAGCAATGGATCACGTCCCGCACCACCGGGAATCCGATCCCGCCCAGGATGATCAGTGTGGTGATGATCAGATTGATCCGGACATCGGCATGATACCGGCTCATGTTGTCGGGAAACAGGGAGAATCCGGCGTTGCAGAATGCGGTGATGGAGTGGAAGACGGAATAGAAGACCCTCCCTGAGAAGGTCAGATCACTCTCCCAGCAGGGCATCAGAAGCAGGGCGCCCGCAAGCTCGGAAACAAAGGTGAAGGCAAAGATGAAAACCACCAGCTGTTTGATGTCCCTGGTTATCTCGGAAGTATAGGTTTCCTGGATGAACGAGCGCTGGCGGATACTGACGGACCATCCGATGGAGAGAAAGAGCAGGGCCGCGAAGGTCATGATGCCGAGCCCGCCGATCTCCACCATGAGCATGATGAGCACCTGACCGAAAAGGCTGAAATACGTGCCCGTGTCCACCACCGCGAGCCCGGTGACACAGAAGGCGGAGGTGGAGGTAAACAGGGCATCGATCCATTCGATGTGTCCCGTCCTCGTAGATACGGGCATCCGGAGCAGCAATGTTCCGAGCACGATGGCGATCAGGTAGCTGACGACGAAGAACAGCCCGGGGCTGAACAGAAGAAACCGTCTGAACAGAGAGCTCAAGGGATTCAGTCCGCCTTGGTCCGAGAGCTTCCGTCCGCTGCGAAAAATGAGGGGAGAGAGCAGTTCCATACGCTTTATTTATAGTAGTGCATGCGTGTCTACATACACCCCCGCCCCGGTATGCCCCGGCCGGGAGGCAGGGCCCATCGCTTCTTGAGCGGCAGTTCCTTCAGGCGCTCAGCCTCGATCGGACCGGCGTGCGTCTTCCCCTTCGATGCATCTCTTCCAAATCCTGTGCCGAAGGCACTTCCGGCCGCCCTCCAGGAGGACCGCAGCAGACAACCTTTTCCTGCCGGAAACCAAAGGAACGTTCCGACGCCCGCGGGCACCCGTGATCCTGCGCAGCAACCCGCTTTCTTCACCTCGCTCGGAAAAAGCTCTGAAAACCTCCCCCTCTTCAGGGATCAATCTGCGGGGCCCGGCCCCATCATCCAGGTGCCCATCATGCCCGAGCCCATCATCGGGCAGGAACCTGTCATGCCCATGCCCATGCCGCCGCCGCGCCCCATCCCGCCGAGGCTCCTCATCACGGGGTACATGAGGTCCGCTTCTGCAAGCTGCATGTACATGTTCACCTGCTCCCGGTAGAGATTGGAGCGCAGGTCGTTGATGGCGTCCACCAGTGAATTCACCCTGGACTCGTCGATCTTGTCGGCCGCCAGGGCCGCCTGGAGCTGGAGCTCCTGGGCCCAGAGCTTCTCCATGGTCTCGGCCGTGGCCTGCTGATAATTCTGATAGATGTTCCTGACCGTGCGTTGCTGCTCCTGCGTCAGCTGACTGAACATCATGCCGTGATACTGCTCCACACCGGACATAGGGCCCATACCCCTTCCAGGGTGCATCTGCTGGGAAAGCACGGGCGTCGCAGCCATGAGAACGATCACTGCCGCAACGCAGGTTCCTGTGATCAGTTTCCGGAATTTCATCTCTCACCTCCTGTTTCTTTTCATTCGCCGGGATATCCCGGACTAGATCCCGCTGCACCCTGTTTCCGCTTATAAAATGGATCGAGAGCCCCGGTGCTGTCCGGAGAAATGTCCTTCCTGCCCGGGTTACCCTTAAGAGAGGGGCGGGCTCCCTCCCTTAAGGACAACTTCCAAGAGCCGGCCTTCAGCGTTCCGGCCTGCTGGGCTCAGACACCTTTGTGAGCACCTCCCCTCCCAGCTCGATTTCCTTTTCCTTCCCGGTACGCGTGGCAATGTCGCCGAGCGATACGATCCCTACGGGCTTGCCCGAGGGGTCGGTGACAATGACCCGGCGAACCTTTTTCTTCTCCATTCTCCTCATCGCATCTGCCATGTCGGTATTGTCGGGGCAGGTGAGCACGTCGCTGCTCATGATGTCCCTGACGCGGGTGTGGGAGAGATCGCGTTTCTCCGCGACTCCCCTGAGAACGATATCCCGGTCGGTGACCACCCCTACTAAGGTGCTTTCCTGCGCCACCGGCATGATCCCTACGTCGAGATGCTTCATCTTTGCCGCTGCATCCGTGAGAGATGCCTCCATCGGTATCATTTCAGGATTGGGTGTCATTATCTCCCTGATCTGCATGGTATGTCTCCTTTCACGTGATATTCTTTTTTTCTGTGCCGTAAGGGCCGGTTTTTTAAAGGAGCTCCCTCTTCTGGAGGGTGAGTACGCGGCTACTCCTTGAATACCGGCCGGTATCCCGGCTGACCGCCCCCCTTCTGATCTCCCCTATTTTCTGAACGGCCTCGTAATCCGCGCCGCCATTGCAGTGCCGTTCAGGAGGTCTGATACACCGAGACCGAGCATGGCGGCGAGACTCAGGGTGATGGGACGCGCCCCCCCCAGAGCCATGATGCCCAGGACAAGCGCACCCGTTCCGATAAGCAGCTGAGCCCCGGCTGCGGCATGGACGGACTGCCTGCCCACCTCCCGGACATAGTCGTCCTGAGCCTGGCAGCGGATTTCCACCGTGTTCATGCGGGCCGTGACTCCGCTTGCGAGGAGCAGGGTAATCCCCAGGACGATCACGGCCGCCGGCAGCAGGGTAAGGGGGCTCACGCCCAGCAGCGACAGAACCCCCAGCACCACGCCTGCACATCCACCCAGAAACTCGGCCACCATGCCGCTGCCCAGCTCGGCGCTCTCGATCCGGCTCTCACCGGCCTCGTGCATCCATACAGGCATCCTCCCTGCAACAGACCCCCCTTCGAGCAGCAATGCCGTGCCGGCACCGATGGTGGCAAGGGCGAGCAGCGCTTCAGGGTAGATGCCGAAGAGCCCGATTATGGCGACGGCTCCCGAGGCTGCGCCTACAATGCCTTCAGCCAGCGAACCGGCTGAAATCATTTTGATGGTGTGCCACTGCCGAGTATGAGAGGTATCAGGCCGGTGCTGCATGAGCGTCTCTGTCAAAGGATTTTTCTCTCCAGGGCGGCATCTGTTTGTCTTTTGCCCGCCCGGCGTACGTTCCACACCGTGGGCAAGGCAGCAGGCGCCGGATAACCGATAAAGGAGAGCCTTCTTTTTTCGCGTCCGGATGTTTCCCGTCTGCTTCTCCTGTAGGTTAAGGATACAGCTCGGGCCTGCAATTTCAAATATACCCGTATCATACCGGAAATACCGGTTCCTCCCTTATAAGGGTAATGTGTTTTCCCCGGCCGGTCGATAGAGCCGGTAACGCCGGCTTGCCTTCATAAGAGAGAAACCGGCGCGACATCCGTCTGATGGGGAGCATATGCCGGTTTTTTTCAAGAGATGGGCACTCGCAGTCATACTGTTATTCCTGCTGTCCTCCGGGTGTGCCCATAAAGGCCCCCTGTCTTCCGGCAAGGGCCCTTCCGTCAAGGCGCCTGCCATGGGCTATTCCATCCAGGCAGGGGCGTTCTCCCGGATAGAGAATGCGATCGGCCTCACCCGCTCGCTGGAAGCCGGAGGAATCGACGCCTTCTATTTTGCCGCTGGCTCGGGGCTCTTCAAGGTCCGGTTCGGAAACTACCCGACGAGAGAAGAGGCCGCATCCGCTGCCAAGGGCCTGCGCGATGCCGGAATCATCGATGTCTTCATGATCGTCGGCCCGGGCGATTATGTACCGGCCCGCAGACATCCGGCACTTCCGGCATCCATCAGAAACGATCTCGTCCGGACCGCTCGGAGCTTCATCGGCATTCCTTACCAGTGGGGATCTTCCCACCCTGGAGACGGCCTGGACTGCAGCGGACTGGTTCTGGCCGTCTACCGGCTCAACGGCTTGAGCGTCCCCCGCACGTCCCGTGAACAGTTCTCCGAAGGCACGCCGGTCAGGAAAAACCGGCTGGCAAAAGGGGACCTCGTATTCTTCGCCACCGGCAGGACCCGCCGTATCTCGCATGTCGGTATCTATATCGGAAACAACCGCTTTATCCACGCGCCCGGCACGGGGAAGGCCATCTGCGCGGAATCCCTTTCATCTGAGTATTTCCGGGGCCGGTTCATGGGTGCGTGCACCTACCTCAACTGATCCCGCTGACTGCATCCGGGGCAGGGCAATGGTCCCTCCGATCCATCACCGCTCTTTCCGTCACCGTCCTTCCATATTGATCCGATTTCCATGGAAAAACTGTTTGATTCTCATATTTCCGAGGCCCGGATCCGATAATACGGATTAGGGGAGCGAAACCGGGAAATGCGCAGCCTGCCGATCGCGGCGAGACAGGTGCCGCAGGGATACCGGAGAATCATTCGGCCGGTGAGCAGCCTTTTACCGGAAAAAGGGACGCTCCCCGGAACATGGTATGGAATGATGGAAGGCAAGAAGGTTCACCGGGAAATGTATGATGCGGGAATGAGAACGGGCGTGATCGCCATCCTGGGGTTCGTCTTCGTCTGCCTCCTCATCATGACCGACCGCAGCCAACATCCATATGGGAACAAACATTTTGATCAGCCGGCGCTGCAGGCGGGTTCAGGCATTTTGCTCGCCTCAGGCGGAGCCGTGTCATACCCGGACGGATCGCCTGCAGTCATCGGCCAGGACGAAGAACGATACCAGGAATACCTGGTCCGGATAACCAACTATGAGAACGAGGGGTTTGTCGAGATCCTGAGAAACGGCCTTAAGGTCTGCTCCCTGCACGAGGCGTCCAATTTCGGCTTCGCAAAGGTCCACGAGGGGAAGAATTATCTCCTCCTCATGGGGACGGACGTCACGGGCAACGGGCAGCCTGACCTGGTGATCTCTGAGTGGAGCCCGGGGTCACACTGCTGCCATACCTTCCACCTGTTCGAGATCGGAGATTCATTCCACAGCATCCAAAGCATCGATGCGGGAAGCAGTGAGTCCGCCCGCTTCCTGGACCTGGACGGCTCGCCCGGTCTCGAGTTGGTCATGGACGACTGGACCTTCGCCTACGGGCCCGGCGACCTTGCCGATTCACCGGTTCCCCGGGTCATCCTCAAGTACGACGGCGCCTCATATGCCTTTGCACGCGAGCTCATGAAGCAGAATCCCCCGGGCGAAGATCTGGTACAGGCAATAGCGGAGAGTATCCGGACAATGGACGGCTGGCTAACCGGAATCCCGCCCGCGGAGATCGGACAGGAAATGGTCGATCTGATCTATTCGGGCAATAAGGCCCATGCCCTGAGACTGCTCGATCTGGCCTGGCCGGCGGATGTGGACGGCAAGGACGATTTCCTCCTGGATCTCACGACAACGCTCAAGAAAAGCCCCTTCTATGGGGAGATCCTCTCCCTCAACCGGTGACGGGCCTGTTCCCGGAAACGGCCGGCCCGAAAACCACCACCTGTCGAGCTCCAGCGACGACTCAAGCCGCTCCTCCACGTCATCGGGCAGCCCGGCGTAGAAATCGATGCCCGTGAGTTCCTCAACCCTGTCCACGCAGACCGCGAACGCGGACAGGTCCTCCCCGGCCTTTTCATTGGGCAGGACAAAGGCGATGGCCTTGATCTCGGGCTCCCGGTAATCCAGGATGACCTTGTAAAAGAAATCGGGCACCGCGACCCGGTTTTGCCCGATCACGGAGAGGCTTTCGCCCGACAGGACCGGTCCGGTGACGATCAGGAGTTCCCCATCCCGCCGCACCCACCGGCGTACCAGGTTCTCCAGCTCCTTCCAGATCCCGCGGTTGAACGCCGGCCTCTGGGGGCTCATGTTGGACATATAAAATGTCTCACTCATGCATTTCCGGGAAAACTTCATATCTGCCGCCGGAACCAGGTGCCCCCGGTCAAATCCGCTCCCCCGGTAGTCTTCCGGCGAGGCAGACCCGGTTTTCACCAGGGGATCGGGCCGGAAATCATTCGTTCTGGACACCGCACCGGATATCATGTGCGGCCGGAGCACATATGCCGCCCACCGGGCCTGCTCGAATTCTTCACAGTACTGGAGGGTATAAGCCGTATGCCGCACGATCCGGTCCTCCTCCTCGAAGGCCGGAAGCTCGAGCCCGGCAGACGCCGGCGCAGGGGCAAGGAGCAGAAGGAACACGACGGTCCATGAGATGAGCGGTCTTTCGTAGCTGCGCATATCGTAAGCTGTTCTCTCTGTTCATCTTATACGCCTTCGGGCGGGCAAAGGGAAGCGCAGGAGATGCAAAGACTGTTTTCCCGCCTCTTTTTTTAGAACCGATCCTTTCTCAGTTTCTTGGGCGGATAGCCTCTCTTTTTTTAAGGCTGCATGTGCGGACAGATTCCTCTTTATGGACGTCACGGAACCCGTGAACCGCGATTCTCCCCGCCCTTCACGGCTGAAGTCATAAAAAAATTCATTTCACCATTTATGAATTATGGGCTTTATTCCGAAAGTACTCTCATGGATCTATCCCGGGAAATATCCACTGAAGCATCTGGATTAGAGACGTAAGAAACATATCCGGCATCAGGGAACAACACAACAACATGAGGAGATATCTATGAAATTCACACGAGTTTTCTTTGTCGGCATCCTGGTAGTCTTTCTGTCCCAGCCCCTCATGGCCGAAACATTGAAGGTCGGCCTGGAGCCTTTTCCGCCTCTCATCACCGAGGACGGGGGAGGACACAGCATCGACCTGCTCAGGGCGATCGAAAAGGGCTCGGATCTGCGTTTCGACATTACTATCATGCCCTATGGTCAGGCCAAGGACATGCTCAGGGAGGGGAAGCTCGACCTGATCGGCCACACGCCCAAGGGCAAGGAGACCCAGGATTTCTATGCATTTGCGCAGGATATCGACTGGTCCGTCATCACGATCATGGATATCTACGGATTGAACAAGGAGGGTATCGCGGAGGGCAGCTTCAGATCGCTGGAGGCATACGGCGCCCCTGAGGGAAATAAGGAATTCTTTTCCGAGATGTTCGGCATTCCGGTGGAGAAGTTTGTCGAAGGAGACCTGGAACAGCTCCTGGACTACCTGAAGGCCGGGAAAATCGACGCCTTCATGTTCGACCGGGCTTCAAGCATGTATACCATCAAGCGCCTGCAGGTTCCGAACGTCCATTACCGGATGCTGAGCGACATCGGAGCCGGCTTCGGGGTAAGGAAGGACGATAAGGGCGCCTATCTGAAAAACAGGATGGACACTGCTATCCAGAGCATCGACATCCAGAAGGCGCTCCAGGGATACTACATGTTCATCAGCCAGCCTTCCGAGGGGATCGTATCCGTCAACTAAAAAACGAAATCGGGGACGGGTTCTCATTTCAGGCGCTCGTCCGCTTGGGCGGCGCCCGTTCCCGTTTTCTTCTCCGGTTCTGCCGGAGATGCCGGCCGCCTTTACTGCTCTCCGCCTTTTTGCTGATCCGACAGATAGGTGTTGAAGGTCTCCGCGTAGATATCCCAGATGGTCACGAACAGCGCGGCGATAATGGGCCCGATGATGAATCCCACGAGCCCGAACATGCTGATTCCGCCGAGCGTGCTGAAAAAGATCAGGAGCTCGTGCAACCGGATATCCCGTCCCACGAGCCATGGCCGCAGAACGTTGTCCACGCTGCCCACCAGGAGGCCGCAGAAGGCGAGCAGCCCCACGGCCCTGAACATCTCCCCGGAAAAGGCGAGAACGATGACCGCAGGCACCCACACCAGCGCGGACCCCACCGCCGGGATGATGGAGAGAAAGGTCATGACCGTGCCCCAGAACACGGCGCTGTCGATTCCCACCACCCAGAAGGCCATGCCCGCGAGACTGCCCTGAATCACGCCGATCACCAGCGTGCCCTTGATGGCCGCCCGGGTGACCGAGGTAAACCTCTCCAGGATACGCCGCTCGATGTTCCCGGGCAGGGGCAGGTGATACAGGATTCTCTCCAGAACCCGCTTCCCGTCCTGCAGGAGGAAAAACATGGTGTAGAGAAACACGAAGAAGAGGAAGATCGAGTAGATGGTGGAGAAGGTGATGGACTGGATGTAGTCGATGAGAGCATTGCTCATTCCCCCCACCACCTCGCCCAGCCGCTGCAGGATGACGTTCTGGTACTGGTGCAGCGAATCGTAGAAAGGCAGCCCCTTGAGCATTTCTCCGAAGGCTGTGGGCTCGGCCAGCCATTTCTGGATCCACGGCCTCACCGACTGGCTGATCATGATCGCCTGCTGGGCCACGATCCCCAGGACCGCAAGCAGGGGAAAGAAGATGATAAGGAAGACGATGAGCAGGGTGGTGAGCGAGGCCAGGTTCTTCCTCCCGGCGAACCACTTCTCAAACTTCTGGTAGATGGGCTGGGCCATGGCGGAAAAGATGCTCGCCAGCAGGATTGCCATGACGAACTGCCTGATCAGGTAGAAAAAGAGGAGGGATATGAACACCAGCATGACGATCAGGGGAATCCGGTTCATCTGTGCCTGATTCATCTTACCTCCTCTTTCTTCTCTAAAGAATAAGGCTCAAGACATGCAACTGAAATTATCACCTTCCTCTCCCCAAACGGATGTCCCGGGCACGAGAGGGGACGGCGCCGCTACTTTCGGCTGACTTCCGGCAGGGCCTCCCGGTCTTTCAGACTTTTCAGCCTGTCATAGACCATCATGACCGTGTTCACGTAGATCGTGTAGTGGTTGTACGCCCAGACAGCCTGCCTCTTCTTCTCCAGGGGCGCGTCTTCCTTCCAGCCGCTGAGCTTGAGATAGTTGCCGATGCTGGCGATGGCATCGTCCATATCAAAGGGGTTGCGCCTTCCGTCGCCGTTGCCGTCCACGCCGTACTTGATGAATGACGAGGGGATGAACTGGGCCGGGCCGAGGGCCCCGGCAAAGGATCCCCTGACGGTCATGGGATCGATCCCGACCTGGGCGGCAAGCTCGATGAGACAGGAGAGCTCGTTGACCGCCCACGTGCCCTTTTTCCGTGCCTTGGCGTACACCTCTTCGTCCGGGGCCGGGATCGAACCGTCCTGACGAGACTCGAGCACAGAGTCGAGGTACTCGGCGTCGAGCGCCGTGCAGAGGCTTGCATAGGCGCGGAACACATCATACTTCATGGGGTAGCGGCCGAGTTTCGTCTCGATGATGAGGATGGCGGTGATGATCTCGGGAGAAGCGTCGAAACGCTGCTCCGCCAGGGCAAAGGCGGCCTTGTGCTCCTGCACGAACTGCGGCCCACGCTTGATGAGCTTCGGGTCCACCTCCATATACTCCGGCTGCTTGGCGGAAGGCCTCGGGGCGGAATGAAACAGGTTCTTGATGATGAACCCGTCATCGATGGTGAGCCGCGGATCGAGCATGAGCGATCTGATGTGCGTCCTCTTGTGGCCTTTGCTCACCAGCAGGTCTTCCACAAAGAGCTTGGCATCCAGCAGCGGCGCCCCGGCCGGTGCCGGGGTCGAGGCCGCCCGAGTCTGGGAATGCGCCGCAGGTGCGGCCAGGACCATTGCAGCGGCAAGTACGGTGATCCACGCCCCGATGCCCGTTTTCACACACCCGCCCCGGCGTGTCTTTCCGGACCGCACGTCCCCGTAGCATTTCATGCCCATCATCTCCTGCCTCTCATCCTGCCTGACACGGCATGCCCATCATGTTTATCAGCAAGCTTACCTATACCGGCGGCCGGGAGTCAACGGTTTTCGTCTCCAGGACGCGCCCTCCGACAGACCCATCCCGCTGCCCTGAAGGGCTTTATTCACCTTCATGCCCG
Organism: Deltaproteobacteria bacterium; assembly: GCA_018436855.1. Classification (GTDB taxonomy): domain Bacteria; phylum Desulfobacterota; class Desulfomonilia; order UBA1062; family UBA1062; genus Phosphitivorax. The sequence continues at coordinate 107,899 of JAHDKO010000050.1, read as the reverse complement.
GCATGCCCGGCCGGCGGACAAGTCGTCCTGTCCATCGACCTTCAAGGACGCCTCCGGGCAGTCGTCAGGCCTGCACAAAAAAGACGTCGTCCTGCCCCTGCTGCCCGAAGATAGCTGCTTTCATTCCGGCTGCTTGCAGGGAAGCCTTTCACCAGAACCCGGAGCAGGCGCGCGAGGGTCCAACTGGTAAATTGACAATCAGGCTGTATCGGGTATGATCCGGCACATGCCTGTGGTTTTCGGGAAAGGGCTCATGGTGATACGTCTTCTGGCTGCGCTGGTGCTCGCGTGCCTGCTCCCGGCCCCCGCTCCGGGGGCTTCACTGCCGGCGGCCGGCCCGGCGGACATACCCGCCTCGGTCGAGATCAGGCCCGGTGCGGTGAGGCTCGGAAGCACGGATCTGTTCATCACCGCCTTCATCGAGCTGCCGCCGCCCTACAGCTCGGATGCAGACAAGATCGATGTGAGCCGGGTGCGTCTCCTCGTCCGGGGGAACGAGGTCCCCGCGGAGATCGAACCTTCCTCTCTCGGAGACCGTGACGGGGACGGCGTGCAAGACCTGGCGGTGAGGTTCGACAACCAGGCGGTGCAGGCGCATCTGTTCGCGGGGAAAGAAGAGCTGATCATACAGGGTGTCGTTGCAGGCTCGCCCGATGTCCGGTTCCAGGGATCGGGCTCTCTCAAGGTCAGATCGATCGGGAAGAAAAAGAGGCTCACCCTGCTCCAGACCTCCGACCTGCATCACCACGCCTCCGGGTATGGTCCTTTCATGGACTACACGCCTCTTGACACCACGGACAAAGACGGGGTCCTGGGCGGTTTCGCCCGGTTGGCCGCGGCCATCGACCGGGTCAGGAAAGAGCGGGCAAAGGAAGGGGTACCGGTGGTGCTGGTGGATTCCGGGGATTTCCTCATGGGCACGACCTACGACCTCACGGCATTCAATCCCCTTGTCCTGCAGTTCTTCCAGGCCATGGGCTACGATGCCCTTACCCTGGGCGACCATGAATTCGACTGGTCCCCTGGGGGGCTGGCCCAGCTCCTGACCAACGCACGGGAAGAGGGCCTCACGGTGCCGGTCCTGGCGACCAACACGTTTACCGACGGCGAAGAGTTTACCTCCGATGACGGGATCCAGACGCTCATGGCCGATGGTGTGGTCGTGGACAAACACGTGCTCAAGCTCTCCGAGGGACTGAACATCGGCTTGATCGGGCTGATGGGCCATGACGCCGATAACAGGGCCCATGCGGCATCACCGGTCACCTTTGACCACGACCCGGAATTTATCCAGGGCTGCGTCGATGACTTGCGGAACAATGACAGCGCAGACCTGGTCATCGCCCTGTCCCACGGCGGAATCCGGCCGGACGGAAAGGGCGACGATGCACGCCTGGCAGGATCCGTGAAAGGCATCGACATCATCGCCTCGGGTCATTACCACACCACGACCCAGGAGGCCTTTGTCAAAGGCCCCTCCAACGCCCTGGTCTTTTCTCCGGGAGAATACGGCAAGTGGCTCAGCAGGCTCGACATTACCTACGACGAGTCTCTCGGCCGCATCGTGGACTATGATTTCACCCTCATCCCCATCAACGACACATTGCAGGGCGACCCGCACATCCAGGCCCTGGTGGAGGATCACCATAAGTCGATGAACAGGCTGATCTCGCGGCTGGGCGTCGGCATCGAAACCCCCGTGTCGAGCACCGATATCCCCCTGGCAAGGGCTCCCCTGAAGGAGACCGGCATCGGGAACCTCGTCGCCGATGCGTTCCGTTGGGCAGCCACCCGCGCGTACCGCGGCAACGGAAGACCCTGCGACGTGGGAATCGTAGCGAGCGGGGCCATCCGGGGTGATTTGTTCCCCGGCCGCCTGGGGATCATCACCTTCTCCGACATATACAACGTCCTGCCGCTGGGACCCTCTGTGGGCACCTCGCGGCTGCCGCCCGGCAATCCCCTCGTATCCCTGTATGTGACGGCCGCGGACATCTACGCGCTCTGCGAGACAGGGCTCACCATCGCACCCTCTCTGGGACCGGACTATTACCTGAATTTTTCCGGGGTGAGGATCGATTACGATCACTCCCGCGCACCCGGACTTCATGGGGTCAAGGCCGTGTATCTCTGCCCCGCCCAGGACCCCTTCTGCCTCTCGGAGGGTACCCCTCTGGACCGCGGTGATACGACCGGACTCTATCGCATCGCGGTGGACCTCCATACCCTCCGGATGATCCAGGCGATCCATGAGAGGCTTACACCCTACGGCTTTTCCCTTACCCTGCACAACGCGTCGGGCGAGCCCGTTCATCCCGCGGATTATCTCAATTACTGCATCGATGCCGGCCCTCTCCCCGGCGCGCAGGAGATGAAGGCGTGGACGGCCCTGTGGAGATTTCTCGGCGCGGTGTTCCCGGCGGGGGGAGAGGGAATCCCCGCAAACCTCTACGGGCACAACGGCATGGCGCTGGGCAGGGCCCGTTTCATGCGGTGACCCTGCCATCCCCGGTCGCCGTCCATGCTGAGTCTCCCCTCGCGGAAAGGGAAAGAACGGCTTTACAAACCTCCCATCCATATAGGAATACACCAATACGATTGTGCAGCCTATAACCCGTTTTTCGTCCCTGAGGACCGTTTCTGCTTGGGCGTCTCCACCATCGCACTGTGCCCGCTCGTTTTCCATTCCCCCGGCATCCTTCCCCCTGGAGATGCCGTGAAAGACCGGTTCGATGCGCTCATCGCCGCGGTCCTGACCGGTTCGGGATACGCTGTGGTGTCGTGGTGGCAGGTGCGGCAGGCGCTTTCACAAGCATACGCCTGCAGGACAGGACGGCTCGATGAGCCCTCTGCCAGGGAGCGGTTCTACCGGGAGATCCAAGCCGCGTATCACGCCGATGCGGTCTTGTACCCCGAGATCATCGTGGTACAGGCGGACTGCACCACGGGCACGGCACGGTGGTGCGGAGCAGCCCAGAAGGTCAGCACCCCGGGCAGGGCCGCCCTGGAACTGCTGACCGGCCCCGGTTACAGCAAGGTGCCCGCATTGAGCATCCTGATCCATATGCGTGACATGGCGGACAGGAGGCTCTACTCCCATGCAGCCGGCTTAGAGACACTCCAGAAGATCGGCGTCCGCCGGAGGGTGGAGGTGCCGGCTGAAAGGCTGCTCAAGAGCGAGCTCTGCAACCGCAGGGCAGTAGAGACAGCCCTGGGACCTTTCGTGAAATGCCGCCGTGAGACTTCGCCGGTTCGGATGCAGGCCTGCCCGGAGACGAGCCCGTCATAGCCAGAGGATCAGGAACAGGGAGATGAACGACAGCATCGTGCTCAGAACCACGGCCCCTGCGGTGAGAAGGGCATCCCGCCCCATCTGGGCTGCCATGACGAAGCTGGAGGACGCCGTCGGGCAGGCCAGCATGATGAGGACCACCCGGAGCTCATCACCGCCCAGTCCCATGAGCCTCGCAAGACCGTAACCGGCAAGCGGCCCCAGGGCGACCTTGATGATGCTCGCCGTCAGGATGGGTGACAGGCTCCCCCTCACCACGCGAAGGCTCAGGGTGCTGCCGATATTGATCAGGGCCAGCGGCAGGGCCATGTTGCCCAGGGGCTCGAGGGTGCGCGACGCAGCAAGGGGGAGCCGCCAGCCCAGGCCCGCCACCGCGAGCCCGGCCAGGCAGGCCAGAATCAGGGGGTTGGTGACGACCCTCTCCAGCATCATCCACACGGCCCCTACGTTAAACCGGTGCCTGCCGTCGATCAGCACGAGGATGGCAACGGTGTTGTTGACGGGAAGCATGGCGGCCACCACCAGCACCGCCAGTTTGACGGCCGGACTGTTCCCCTCACCCAGCCCGTAGACGACAACCGGTATCCCGACAAAGGCCAGATTCCCCCGAAACGCCGCCTGCACCAGGGCGCCCGTCTTCGGCTCGGGCAACCGCAGCAGCCGCGCGGCCAGATACCCTGCAGCGACAGAGACCGCCAACCCGCCGAACAGCACCACGAATACGCCGGCATACGGCCGGAAACCGAACTGCACGTCCGCGGTCTCGAAAAACAGCAGCGCGGGCAGCGCCACCCAGTAGGTAAGCCCGCTGGACCACTCGGTCATCCGGGCCGACATGAAGCCGGTCGACCGCAGAAGCGTCCCCAGGGCGATGATGAAGAAGACCGGCGCAAGGGTGTTAAACACATCCATACATGAGGCTCCCTAAGCCTTACCGTTCTGACCGGCGCTTTCTCACGGACCGAGTCCGGCAGCCGCCCCCCCGCGCGACCCGCACATTTCTTATAAAGCGGCGTACAGCTGCGCATCATCCGAGAAAACCGTCGCCGCCGGGAGGGCGTCTTCCGTTTGCCGGGTATCCATCCGGGAAAACCGCGCCGCGGCAGGCAGATCGGACACCATCGGCACGGGCTCGTCCGGCTCGGGCAGGAGGACAGCGGGGAGAGGTCGTATCACTGAACCGGATGCGGCGGGTATGACCGGGGGAAAAGGCGGACGGTCCTATGAGTTTCATGTGACAGGCCTCCTCCGGGGAACTTGTAGCTCATAATACCGCCGCCCCGCCGTGTCTCAAGACATGCCGGAACGCCCCGGACCCGTGTCTGCAGACCTCGCCCGTATCACGCAGAGATTGGTGGAGGCCCGCAAGGAGAAAGCCTTCGCCTGGTTCGGCATGAAGTTTTTCCGTTCATGGGGATCCGCAAGGATCGCTCACTTGATGACAAGATATGGATAACAATACTACAGTAGGCCGATATGCCTGAAAACTCTATGAAGTGAAGAAAGTGAGCCGTCTGAATTTCCCTGTTGTCCATCCATGATCTCAGGATGTATCTTATGGCCGGGAATAACCAGCAGCATCAGACCCGAGAAGGAGGGCTCGAAAGATGACCGTTCAGGGTTACGACAGCAGGCTCGACAGGATGTTTTTCCCGAAATCCGTTGCAGTGGTTGGTGCGTCGGACGTACCCGCCAAATGGGGCAATCTCGTACTCACCTCGATCCTCGGCTGGAGATACAACGGCCGGGTGTTCCCCGTGAACCCGAAGAAGGACACGATCCTCGGGCTCAAATCATACCCGAGCTTGAAGGACATTCCGGAGCCGGTCGATCTGGCCGTGTTCACCATCCCTGCGCCGCTCATCCCCGGCGGCATCAGAGAGTGCGCCGCAAAGGGGATACATGCCGCCGTCATCATCTCCTCGGGATTCCGGGAGGCCGGCGGTGAGGGTATCGGGCTGGAACAGGAGATCCTGGCCGCTGCCCGGGAGGGCGGCGTCCTCTTCATCGGGCCCAACACCATGGGAATCGCCTCGGCGCACCACAGCTTCGAGTGCCTGCCCGCTCCCACCGCGCCTGGACCGGGCGGCCTGGCCGTCATTTCCCAGAGCGGCAACCTCGGGCTGCAGCTCATCAAGTGGATCGCGCACAAGCAGGTCGGCCTTGCCATGTATGCGGGCACGGGCAACGAGACCATGCTCAAGACCTGTGACCTCATGCAGTACCTCGGCTCCCGCGACGAGGTAAAGGTCATCTCCATGTACATCGAAGGGATCGAAGACGGCCGGAAATTCGGTGAGGTTGCCAGGACCGTGACCAGGAAAAAGCCCGTCATCGCGCTCAAGGCGGGCCGGTCCCAGTCGGGATCGAGGGCCGCGCAGTCCCATACCGGCTCCATGGCAGGCTCGTTCGCCACCTACAGCGCCATGTTCAGACAGTCGGGCATCATCCAGGTCATGACCCCCACCGATCTCATCAATGTTTCGGCTGCAGCGGCGCACCTGCCCATTCCCCGGTCGAACCGGGTGGGGATCATGACCATGGGAGGGGGCTGGGGCATTATCGCGGCCGACGAGTGCGAAGATTCCGGTCTCGAGCTGCCTCCGCTGCCGGAGTACGTTATCGGGGAGCTCGATTCCTGTCTGCCGCAGTACTGGAACCGCAGGAACCCCGTCGATGTGGTGGGGGAAAACGATGCCGCACTCTATCTTAAGGTGATCGGGGCTCTTGCCCGATGGAATGAAGTGGACTCGGTGATCGCCCTGGGCATCGTGGGCAGGTCGCGCTATGTCGAGGACTTTATCGCCGCCCAGGTGCAGCTCGACAGCAAGCTCTACAGCAAGGAGCTGAAGCTGGCCGTGCTCAAGGACCAGGTACAGAACGAGGAGCGCATCATCTCGGGCGTCGCGGCCCTGCAGAAGGAGACGGGCAAGCCCATTGTGGTGGTGGGGCTCAACGAAGGCGGCCTCAGGCTTGCCGACACCTCGAACGGCCGGGTGGTCTACCTTTCGACGCCGGAAGAGGCGGTGTCCATTCTCGCGCACCTGTCGTGGTACGGGAGATATCTGGAAGAGTCATCCTGAAGAGTCGTCTGCTTCGAGACAAGGCCTTGAGACCGCACGATCCCGGGGTTTCAAGGTCTTGTCTCGCTGGTCTCCCGTACCTGAAGCGTGCCTATCTTCAGCTCTTCGACCTCGAGCGACCGAAACCTGCCCCTGCCCGCAGACAGAGATCCGATACCCAGGCTTCCGATGGCGAGTGCGCCTATGGCGAGTGCGCCCACGGCAAGCGCGCCGACTGCCATAGCACCCAGGGCCGCTGCAGGGATCTTCAGCGGGGGAAGAGCCCGGACCATGCCGGGCAAATACCTCTGTACCGCGAGTATGCCGCCCGCACTTTCCCTGATACTCTCGACATTCATGAAATGCCTCCTTCTCGTGAACATCTTAAAAGAGAAAAAATGGGGCTTAAGCCCGCATGAATCAAGCGGACGGACGATAATACCATATTGCCCGCGGCAATCCACCCATGCAAATCTTCGAATCTGTTGATACTACTTCGGGGATACCTATTATAAGCCTCATATCACCACCTGCCTGGCGCCGGTGTGAGCACGGCGGCTCACCCTCGTGAACGATCAGCCAGTGCAACTTTCCTATGCATGAGGGAAGAAGGAGATGAATCAGGAAACTCACGAGCCCTTTCCCTTGAACCGACAGCCCCATCGGCCGAGCTCGAAGGCCCAGATTCTTGAAGTGCTGGTGTATCTCTCCCTGATCGTGCCCTCCATGATTCTGAGCCTTTTCGCCATCAGGCAGGTGACGGTCACGTTCGTGCTCACGGCCGTGGACACCATCCTGCGGGACATGGCCCTGGTGGCGCTGATCCTGTTCTTCCTCTGGAAAAACCGCGAACAGTACAGCAGCATCGGGTGGAGGCACGAAAACAGCGGGCGCGAAGCCCTTGTGGGCATACTCCTCTTTCCGGTGGTGTTCTATTTTACCGGGCTTCTGGGAAGCATTCTGCAGGAGATCGGTTTTTCCGTCCCGGCCGATCCGCAGCCATCTTTTCTGACCCCGGACGACCCCTTCCAGATGGGGCTCGCCTTCGTGCTGGTCGTGGTGGTCGCCATAGCGGAGGAAACCATCTTCCGCGGCTACCTGCTGCTGAGGCTCATGAGCCTGCGAATGGGCAGGGCGGCGGCCATCATCGCGTCGTCCTTCATCTTTTCGCTGGGCCACGGGTACGAAGGCTCGGCAGGGGTCATTACCGTGGGGGTGACCGGGGCGGTGCTGGCGGTTATCTACCTGTGGCGGGAGAGCCTTGTCGCCCCGATCGTCATCCATTTCCTTCAGAACCTGGCAGCCATACTGCTGCTGCCGCTTGTGGGATATCAGTAGCAGGAAAGCCCGACCTTTTTCGCCGGACGGTTCCCTGCGGGGAAGGTCTGTCAGGGATGGCGGCCGGTGCGTTGCTTCCGCCTTGCCGGGTTAATTCCGCCCATAGATGCGCGGTCTCTTGAAACGGAAAAACCCGTCCTTTTCCTCGAGCTCGATGGTCCCGGCCTCATCGTCGAAATACTCCTCTCTCAGTAGCCTCAGCCGTTCTTCCCGCTCATGGCCGTCGGACTCACCGACGATGCGCTCGCGATCCTCCATGTACATCATGCCGGTCTCCCAGCGCCTTTCATTGTCTGCATCGCGCCGGGCCATCGATTCTATCTGCTCCTCGGCAAGCCCCATCTCCCTGCGGACCCGGTCGATTTCCGCCTGCCTTTCTTCCGGGCTCATCTGCTTCAGCTCGTCCTGAACGGAATCCATGCTGAAGAATATCCTGGATAAAAGCTGGCGCTGGTCGAGAATATACTCTTCCGGAGAACCTTCGTAGGTCTCATGGAGAATATGGCGATACTCGTCGGCCTTCTCTCTGATGCTCAGATCGCCGGATTCGTTCAGCATGACAATGGCGTCCTGCACCATCGCGTTCCTCGCCTCCGTTGCCAGCATCTCTCCCGACCATATCTTCTCGGCATCATCGCCGAAGAGCTCTTTTCGCTTTTCCCACAAAAAGGCGGCCCTCTCGGTCGCGGTCATGCGTGCAATCCTTTCCCCGTTGTCTTCCAGCCAGCGGTTGTACCGGTCCAGCTTTTCGAGCGTCTCCATGATATCTCCGGTGTAATCCGGAAATGCCCGCTTGAGGATCGTGGAGAACAGCTCCTTCCCGTTCGCCGGGTGCGTACCCACGACCAGATCTCTCACCCCGATGATGCTCGCCTGGGTATTCTTTTCCGAGATGGTCTTCCCATAGTACTTTCTCAGCTCGTTGACGACTTGATCGCTGAAGGGGTCGTTCTCGGCACCGGGAAACTCCCCCCGGACGATGTTCTCATCGGGTCCCCCGCCGGCCTCGCGGATTACTGAAAAAAGGCACAGGCCGAGCACGGTCACGGATATCGCCACGCCGATGGTGACCGCTCTCCTTCTCTTTCTTGTGTCCATGGCTGTCTTTCCTTCAGGCTGAAAACAACCCGTTGTGAAGAAGGCAGGGTGGCCGGGGCCCCCTGCCCTCTGAAGGATGCTTTTTACAGAAGAGGCTGGAGCTTGGCCCAGATCAGACTCGCAAGCTTCTGCGAGCCGGAATTGCTTGGATGGACACCGTCATAGATGATATCCGAGCTGGTGATGTATGACCGCGGATCGACGAACACGCGGTAATTGGATGCCGCGGTCGCGTTCCGGACCGCCAGGGAGAGCCGGGCATCCCCGTAGTCGACCGCCTGGTTCAACCTCGTGGTGCCGATGAGACCGCTCTTCAGACGGTAGTAACCGAGATAGATGATGTTGTCCACCCCGTCTCTGCCCATCCGGTTGAGCAGGTTCACGGTGTCGACGTATATGTCGTCGATGAGCGATTTGCAGGATGACGAAAGCCCTGATTCCCACCAGTCGACCTTGCAGTTGTACGGATCGAAGAGCGTGGCCGGGATCAGGATGTCATTGCCGCCCCCGTCCATGAAGATGGTCTGGATGTTCGCATTGTCACGTTTTGCCTTGTCGTACTGATCACCGATATGACTCACCATGGAGCCAGAGAGTGCATACCGGCGGAAGGTCTCACCCGCCCAGCTCTGCAGGTTGTCGTGAATCTTGCCGGACAGTGCGAATATGGAATCGCCCAGATTCACCACATCGTTGCGGGTGGCGTTGCGTATCTCGCTGACGCTCAGCAGCGAGCATCCGGTAGCCGCCAGGATCAGAATAAAAAAGGCAAACCCCTTGACCAATGACCCTGATTTGAAAATCCTCATACTTTACCTCCCCTTTGTACATCTTTTTGATGAAAACACACTTCACGCCATTACTCGACAGACCGCCGATCGTGTTTTCTTCCCTCTGGAAACAAGGTGAGGCCATAACAATGGGATGTTCTATTGCCTTATTGCTATATATGATATTGACTATAATAAATCATCGGCCCTTGTCAAGGGTCCTTCTGTGCAAGTATCAGATATGCCGATGGAATCGGGACGGTACCGGGGCCGATGCCAGGATCCGGGGCAGAGTCCTTTTCCGGCAGGGATACCCCGGGTGCAGGGGGTTTGACATGGGGGACGGATTCCCGATGGAACGGGCTTCCCGCCCCCGGCTCTCCGTCGGTCTCTCCGGACCCGGCAGGGCGCATGCTGTGTTGGACGCGCCACATGTCCTCGGCCCGTGAATCACCGCTCGCTCTCGTCTGGATTCACGACGTCGTTCACCACGCACCAGCCGGCTTTTGTCGCGAATTTCCCGGCCTCGCTCACCAGCCTGCGGCTTTTGTGAAAGCCCTTGTCCAAGGCCCGGGCAGCCGCAGCGCATGCCCATACGCGATTGATTCATGCCCCGCCTTGCATCACCAGGGCGGCATGCCCGTGATGCGAAACGAGAAGCTCACAGTCTCTTCCGCCCCAGGAGGGCATTCGATATCCCAGAGAAGGAAGCCGTCCTTGTCGGGAACCGCCGCCGGTACGGCCTCGACGAGCTCGGACCGGACCGCTTCGTCCCTGGAGACAGGTATCTGGTCCTTCAGTGCGACCTGAACCGGGTGAGCACGGGTGTTTTTGATCGTGACGGTATACGCGTAGGTGGTCTTGTCCTTGCCGGTGAGGGTCTTCTCGTGGAAGACCGTCTCCTTTCGCTCCACCGCGATCCCCTCGTCCCTGCCCAGATCCACCGTGATCTTTCCTCCGGGCTGAGTCCGGCCGAGGACTCCCCTGCCCATGAACTCGCCGTCCACGTAGGAGCTGTAGGACCCGGGAAGGACAGGGGCGTTGCCGTCCCAGACCGCCTCGGCCCTCAGGAAGACCCCGCTGTCGATCCGGGGGCAGGTGAGCCTCGCGAACGCGGTCTGCATCTGTTTTTTCTGGAGTACGACCGTGCTGGGCGTCCCGTCACCCGGCAGCCTCACCGACCGTGCGGCTCCGATGACATAGCTTGCCGACGTGGCCTTGACCTCGGCCTCGAATTCCTGATCCATCGCTGCTCCTTCAGGCGCTGCGGACATCGGGACCGTCTTTTTCTGCAGGGAGTCGGCCCGGTATCGCGGCACGCCCACATACCAGGGAACGGGCTCGGGGGCCTGGATGCCGAAGCCGGGCCTTCCCGTGGCCACCAGGAGCTCTTCGGCCTCCCAGTCGGCACCCGTGGTCTGCCGGATGACCGCGGACGCGTCGATCCTCATCATCCCCCGGGCAGGATCCGCGTGCACGGCATACTCCGGGCTCCAGGAACCGCCTCTGATGGCATACGACACCCGGAATGCCCCGTCGCGGTCCGTTTCCACGGTGATCAGGTATCCCGGCCTGCGGGAGACCGCGCCGAGCTGGGCTTCCAGATCCTTGACCTCGATCGAGAGCTCCTCGATCTCGCGGCCCAGCCCGATGTGTCTTCTGTTGAGGGCCTCCACCCTTTCGTCGATGAAGTTCAGCGCATCCGCGAGATGGGTCCGTGAAAACGGCGCTTCACTGTCCTTGACCCCGGCCGCGTCGAAGATCAGCTCGATCTGCCTCTCAACGGTCTTCCGGAGCATCCGCTTTTCTTCCAGGACCGCCCGTTTCTCAGCCAGCGTGATCTTGAGCCGCTCCACCTTGCCCGAGGTGAGGCGCCTGGGCTCGACGCTCATGGACCTGATGCCCCCTCCCCGCACCGGAGCCACGGTGACGGAATCAGGGATCAGCTCGGGCGGGCACTCGATCACGAGACGGCCGTCCAGGGCAGGGCGCTCCAGGGTGAGAAAGGCCATGTCCTGGTACAGCACCACCCGCCGGATATCCTCGGCACGGGCGGCAACCAACGGAAAAACCACGATCAGAAATACCAGAAGCGTCTTCTTCATGCTCAAGCTCCTCCCTGTCCATGTATGAACCGGGAGAGATTGTACCTCAAATCCGGCACAGGTCGAAAGGGAAACCAGACCTTTTCTTCAGCGGAAGCAGTATCTGCAGGTGTTTTTCAAGAGGTCTAAATGATCAGAATCGGAAGAACACCCCTGCATTGAACACGAACTGGGCAAAAAAGTCCGAAGACACCGCGACCGAGAGACCGCCCGGATCGCTGAAGATGACCGTGCCGCCGCCGTCGTCGTCGAGCAGGGTGACGAACCCTCTCCCTTCGAACCGCAGACCGAAACGCTCGGTGACGAACGCACGCGCCCCGCCGCCGAGTCCGAGGGAAAACCGGGTCCGCGAGTCGAGGCCCGAAGGCTCGGGATCGAGATGGGTAACGCCCAGGGTCCCGACGACGAAGGGGCGCACCCGCCCTTCATCGTGCCAGGTATAGGTGCCGCCGATGTGGATGTAGTGCACGTCGAGGTCGAACAGCACCTCTTCGGAGAGAAGGGCTCCGTCGGCCTGGAGCTCGGTGGGCTGGCGGCTGTAGTAGAGCTCCACCTGCCTTCCCTGGCCCAGCGGGAAATCGAGCGCCGCCCCCAGGCTGACGCCCTCGTCCAGGTCCAGGTCGGTGCCCGAATAGCTCTCCTCGAACGAGCCCCCGAAGGTATAGCCCACCAGAGGCGTGAGCTCCAGCCCAACGGCGTGGCAGAGCTTCAGGGGAGCGACCGCGAGAAACAGAGCTGCAGCGACTATCCATACCGGCTTCATCAATAAAACCTCTCTTTGCCCCTGTAACTCATATTGTCTCACTTATCCCGGAAGAATCAAGGGCGCAAACCTGGGAAAAAACCGCCTCTCCCCTGCAGGAACAGCCCCTTTTATCAGCAGGAGAGCCGCCGGACCTCGCGGGACGCCGGCCGGACGGGCTCGTTCACGGGGCTGACCGGGGCGGGCCGGAACATCTCGGAAACAGGGTGCATGAGGTATCATCCTCTAATGATCAGCCGATCCGGATGGATCTCAGGATTTCACCGAACTCCCGGTCGCAGCGGTAAGAGCCCTCGACCGGGCCGGACATCACCACCACGAACATGGCTCCTTCGGTGAATATCACATAACAGCGGGACAGGCAGTCCATGGCCTGACCATTCTGGTTATTCACGGTGTGTGTCGATTTGATGATGTTGGCCGGCCTCTCCGATATGACACCGTCCGATGTGGCCTCCACCAGGCAGTAGTCCTCGAGAACGACCTGAAGCTGAACGAGCTGCATCCCGAGGATGGTCGAACGGTCCAGGGCACTCGTACCGTGGGTCGTGCGGTACATCACCTGCACGGTGGGGATGACGATATCGGAGATCCCGTGGTCATAGTGGAAGTACACGAAGGGAAGCCGGGCGTACCGTATCCTCTCGTCGAGCTCCCTGTAGAACGGATCGGCCTTGTCCTTCAGATTCAGCACCCAGGACGAGGGCATGAACACCCAGTCGTGAGGCTTTTCGATCGAGAATCCCAGCTCCGGGTTTCTGTAGATATTCTTCTCTTTCACTGTTCATCCAAGGGCCGGAGGGAGCCGATGATCACCTTCCTCACCCTGCACCTCTTAAAGGCCTTGCCGCCCGCGGTCTCCAAGGCCCCTGGGAACCGTTGATTCTGAACTCAGGGGGCATATTACAACATATAGTAACACAGAACGGTCACACCAAATCTTCCGCTGTTTCGAACGAGGCGGCGGGTGGAGATTTGTATAAATAAAAAAATCAGGAGCTTTTAGCCGGGTTCGAGCCCTCTTTTCGCTCATCCGACCATGGATTTTTTTCAAGACACGATCTCGCCTACCGGCACATCGTGAGACCGGCGAGGGCGCAGACAGAAAAAACAGGGACACGAACCACACGCAAAAGAGGAGAACCATATGGTTACAGGCACAAAAGCACGGGTGGCGGTAAACGGTTATGGAGTGATCGGCAAACGGGTGGCGGACGCCATTGCCCTGCAGGACGACATGGAACTGGTGGGGGTGGCCGATGTATCGACCGACTACCGCATCAGGGTCGCGGTCGAAAGAGGGTATCCGGTGTATGCCTCGGCCCCGGAAAAACGCGCGGAAATGGAGGATGCGCGCATCCCGGTCGAGGGCGACCTGGACGACCTGCTCAAACATGCGGAGATCGTGGTGGACTGCACGCCCAAAGGCATCGGGGCACGAAACCGGGACAAGTATAAGGAGGCCGGGGTCAAGGGCATTTTCCAGGGAGGAGAAAAGCATTCCCTCGCCGGATACTCCTTCGTGGCACAGGTGAACTACGAGGGCGCCTTCAACAGGGATTTCACCCGGGTGGTGTCCTGCAACACCACCGCCCTGTGCAGGATCTCGCACGCCCTGCTGAGGAAGGGGTGGGTCGATCGTGTGCGCGCGGTGCTCCTGCGCAGGAGCACCGACCCCTGGGAGTCGCATGATACGGGCATGATCAACACCGCGATCCCGGAGACCAAGGTCCCGAGTCATCAGGGCCCTGATGCAAAGACCGTGATCCCGGACCTCGACATCACCACCATGGCGGGTGCAGGGCCGTTCAATCTGAGCCATCTCCACTATGCCATGGTCGAGACCACCCGAAGGGTGGGCATGGACGAGCTCATCCACGCGCTGTGGGAAGAGCCGCGGGTGGTGTTCGTCAGCGCGGGAAACGGTATTGTGGCGCTGAACTCGGTCATCGAACTCATGAGGGATATGAAGAGGCCGCGCAACGACATGTGGGAGGTTGCGATCTGGGAGGACGCGCTCTCCACGGATAACCGGGAGGTCTACATGACCTTCCAGGTCCACAACGAGGCCATCGTGGTGCCCGAAAGCGTGGACGCGGTCAGGTCCCTCACCGGGCTCGAAAAGGACTGGAGGGTCTCCGTAGCGAAGACCAACGAATCGCTCGGCATTGTCAAAAGCTTTTTCCCCCGGACCATTCCCGAGGAAGCCATGTATGCGGAGATGGGCAAAAAGCTCAGCAGATCGGAGCGCGAGCACCAGAAAGAAGGCTTCAAGGGCGCCGAAGAGCCCACCGGATCGGTGTTCTCCAAGGAGCAGAGAAGCTACTGGCTCGGGAAATAACCTCTGGGGGGTTCTTTTTCCGCCACCTGCGAGACACCCCCGCGAGACGAGCCCCGCCCTCAGAAGGATTCCGCACCGGGTGAAACCCTGTCCCGGACCCCATGCCGCATGGAGAGCCTCGGGCGGATATCCGCAGATGCGTCCCGCGGACATTCTCCATGTTGTATGATCGCAAGCGGTATAGTATAGTTTTTCTCATCCATCGTCATCGGGAAATACAGTGCTGGGATGAGAATGTTCGTGAAATGCGCGCTCAACCGCTTGCTCGCTCGCCTGAGGATGTTTTCGTTCGTGCCGGGAATCGCGGTGCTTGTCGCGGCTGTTTTTCTCCTCTGGTCTTCAGGCAGTGCCCTGCCGGTCAGTCCCGATAAACATTCCCCTCCGGCAGACGGTTCCCACGCTGCCAGGGCCGGTGTCCCCGTTCTCGAGGTGAGCGGCGATATGGATTATCCCCCCTACGAGTATCTGGACGACGGCGTGCCCTCGGGCTTCAATATCGATCTCATCCGGGCCGTGGCCGAGGTCATGGATCTTTCCATACGGATCGATCTTGGTCCGTGGAACCGGGTCAGAAGCCGTCTGGAAACGGGACAGGCGGACGTCCTCGCCGGCATGTACTACTCACCGGAAAGAGACGATCACGCCGATTTCTCCGTACCCCATACGCTGGTTACCCCTGGCCTGTTCGTGCGCCAGGGTTCGTCGATCCGCTCTCTTGAAGAGCTCCAGGGCCGGCAGATCATCGTCCAGCAGGACGATATCATGCACGATTACCTGAAAAAGACCGGGCTGACGCCGCATATCATCCCTGTCAGGGATCCTTCGCAGGCGCTGCGGCTGCTCGCTTCGGGGCGTCACGACGGGGCGCTGCTCTCGTCGAAGATGCAGGGCCTGTACATCGCCGCTCAATACCGGCTCGACAATCTGGAGAGCGTAGCCGCCGACATCCCTCCGAGAGAATACTGCTTCGCAGTGGCGGAAGGGAACCGGGAACTGCTCCATCAGTTGAACGAAGGGCTCAACATCATCAAGTCCACCGGCAGATACAAGCAGATACACGATGCCTGGTTCGGGGTGTATGAGCAGACCAGATGGTGGGAAGAGTCGGTGAAGTTCCTGGCTATGCCCCTGGTCTTCCTGATCGCCCTGATCGGGGCCATCCTGCTGTGGTCGTGGTCGCTCAAACAGCGGGTCGATCAGCGGACCCGGGAGCTGAAGGAGTCGGAGGAGCACCTGAAGACCCTGTTCCGGGAGTCTCCGGCCATCGTCACCATCACCTCAGCGGTAGACGGAAGATTCCTGGAGGTCAACAGGGCGTTCGAGCGCATATCCGGGTATACCCGGGATGAAGTTCTCGGCCGTTCCTCCCGCGACCTGGGCTTTTACGCAGACCCGGACGATCGCCGGCGCATCGTGGACAGGATGAACCGTCAAGGACAGGTCCAGAACATCGAGATCAACCTGAGAAACAAATCCGGACAAAGTGCTGTGGGCCTGTTTTCGGCGACTCCCATCACCCTGAAAGGAGAGCCCTGCATCCTGAGCGTGGTCAACGACATCACCGAGCGCAAGCGGGCCGAGGAGGAAAAAGACCGGCTCGAGGCACAGCTCCTCCAGGCCCAGAAGATGGAGGCTATCGGCAATATGGCGGGGGGCGTGGCCCATGATTTCAACAATATCCTCACGGCCATCCTCGGGTACACCGAGCTTGCGCTGGAGTCCCAGAAAAGCCGGGGGGCACCGGATGAAAAGCTCGCCCGGGAGATCATGGAAATCCGGAACTCGGCGCAGCGGGCCGCGGCCCTTGTCCAGCAGCTGTTGATCTTCAGCCGCCGGGAAATGGTCAAGCCCGAGGTCCTGAATCCCTCCGAGGTCCTCTCCGGGATGAAGGAGATGCTGCAAAGGCTGATCACGGAGAATATTCTCCTGAACATCACCTCGGGCGAGGGGGTATATCCGATCCTCGCCCATGCCAACCAGATCGAGCAGGTCGTCCTGAATCTCGTGGTCAACGCACGCGATGCCATGCCCGAGGGCGGCAGGATCGACATCGAGCTCTCCAATACCGTTCTCGACGAGGCCCACGTGGCGAATCACCCGGAGGCCCGCACCGGGCCCCACGTCCTGCTCACGGTCAGCGATACGGGGCACGGCATGGATGCCCCCACTATGGCGCGCATCTTCGATCCGTTCTTCACCACCAAAGAGCGCGGCAGGGGCACCGGCCTGGGCCTATCAAGCGTCTACGGCATCGTCAAGCAGTCGGGCGGTCATATCACGGTCTCTAGCCGGCCTCACCAGGGCACGACATTCAGGATCTATTTTCCTGCATCATCCTCCGGGATTGTCACCAAGCCGCCCGCGCCCGATAAAAAAGAAATCCCCGGGGGAAGCGAAACCATCCTGCTGTGCGAGGACGACGAGAATGTGCGCCGGCTCAGCACTGAGATCCTCGAATCGAAGGGATACCGCGTCATTGCTGCCGCCGACGGCAGGGAGGCCGTCGAGCTTGCAAGGAGCACGGGCGGCGGCATCGACCTTCTGGTCACGGACGTCATCATGCCCGGCATGAACGGCCGCGTGCTTGCCGAACGCATGAAAGAGATCCTCCCGGGGCTGAAGGTGCTGTTCATATCCGGCCATACCTACGACGTCATCGTCGATCAGGGCATCCTGGATTCAGGGTTCAACCTTCTCATGAAGCCGTTCAGCCGTCCCGAGCTCCTGGAAAGCGTCCGCAGGATGATCGATGCTCAGTGACTTGATCACCGGGTGATGCGGTCGCGCTTCCCTGTCCTATGCGCAAAAGGCCCCGCCCTTTGGGATTCCGGACAGAATGCGCGCGAACCGGATGACAGGACTGAGCGGCTGCTTACGGAAGGGGTATCTTCCGCTTCTGCTCGTCCGGTTGCTGCCGGTAGAGAATCGCGACGTTGCCGATGAGGCCGACCGCCTCGCTGGACGTGCGTTCGGCGATCTCCCGGGAGAGATCCTTGCGCTCCTCCTTGAAGTCGACGAACTTGACCTTGATGAGCTCGTGGAAATCCAGGGCCTCGTTCACGGCCTTTATCAGATCGGGGGTGATCCCCTGCTTGCCCACCTGAACCACGGGGCTCAGGCTGTGCGCCTTGCCCCGCAAATACTTCCGCTGTGCCCCTGTGAGAAATTTCACCAGACATTCACTCCTTATGTGCTTCCCGCTTACGCCCCGGGAGCTGCCCTTTTCCCCTTATCGCAGGGACCGCCGAAGGCCGGAAGAGCTCGTCCGTCATGACGGCCCCATTCCCCGCCGGCGGGCGGGCCGGTCGTCCGCCGCGCTTTTGATCCCGTGTTTCCCTGCTAAAGCCGGTAGTCCTCCACGATCCGGCGCTCCATCTCTCCCTCGATCCGGGCGATTACCTCCACATGTCCGGCGATGGAAGAGTTCTGCAGCTTGTGGCGCAGAAGCTCGTCCACCTGGTAGATCCCCGCGGAATTGGCCAGGGTGATCACGATCCTGACCGGCCGTTCTTCTCCGGGCTCGATATCGACGTTTTCCACGGCCCGTGCCGAGATCGAATGGATGTTCACCTTCCCCGCCTCGAACGGGATACGCGACCTGCCCTGCGACATGTCCAGCGCATCGGCCACCTTCAGAACCCCTGCCTCTATGGTCAGACAGGCCTCCTTGGCATTGTGCGCAACAATGGCATGCATCACCTCGGCCGTCAGGATGGTCAGCGCGGGCTCTTCATACACCCCCGCAAGGAGCTGCCGGGATTTCGGGTAGGCAAGAACGATGCTGTGCCGTTCATGGTCGTGCCGGTGAACCGCGATGCCGATATCGTGAAGACAGGCCGCAAGGACCACGACCACCTCGGCATCTTCGGCCTCCAGGCCGTAGTCCTTCACCACAGAGGGAACCACACCGCCCCTGACCAGGAGGCGCAGGATCCTCAAGGCCGCATTCGAGGCGATCCGGATGTGGATCTCGCCATGGTCGTTGATGCCGCTGCGGTCCACGGCGTTCATGTTGGCGCACTTCCAGAGCTGGATCAACTCGGCGTCGTCACCGATGTTCTCGAGCACCTTCTGAAGCCTGTCATTGCCTTTTACAGGGATATGGAAGCTCATTTTAGGTCTCTGGTCCTCACGTGTTTCTCGGATTAGAACAAGCACATACATCATTCTTTCAAAGCAAAGCAAGAAGAGCTTGTCGCCCTGACTTTTCAGGGACCCCCGGTCAGAGACTACTGCGGTATTTCCGGGATAAGGTCCGCAAAGGCATCGCCTCCGTCATTGTCCACATAGACCCGCCCCATGAGATTATATCCGTCCCCGGGGGTCAGCGTTCCCAGCACCGCAAAGGAATACACGTTCCCGGCCTCGATCTCCGCCTCCTCGAAAATCGTCACTGATTCCGGGTCCCCTGTCTGCGTGATCACGAAGACATAACCTCCCGGTTCGAGCTCGATATAATCCGTGACCTCTCCGAAGGAGACCCCCCCGAATACGAGGGCTCCCGAGCCAGTCCCGACATCCACTGCAGGTGCGTCGGGAGCCGCGTGCACGAAACGGACGAACGCCCTCTGTGCTGCCGGGTCCAGGGAGCCGACCACCACGACCGGCCGGAAATTTGCCGGAGGGCCCATGACGAAGAGTGTCGTCTCTCCACCCGGTTCGAGGACATGCTCTTCGAGAGCGACAACCGGATCGGTGTTTCCGGCAGGGGTCACCTCGATAGCATACACATCGGCGGGCACGATCTCGTATCCCGAGCTCTCTCCATAATCCAGGGCCTCGATTGTCAGGGTATCGTTCAGATAGACATCGACCTGCGGTTCACCGATACCGGCATGGATCACCCTGAGATCGGATTCGAACACTTCTTCCCCCACGATATCGTCATCGTCATCGTCGTCACATCCCGGGGCACCGGCCATGAGCAATCCTGCGCAGAGCATCATGAATATTGTCTTTTTCATAACGACCTCCTCGTTTTCAAACACCCCTCACGTTTGCAGGCCGGCATGCATCGGCAGCCGCAGTCAGCGCAGGCACCTTCCTCAACAGACCGGGTGATCCCCCGGTCCGGCCACCGTGCAAACAGGCATTGTGCAGCCATCCCGAAAAGGAGATTGATAACTCATTCCATGACCACAGGAACCAGATCCACGGACCGGATGCCCTCCTCGTTGTCGGTGAAGACCCGCACCGTGAAATCATATGCATCGTCACCCTCCAGGGTGCCCAGTGCAAGTATGGTGTAGATCGTCCCGGTCTCGAGAACGATGTCCTCGAAAGTTGCCAGGGGGACCGTGTCTCCTGCTGTGGTGACCACGAAGACATAGCTGTCCGGGACCAGACCGGCATAATCGGTGACTTCCGGGAAGGCGACGCTGCTGAACACCTGGGTGCCGTCACCCGCATCGACCTTCAAGTCTATCGCCGGGGCGTCAGGAACCGCGTGAACGAACCGGACCCGGGCGCGGTCGTCGAGCAGGTACCGGGAATCCTCCGCTATGAGCGGCCGGATGTCCGCCTGCTCTCCCACGGCAAAGATGGTGATGATGTCCAGCGGCATGAGAACGAGATTTTCAATCGAGATCAGCAGCGTGGTTTCATCATTGGCAGGGGTTACATCGATATTATAGACATCGGAGAGTATGGAGGCATATCCCGAGCTCTCACCATACTCCAGTGATTCGATGGCCAGCCCATTATTGAGGAACACCGCAACGGGCGGTGTATCGTAGCCGGCATGGATCACCCGCAGGCCCGTGTAATAATTGTTCACCAGGGTGGTTTCATCGTCGTCGCATCCCAGGAACCCGCACGCCAGAAAGACCAAGCACATGGATACACACAACGCCCTTCTCATAACGACCTCCTCGCTCACTTCCTTGATCGCCGGTTCACCTGCCAGTTGAAAAACCCGCTCCGCTCAGGCTTCACTCCCGGATTCAGCGAACGGACGGTTCTCCTCTTCCCCGGCCTCCTGGAAAATGGAGCGAGAAACGGGAGAGGGCCATGCCCTGCCCGGGACCGGGGGGGGAGGTCGTGGTGCGGAAGCGTGATCCTCATGAATGAAAGGGAGAAAACCAGCCTGAAATTCAGTATAACCCGGGAAAGGAGATTCTCAATACACCGGGAAATACCATGGATGGCGGAAGGAGAATGGTGTACAAGGGACGGATGGACGGAAACTGGTTCGTGCTCGAAGTGCTGAAATGGATGGTGCTTGTCTTTGCGGCGGGGTTCGTAGGGTATTTCGGCAAGTATCTCGGGATACAGATCATCTCCCGCCTGAAGAACACGCGTGAAACGCAGGCCGGCAGGCCGGATCCGGCCCGCCGTGGGGCGTCCGGAGGCACGGATCCTGCCGATGGGGGACCGGGCGACCGGGAATCGACGCTCCCGGGTGACGATGGGCCGGCCAGCGGATCGATTTCCGGTGCAGATCGCCTTGAGCCGGAAGAGATCGGGAAAAAGCGGGACAAGGAGCGCCTGAAGCAGGAGAAAAAGGCCGTCAAGGCCGAGCTCAAGCGCCGGAAGAAGGAACCGGACAACCCGTGAAAAAAGGGAAGAACAACCGCCTCGTCCACGCCGCTTTCACCCGGCATCCACGGACTGGGGGAGCGGCCGGTCCCTCCGGTGCCGGGCAAGCTCCAGGATTCCCGAGGTCCATGGCCGGGCAGGTCCGCCGGGCATGAACCGTGCATCCTCACACGCCGCATGCTCAAGACCCGGGGCGATGATTCCGAAATCATTCCGTATGAATACTGCAGCGAGGCGAGCTGTGCGTGAAGGATCGTCGCGACCCGTCTTCTGGACACTGGGGGCATTTTTGACCGTCGTGCTCCTGACGGGTATCTACCTGCCCTCCGAGAACCCCTGTTCCGAGCCCGTTACCTACCGCATCGGCTCGGTGGACGCACGGTTCGGCCTGAGCGCCGGGGAGGTGGCCGAGGCGGCCGAACGGGCCGCAGCCGTGTGGGAAGAGGCCTCGGGCAGGGACCTGTTCAGGGAAGACGACAGCGGCGCGGTGGAGATCAACCTCGTCTATGACTACCGCCAGGCCACGGCCGACAGGCTCAGAGGCATCACCGGGAAGATCGAGAACACCCGGAGCTATTATGAATCCCTGAAGCTCTGGTTCACCACCCGGGAAGCCGAGTTCAGGCAGCGCCGGGACGTCCTCACGCAGGATATCGATGCCTACCATGGACGGGTCAGCGACCTCAATGCCCGGTACAAGGCCGCTTCACGGAGCGGCCGGGTAACGGAAGATGTCTACCGGGATCTGAACGAGTGCGGGCAAGAGCTCGACCAAGAGCGCGAATCCCTGCAGTCACGCAAAGACGAGCTCGACGGGGAGGCCCTGGCCCTGAACGATCTGGTCACGCTCATCAACCAGATCGCGCAGAGCCTGAACCTCGAGGTGGTGAACTATAAAACGACCGGGAAACCCCTTACGGATGAGTTCCAGGAAGGTTGCTTCGAAAAGAGGAACGGTCATCAGAGCATCACCGTCTACTACTTCAGTGACCGAAATCATCTGGTGAGGCTTCTTGCCCACGAGCTCGGCCACGCCCTGGGGCTGGGTCATGTCGAGAACCCGGACGCCCTCATGCACAGGATCAACCGCTCGGAGAGCCTCGACCCTACTCCGGAAGATCTGGAGGCACTGAGCGCGCTGTGCAGCGGGAAATAAGATGCCCTTTCGGCGGAGCCTTGAGTGATCCCGCCTTCAAAAACCGCAGGAGACGGCATGCTGCTTTCGTGATTGTCATGGAGCGGGAGCGTGTAGCACAAACCCGATGATGAAAACACTTGAGCTTCTTGCGCCGGCCAGGGACCTTCTCTGCGGAAAGACCGCCGTGGACCACGGGGCGGATGCGGTCTACATCGGAGGGCTCTCCTTCGGCGCCCGTGCGGCTGCAGGCAACCCCATGGCCGATATCGAGCGGCTCGCCCGTCATGCCCTCCGCTATCGCGCGCGGGTATAACTGACGCTGAACACCATTCTCTTCGACCACGAGCTTGAGTCTGCCCGGAAAATCACCCGTGACGCATGGGATGCCGGGGTCGATGCGCTGATCATTCAGGACACCGGCCTGCTCGAGCTCCATCTCCCGCCGCTGCCCCTGATCGCCAGCACCCAGATGTACAACATGGAACCCGCCCACATCCGTTTTCTGGAGCAGGTGGGGTTTCAGCGGGTGATCCTGGCGCGCGAGCGATCCTACACCCGACCTCACCGGCATGCCCCGCACCGGCTGGTTTGCCGCTCCTTCTCAGTACTCCTTCACCGGATTCAGGTTCAGGACCCGCCTGAGGCAGACAAGCTCTCCTACGTGAAAGGCGTTGTGGTCCGCCGCCAGGAGAATCTCCCTCAGCATGGTATAGTCCCTTGCGTGGGGGATGGGGCTGAAAAAATCGGTCCCGGGGTCGCGGACCAGATTCTTCAGCGCTTCGAGATCGTCCCTGAACCTGTTCGCGATCTCCTCCCATACGGCAGGGCGCGCCTGCTCGCCGGGGCGGGGCCAGTAGCCGCCGGGAAAATCCGGGGACACGTGGCCGGGGTTCCTGATAAACTCCAGAATATCCCACTGGACTACCCGCATGTGGAAAAGCAGGTGCCAGACGAGATAGCTGCCTTGGGGCACCGGGGTGTTGATCCTGTCCAGGGGAAAACCCTCAACCGCATCGTCAAAGCCCATGTGGGCGTTGCCCCCCTCCAGGAGGGCGAGAAGCTGCTCGCGGATAACCCTGTCTGTGCGCGTGTTCATCTCTTGCCTCCGCTTGCCGGCGTTCTCCCGAGAGAAAAAGACATCCCGCGGTGTATTTTCCCGAGGACCCTCTCCACCCCGCCTCCCCTCTCCGTGCCGGTCAAGTGCACGAGGAGATCCCGGGTGGCTCGAAGCCAGGAAACAAACGATCCCTTCAGCAGCATTGCCCGAGTATCTTCCCGCGGTATCCTCATGATTCCCTTGTAAAAGGGAAAGAGCGTGCCCCCGAAGCTCTGCTTGAAATCACTCAGGCCCCTGAGCTTTCCTTTCCGGATATTGGGGAATGCCTCGCCGGTCTCGTACCACTGGATGCCGTTTTCCACCATCCACTTCAGAGCCTGCCACTGGATGAGGGAATTCGCGCTCACTTCCAGGCCTTGCCTGCTCGCAGCCCCTGTCCAGTAGACGGCCCTGTCTTTGAAGGTCCCAAAGTTCTCTGCAGCCACCACACGGCCGTCATGCTCCGCAAACCAGACACGGCAGCGTCCGTCGGAGAGGAATTTCTTCCACATTTTTCTGAAAAATGCCTCGGGATGGGCAGGCACACCCGTGCGGTCGTAGGTTTCACAGTGAAGCCTGTAGTAGGTGTCCGATTCATCCATGCCGGCCTCGCGGACCCTCACCCCTGCCTTTTCCGCCTTGCGCACCGCGGTCCGCGCGCGGCCTTCCATCTTTTGCCACAGGGCATCCTTCCCGCTGCGGATATCTGCGATCAACGTCTGGGTGAGGGTATTTTCGCATCCCAGAAACAGCAGGGGGTTCACCAAAGGGCAGTTCCCCCCGGTGTACGCCGGTGCAAGGGGTGAAAGCGAAAGCCCGATCGTGTGTACCCTCTTTTCTCTCGCCAGAGCCAGGAGATGTTCGCGTATGCATTCGTATATGTTGCCCCGGTGTTTTCTTCCGAGCGGATTCGCAAGTGCAGGCCCGCCTACCGAGCTCAGGGAATGACGTTCATGGACAAAGCACGGCACGATCGCAACCAGAAGGCATCCATGGTCCCGGTCTTCGATCCCGAAGCTCGCGTCGAGATAATCCGGCCAGACAGCCCGCAGCTCCGGCATGTCAAAGCAGTGCCACAGCCAGGCCTCGTCACTCTCCCGGACAAAACCGTTCCAGGCCTCTTTCCCGATCTCTTTTCTGGTCCTTACTTCGAGATTCACGATTTGCCACAGCCCTGCGAGCCCCCGCGCGAACGTCAGGGTACCGGTCACCGTCCGGCCGCGTCTCTTTCCCCCCGGGCCTTATCTCCCTCACCAAGAGCCTTTCATGTCGAGCCGTGCATATCACATTTATAATAGCAGGCAGGCCTGTCCGCACAATCCTCCCTCCATCCGGTTTTGCAGCTCCTGCGGCAGGACGCCCTTCCCTGGCCGTGCTTTATGTATCCCCCATGGGGTCCGGTCTTTCTCCCGGCACTGAAGGGCACTCCGACTTCTGAAAGTTGAATCCTCCTTCTAAAGTCCGCTTCCTGAAGGACTTTGAAGGCGGGGTCACATTCAAAGTTCAAGCTTTTCGGCTTGAAGTAGGGTCCAGGGCTTGCCGTTATAAGGTTCATACCATTGATAGGTGCCTGAAGGCCTTAAAAGAGATTATTTTCTTGATCCACCATCAATTCAGGTGTATTGTGGCTGCTGGTAATACCACCAGCATAATAGGGGGATTTGATGAAGGACATGCTGAAGCCGCTCAAGACCGAGAGCCTGAAACAGGTGTTCATCTCGCGGTTCGAAGATCTGATCCTCACGGGCAGGCTTGCCATCGGCCAGAAGCTGCCCCCCGAGCGCGAGCTGGCGCTCCAGCTGGGGGTGAGCAGGCCCGTTGTGCACGAGGGGCTCGTGGAGCTGGCCGCCAAGGGGCTGGTGAAGCTCAGGCCCCGGGCGGGCGCCGTGGTGAGCGATTACCGGAAGGAGGGCTCGCTCGCCATCCTGGAGTCGCTCGTCAATTTCCAGCGCGGCGGCCTGGATCCCGAGCTGCTGGAGAGCCTCATCCGGGTGAGGGCCCTGGTGGAGAACGAGACCGCCCGTCTCGCCGCACTCAACCGCACGGACGAGCATCTTGAAGTCTTTCGCGGTATCGTGAATGCCGAGGAGTCGGCCGACCCCCGCCATATCGAGAAGGTCACCGCCTTGGACTTCGAGTTTCACCTCACCATGGGGATCGCGTCGGGAAACCTCGTCTATCCCATGCTCATCAACTCGTTCAGGCCGGTGTACATGAACTTTACCTCGCTCTTCTTCTCCGATCCGGAGGTGATCCCCGCAATACTCCGGTTCCACCGGAGGCTGCTTGCGGCGGTCGAAAAACAGAACCCGAAACAGGCGGCGGCAATCATGACCGAGACCCTCGCCCACGGCGAGCAGCGCCTGAGAACACTGCTTTCCCGCCCGTAAAAAAAGGAGGTGTGCCATGGCAATGGCAGATGCGCTCGATGACCCGGGCAAAAAGGTCAAGAAACCGAAAAATCTTTCTCCGCGGATCCGGTGGCTCCGCGACTATTACTTCCAGGGGGCAAGCCGCGCGTGGAACAACGAGTTCACGGCCTGGGGCACGGGCATGCCTTGGGACGTGCAGTTCGACGAGATGACCTTTTACATCGTGCCCGAAACCTATGCCTTTCTCCAGACCTTCCGATCCTCCATGCAGCAGGCCGCGCATACCGTGAAGCCGGATCCCGCCTTCTGGACCTGGAGCCTGCCCGAACGCAGGGCATGGTTCATCCGGGAGGTGATGGTGAACCATGTTCCCTGCGAGATCCTGCCCGGGGACCTCATCGCAGGCGGCCGCTTCAATGTCCAGACCTCCATGTGCTGGACGAAAAATGAAGCAAGGCAGCGCGACCGGCTCATCTATGGCGGAAAGGGCGCACGGGCGTCCATGAAGTGGTTCCACGACCACGGCTACGGCAACTCCGGCGCCACCTCGGGCCATCTCATTCCGGGGTACGAGCGGGTCCTGAACCTTGGCTGGAAGGGAATATACGAGGACATCAGGCGCCGCTACGAGTTTCTGGACGCAAAAGAGAAGAAGGGGAGCACGGGTGCGCAGCTCCGCGCCATGATGACCGCGGCCACCATGCCCCGGGACCTGGCCGGGAAGTATGCCCGGCTCTGCAAGAAACTCGCGGGGGAGGAACAGGACTTGCCGAGGAAAAACGAGCTCGTCCTGATGGCTGAAAACCTCCGTCATGTCCCCTGGGAGCCGGCGCGCACGTTCTGGGAGGCCGTGCAGGCGCTGTGGATCACCCACATGCTCGTCATGAGCGATGAGAACTATCCGGGTCCGGGTGTGTCCTTCGGCAGGATCGACCAGTATCTGCACCCCTACTGGGAGCACTCGATCGCGCAGGGCATGGACCGGGAGTTCGGCAAGGAGATCCTCAAGTGCTTCTGGATTCACGCAAACACGGTCTACGACGCCATGATCCGGATCGGGAACATGGGCATCACCTCGGGCTACGGCCAGCTCGTCACCCTCTCGGGCATGGGCAGGGGCGGCAGCGACATGACCAACGACCTGACCTATGCCATGCTCGAGGTGATCGACGAGCTCTCGCCCATCCTGGAGCCCAAACCCAACATCCGGCTCCACAAGGGGAGCCCGGAGGAGCTTCTCGACAAGGTGGTCGACATGGTCTCCACGAGCCAGGGCTCGCCCTTTCTGCTCAACTTCGACGAGCGGTCCATGGCGGGCATGATGCGGGAGGCGAAAAAGGCCCGCGTTGAGCACCTCATCAACGAGGACAACGTGCACGACTATGCACCGGTTGGCTGCCTGGAAAACACCATGGCGGGCAACGACCGCTCCGGGACCGTGGACAACAACCTCAACCTGCTCAAAGCCGTGGAGCTTGCCCTGAACGACGGGAGGGATTTCTTCGATTTTGTCGACCCCATCACGGGCAAACGCGAGAAGGTGCGGCAGGCCGGCCCCCGGACCGGCGAACCCGCGTCGCTGACAACCTGGGACGGCTTCTGGAGCGCCTATGCCCGGCAGACGAAACACATCATCGAGCGATGCGTGGAACTCTACGAAAAATCCGAGTCGATCCGGGCCCGGTTCTGTCCAACGCCCTATGTGTCCTGCCTGGTGAAGGGGTGCGCGGAGAAGGGAACAGACATTACCCGGGGAGGGGCCGAGCTCAACTTCACCACGCTCGAGGCCGTGACCTTCGCCACCACGGTGGACAGCCTGCTTGCCATCAGACACCTGGTGTACGATACAAAGCAGTGCACGCTTCAGGAGCTGGTCGATGCGCTCAAATCCAACTGGCAGGGCTTCGAGAAGCTCCAGGCTTCAGCCACGTACAAGGCGCCCAAGTACGGTCGTGACGACGACAGGGCGGACGCCATGGCCCGGGCCGTCATGGATCTGTGGTGCGAGGAGACGTGGAAGCACAAGACCCGCTCGACCGGCAGGCAGTTCAGGCCCGGGATGCTCAGCTGGAACTACTGGGTTGGCGACGGGTTCATCCTGCCGGCAAGCCCTGACGGGAGGCCGAAGGGGAGATTCCTGTCAAACGCCATCTGCCCGGTGAGCGGGGCCGACATCAACGGCCCCACGGCAAACATGAACTCGGTGGGCAAGGCCCTGGGCGGCAAGGCGGAGAGCGGGCCCGGAGACTGGGGCGGCTACCTCAACTGCCTGCCCAACGGCGCGAGCCACACCATCTCCATGAGCCCGTCGCTGCTCAGGGACCCGGAGCACAAGGAGAAGTTCAAGGCCTTTCTCAAAGGGAGCCTCGAGCAGGGAGGGACCTCGCTCCAGATCAACATGATCGACGCGGCCATGCTGCACGATGCCCAGAGGCGGCCCGAGGAGTATCAGTCGCTTCTGGTGAGGATCACGGGATACAACGCCTATTTCACCGCCATCGGCCGCGAGCTGCAGAACGAGGTGATCGCGAGGATCAGCCATGAGTCGCTCTAGAAATAACGCAGGGAGAAGATCGCCGGGTTCGGGTCCCGCACAGAGAGGCGGGCCGGCATGAAGACCGGCTGGCAGGACCCCGAAAAGCTGCAGGGGCTCATCCTGAGGATCCAGCGGATGTCCACCGAGGACGGTCCGGGCATCAGAAGCACGGTTTTTTTCAAGGGGTGCCCGCTTCAGTGCGTGTGGTGTCACAACCCGGAAAGCATCCCGGGCAGGCCGCAGGTGCACTGGGTGGGATCGCGATGCATCGGCTGCCTGAGCTGTGTCGATGCGTGCCCGGAGAGGGCGCTCAAGGCCGCGAGCTCGGGCATCGAGATCGACAGGCGGGCGTGCACGGACTGCCTCTGCTGTGCAGAGGCCTGCCCGTCCACGGCCATGGAGATCTACGGCAGGTACTTCAGCCCCGAGGATCTCGTGAACGAGCTGATGAAGGACAGCGTCTATTTCGAGCAGTCGGGCGGCGGGGTGACCCTTTCGGGCGGCGAACCGACGCGCCAGCCGGATTTTGCCAGCAAGATCTTAGAATCGCTGAAAGAAAAGGGCATCCATACCGCGCTCGACACCTGCGGCCAGTGCCCCTGGGAAAGGCTCGAGATGCTCCTGCCCACCACCGACCTGCTGCTCTACGACCTCAAGCTCATGGACGAGGAGCTCCACCGCGATTATACCGGCCTGTGCGGCAGCCAGATTCAGCGGAACCTCGCCCGGATCAGAGACTATCGGAAAGAGCACCGCAGCTCCCTCGAGATCTGGGTCCGCACCCCCGTCATTCCCGGCCACACGGACAGCGTGGAGAACATCCGCGCCATCGGCGCCTTCATCCATGGCACCATGGCCGGGACCGTCTCCCGGTGGGAGCTCTGCGCGTTCAACAACCTCTGCACCCACAAATACGACGGGCTCGGGATCGACTGGAAGTGCCGGGACTACGGGCTCGTGGCGGAGAGCGACATGGAGCGCCTGGTGCAGGCGGCATCCGAGTCGGCGGGCAGGGGTGTGATCGTCCACGCGGGCGGGGCGACCGCCGTGAAAGGATCTCACGGGCATCCGTCGGCACCGGAGAGATCATGCCCCCCGGCAGGCCGCGAAACGCCCCCGTGACCGGACGGCTTTCAAGAAAATCATTCATATGGGCACGGCAAGCCTTAAGGAGCGGAAGGTGAGATACGGCAGGCCCGAGGCGTCAGGACCGCCCGCGGGCAGGACTGTCAGTGAACTTAAAGGAGGACAGGCAATGAAAACGAAGTCGGACCGGTTCGACGAACCGGATCTCAGGGAGTTCGAACCCGAGGCAAAGGTGGGCCTCATCGCGACCGTCACCCCGCAGGGGCTGCCCCACATCACCCTGATCACTGCCCTGCAGGCAAAAACCACCAGTGAGCTCGTCTGGGGCCAGTTCTCCGAAGGCTTGAGCAAGAGCCACGTGAAGGACAACCCCAGAACCGGCTTTCTCATCATGACCCTCTCGAAGAGCCTCTGGCGGGGCAAGGCCCTCTGGACACATCAGGAGCGCAGCGGCGAGGACTTCGAGATGTTCAACAGCAAGCCCATGTTCCGTTACAACGCCTATTTCGGCATCCACACCGTGCACTACATGGACCTGGTTGAGACCGCGGGCCGGGAGCGCCTGCCCATGGGGAGGATCATCCTCTCTTCCCTGCTCACCAAGGCCGGAAAGTCCGCAGTGCGCACCCGGAACTTCAAACGGATACTCAAGCCCTGGGCCCAGGGTCTGTTCGACCGGCTGGACAGCCTGAAGTTCCTGTCCTGGGTGGACTCCGACGGGTTTCCGGTCATCATCCCCCTCATCCAGTGCCAGGCCGCGGACAGCACCCGGCTGGCCTTCTCCCCCCTTGCCTACGGTGACGAGCTCAAGCACTTGGAGCGGGGAATGAATCTCGCCGTGTTCGGGCTCACCATGGACATGGAGGACGTGCTCGTCAGGGGGGTGTTCGGCGGGATTGAGAGGGGGCGCGGTATCACCCTCGGAATCATGGACATAGACTGGGTATACAACTCCATGCCGCCCAAGCACGGCCAGATCTACCCCGAGATGGCGATCGAGCCGGTCACACAGTTCTGATGATGTACCGTCTTCAGGCGGTGCAGGCTTCACCCTGCCGGGGTGATCACGGTCTGTTTATCAGACGGGACCTGGGCGCGTGTGGCGGGAGAGGCCTTTTTTTGCGCTTCAGATCCTGATGCTTCCTTTCCATGCCGGCAAGAAGAGCGGGGCACGGAGGGCGCCCGCGGCAGGGATGCATCCCGGGGCAGATACTCGTTACTGGGGGGATTGCGGTTCGAGTTCCCAGGTATCGACCCCGTTGCTGCGGTGGATCCGGATGAACCCCCTGTCACGGCTTATCTCGATCCGGCTCACGTCATCCATGCCCTCGGGACAGACCACCACCGGCTCCTGGATATCGATGTGCCCCAGGGCGGGCGGCATCACATCCCCTCATCCGCCGAGATGAGAGCAGCCGGACAGGCGCCTCGTTGATCGGCAATATGTCTGTTGCATGCCGTATTGATGGGAATCGAGATAATCCCCTGCCCGGGGCGGACCACGATCTTTCCAGGTGATCGTCTCCGAAAAAGGAAAGAACCGCGCCCGGTCAGTCTCCGGTGAGGGAGGCCGACCGGGCCGGGCACAGAATCGAACTGAGGGGAAGCCTTCAGACCAGCCCCTGGAAGAGCATGGCATCGGCAACCTTCATGAATCCGGCGATGTTGGCGCCCACCACATAGTTGCCCGGGTAGCCGTAGTCCCGGGCGGTTTCGTAACAGATGCCATGGATACTCTGCATGATCTCCCGGAGCCTGCTGTCCACCTCTTCGCGGGGCCAGCACAGGCGCATGGAGTTCTGGCTCATCTCCAGGCCGGAAACCGCCACGCCGCCCGCATTGGCCGCCTTGCCGGGTCCGTAGAGGATGCCCTTTTCGATGAACCGGTCAACACCCTCCGGCGTCGTGGGCATGTTCGCGCCCTCGGACACCACGAAGCACCCGTTGCTGATGAGAGTCTCCGCGTCCTTGCCCGTGACCTCGTTCTGCGTGGCGGACGGGAACGCGCAGTCGCAGGGAATATGCCACGGCCTCTTGCCCTCCAGGTACTCCGCGCCGAATTTCTCGGCATATTCCCTGATGCGGCCGCGGTGGACGTTCTTGAGCTCCATGAGCCAGGCGAGCTTTTCCCCGTCGATGCCGTCCCTGTCATAGACCGTGCCCCCCGAATCCGACAGGGAAACGACCCTGGCGCCGAACTGGAGCAGCTTCTCCACCGTGTACTGCGCCACGTTGCCCGAGCCGGATACCGTGCAGACCTTGCCCTCAAGGTCGTCGTCCCGGGTCTTGAGCATCTCCTGGGCGAAGTAGACCGCCCCGTAGCCCGTGGCCTCCGGCCTGATGAGGGATCCGCCGTAGCACAGCGACTTGCCGGTCAGCACCGCAGTGAACTCGTTCTTCAGCTTCTTGTACTGGCCGAAGAGATAGCCGATTTCCCGCCCCCCCACGCCGATGTCGCCGGCAGGCACGTCGGTGTTGTAGCCGATGTGCCGGAAGAGCTCGTTCATGAACGACTGACAGAACCGCATGACCTCGCTGTCGGACTTGCCCTTGGGATCGAAGTCGGATCCGCCCTTGCCGCCGCCCATGGGCAGGGTGGTGAGCGAGTTCTTGAAGATCTGCTCGAATCCCAGGAACTTCAGGATGTCGAGATTGACGCTCGGATGGAAGCGGAGCCCGCCCTTGTAGGGGCCGATGGCGCTGCTGAACTCTACCCGGAAGCCTCGGTTGACGTGGATGGCGCCCTTGTCATCCTGCCAGGGAACCCGGAAGATGATGATCCGCTCGGGCTCGGTGATCCTTTCCAGGAGGTTGGCGTCCCGGTATCTCTTGTTGCGTTCGAGTACCGGCCTCAAGGACTCGAGGACCTCGGTCACCGACTGAAGAAACGCGGGCTCGCCCGGATTCTTCTCGCGGATCCTTTCCAGTGCTTGATTGACGAATGGCATTCAAATCTCCTTTCTCCTCTGAATACGGTATTTCTTTTATCCTTATTTCTTGCCCCTCGACTCGCGGAACACTTGGGCAAATGGACGCAATTCTCCAAAGTCCATGACCGTGGACATGGCGAAGTTTTCCGCCTCGATCCCGAGCTCCCGGGCGGCAGCCACCGGGTTGAGCCCGCCCGTGAGCACCACACCCACCTTGTTGACATCCACCGGCACCTGGCAGATCGCCTCGCCCATCTTGCCGGTGGCGAGCACGCCGCGGATCCCCGTCTTTTCAAGCAGGGACAGGATATCCAGGACATTCTCCCGGCAAATTCCGGCCACCTCACGGAAATTGGCGAGGATCTTCCCTTCCCCTGCCTGAGCGTCCCGGACAGAGGTCATCTTTGCGCTGATAAAGGCCTCGGATGGATCCAAGGAGGTACCCGAGTAGTGGATGAGCTCGACGAACCGCACCGGATTTTTCTCCTGCACCTGGAGAATCCCCCCGAACTTCGAGTCCATGGGGATGCCCTGCTTGAGAAGAACGCCGTTGAAGGCGATGCTGCACACCGTAGCAAAGCCCACCTGCCCTTCGGGAACGTTCATGTCCCCGATAAAGCTCCCTGCACGCGCTACACCCACGAGATCACTGACAGACAGCCCCATGTCGAAGGTCTCTTTCATGGCGGCCAGCGCATCGTCAAAAAGGCTTTCGGAAAAAAAGCTCACGTTCACCGGGATGAGGCCGGTGCGCGAATGGATGTCAAAGGTGGTCTTGTACGCGAGTATCTCGATGCGGGATATGGCATAGCCGACCTTGTCCTGGACCCGGGCGTTGCGCAGCTCATCGATCCCCTTTTCGGTGATGACCCTGCCGTCCCGCCTCCCCACGAGCCGGGTGAGACCGCGCTCGTCCATGAACTGGAGATGGTACCGCACGGCGCGCTCGCTCAGGGAAACTCCGTAGTCCTTCATCTTCCGGGCAATGATCCGCGCCCCGAGAGGCTGGCCGGCCTGGTTCAGGATCCTGAGGATCACGATGCTCTTCCGCTCGATCTCTTCGTATGGAAACATGGGCCTTCCTTCGCTTAGGTTATCGGCAACCTTTTTCCGTAATCCCATACCCGCACCCCCCTTCCGTGTCAAGAGGAAACCCGGTACGGCCTATGAAAATCCCTGGAGACTTTTCACACATGTTTTGCACATGCTTTGAGGTTGTTTGACACACGGCCTCGGAGAGCCTGTGCTAGTATGCGGATCGCATAAGGACGCAACATTGAGGACAATAACTCGAACGCTATATTCTATTCTGACAGGCCTTACCTGATAAGGAGATAACAGTGAAAATCCTGCTCGTGTATCCTGAGATTCCCGATACCTTCTGGAGCTTCAAACACGCCTTGAAGTTCGTTTCCAAAAAGGCTGCCTTTCCGCCCTTAAGCCTGCTTACCATTGCCTCCGCGATTCCCGCAGGATGGGAGAAGCGGCTCGTGGATCTCAATGTGAGAAGATTGAAGGACGCCGAGATCCTGTGGGCCGACTATGTCTGCATCAGCGCCATGCACGTCCAGAAGAAGTCTGCCGGGGAAATCATCTCCCGCTGCAGAAAATACGGCAAAAAGATCATTGCCGGCGGACCCTACTTCACCACATCCCCTGTTGACTTTTCCGGGATCGACCACCTGGTGCTCGGAGAGGCCGAGGAACTTCTTCCCGAGCTGTTCGATGATATCGGAAGGGGCGCGGGCAGACATGTATACGAGGACGGGGGTCATCCCGACCTCGCCCTAGCCCCAATCCCTGACTGGGGACTCATTGACTTCCGCGATTACGATTCCATGCTGGTGCAGTTCTCCCGGGGCTGCCCCTTCGATTGCGAATTCTGCGATATCGTGCTCTTAAACGGCCGGAACCAGCGCACCAAGAGCCCTGAACAATTCATCGGCGAGATCGACTCTCTCTACCGGGCCGGCTGGCGGGGATCGGTGTTCATCGTGGACGACAATTTCATCGGCTCCAAGGCAAAGGTCAAGGCCATGCTCTCCCGCCTCGCCTGCTGGATGGACCGGCACGAGCGCCCTTTTCACTTCCTCACCGAGGCATCCATCAATCTGGCCGAGGACGAGGAGCTCATGGACCTCATGTCGCGCGCCGGGTTCAACAAGGTGTTTGTGGGCATCGAGACCCCCAACCTGGAGAGCCTCAAGGAGACGAACAAATATCAGAACACCAAAAAGGACCTGCTCCAGTCCGTGAAGGCCATCCAGAAAAGGGGGATGGAGGTCATGGGGGGATTCATCGTGGGATTCGACAACGACACCGAAACCATCTTTCAGAGGCAGATCGACTTTATCCAGAAGAGCGGGATCACCACGGCCATGGTGGGGATCCTCAACGCGCTTCCGGGCACCAAGCTCTGGAACCGCCTGGGAAAAGAAGGCCGGCTCCTCGGCGAGAGCTCCGGAGACAACACCGCGTCCTGCGTCAACTTCATCCCCAGGATGGGGGTCGACAAGCTCATGGAAGGGTACCGTGGCGTACTCGAAACCATCTACTCTCCCGAGATCTACTACCGCAGGTGCGTAACCTTTCTGAAATCATACCACCAGCAGACCGTGTCGAGGGTCAATCCCTCCGGGGTGCTGGCGTTTCTCAAGAGCATCTGGCGCATGGGAATCAAAAACGAGGAAGGGTTCAGGAGATATTTCTGGAGACTCCTCCTGAAAAGCCTCCTGATCAACCCGAAGACCTTCGGAGAGGCCGTGCGGCTCATGATCGTGGGGTTCCATTTCCGGAAGTCCATGTGCACCTCCCGTGGGCTGCCCGATGAAGTCTACACCTTTGCCGGGTCGGACGGCACGGCTGTCATGGGCCAGGCTCCGGCACCCATGAACGAATCGGAAGACCGCACCACTCGCCCGTAGCGCATTCCACTCCCCATGGCGCCGGGATGAACAGGGCGGCCCGCCCTTGCCCCGTCAAACGCATGAGGGCGGCCCGCCGCCCTTGTGCCGCAGACCTCGCAGCCCTCTGGGCCTTCTCCCAATCAATGGCATGAACCTTTGAACGAACGGCAAGCCTTGGACCCTGCTTCAAACCGAAAAGCTTTCAACGGGAATGTGACCCCACCTTCAAAGTCCTTCAGGAAGCGGACTATAGAAGGAGGATCCACAGGCTTATAGAAACCGGATCAGAGATTGTCCACGTAGTGATAGATCATGTCGGTGAGCTCTTCCACGAGGTGTTCTCGCTGCATGGGCGAGTCCAGGAACGTCACGCAGTGACCCACGTTCTCCACCGCACTGTGGATCACCTTGGCCGCCACCTGGAGGTTCCTTCCGCTCCCCGGGCGGGAATAGGGCTTGAGGAGCGAGCTGATCAGAACAAGCTGCTTCTGCTCGGCATCGTCGAAGAGCCTTTTCACGCCCCGGTCGGAGAACTTTAGGACAAGCGCCTCGCGATGAAACGCGGGATGGAGGTCGAATGCGGCAAATGCCTTGTTGATATGGTTTCTGATATTGTCCTTTAAGGGGACGGCGGCATCGGTCTGCAGCTGGTAGATGCCGGCGATGAAGTCCTCGAGATACTGCTGAAGGATTTCCAGAAAGAGCATCTTCTTGTTCCTGAAGTAGTTGTAGAAGGTGCCGATCGAGACACCCGCCCTGCCTGCGATCTCGTTCGAGTTCGTGCCGCTCAAGCCCTTTTGCGCAAACAGTTCGCGCGCAGCATCCATGATGCGCTGCTTCTTTTCCATGCTCCGCTGCTGCTGGGGAATCCGTACCCGTCTCATGGCATCTTCTCAAGCTTTCTCAACCTTCTCCCTGTCCGGGAAAAGTACCCGCAGGACTCAACAGGCCAATGCGGCCCCATTCCATTGCTTTTCGCAATCAGTATTGCAGAAAACAGGCATCAAATCAAACATGAATAATTTATCACGTTTCACCTTGACTATGTAAATCCTTACTCATATTATTTCCCTCATGCATTTTTAGGCGGTATGCTGTCTCATCCCCGATGCCGCACGGTCGGGGTGAATGAAAAAGGTGGGGTGAAAACGAGCCTGAGCCTCGTTTCCTGCAGTCTTTGCACCGTGCTCGTTCTCCTTGAGGAAGGCATCGAGAGCCTTCAGACCACCGAAAAAAACAGAAAATGAAGAATATGAGAAGGAGGGGTTATGGCAGACATTTCCGGCGGGCATCTGGTGGCAAGGTATCTCAAACAGGTGGAGGGAGTGGAGGTGGTCTTCTCGCTCTCAGGGGGGCACATTGACCGCATCTATGACGGTCTGCTGAACGAGAAGGTGCGGCTGATCGACGTGCGGCACGAGCAGGCGGCCGCCATGATGGCTCACGCGTGGTCGATTTACCGGGGACATCCCGGGGTCTGCCTTGTCACTGCCGGGCCCGGCTTCACCAATGCGCTCACCGGCGTGGTGAACGCCCAGCTGGAAAATGCTCCCATGGTCATCATCTCCGGCACCGCCCCGGTCCGGGACTGTGAGAAAGGGGCGCTGCAGGAGATGAAGCAGGCCGACATGATCAAATCCACGGTGAAATGGTGCGGTATCTGCCACGATGTCAGGCGCATTCCCGAATTCCTGGCCATCGCCTTCAGGCAGGCCTCAACCGGGAGAAAGGGACCTGTGTTCCTGGAGCTGCCGCCCGATATCCTCAACGTGAAGGTGAGCGAGGACAAGGTAGTTTGGCCCGCAAAAGGCGTGGCGTCTTACTCCTGCCAGCCGGATACCGAGGCCGTAGAAAAGGCCGCCGAGCTCATCGGCAAGGCGGAGAGGCCCATCATCATCGGCGGCGGCGGCATGGGCGCCTCGGACTGCGGGGACGAATTCAGGCAGTTCGTGGAGAAAACCGGGATACCCTTCTTCCTCATCAACACCGCCCGGGGAATGCTCCCGGACGACCATCCCCTGTCTCTGTGGGACGGCGGCATGATGGCCATGCTCACGGCTGCATCCCAGACCGATCTGGTGATCGCACTGGGGGTGCGGTTCAACTGGCTGCTCATGTACGGCCAGGTCTTCCCCCAGGCAAAGCTCGTGCGGGTGGATATCAACCCGGCCGAGATCGACCGCAACCGGGCTGCCGAGGTAGGCCTGGTGGGCGACGTGAAGCTCGCGCTTAAGGCGCTGAATGGGCTCGTCGAAGAGAGGCGGCACGATGCATGGCTCAAGGGGCTCAGAGACACCTACCTGCCCATGACCGCCGAAGAGGTGGCGGCCCGGAACACCCCTTCAGACCCCATCCATCCCCAGCGCCTCATCGCCCTGACCCGGCAGGCCGTCGGGGACGGAGCCATCTACATCGTCGATGGAGGCGACACCTCGTACTATGGTGCTGTGGGGTTGCAGGCCACAGAGCGGGCAGCAGTGTATGCATCCGCAGGCGGCCAGTTCGGGTGCCTGGGCACGGGCATTCCCTTTGCCCTTGCAGCCAAGCTCGCCAGACCGGACAAGCAGGTGGTGCTGATCAACGGAGACGGCTCCTTCGGGCTCAACGCCATGGAGTTCGACACGGCCGTGCGGCACGGCATTCCCATCCTCTGCATCGTCAACAACGACCAGGCATGGGGCATGATCAAGCACGGGCAGGAGCTGTGCTATGGAGGAGAACGGGTGATCGGGTCCCACCTGGGGACAGTACGGTACGACAAGGTCGTGGAGGCACTGGGCGGCTACGGGGAGCTGGTGGAGAAGGACGCCGATCTCCTGCCGGCAATCAGGAGGGCTCTCGCGTCGGGGAAGCCCGCATGCATCAACGTCATGACCGATACCTGCGCCATCAGTCCTATGACCCTGCAGTTCATCGACGGCCTCAAGATGGAGTGATGCACCATGAAGGCCGTCCAATTCAACGTTTCCGTACCCCGGTACCTTACCCTGAAGGCGCTGGGGCTGGTGAACAGGAAGCTCTATTACAAGGGGCCGCTCGCAACGGTAAGGCTCGTGGACATCCCGGAACCGGCCCTGCCCTCGCCCGAGTGGGTGAAGATCAGGACCCGCGCCTGCGGTCTGTGCGGCTCGGACGTGAACCTTATTTTCCTCAAGGATTCCCCCTCCGCATCGCCGTTCACCTCCTTCCCCTGCGTCCTGGGCCATGAGCTCTCCGGCGAGATCGTGGAGTCCGGAAGCGACGCAGGGGACTTTCGGGTGGGCGAGCGGGTGACCATATCCCCCCACCTGAGCTGCCACGCGCGGGGCATCGGCTCCCCCTGTCCGGCGTGCAGATCAGGCAGGTGGGGAAGCTGCGAGAACTTTGCCCGGGGGAATCTGGCGCCCGGCATGTTCACCGGCATCTGCCGGGATACGAGCGCGGGGTTCGCCGAATACCTGGTGGCACACCGCAGCCAGGTGTTCAGGCTGCCCGACGAGGTGACCGACGAGGCAGGAGCCCTGATGGAACCGCTGGCGGTCTGCCTCCAGGCGGTGCTGGACAACAGGCCGCACAAAGGCGAGCACGTGCTGGTGATAGGCGGCGGGGTGATCGGCAGCCTCATCGTCCAGGCACTGAAGGCCCTGGACACGGAATGCACCATCACCCTCTCCGAGCCATCGCCCTTCCACGCCGAGCTCTGCAGAAGGTTCGGAGCCGATCACGTGTTCACGGACGGGGACATCCTGGGCCGGGCCGTGGAGATAACAGGGGCCGTCCGCTACCGGCCCATGCTCGGGCAGGACATCCTCATGGGCGGCTTCACGCGGGTCTTCGACACCGTGGGCAGCAGGGAGACGATCAACACCTGCATGCGGGCCATGGCCTCGGGCGGCGTGCTGTCGGTGGTGGGCATCGGCCACGAGGTGAAGCTCGACCTCACGCCTTTGTGGCTCAAGCTGCAGACCGTCAAAGGGGTGTTCTCATCCGCGTTCATGCCGGTGGACGGGAGGGTGGTGCACGTCTTCGAACCGGCCATCGAGCTTGCCCGGACAAAGAGGGTCTCTCTGGAGGAGATGGTCACCCACACCTTCACCCTGGAGCAGTTCCCCCGGATGATCGAGACCAATCTCGCCAAGTCCCGAAGCAGGGCCGTCAAGACCCTGGTCAGCTTCACCGGCGGTCAGGAGGCCAAGGCATGAGGGTGCTGGTCACCGGAGCCACCGGCTTCATCGGCTCGCGGCTGGTCAGAGAGCTCGCCGGCCAGGGCATGGAGGTACGGTCCCTGGTCCTGCCGGGAGAGCCGGTCGAGCACATCAGGGATTACACGGGCGACATCCGCCGGGGGAACCTGGACGACCCGCAGAGCCTGGAGGGCCTCATCGAGGGAATCGACATCGTGTTCCATCTGGCGGCCAGGGTAACGGACTGGGGCTCCAGGCAGGCTTTCTACAAGCCGATTCTCGAGGGCACCGGGAATCTCCTGGCCGAGAGCGCGGAAAAAGGCGTGCGCTTCGTGTACGTGAGCTCGATCGCCGCATGCGGGCTCGGCAGACACCTCAAGGGGAGGAGGGAGAGCGACGGAGCATGCATGTCCGGGGTCCCGTACAACGACGCAAAGCTGGAGGCGGAGCGGCTCGTACGGTCCTTCCACGACCAGGGCCTGGTGAATGCCGTCATCGTGAGGCCGGCAAACGTCACCGGCCCGGGGAGCGTCTGGGTCAGGGACATCGTGGACAGGTTCAGGGGGCTGTTCGTCCCCCTCCTGGACCATGGCAGGTACAGCGCCAGCCTCGTCTATGTGGACAATCTCGTAAACGGCATGATCCTGGCCGGCACCCGGCCGGGATCGGAGTGCAACACCTACCACCTGCGTGACGACTGGGACGTGACCTGGAAGCGCTATCTGACAGACCTGGGCGCCATGGTGGGGAAGAAGCCCGGGTTCAGCATTCCCTTCTCTCTTGCCTGGACGCTCGGCGCACTCTCGGAAAGGGCCCTGACACCGCTGAACATCCGCCCGCCCGTCACGAGGCTCGCAGCAGCGATCATGGGCAGGGACAACGATGTGGACACCACAAAGGCAAAGACCGAGCTGGGGTGGAGCACGCATGTCTCCTATGAGCAGGCCCTTGCGGAAATCCGCCCCTGGGTGGACGAATATCTTCGCTGCTAGTAAATATCTTCGCCGCTAGTATAGTAGTATCATAAAGACGAGGAGGACCCCTTTCATGACATATGATACGGAGCCGGTGACCGAGCTCATCCGGCGGAGAAAGTCGTGGAGGAGCTACCGGCGGGAGCATCTCGCCGATGACCTCAAAGACCGGATACAGGGTTTTATCGCCTCGCTGGATGCCCCGCCCTTCGGCAGCATGGTGCGCTTCCGGCTCGTGGACTCGCCCGTGCCCGAAAAAGCCCGCACCCCCGGCACCTACGGGGTGATCAGGGGCGCGCGTCATACCCTGGTGGGAATCGTCCGGCCGTCTCCCGCAGCGTGGGAGGATTTCGGCTATTCCTTTGAATCCGTCATCCTCTTCTGCACCGGGCTGGGGCTGGGCACCTGCTGGATGGGAGGGACCTTCAGCCGGGACTACTACGGCAGGGCCGTGGACCTGGCCCCGGACGAGGTCATCCCGGCCGTGAGCCCGGTGGGATACATCGCCGGGAAACGCTCCATCCTGGATTCCCTCTTTGTCATGGGTGCTGGTTCGAGAAACCGGAAACCCTTTGCCGAGCTCTTCTTCCGCGACGACTTCTCGACTTCCCTCAGTCCGGCAGGGGCCGGCGCGTACGGCCAAACACTGGAGATGGTGCGGCTCGCCCCTTCGGCGTCCAACCGGCAGCCCTGGCGAGTCGTGGTCACGGAGACAGGCGTCCACTTCTTCCTCTCCCGGACCCCCGGATACCGCAGGCTCTTTTCCCAGGTGGATCTCCAGTGCATCGACATGGGCATCGCCATGTTCCACTTTTCATCGGCCGCGTCCTCCCTCGGGATCACCGGAGGCTGGCGGAGACAGGAGCGCCCGCCCGGAATCGGGATACCCGATGCCCTGGAGTACCGGGTGAGCTGGGTTCCCCAGTCATGAAGAAGGGGCAGGACAAAAGCCTTTTTTGCGCATGAAAAACTGTGGTGTAATCCGGGAAGATCCGGGGTGGAAAGAGATGCCCGATCAATGGTATGGACCTTTGAAGGGCACGCCCTTTGATCTTTTTTCAGTCCCTTGGAAGCGAACTCGAGAAGGAGGATCAACGCCGCGCCCATTGAAGGGGAATGTCCCCCGCCTTCTTAAGAAGTCCTTTTCGCATGCGGACTTTTAAAAAGGTGGGTCCAGGCCGGGATAGAGGGGCGTTGCCTGTACCGATCCGGCTTTTTGGGGCAATGCCCTTAAAGAAAAGGAGTCAAAATTGGAAGTCATCTATGGAAAGAACCCGGTGATGGAGGCCCTGGCCGCAGGCAGGAGAACCTTCTACGAGATCCTGACGGCGCGGCAGAACTATGACGAGATAGCCCGTGCGGCAGGAAAAATCC
This sequence comes from Deltaproteobacteria bacterium, assembly GCA_018436855.1. Classification (GTDB taxonomy): domain Bacteria; phylum Desulfobacterota; class Desulfomonilia; order UBA1062; family UBA1062; genus Phosphitivorax. The sequence goes on along the minus strand of JAHDKO010000050.1, from coordinate 66,018 downwards.
GTGTCATCACCCTGTCACGGAAAGAGCTCGACCACATCTCCCGGTCGACCTTTCACCAGGGGGTGGTGGCGCGCGTGTCGCCCTACCGCTATACGCCCATCAAGGATCTGATGCAGAAAAAGGTCGTGGTCCTCCTGGACTCCATCGAAGATCCCCAGAACACCGGGGCCATTATCCGTACCGCCTATGCCCTTGCCGACGCGGGGATCGTCATCCCGGAAGACAGGGCCGCCCATGTGACCCCTGCCGTGATCAAGGCCTCTGCCGGAGCGGCAGAGCACGCGTCCATCGCCCGGGTCAAAAACCTGAGGGCCGCGGCCAAGGAGCTCAAGAAAGAGGGATTCTGGGTCGTGGGCCTCGATGCCCAGGGCCCTGTGCCCGTATCGGAGGTCCCGTCCTATGACCGGCTTGCCGTCGTCCTGGGCGGAGAGGATGTGGGGATCCGCTCCGGCATGGAAAAGGAGGCGGATATCGTGGCCCACATCCCGATGAAGGGCCCCTTCAACTCACTCAATGTGTCCCAGAGCGCCGGCATCGCACTGTACGAGCTCGTGGTCAGAAAAAACGCTTGAGCCTAGCGCATCCTTGGATTGAGCACAGGAGATTTTCATGGTATATCATTCTCCTATGATATGGAATGAGGATCTAACAGACACGTTGGATGCTGTACGCTGCTGGTCGTCCGAGCGGGGAATTGTCCGGGAAACGGAGCAGGAGGCCTGCACCGAAGAGGTCGTGGTCATCGTCCTGAACAACAGGCCCATCAGCACCCTCGTGGCCTCGCCCGTCCAGCTCCGGGAGCTGGGCGCGGGGTTCGTGGTCAGCGAGGGCCTTGCAGGAGAAATCCGGGACGTCCGGGTTCAGGGGCTCACGGTCCAGGTGACGGCAACGGAGCGGTCCGGTTCCCTGCGCAGCATCATCGAGTCATGCGGCGGCCCCACATCGGGCACCCTCATGTCGCACGTCCGGAGCCCGCTGGTGATCGACCGGGAGCTCATCTTCACCGTGATCTCCAACATCGTCTCCGAGCTCTGGGAGCGCACGGGCGGAGCGCACTGCTCGGTTCTCTTTTCCGGGGGCGAGCTCGTGGCCAAGAGCAGCGACATCGGCAGGCACAACACCATGGACAAGGTGATCGGCCATGCGCTGCTCAACGGGATCGATCTCTCCGGGTGCGTGCTCGGGTGCACGGGGAGACAGCCCTCGGGCATGATCACCAAGGCGGCGAACGCGGGCATACCCATTGTGATCAGCAAGGCGGCCACCACGCGGCAGGGGGCCGAAACCGCGCAGAGGGCCGGGCTTACCCTGGTGGGCCGCGTAAGGCAGGACAGTTTCTGCGTCTATTCCCATCCGGAGCGGATAGCCGGGCTCGTGCCCGGAAACACGCCTGCGAGCGGCGGTTCCCCGTCCGACCCCCAAGGATAGACGGCGCGTTTTCTTTCACCCTTGCCGGGAGGAACAGGCATCAGACAGGGCATCCGCGCGGTCATCATCTCGCTTCTCCTTGCGTTTCTCCTTGAGGCACCTGCAGATGCCGCAGAACTGGTGCAGGTGGAGTCATCCGGCATAACCTTCTCCTTCCCGCCGGGCGAAGAGGCGATCGTGTCCCGGCTCGTGCAGCAGACGCCGGGCGCCCTCGATTTCCTCGACCGGATGGGCCTGCCGGTGGCGAGGCCGGTGCAGGTGATCCTGGATGAGAGCATCGACCTGCCCGGGCCCTCGGTCCACATGATACCCCACCGGGAGATCCGGATACCGCTCCGGGCCCCGGGCGTCCTGGAAGACGGGTACCTCGAGGCCGATCCGTGGATGTACTTCTACTTCAAGGGCCTGTGCCTCCTTGGCATGTATTCGCTGCGGGCAGGCCTGCCCGCGGCCGGCCACAGGATCTTCGGCGAGATATCGTCCCCCAACCTCGTCCTTCCCCCCTGGTTTTTCGAAGGGACCAGCGCCCTGCTGTATTCGTCATACACCGGCACAGGCCTCGCCGACCCCTACCGCACGGCCCTCTTCCGCGCCTCTGTCCCGGACGACATCTCCCAGGTCAGCAACCATCCGGGCAGATGGCCCGGATACCATGCCTACCGGGTCTACGGCATCCCGTTCATGGAGTGGGTCATGAGCCGTTACGGCTGGGAAAAGATAGGAGAGTTCCTCCTCGTCCACGGCGGGGGCGTCATCCCCATCGAGATCGATCTGAAGGCCGTCGATGTCTTCGGAAAGACCTGGCCAGCGCTCTGGTCGGATTTTCTCGAGGAGACGCCCGGCACCGGCAGCACCGGGGAAGGCGTGCCCATCGAGGGCTACTGGCCAGAGCCCTTCATCTACTGGAACGCCTCGGGCGTTTATCCCGGCAGGAAACAGGTCAGGCAGCGGGGAAGATACGGGCATGTGGACCCGGACAACGTCTTGTGGCTATCCGAGTACGGGCAGGACGGCATCGTCCGGATCGCCGGGCACCGGGGCGGAGCGGTTCTCGAGCCCGGAAAGGAGCACATCTGGGACCCGGGCCCCGGGGGAGTGGCCGTGTCCCGGAAAGGGTCCCGGCCGCAGATCGTGTTTTACCGGATCGAAGAGAGCCCCGTGGGCACGCGCATCGCGGTCCAGCGTGAGCTCCCCGCGCCTGCGGGCGTGATCCAGCTTTCCGGGCCGGTCCTCGATGAGACAGGACGGGTCGCGGTCTCGGCCAACACGGGCGGGAACTGGGACATCTGGGTATATGACACCGCTTGGAAGCGGGTGACCGATTCCGCGAGCGTGGAAATGGACCCCTGGTGGGCCGAAGGCGGGCTCGTGTTCTCCTCCAACTCCGGCGGGACCTTCCGGATCCGCCGCGCGGACATGACCGTGGCGGCCGGCAGCGGACAGGGTGCCGTCCTTCCCAGGAACGATGCCTACCTGGACTTGAGCGATTCCGGATGGCTCGTGGAGCGCGAACGGATCGAGGGGGCGCCTGTCTCCCCGAAGGACTCCCCGGCCTCCGCGTTCCGGGAGCCCGGACCGGCAACCGGCCTGGAACCCCTTCCCTATTCCCCGTGGCCGAGCATCGTCCCCAACTTCATGGCCCCTGATCTCTACGCGGGCCCCTCCGACGTGCAGGCCGGGCTCGCCACCTGGGGGAGGGACGTGAGCGGCGACTACACCCTGCGGGCAGGCTTCCGATACTCCTTTAACCTCGACTACCTTTCTCTCCAGGCGGGAACGGGCATCCGGAACCTCTCCCTCGCCTTTGCCCGCTATCCCCTTTCCTACGACCCGGCCAACACCCCGAAGACCGAGGAGTCGCGGCACGAGATCTCGGTGGGGATGCGGCCTCCCGGAATGCCGTGGGCCTCGCTCTCGCTCCACGGGCTGACCTATGAGCCGCTGGAGGACCATGACGATGACGGGAAGGACCATGAGCTGTGGGGCGATCTTTCCCTGCAGGGCCGGATCGGCCCCTGCACCCCGTCGCTCACGGCAGAGGCGTACTCGGGCGGACGCCGGTCCCTGTATGGAACACTACGTTTTCTGTACGGGAAAGACCTGTTCCTGACCGCCCTTCTCCAGGCCGGGAAAAGCTGGGGAGAGGTCTCGCCCGGACACGGCACCTTCCGGGTGGGAGGCGATGTGGGCGAAGGCTATTTCACCAGGCGCCCTTCGCGGCTGTTCCCTGTCCGGGGGTTTTCCGCCAACATCCTCGAGGCGGACAGGGCCGTGACCACGAGCGTCGAGGTGTACTGCCCGCTTGCCGAGATCCATCGGGGGCACAAGACACTGCCCCTCTTCCTCCACCGCATGAGCATCGGGGCCTTTGTCGACGCCGGGGTATGCTCGGACACCCTGAGCAGGGACCAGATGATCGCGGGGGCGGGCTTCGAGCTCATCACCTCCATGGAGATCGCCTGGGGAAACCTCTCCGCGTTCAAGGCGGGTCTTGCCTGGCCCGTGGCCCAGCCGGACGGCCTGGACGAAGAAGGGCCGGTCTTCGTGCTCCAGATCGGCCGGCCCCTGTAGACGAAAAAAAAGCCGACGGTTAAAAATCCGCCGGCTTGCGTTTGCGTAAGGTGTTAAAAAAACGATCAGCTCTTCTTTCTCCTGAAACCGGCCAGGCCCAGCAGGCCGCTGCCGAGAAGGACCAAGGTGGCTGGCTCGGGAACAGGGGCTACTCCACCGCCCAGATTGGTGATCGTGGCCTGCACGGTCGTATCCGAGCCGCAGCCGATGGCGAACCCGTCTTCCATGGCGATTCGCACGACGTTTCCATCCGACAGGGTGAATTCCTGCTCGGCATCGTTCCAGAAGAAATACCCGCCGGAGTATGTGCCGCCTCCGAGCCACCAGGGCGCGGTTCCCGTCCCCCAGCCGCCAGAGCCTTCCCCGCCTGCATCCAGTACGGGCATGTCAAAATTCAGATTTGCTTCCAGGGCAAAGGAACCTACTCCGTTTCCCTCGACAGAAAAGGTGAAGAAGTCGATGACCCGGGATTGATTGTCATCCAGGGTGAAGTTGGGGATACTTGCCAGGTCCGCCAACTCGGCAGATATGGATGTATCGTCAAAGATTAACCATCCGAATATACGAACGCCCGTATCGATATCAATAAACTGCACATAAGAGTCTTCCGGCCCGTCTACATCGAAAGTAACCGGCGTTGCGAAGGCACTGCCGGCCCATGCTATCATTCCCACAACCAGGGTTGTCCATAAAAACTTTTTCATCATACCCTCCAGACATATACCATCGTATTTTTCACATATATTGCAATTATTTTGCCACATTTATAACTTTATAAATATATTAATTATTATCAGTTTAAACTTCCTTTCTGCTTCTTTTCGTGTAAAACATTCCGACAGGGGCACATACCTGTACACCTATTTTTTATGGCCGATATACCGCGACTTTTGCCATGTTCTTGAGGATTCTTCGCTCAAGAGAGGTCGTATCTTCTGGACCGTCCTCATACCTCCCAGTCAGATTCATAAAAAAAATGACGTGAATTCAAAGTGAAACACTCACGATATAAGAAGTATACGCTCTCATTTTCACGATCATTTGCCTGCCCGGAAATGAACCGGGGGAGTAAACCCGGCGCCGTTGAGCAAGAACGAAAGCCGTTAAATTTCTCGACAGTAACCCTGTTGTCTGATACATATCCGGAGAAGAATGGTGTTTCGATGGAATTGTTGATCTTCTCGATTACTGCGTTGATCAGCTTTGCCGGGGGCATGATCATCCTCTCCCGCAGCGGCGCCCGCTATGGGAGATCGATGGCGGCAGGGCTCCTGTTCCTGTCGGGTGCCGAGCTCTGCTACATCCTTTTTTCATTCCGCCACGGAGCGTTCCCCCTCCAGTGCGCGTCGTTTTTCGAGATGGCCGGGGCCGGGGCGTTCCTGCTTTCCGTCACCTCCATGGAAACGGGGCTGGCGAGAAACAGGACGTTCATCACCTGGGAGCGCCGGCTCCTGATCGCGGTATATACCCTCTACGCCGCCCTGGCGCTGTACTTCCCCCAGATGAACATCGCGAGGGGCGTGGACGGTCTCATCCGCCTCGGGTGGGTGGCCAAGGCGCATGCGGTCTTCATCATCGTCAGCGCGGTGATGTTCATGTGGATCGTCGAGAACATCCACCGGTCGAGCACGGACGAGCAGAAGCGCGTGCTCAAGTATCCCGTGCTGGGCGTCATCGCGCTGGGCGTGGCGTTCCTGCTCATGGGGGTGTACCGGCTGAGCACGCTGAGCATCCACATGGACATGCTCATGCTGCACTCCCTGGTCTTTCTCGTGGGGATCGTCTTCGTGCTCTTCTTTTCCATCCGGTTCAAGCTCTTCGAGATGGACATCTTCGTGTCGCGGTATGTCGTCTACCATTCATTCACCTTCCTGAGCATCGGGGCATACCTGGTGGCCATGGGCCTTTTCCTGCTGGGCGTCCAACGGCTCGGGCTGAAGATCTCGTTCGTGGGCATGGGGTTTTTCGTATTCATGTCCCTGTTCGTTCTCGCCTTCATCCTCGCGTCAAAGGACGCCAGGCAGGGGCTGAAATTTTTCATCGACACGCACTTTTTCGCAAACAAGTACGACTACCGCAAGGAGTGGGGGGAACTGAGCGGGTATCTCTCCATCGCGTTCAACGAGAAGCAGATCATCCACGTCACGGCCCAGGTTATCCTCGACAGCATGTACATCAGCGAGCTCTCGATCTTCCTCAGGCACGGCGCGGAATTCTTGTGCGGTTATGCCTTCCCCTCCCGGCTTCCGAACCTTTCCATCGGCGAGGACGAACCGCTCATAACCTATCTCGAGCGCAACCACTCGTTTCTCAGAAAGACCCCGCGCGACCCGGACGACACCCTGTGGAAAACCATCGTCACCGGCCATCAGGACCTCCTGGACCGCTCCAGGATCGAGCTCGCGGTTGCCATGATGGTGGAAAACAGGCTCATCGGATTCATCGCCGTGGGCAGGGAAAATCCCGGAACCCCCTACGGCCGGGACGACATCGACCTCCTCGCCGCCATCGCCTCCCAGTCGAGCGCGGCGTTGATGAGCGCCCGGTTCGCCCAGGAGCTCGCGGTCAACAAGGAGGTGAACGCGTTCAACCGCATGTCGTCCTATGTGCTCCACGACCTCAAGAACGCGGCGGGGAACCTCTCGCTGATCCTTCAGAACGCCCCGAACCATATGGAAAGCGAGGAGTTCCGGGCGGACATGATCGAGACCATCTCCCAGACGCTCGGCCGCATCGACAAGGTCATGTCGAGGCTCGGTGCCCTGCCGTCAAAGGAGGAGCTCTCGCGGGAGACCGTCCCTATCGGCGATGTGATCGGCCTTCTCCTTTCCAAGCTCGACCCCCGGCTCGAAAAGCTTACCGTGACGACATCGGTGGAACCCGGCCTTACGGTGCGGACGAACCGTGACATGATCGAGCGGATTCTCGAGAACCTCATCATCAATGCAACCGAGGCCGTGGCCGACCAGGGCAGGATAACGATTCAGGCGGGGAGAGATAACAGGGCCGTCTCCCTCTCAATCGAGGACAACGGCCCGGGAATGACGGAAGAGTTTGTCAGGGAGCGGCTGTTCAAGCCCTTCCAGACCACCAAGAAGCACGGCACCGGGCTCGGGCTCTGGCAGGTGAAGAGCATCGCCGACCAGCTCGGCATCGGGGTAGAGGTCGTCAATCGACCGGCACAGGGAGTAAAGTTCACGATCCGTATTCCCGACTAGTCCCTTTACAAGGGACCTCTTTTTAAGGGCATGTGGAATGCGGGGGATAAAAAGACAGGAGCAGGAATCACGATCTCGCTATGGACAAAGAACACATCCTGATCGTTGAAGACGAAACGAGCATGGCCAAACAGCTGAAGTGGGGCCTCGCCGATATCTACGAGGTCTCGGTGGCGGGCGATGCCAGGCAGGCCATGGAAATCATCGACGCCCGGCCGCCGCTTGTCGTGCTTCTGGATCTGGGCCTGCCGCCCGACCCGGACGGCGCAACCGAAGGTATCCGCCTGCTGGAGAAGATCACGGGCGTGCCCAGGCCCTTGAAGGTCATCGTCATCACGGGAAACACCCATAAAGACATTGCGGTCAAGGCCATCAGCAAGGGCGCCTACGATTACCATCAGAAACCCGTGAACATCGAGGAGCTCAAGATCGTGCTCAAGCGCGCCTGCTACCTTTCGCGGCTGGAACATCACGTGACCGAGCTCGAAGAGGCGGTGACCGGGAAGACGACCATCGAGGGCATGATCGCCACCTCGAAACCCATGCTGGAGCTCTTCGAGCGGGCCAGAAGGGTTGCCAGGACCGGCTATCCCGTCCTGATCCAGGGCCAGAGCGGAACGGGGAAGGAGCGCCTCGCACGTGCCATCCACCAGATGGGCGACCGCTCGGAGAGGCCCCTGGTGATCGTCGACTGCGGGGCGATCCCTGAAAACCTGCTGGAGAGCGAGCTCTTCGGGCATGAGAAAGGGTCGTTCACCGGGGCGCACGCGCGGCAGATCGGCAAGCTCGAGCGGGCCCAGCACGGCACCGTGGTGCTCGACGAGATCGGAGAGCTTCCCCTCACGCTCCAGGTCAAGCTCCTGAGATTTCTGCAGGAAGGCACCATCGAGAGGATCGGGGGAAAGGAACCCATCCGGGTGGACGCCAGGGTCATCGCCATCACCAACGTGGATCTCACCCGGGCCGTGAAGGACGGCGTCTTCCGGGAAGATCTCTATTATCGTCTCAACGTGGTCCCCCTGTACGTTCCGGCCCTCAAGGAGCGGCCCGAGGACATCCCCGTGCTGGCGAAGCACTTCCTCGACACCTACTCTCAGGAGATCGGCCCCAAGTTCAGGGGATTCAGCTCCGCGGCCATGGACGCCATCACAAGCTACGACTGGCCCGGCAACGTCCGGGAGATGCAGAACCGGATCCGCAGGGGCGTGGTCATGGCCGAGGGAGACCGGATAGAGCCCCGGGACATCGACCTGGAATCGATCGGCGGGGAGACAAAGAGCTTGAGGGAAATCCGGGACGAGGCCGAGATCGCGGCCATCAGCCTGGCGCTCGCGCGGAATAACTACAACATCACCCGGGCCGCGACCGACCTTGACATCAGCAGGCCGACCCTGCACGACCTCATCAAGAAGCACGATATCACGATTCAGAAATAGGGGGGAAGCACGCTTAAGAGCGCGGCGCAGGTCATCATGGGGTCAGGTCTCAACATATGACATAATTTGTCATATGTTGAGACCTGACCCCGACCCCTACGATCCTGACACTAGGACGGGTTTTCGGGAAAAAGGTCGCGCAGCTCCTGCTTGAGCGACCTGAGGTGCATGCGCTTTTCCTGATACAGCTGTTCGAGCTGTTCGAACCTCCGGGCGAGCTCTTCCATCCTGTTCTCCAGAACCTCGACCCTCTCCGAGAGGGCTGCCAGACCCGACTTCGTGTCCACGTCGGAGGAGATATCCTCCATGAGGTTCAGGAGCTCGCTCACCTTCTTGGTTGTATCAGGATCCATACACCTCTCGTTTTGCCTTCAGCCGGATATGGGCGAGAGACGAGTACACCCGGTCAAGGGCATTTTTGAGCTCGAAGATCTCCTGCTCCAGGGGCTCTCTCTTCTGGTACTCTTCATCGAGTCTGGACTCGAGATCCTTGAGCCGGGTATGACTGATGCTCAAGTCCCTTTCGAGAATGGAGACCTTGACATCGAGCTTCGCCTTTTCGTGAATCTCCCGGCTGATCTTCTCCAGCCGGCTCTCCAGATCCTTGCGCAGGGAAGACTCCTGTTCAACGGTCTGAGCCTTCTCGTCCAGAAGGCCCATCATGTTCTGGATGTAGAGGTCTGCGTCTTCGAGCTGCTCGTTGAGGAAATCGATTTCCCGCTCGATCAGGGAACTGTCGACGGCATCCCGCTCGAACGAAGAGATCTTCTCTTTGAGCTGAGCGTTCTCGCGCTCCACCTCTTCGATGGTCCGGGCGCTCCTTTCCAGCTTCTGCTGGATGGCCTTGCGCTCGAAAATGATCTGGGTGAAATCCGAATTGAGGTCTTTGATGGTCTCGACGGCCTTTGCCAGGTCACCGTTGCCTCTGCCCGGGGTATCGTTCAGGGACAGGACATCCAGCTCCTTATCCATCGATACGGCCTTCCTTGCCGGCTCGGCCTTGGTGTCGTGCTTCTTGGAGGAACTTTCGCCCGGGGCAACCGGCTCTGCGATGCTCCCGGCCTCAACAGCCTCTTTCTGAACGGCCATGCCCGCCCGGACCGGCTCGGACGCTCCTTCTTCTCCAGGCACCGGGCTCGGCTGGAGGACCTCGGGTTCTTTCACCCCTTCCCGGGCTTGGCTCGCCAGGGACGCCTTCGTCTCCCGCTCTTCTCTCCTCGTTTGCCTCGCCTGGGCCGCCCCGGGGTCCTTCACTTCTCTCCGGGCCTGCTTCGTTTCCGCTGCCCGGGCCCTGCCCTCTTCCTGGGCCTTTATGAGGACGGGATCAACATTCCAAGGCCTGTTGGGCCTTTTTCTCTGGATTTTGGGCATTTTTTCAGCCACGCTCTTATCGAAGCCGTCTTTCATACGCATTTTCTCCTAAAGGTCGGTGTAGGTCGTGTCCAAGGCGAAAGTGCATGCTCTACTGGATGATAGGATAATCATAAAACCCCCTAAAAGGCAATCGGCAGGTTGGGAAAAATTTCCCTGATGAACGAGTTGATGTCCAGGGCGCCCCGGTTGGCCGGGGCGTACTGGTGTATGGGCATCCCCATGCTCGCCGCCTCGGCGATCTTCGTGTCCTGCCGGATAATGGTCTTCATGAGATAACCGCTGTAGTGTCTCTCCAGCGCCTCCTTCGATCGCAGACAGATGTTGTGGGAGGCGTTGAAGTGGTTCAGGAAAATGTAGATGTTGTCCAGGAGGAAGTCGAAATCGTCCTCGATGGTGGTGAGCGTCTCGAAGAGGATCTTCAGACCGTGATACGAGAGAAAATCCGCCAGCACCGGGACGAAGAGCTCGTTGCTGGCGAGGATGCCGTTCAGGTTGAGCAGGCCTATGGATGGCGAGGCATCCATGACGATGACGTCGTACTCGTCCTGGATGGATGAGAGGCTCTTCTTCAGCCTCAGCTCGCGGGCATTCATGGAGGTGAGCGAGAGCTCCACCGGCGAGAGGTCGAGGTTGGCCGGGATGAGCTTGAGGTTCTTCATCTTGGTGTCGATGATCACGTCGCGGATGTCCATCCGCTCGATGAGGACGTTGTAGAGCGTGGCGTCGAACGAGCTGTGGTCGATGCCCAGGCACTGGGTGAGGTGACCCTGGGGATCGAGATCGATCATGAGCACGTTCATGCCGAGCTCTGCCAGCCTGAACGCGTAGAAGGCCGAGATGCTCGTCTTGCCGGTGCCTCCTTTGAAGTTGAGGAAGATCTGCCGGCGCTTCACCTCGACAAGGGGCGGTTTTCCGAGCCGCTTGAGGTATTCCTGGATATCATGGGGCATATACACCCTCATCCCGTTGTCTATCCGGGGCTGCGGCAGGGTGCCGTCAGTCTCCATCTTCAGCAGGGTCGACTTTGAAATGCCGAGCAGAGAAGCAAACTCCTTGGCTGAGTATACCGGGGTTTCCATGCCGTCAGATCCTTTCTCTCATCAGTTCCCACCAGCCCTGCCACTTCGCAACGATCCACTCGAATTCATCGTCGGACACGCCAAGCGGCTCACCGAAATCCTCTCCCGTGAGACGTTTCATCGTCCGTATCGCCTGCACCCTGACCACGGGGGAACGGTCGTCCAGGGTGTGTATGACGTGCTGAACATCCTTCCTGCTCCCCCATATCCCCACGAGCCTCAAGGCATCCTTCCTGACCATGGGGTCCGGGTCGTTCACGGCAAGGTGAACAACGGACTCCAGGACTGAATGATCGTTGATCCAGAACAGATAGCTGATCACCCTCCGGCGCACATAGGGATCGCTGTCGTTCAGCCAGCCGATACCATCCTCCACGGTAAACGAGCCCCGCCTGAACAGATATCGTATCGCCTGCCTCCTGACCCTGGGGTCGGGGTCGACGGCGGCTTCCAGAAAGACATCCGGATAATCGTTTTCGTCATCGAACAGGACATCGTATATCGCTGTGGCCGTCGGTTTATCCGCACCCTTGAGAATGGAGGCGATGAACTGTCCGGAGCAGGAGGGATCCTTGAGAATAGCCTTGGCTGCCATCTTCTTGATTTCAGGGTCGTTGTCCTTGAGATCACGCAAGATCTGTTCCAAGTCTACCCGTTTCAAGAAAACCTCCGTTACGCTTTGGAATCGAGTATAAAAGGGAAAGCGAGCAGGAGTCAAGAGCATCGAAAAAAACGTTTGATCTTTTCGGCAATAGTGCTAGCCTCTTGCGAATGGGCGCGATACAGACAGCCGAGGTTGCTGTTATGGCGGCCATTCCCATCGTGCTCACCTACCGGGTGCCGGAAGGTCTGCGTGTCCCTGTGGGCTCGCGGGTCGTGGTCCCGGTGAGAAAGACCTCCAAGGTGGGGATTGCCGTTTCAGTGGAGACAGGGCAGGATGATGTGCCGGGACTCAGGCCGATCGAGCGGGTGCTCGACGCCGAGCCCCTGATCCCCCGGGAGTTGCTCGATCTCCTCCTGTGGGTCTCCCGCTACTACCATACCCCTGCAGGCGCTACCCTGGCGCTGGCCTTTCCCCCGTACCTGAGACAGGCGCACCAGGCCTCCCCTGTCCACGAGATGAGAATATTCCGGACCGGGACAGGCCGGGGCGTGGTGGGAAAGAAGCAGCACGAGATCCTCCAGGGGATTCCGGACCAGGGCGTCCCCCGCGCGGATCTCCAGAAGCGGTTCCCGGGCTGTTCGAGCTCCCTGAAGGCCCTGATCAGGAGAGGCTTCCTGGAACAGAGGCCGTTTGTGCCCCCGGACTCCCCCCTGAATATCCCGGAATCATCGATCACGCACACGCCCGGGCAGGCCGAGGCCATACGGCGGATCACGGATGCCCTGGACAAGGGGGAGTTCGGCAGCTTTCTCCTCCACGGGGTGACGGGCTCGGGCAAGACCGAGGTATACCTCGCCTGCGCCACAAAGGCCCTGAGCCTGGGACGCTCGGTGCTCTATCTCGTGCCCGAGATCGCTCTGACGCCCCAGACGATTTCCATGATCCGCGCACGCATCCCGATCGAGGTGGCCGTGTTCCATTCCGGCCTGTCCCCGGCGGCCCGGACGCGGGAGTTCATAAAGGCCTCGCACTCCCCGGTCGGCTTTGTCCTGGGCACGCGCTCGGCCATATTCTCGCCGCTGGCCAACCTCGGCCTGATCGTGGTGGACGAGGAGCACGACCACAGCTACAAACAGGAGGACGGCGTGCCGTACAATGCCCGGGACCTGAGCCTGCTTCGGGCGAAGAACAGCCGGGCCGTGGTGGTGCTGGGCTCCGCGACCCCCAGCATGGACACCTTTCTCAGATCGTCCGGAAAGGATTCCTCCCTCATCACCATGACCGAACGCACCGGGAGCGCCGGCCTTCCCCTGATCGAGATCATCGACATGCGGGGGGTGCAGGGGGCGGTCTCGGAGCAGCTCGGCCAGGCGATACAGGAGTCGCTGGACAAGGGCGAGCAGGCCCTGCTCTTCATCAACCGGCGGGGGTACTCGCCTGCCATGGTGTGCCCCGGGTGCGGCCTGACCCTGAAATGCACCCGGTGCGACAGGAGCCTCACCTATCACCGGATGAAGGGATTGAGCATCTGCCACTACTGCGGATATTCACTGAAACTGCCCGAAATATGCCCCAAATGCGGGTGTATCGATATGAAACCGCTGGGGATCGGAACCGAGCATGTCGTGCAGAAGATCGGCGTGCTGTTTCCCGGGGCGCGCATCCTCCGGATGGATTCCGACGAGATCACCACACCGAACAAGCTCACCAGCGCCCTGGAGGCCATCCGCAGCCGGCAGACCGACATCATCGTGGGCACCCAGATGATCGCCAAGGGGCACGATTTTCCCCACCTCACCCTCGTGGGGGTCATGCATGCCGAGCAGCTCATGTTCATGCCGGATTTCCGGGCGGGCGAGCGGACCTTCCAGCAGGTCGTCCAGGTGGCGGGACGGGCCGGACGCCGAAGGGCGGACACCCGGGTCCTCATCCAGACCCTCATCCCCGACCACCCGCTGATGCGGTCCATTGCCGGGTACGACTACGAGGGGATGATCCGCGCCGAAGAGGAGGTCAGGAAGATCTCGGGGTTTCCCCCCTTCACCTACATGGCGCGATGCGTGTTTTCTTCCTCCAGTCTCGAGCTGGTCACCAGGGCGATCACAGAAACGGCCGCCAGGCTTCAACCCCGGGACGTCAACCTCCTGGGGCCGGCTCCCGCGCCCATCTCCCTGCTGCGGGGCAGCCACCGGTGGCACATGATCCTCACCTCCAGGAGCCGCGGCAGGCTTCACGCCGCCCTGGACCGTATCGAGCGCATCCAGGTGCCTTCCGGGGTCCGCGTCAAGATCGACGTGGACCCGTACACCATGCTCTGATCCTCAGGAAGGGCGCCGCTGCCGCACGAGCCTCTGGATGAGCCTGGCCCTCTCCTTGAGTTTGAGCGTCAGATAACAGGGGCTCAGGATCAGTACCCGTATGATCTCCCGTTTCGTCATGCCCTCTTGCCTCCCTTTCATGACCACCGATCGATATCAGTGCTCCGCTACCAACCTGTATCGGAACCGCTCCCGGCCGCCTTGAATTCATTTCTTTTTTCAGCACCGTATTCTTTTTACGCCATGAGAGACCCCTTCCGCCCGGACAATGTACAGACACAGGTGCCCTCGCCCGTCAGGGAGATGACCGCAATCCCCTCCACCGCGCCGCTGTCCTCGTCCATGACGCGGTCGCCACCACAGCTTGCGATGATCGCGGCCACCGTATCACCGGCCGGGGCAGTGGCATCCTCGGTCACGCTCGTCAGCACCATGGCCCCGCCGGTGTCCAGTACCGGGGCGTCGTTGACCGCGGCAACCGTGATCACGATGTCCTTGGCGGCCGTCTGTGCCCCGCCTTCGCCGGTGCTGCCCAGATCGTCGACGCCTACGCTCAGGGTATCCGTGCCGCTGAAATTCACATCGGGCGCATAGGTCATCCCGTTGACGGCGGCATTGACCTCGGCGAGACTGCCCGTGAGGCTGACGGTACCCGAGGCGTCTCCCGTCACCGCGGTCAAGCCGTCGACCTGGGACAGCGTGATCGCGCCGACACCCACCACGGTAAGATCGTTGGAGCCCACCGAATCGGCGATGGTCGCGCCGCCGCCGCCGTTCATGCGCCAATAGCTCACCAGGCCGGGCTCGGAGCCGATCAGCGCCCTGTCCATGTTGTCCAAGATTTGGACCCCGGTCCGCACCACGTTCCAGACGCGCACCTCGTCCATGTCACCGTAAAAGGACTGGGTGTCCTCAAAATCCCCGCCGAGGGAGTCCTGCTCCTGGCCGAACACCAGGGTCCCTCCGCCCACCAGCGAGTGCCCCGCCTGGATGGAGGCCGTATGTACCGCCGTACCGTCCACGTAGAGGACCGATTCGCCGGTGGCGCTCTCCCAGGTCCAGGCCACGTGGTGCCACTGGCCGTCGTTGACGGCCACTCCGGTGCCTTCGTTGCCGGCTGCCTTGGCGGCGTTGATCTCCGGGCTCAGGTTGGCATAGTTGAACAGAAGCGCCTCGTTCGGCGAGCCGGCCGATGCATAGGAAAAGAGCGCGCCATCGTGCGCCGCGTCGTCGGTGCGGACCCACATCTCGATGGTCAGCCCGGTGGTGGTGAAGCCATCGAAGCCGCTCTTGACGAGGTAATCGGTGGCCGTGCCCTCGAGGTGCAGGGCATAGCCGGCATCGTTGATCTCGGGAGCCAGGTTGGTGTGTATGCCTGTTCCCAGGATGGCGAAGTCGTAGGGATTTTCGTCGCTGTCGTCGTTTGCGATGCTGACCACGGCCGATCTCGTTCCCGCGGCCGTCGGGGCAAAGGTGACCTGAAAGCTCGTGGAGCCTCCGGCGGCGACGGTGCCGGCCGGGTCTTGCGTTACGCTGTAATCCCCTGCCGCGGCACCCGACAGGGATACGAGCGGCACACCGCCGGTAAGGGTCAGCTCGCTGTCTCCCAGGTTGTCTATGGTAAAGGTGCGCGCCAAGGTCCCGGAGCCCTCCTCGGCGCTCCCGAAATCCGTGTGGTCACATGAGGAGGGTGATGAATCGCCATCGCTTATCGTGGTGCCGTTTCCCCTGATGTCGATTTCCAGTCCAAGCTGACGTAACCTTCCCCCGGTAATCGTCAAGGTACAGGGATCTTCCATATCATTATAACTGTATATGAAGAGGTAATATCTGCCCTGCGGTAAGAGCGTGTTCGATCCTGAAATCAAAACCGACTTCATCGTCACCGGAGGCAATCGTAGCGCCTCCCGAATCCTGTAGATTGGCTGTAGCATTATAACTGGAACCGGAAGACTCGATCGTATACGTAGCGGAGTCGGCCGGAATTATCTTGAAAAACCGCCCGTTCCAAAAGATGTAAATGTCTGTTTCGGCCTCGGTAATGAGAGGGGCACTCCCCATGTCTTCGCCGCCTTCCACTGCCGCATGTGCAGCAGGGGCGAAGGAGAGAACGATGTCGAGTGAAAGCAGGAGAGGAAACAACAGACCTCTCTTTTGTCTCGGGACAGGTCCCGGTTCCGGGTTCGTGCCCAGGGTATTTTCCGTTCCGGCTTTGCAAGAGAAACACAGGTGTCTGAATATGAGATGTTCTCCTTCCCGCAGCGTGGTTGAAAGCAATGACAGCGGAACTGTCCGGACAGCTCATTATCCTTTTTTTCCAGAGTGTTTTCCGTCCGGTTCATACAGTACCCCTGACTGCCCTTATGGTTTATGTGATCCAGGTGGCGCGATCATTCTCTCCTCGGTGATCGGGCCTGTTTTCTTTAACCCCTCTTGCCGATGTTGCCGGAGGGTTCCTGTTTCCCGGTTATGATGCCGGAGCCGGTGATGGAGATCATTCCGCACCGGGTGTTCGCAGACGTCTTCATCGTCGCCCGTACGCGAAACCCATCTAAAACACCAGAGATACGGCGGTTCAGGATTCAAAGGCACGAAGCTTGAGGGAAAGCCCTTCGGCGCGGCGTGAGAGGAGAGACCGTGAAGGGCGGGATAATGCGGCACGATGCGGGATGATAAGATGTGGCGGAGAGAGAGGGATTCGAACCCTCGGTAGAGCTTCTGGCCCTACATTCGCTTAGCAGGCGAACGCC
Organism: Deltaproteobacteria bacterium; assembly: GCA_018436855.1. Taxonomy (GTDB): domain Bacteria; phylum Desulfobacterota; class Desulfomonilia; order UBA1062; family UBA1062; genus Phosphitivorax. The sequence continues at coordinate 49,240 of JAHDKO010000050.1, read as the reverse complement.
TTCGTCCACTCGGCCATCTCTCCACAGTGAAGCCTTTGGCGGAGGGAGTAGGATTCGAACCCACGGTACCTGAAAAGGTACAGCGGTTTTCAAGACCGCCGCCTTAAGCCACTCGGCCATCCCTCCGCGTGCAACGGTGTATTTCTCCTTAACCGATCGGCTCGATGAGGTCAAGCCTCATGTAAGGTCTCAATGCCTCGGGAACTTCCACCGAACCGTCCGGTCGCTGATAATTCTCCAGGACCGCAGCGAGCGTCCTTCCCACGGCAAGGCCGCTGCCGTTCAGGGTGTGGCAGTAATCGGTCTTCTTCGACTCCGGCGAGCGGTAGCGTATCTGGCCCCTGCGCGCCTGGAAGTCGAGGAAATTGCTGCACGAGGATATCTCCCGGTACACGCCCTGGGCAGGCATCCAGACCTCCAGGTCGTAGGTCTTGGCCGAGGAGAACCCCAGGTCGCCGGTACAGAGCGCCACGACCCGGTAGTGGAGCCCGAGCTTCTTCAGGATGTCCTCGGCGTCGCCGGTGAGCTCCTCGAGGTCCGTGAACGAACGGGAAGGATCTGCGAACCTCACCAGCTCCACCTTGTTGAACTGGTGCTGCCGGATGAGACCCCGGGTGTCCTTGCCGTAGGACCCGGCCTCCCGCCTGAAGCAGGGGGTGTAGGCCACGAGCTTCAGCGGCAGGTCCTCGCCCTGAAGGGTCTCGGACCGGTAGAGGTTGGTCACCGGCACCTCGGCCGTGGGGATGAGGAAATAGCCGTCCGTGGCAAAGAGGTCCTCTTCGAACTTCGGGAGCTGGCCGGTGGCGGTCATGCTCTCGCGGTTGACCATGAAAGGCGGCAGCACCTCGGTATACCCGTGCTCACGGGTGTGCACGTCGAGCATGAAGTTGATCAGCGCCCTCTCCAGCTGGGCCCCCGCGCCCCAGTTCACGGTGAAGCGGGCGCCCGTGATCTTTGCCGCGCGCTTGAAGTCCAGGATCGAAAGCCCCTCGCCGACATCCCAGTGATCCTTCGGGGCAAAGGAAAACTCCGGCTTCTCTCCCCAGGTGCGGACCACCTGGTTGTCCTGCTCGTCTTTCCCCACGGGCACGCTCTCGTGGGGGATGTTGGGAATTTCGAGCACGAACCGGTTCACCGCCTCGTCCGCCTCCCGGATCTGCTCGTCCAGGGCCTTGATCCTTTCGGAGATGGAGCGCATCTCGCCCTTTTCCTTCTCGAGATCCAGGCCTTCGGTCCTCGCCTTGGCGATCCGGGTGGAAAACTGGTTTCTCCTTGCCTTGAGCTCGTCCGCCTCCTGGATCAAGGTCCTTCTCCGGGCATCCGCTTCGAGCAGCTCGCCGAGGTCCATCACAGACCCGCGGTTCTTGAGGGCATTCTTCACGATGTCAATATTTTGCCTAATAATTTTCATATCTAACATGACTTTTTTCTACCACCATGAAACCTTGACGTCAAGATGTCCTCTCGATTCTGCGTGATATTTCCACCCGGCAGGGAAACTACACAAAGCGGGTGAAGAATATCTGCGAAGTTTGCTTTGGGAAGACCGCGGGCAACTTTTGTGGATTGAGAGCAAAGATCACCGATTCGAACTTTTTCCATTCTGTTCGAGATATTCATACACCGCTACCAATGATGGAGGCGACAGTGATGCAGGCTATCCATACCCTCTTCGGCACAAACAATCAGGCTCGGGAGACAATAGACGACCTCCTCGGGCAGGGTTTCGCCCGGGACGATATGTATGTCATTATTCAGGATTACGTGGTCAGGAGCCGGATAAAACAGCCAAGGGACACATCGACTTCACCAGGATGCCGCCCCGTTTCGATTGGATGGCAGCCGGCGAGCAGAACGTGGACACCACCGGTGCCGGACGCGGGCAGGGATCTGCAGGCAGAGACGGAGGGCGTCTGTACATTGACAGCCCCTGCCCCTCGAGGGTCCCTGCACCCCCGCGACCGTGAACAGCCGGCACAGTGGACGGAAAGTGTACACGATTACAATTTTGTAATCGAATGCCCCTTCATTCCCCGGTAACCAAAGAAACCTGCTTGCCCCGCAAGGCTCCATTTCTCCATTACACGCCCCCAATTTTTGTGTTAATAAGCTGTCACATATTCTGGAATGATTATGAACGATCGCAAAACACGGAAATTCACGATTCTCTTGTCCGCTTTCCTGGTGCTCGGAGCCGTTATCGGGTACCTGGGGCTGACCAGGGTCTTCCCGGCCCTGCTCTCGGCGAACATGGATGATATCCTTGCCGAATATACCGGGCAGGAGGTCGCCATCGGTAACGCTTCGGTGGAGATACTCCCCGGCGCGCTGATAACCCTCGATCATGTCGTGGTCGGGGACCCGGAAGAGCCCCTCCTCAAGGCGCGGCAGATCAGGGCCCGCACATCTTTGTGGAATGCCTTTTTCGGAGGTCTCCAGCTCTCGTCGCTGACCTTGGAGGAACCCCGGATCACCCTGGACAGGGGTTCCGTCAATAAATTGACAAACCCGCAGCGGTCCCCGGGTGTGACAACCGTGGTCATCCATAACGGCTCCCTTGCCTTTCGGGGCCGGACCCGCAGGAACGTTCTGGAATCGGCCAGCGGCACCATCTGCCCGGAAAAGGTGGAGCTCGAGGCAGAGGTTCTCGGTGGACAGACGGAGATCTCCATCCGGCGCACAAGGGGGTGGGAGGGGTCCGTCACCTCACGCAACATTGACCTCTCGCGGCTTGCACAAGGAATGCAGGGCATCCTGGATATGGATGCGGATTTCGCCTGGTCCGGTGAAGGCATTTCCTCGGGTGTCCGTGTCTCCGGCGAGCGCGTGGTCCTTCCCTGGTCTCAAACCGGGATCGAAACGCTGGAGCTGGCCCTCGGGGCACAGGGCGACGACCGGGTTCTGGATATCCATGAGATATCGCTGAGGACCCCCCTGGTCCGGGTGGACGGTACCGGAAAGATCATGGGGCCCCGAAAAAAAACCGGCGCAAAGATCTCGCTCGATCTGAGCTCGGACACCTTCGAATACGAAAAGATCGTGGACCTTCTCCCCACGCACGAATTTGATGACTGGCTGGAAACCCTCCTCACCACTCAGATCCGCGGCGGGATGTCCCGCTTCGCATCGGCACACTATGAAGGCAGCGTGGATGAGCTCGTGCACTTCACCCGGTTCATCGACCGCATCATGGTGATCCAGGATCTCTCGGGGCAGAGCTTCGGCGCCGGCTTCGGCCCCGAAAGGATCACGGATATCACCGGCCGGGTGGCATACGGAAACGGCGGCATCGTTTTCAGGGACCTCCGGGGAATAATGAACGGCTCTGTCATCGAAAAGGTCGACCTTTCATTCCCGGGGATCATTCATCCGGGCTTGAAAATCGGTGTAGATGTGAAGGCGGACATGCCTGCCCGGGATTTTCTGGATACCTGGAACGCAGTAGGACTGCCTGAGTATGCCCTCGACCTCTTCGAGGGTGTCTCCCGCGTCAGCGGGGGACGGGTATCCGCGGCAGTGAACACGTATTTTGATGAGGAGGCCGAGAAAGCCTTTGTCGTCAAGGGCAGCCTCGCCCTGGATCATTGCGCCTATCAGTGGGGCGGGCAGGCGGTCCGCGATCACAGCGGCATGGTCGCGGCAGCGGACTTTTCCTCTCCCCTGGAAATATCCTCGAACCTCGTCGCGGGTGGCCACCGCATCAGATCCCTCATGATCTCCCTTGCCGATCCCTTCGGGGAGCAGAAATCGTCATTCCAGGCAACCGTGGACGGCGTGCTCAGCTCCGAGAGGTTTTCATTCGGGAAAGGCACCGTTCTCAAGATCAGGGGTACGGGAACAGGGCCGGAGATTTCCGCCAGGGCGGATATCCGCACGGACCGCTTCGAGCTTCTAGGAGCCGCCTACAGGCTCAGGCAGAATCCGGTGGAGGCGGCAGTGCAGGTCACGGGCAGGATCAGGCCCGAGCTCTCCCTGGATTTTACCGGAGAAATCCTCCCCGCCTCTCCGGAAAAGCTCGCCATATCAGGGCATATGGGCCCCGCACGGGGCGCGGTCCGTCTCAAGGGACTGCTGGATCTGAGCCATCTGGTTGCGGTGCAGGCCGATGCGGACCGGGCGCTCTCCGGTGAGGTGAGCGGAGAGGTGGACATCGGGTGGGGAGAAGAGACAACCCTCCACGGCGCTCTCAGATGCAGGCAGGCACAGGTATCCGTGAACGGCTCCATCATCACCCTCGACGGACCTGTCCTCATGTCGGGCAAGGTGCTGAAAAGCAGCGGCATGCAGGTGCTTGCGGACGATCGGAAGATCACGGTTTCAGACGGCATGCTCGTCCTCGCACCCAAACCCGTTTTCAGGGGAGACATCACCATCGAGGGCCTGTCCCTCCCCCTGGAGGAAAAAATCACGGACGCCTTGGGTGATCCGGCGGCGTACACCGCCGCCGGGCACATCAGATTCCTCGATCTCGATCTCTACGGCATGCCGGTGGATGAGGCCCATGCAGACGCCTCGCTGAAGGACGGGGTGCTCACCCTTTCCGATATCCGCACCCACGGCGAGTCGGGCACAATACAGGGCTCGCTTTCCACCGACCTGTCCAGGGTCCTTTCCTTCGATATCACCTTTGCCCTGCTCAATGCCAACATCGCCCGTTTTTTCGATGTGGTGTCAGAGGAACAGGACTGGATCAGGGGGACGATGGATCTGAGCGGTCATCTATCCGGAGAGAAAGGGTCCGTAAACGGCACCATGAACCTGGTGGCCAAGAACGGCCGGCTCAAGAAATACGCCCTGGCATCCAGGATATTCGCACTGCTCAATGTCTACAAGATCGTCCAGACCCGCGACATCGAGCTCACCAGCAGGAATTTTCCGTACAACATCATCACGTGCACCTTCCGGGTCGATGACGGCGTGATGAGCTTCGACGACTTCTACCTCGACAGCAATTCCCTTCAGCTCTCGGCGGTGGGAAAATATTCGCTCAAGACCAGGAACATCGATGCCGTCCTGGGCATACAGCCTTTCGAGACCGTGGATAAGGCGATCAGCTGGATTCCCCTTCTCGGGTGGGTGCTTACCGGCGACAGCGGCCGGCTCCTGGTGGTGAGCCTGAAGGTGACCGGGCACGCGGACGACCCCTTGGTGCAGATCGCACCCCTGGAGACCATCTCGAATCCCATCAGGGAATCCATCGTGCGCGCGCTCGGCCTCCCGGCCGAGATCCGCCACGAGTTCCGCAAGTACGTGCCGAAAAAGGATTGATCGCCACCCGAGGACGGCGCCGGTATGGGCCGGCAAGCAGGAAGAGAAATGTGAACCCGTCCCCGATTACTTTTCGAGGAAGAAGGATTCCATCTTCTCGATCAGGGGCTTCAAGGTGGAGCGGTCCAGCGCGGATATGGCGACGCCGCCGTAGCGGCGGGTGATGGTTTCGGCAAAATCGGGCGGGCACCGGTCGGCCTTGTTGAATACCTTAAGCCTCTGCTTGTCCTGAAGGTTCAACTGCTTGAGGATCTCGTCCACGGCCTGCATCCGGTACTCCAGATGGGGATCGGAAAGATCGATGACCTCCAGGAGCAGGTTGGCGTCCTCGAGCTCCTCGAGGGTGGCCATGAACGCGGCGCGCAGATCGTTCGGCAGATCGCGGATAAAGCCCACCGTGTCCGTGATGATCACCTCCACGTCCCGGGGGAACCTCAGGCGCTTGCTCGACGGGTCCAGGGTGGCGAACGGCATGTCCGCCGCCAGCACCCGGCTTTTGGTCAGGGTGTTGAGCAGGGTGGACTTGCCCGAATTGGTGTACCCGATGATGGAGATGACCGGCACCTCTCCCCTGCTCCTCCTGAGACGGGTAAGCCTGCGCTTCCGGCTGATCCCGCGGGTTTCCCGCTCGAGCCTGGTCATCCGGTTCTTTGCCTTCCTCCTGTCCACCTCGAGCCTGGATTCGCCGGGGCCCCTGGTGCCGATGCCGCCTGCGAGACGGCTCAGAAAAGGATTCTTCCCCACCAGCCTGGGCATGTTGTAGCGGAGCTGGGCAAGCTCGACCTGGATCTTGCCCTCCTTGGTCTTTGCCCTGCGGGCGAAGATGTCCAGGATGAGCTGGGTCCGGTCGATGACCCTCAGCTCGGCCACCTCTGAGACGGACCGCGCCTGGGAGGGCGAAAGCTCCTGGTCGAAGACGAGCAGGTTGGCGTCCAGGGCCAGGGCCTTGATGCTGATCTCAGAGACCTTCCCCTTGCCCACGATATACTTGGGATCGGGCTTCTCCCGCCGCTGGACAATGGTGTCCAGCACGGTGATCCCTGCGGACTTCGCGAGGGACTGGAGCTCTGAGATCGCGATCTTCGCGTCTTCGGACAGGGAGGGCACCACGGCCACGAGGATGGCCCTGTCCTCGCCCGCCCCTCGGCTCAGGGCCTTGTGCTTCCGGTTGATTTCGGCTTCGAGCGCCGTGATGAACTCGTCAAAGGGCAGGTCCAGACGAAAGGTCGGCGCAGGGTCGAGAACGTTCCACACCGCCCCCTCCTCGCCCGCAGGGAGGAGATGCGCCCCGTGGGCGTCTCCGGGGTCACCGTTGTCCATGACCTCGATGGCGTAGATCATATCGAGCCTCAGCTTGGCGAGGTCGGTGAGATCCTCGAAATCCAGCCCGCCCGGGCCGAGGTGCGTATGGATGAGCCGCAACCCCTGGAGCCTGCCGGGATGGGTGCGCATCCGCTCCAGCCCGGGGATGGACAGTCCGGTTGCGGTTCCTGCTATCACGTACTCCACCATGCCCTGGCGGCTGAGAAGGAGACCTATCTGGATGCCGATTTCCCGGGAAAGCCTGGATATCTCCAATGCGAGCTCTTGGGTGATGACCGACTGCGGAGGAACCCTTCTCCGGTAGAGGCGCTCGAGGGATTTGAGCTCCGATGCCTTCAGTGACTTCGAATTGCCGTAAACGTTCTGTATGGAACGCTCCTTTATGTTCTCACGCCTTCTCGATGAGCGAGGCGTGCATGACGACCTTTGCCCGGTTGCTCACCATCTCGATGAGGATCTTCACCCGGCCCTCGTCGGAGCCCCAGGCCTCGAACACGCCGTAGAGGTCCTTCATGGGACCGGACTTGACCCGCACCACGTCTCCGGGGACAAAAGAAACCGGCTTCTTGATGGTGCCGGAATCCTTGTCCTCCAGGGTGCACAGGCCGCGGATGAAATCGTCGTCGATGGGCACGGGCTGATAGTTGTCCAGAAGAATCCTCCTGACCCCGCGGCACCACCTGATCTTATGATATTCTTCTTCCGTAGGTGCGATGTTGGCGAAGATGTAGTTGGGAAACAAGGGGTATTTCTTGAGGACCTTTTTCCTGGCATGAAAGACATACTTCTCCATGAAAGGCTGATAAATTCCGACCCCCTGCTGCCTGAGGACCATACAGGCAACGTCGTCCTCCTTCGGATTGGTCTGAACCACGAACCACTGCTTCATTCCCCATGCTCCACCAGCTCTGTATAGCCCAAAGCATATATCGAGTCAATCAATGCAAAACCTCCCAAAATTCCTCATGGAGAGCCTTCTGCAGAGTCGATCAGCTTTGACACGCGTACGATCTCGACCCCCTGATCCCTGATCCTCGGAATCTCCCGCGCAAGCACTGCCAAGGTCTCCGGATAGGGATGACAGATGGCCACGGCATCCGAGTAGTACCGTGAAATCTTCACCAGCTTGTCGATCTGGGAGACGATATAGGAATCGGTGCGTTCATTGTCAAGGAAAACATCCCGGGCGATCATGGAGATGCCTATTTCGGGCGCCAGTGCCCTGCACACGGACTTGCTGGTGGTCAGGCTGTCCACGAAGAACAGCCCCCGGTCTCTGATATCCTCGAGCACCACCCGCATGATGTCCGGATCGGCGGTTATCCGGGAGCCCATGTGGTTGTTCACGCCTTTGACGTGGGGCACGCTCTGCATATTGTGCCGCAGGACAGATCGGATCTCCGAGCGGGACATGTGCTGATAGATCGCCCCCTTGCCCGGATCCATTCCATTGCCCTGCATGGGCAGGTGCAGCAGCACTTCTTTGCCCCTGTCGTGGAGATACCTTGCCGCCTTTTCCGAAAACGGCCTGTCCGGCAGCACGGAGAAGGTGAGATCTGCATCGATGGTGCAGAAATCTTTCGCCCACTTCAGGTTCAGCCCCATGTCATCGACGATGATGGCGCACCGGGCGGTCTTCCCGGGCGCCCCGAAGAAACGGATGTTCCATGTCCGCCCGTCGATGATGACCCGCACATGCCTGGCGCTCTCAATGCTCAGGTCTCCCACGTCCTTGACGGGCGAGAAGGCCCGGGAGAGCATTACTTCGGAAAGCGGCTTGCGGAGAGTCACATCGACCGCGTGGCCGGAGAACCGGACGTCTCTTCTGGAAATATCAAGCTCGAAGAGGCAGCCCTTGATCAGGAGCTCGGGAGACCCGTTCTCTCTGGCGGGCACCCCGGCCTGATCCGGCTCCTTCCCGCCGCCCTGCGTCATGATGATCAGGGCGGCCGCCCCAGCGATGACGATCAGGGCGACAATGACGATGGTCAGAATGTTCTTTTGATTCTTCCGCCTGCTGCTGCGTCTTTTCATGCCGCCTTTCTGACCCAGTGGAACACCTCCCAGGACTTGAGCAGGTCAAGCCCGTACTTGAGCTGATAATCATTGTCCAGAAGTTCTTCAGAGCGGAATTCTCCGTCGGAGCTCTTCCCCCCGGCATCGGGTATCAGGTGATCTTCGAGATCCTCCTCCCTCAGGAAGGCCTGGCTGGGGGACTCTTCTGTGCCCGAGGCCTGCATCTTCTGCTCCACCCGGATATCGGGCTCGATTCCGGTGGCCTGGATGGACCTCCCGGACGGTGTGTAGTAACGGGCAACCGTGAGCTTCAGGGCCGATCCGTCGCTCAAGGGTCTGATGCTCTGCACCGATGCCTTGCCGAAGCTCTTGACCCCGACCACGATGGCGCGCTTGTTGTCCTGCAGTGCGCCGGACACGATCTCCGCGGCACTGGCGCTGCCGCCGTTGATCAGCACGATCATGGGGAACCCCTCGAAGGTCCCCTCCTTGCGCGCCCGGTATTCCGTTTTTTCCTCCGGCCTTCTGCCGTCGGTGTAGACGATCAGGCCGCTTTCGAGGAAGAGATCGCTCACCGAGACCGCCTGGTCGAGCAGCCCGCCCGGATTATACCGCAGGTCGAGAATCAGACCCTTCAGGGGCCCCATCTCCTCCAATGCGCTGCGGATATCGTCGGCCGTGTCCACCTGGAAATTCCGCACCTTGATATATCCATAACCGGGATCGAGCATCTCCACCTTCACGCTCTCGATGTGGATCATGGCCCGGGTGATGGTCATGTCCACGGGTTTTTCCTGCTTGTCCCTGAGGATGGTGATGACCACCTGGGTGCCTTTCGGACCCCTGAGAAGCTTGACCGCGTCTTCGAGACTCATGTCGACCGTGGATTTCCCGTCGATCTTGACGATCCGGTCGCCGGGGAGCACTCCGGCGTGGAAGGCCGGGGTGCCCTCGATGGGAGAGATGACGGTGAGCACGTCGTCGCGAACGCCGATCTCGATACCGAGCCCTCCGAATGACCCGGTGGTGCTGATCTGCATCTCCTTGTATCCTTCCTTGGTCAGGTACGCAGAATGGGGATCCAGGACGGAAACCATCCCCTTGATCGCCCCCTCGATGAGTTTCTCAGGCGTCACGTCCTCCACATAGCTCTTCTCGATAATGCCCAGGCAGTCGGTGAACTTCTCGAGCTGAGGATAGACCCCCGACATGTCGGCACTGAGAACCTTGGTGAAGTTTGCCCCCACGCCGGCAAGGAAGATACAGGCAACCACCCCCCCAAGGATGAAAATCTTATGAATTTTCATACACGCTCCCATAGAGTATACAACATTCCTTATCGCCTATATCATATATCTAGTTACGATAAAACACATACTATTTGCGCATCAGCCATGCATGAGGGTCCTGGGCCTTCCCGTGTGAACGTATCTCGAAATGCAGGGTCGGCTTGAGCACATCCCCGCTCTGGCCTGCCCGTCCGATGGTTTCCTGGGGCACAACCATGTCGCCCACCACCTTCAGGGCCTCCTGGAGGTGACTGTAGATGGAGTAATATCCCTCACCGTGATCGAGGATCAGTGTATTTCCGTATCCTCCCATCCAGTTGAAGTAGACGACCTTGCCCGCGTGCACGCTCTTCACCGGAAGTCCTTCCTGGACCTCGATGTCTATGCCCTGAGACCGCTGGGGAACGCCCTGGAGGGTGAAGGGGCCGAACTTCCGCACTACCTTCCCCTCCACCGGCCAGGGGAGACTGCCCTTGTTCAGCAGAAACTCCTTACCTGCCTCAACGGCCTTACCTGCACTTTTATGGATTTCTTCCAGGAGATCCTGTATCTGATCCTGATATTTCTTGGACTGGCCCTTCAGGGACGAGACCAGCCGGGTCTTCCGTTCGCGCTGAACGGCCAGCTCACCCACCGTCTTCTCGAGCTCGGCCAGGTCCTGCCTGAGAAGCTCCGTCAGCTCCCGGGCCTTTTCCCTGGTCGCCTCGCGATCCGTCTTGAGGCTCTGGTACTCGCGTACGGTCCGGGCGCGGTCGCTGATGACGGCGTTGATGTATCCGGAATACCGCTCGTGCCCGTAGTACGCATTGACCAAGTCCAGAGAGGCTCCCTTGTAGAGCAGGACCCACTGGTAATGCATCCCCTTCTCCGCTGTGTCGAGGCTGGTCTCGTAAGCCGCCAGTTCCTTGTCGAGAAGCGCGATCTGGGCCTGCTTGCTCGTGATATTCGCCCTCACCTTGTCGATACGGTTCTGCATCCTCTGTATCTCAGAGTCCATGGACTTCAGCTTTTTTTCTTCCGAGAGGTAGGTTCCTTCCACTTCCTTGGCCTTCCTGGTCAGCTCCTCGAGCTTGAGCGCCGGATCATCGGCTGCGAGCACGGAAAGGGAGAGCAGAGTGATCAGGATGATCAGGAATACGATGGCGAGCCTAGTCATCGGTACTCTGCCTGATGGCCAGGTGAGCCCCCAGCAGGCTGAGGAAGCCGGGCAGCGCGATCACGACGACCATCTGCCTGATACGCATGGGAGCCAGGAGATCACTGAGGACCGGCACCCCGGCGGTGAGGAGAAGACGAACCCCTTCAAGGGTAAGGAGCGCCAGGGCGGCTCCCCCTGCACCATACACGAGCGCCTCGAGGAGATAGGGCGAGTAGAGGAAATATCGCCGGGCTCCCAGGAGATGGAGCACCTCCATTTCCTGACGGCGCGAAGTCATGCCCACGCGGATGGACAGGAACACGACCAGGGAAAGAGACAGGATCACGGCCAAGGCCACGCCCATGCCCGCAACGACGATAGGGTAATACGCATCGGCCACCCTGCCCAGGACACCCCGGTCATAGCGGACATCATCCACCTGGGGTATTTCCCCGATCCGTGCGGCCACCCCTGCGATCGAGCCCGTATACGCGGGCTTGAGCCTGACCTCGAAGGCGTCGGGAAGAATCCCCGGGTCGAGGTCCTCCACCAGCGAGTCATCGGGCCCGAGCCACTGCCGCAGGCGGTCGAGCCCTTCGCGGCAGGGAATGAACTCGACTGCGGTCACCTCCTTCATCACTGCGATCCGGTCTCTGATCTCCTGGAGGGTGCTCTCCTGCTGCCTCCCGGAAAGGTAGGCCATGACAGTGCTCGATGTGCCGCGGAGTATCCGTGCCTGGCCGGTGAACGAGACGGCATGGAAGACGAGGACCAGCTGGCACATGGCGAACCAGCAGGCGATCAGGGTGACAAGGCTCCCCCATGGCCGTCTGGCCAGCCCCCTTGCCAGCAGTTTCAGAATGTAGAGCGCCCTGATCATGGGTTTCCTCACTCGTTCACGATCATCCCCCGGTCCAGGGATATCACCCGGGCGAAATCGATGAAGGGGTCTTCCCGATGGCTTGCGATGACGAGGGTCGTCCCCTTTCGATAGAGCCGGTAGAACATGTTCATCACGAAGCGCGCCGTGGTGTCGTCGAGGCTTCCCACGGGCTCGTCGGCCAGGAGAATGTCGGGATCATGGATGATCGCCCTGATAATGGCGACCCGCTGCTTCTCTCCGCCCGAGAGGTCTCCCGCACGTTCGTACACCTTGTGCTGCAGCCCGGCCCATTTGAGCATCTGCCAGATCCTTATGCGGATATAGCCCGAGGACTTGCCCAGGATCTGGAGGATGACCGCGATGTTATCATAGACGGTCCAGTCGTCCACGAGCCGGTAGTCCTGGAATATGAAGCCCATGTGCTGCCTCAGCGCCTGGATATCGGGGCCGCTCAGCTTCCCGGCATCCCGCTCGAACAGGTACACCTGCCCCTTCGACGGGCGCTCCATGACATGGAGGATTTTGAGCAGGGTCGTCTTCCCGGCACCCGACGGGCCGAGAATGAAGCAGCATTCTCCTCTGGAGACCTGGAACGTAACATCCCGCAGGGCATACGTGCTGTCGTGGTAGAGCTTCGAGACATCCTGAAGAATAATCATCCCATACCCGTACCTGCCGATCCCTTAAAAAAAAGCAGTATGCCTGTGCCGGCAGCGGATTATGCGAACCTCTGCCGGATCTCGGTGAGGAGATCGATCTCGCCGGCGAGGTACTCGATGCTCCGTTCCAGCGCCGGATGCTCTCCTGCCAGAGAAGCCGATTCTATCATGAGATGCTGCAGCTCGCTCACCTCTTTTTCGACCAACCCCAGAATTCTTACTACATGAGCATCGCTGAGTTCAATGGCCTCTTCGAGCCCTTCCTGCCCGGCACCCGCAGGGGCCTTCCCTCCCGCCCCGATGGCTCCGAGCAGCTTGTCGGGAGAGATCTCCAGGGTCTGCGAGAGCTTGTCCACGACCTTCCTGCTCGGCCTTCTGGGCGGGGTATGCTCGTAGAGCGAGATGGTCTTCGATGACACCCCGCTCAGATTGGCCAACTGTTCCATCGTCAATCCCTTTGCTTTTCGAATGCTTCGCAAATCGTTCACTGATTCCTCCTAACTGCTCTCTTATTGAACTGCCTACCTTCTCATTGTCCATCCGCTTTTACACTATACACTATAACATTTTTCCAATACTCCTCCATACACTTCCCTTGGGGGGAGACACATTCCGGCCGCCCCGTCTCGCTTATATACCAGACGACGGCCTGTGTTGCCACATTTTCAGGTAGAAAGAAACCCCAATCTCGTTCTTTCCCATCTCCCCATTATAGGAGAAAGGAGAACCCTCATGTGGAAAAAACACCTTTGCAGATTCCCTTGGTATGGATTTCGCAGAATCATTCTCCATGGCAAAGGAAAACGAGAACGGGCAAGAGCGATCGGAACAGCCGAGCAGTAAACGAATCCAGGATGCCAGGGAAAAGGGGCAGGTATGTAAAAGCACGGAGGTTTCGACGTGCTTCCTGTTCGTGGCCTCCATAATATCCTTTTATTTCTATATACCTGCGCTGGGTAGAAGGCTCGGCGGCGTCATGAGTTTCTACATGGGCAATGCATCGGTCTGGGACGGCACACCGGGCTCGCTGATCACCATCTTTCACCAGGCGGTGCTGCAGCTCGGGATCCTCGTTCTGCCCATCCTTTTCATCTTCCTGGCCGTCGGTATAGCGTCAAATATCCTTCAGTTCGGTATCGTATTCAGCGGCGAGCCCATTACCCCCAAACTTTCCAAGCTCAATCCCATCACTGGGATCAAGAACAAATTCTTCTCATTAAAGAGTCTGGAACTACTCGTGAAAACCATCGTCATTCTCCTCGTCATATCCCTGGTGGCCTACCGGGCGATCAAGCGGGAAATCCCCGTGCTTCCGCCCCTGATGGACTGCGATCTCCCCGTCATAGTATTGACAATATTTCGGTCGGCCATGCACCTGCTCTGGGATTTTCTGTGGATTTTCGTCATGGTTGCGGTCGCCGACTATGTGTTCCAGCGCTGGCAGCATACCCGGGACCTGATGATGACCAGGCAGGAGGTCAAGGAAGAGTACAAGCAGCACGAGGGCGACCCCATGATCAGGAGCCGGATCCGTTCCATCCAGATGCACATGGCCCGGCGCAGGATGATGAAGGAGGTCCCCAAGGCGGATGTGATCATCACCAACCCCACCCATCTGGCCGTGGCGCTCAAGTATGAGCGCGGCAAGATGATGGCGCCCGTGATGCTGGCAAAGGGCGCCGGGCACATAGCCGGGAAGATCAGGGAGATCGGCCGGCTCAACAGCATCCCCATCGTCGAAGACAAGCCCTTGGCACAGGCTTTGTATAAAACCGTCGAGATCGGGGACGTGATCCCGGAGGAATGGTACAAGGCGGTGGCGGAAATTTTGGCATACGTTTACAGGCTCAAGGCGGGCATCCGATAAATGGCACAGAACAGAGAGCTTCCCCTCACTCTGGATCGGAAGATGGCGAGCGACCTCGTCATGGCCATCGGGGTCCTGGTGGTCATGGTCATCGTGCTCGTTCCGCTGCCCACCTTCCTGCTGGACATCCTGCTCACCTTCAGCGTCACCATCGGCGTCATCACGCTGATGGTGAGCATGTATACCACCAATCCCTTGAATTTTTCGGTGTTTCCTTCGCTGCTCCTGGTGGTGACCCTCTACCGTCTGGCGCTCAACATCGCCTCCACGAGGCTGATCCTCCTGCACGGCTCCGAGGGCGAGCTCGCCGCAGGAAGGGTGATCAACACCTTCGGCCAGTTCGTGGTGGGAGGAAGCTATGTGGTGGGGTTCGTGGTGTTCGGCATCTTCGTGATCATCAATTTCGTGGTCATCACCAAGGGTGCCACCCGCATCGGCGAGGTCACCGCACGGTTCACCCTGGATGCCATGCCCGGCAAGCAGATGGCCATCGATGCCGACCTCAACGCGGGGATCATCACCGATCAGGAGGCCCGCGAGCGCAGAGATCTCATCCGCCGGGAGGCCGAGTTTTACGGGGCCATGGACGGTGCCACCAAGTTCGTACGGGGAGACGCCATCGCCGGCATCGTTATCACCTTCATCAATATCATCGGCGGAATCATCATCGGGGTTCTCCAGCACAAGATGCCCTTTGCCGAGGCGCTCACCACCTACACCACCCTGACCATCGGCGACGGTCTGGTGACGCAGATCCCGGCGCTCATCATCTCGTCTGCCGCAGGCATCCTCGTCACCCAGTCTGCGGCCGACAAGTCCATCGGAAGACAGCTCTCCGAACAGCTTTCCTTCCAGCCCCTGGCCCTGTTTTCCGCCGCAGTGATCATCTTCTGCTTCGGTCTGGTACCGGGAATGCCCCATGTCTCCTTCATCACTATCGCCCTGCTCATGAGCGCTGTCGGCTGGCTTTCCCTGCGCTACAAGACAGAAGAAGAGGTCCAGGAAGAGGCACCCCGAGAAGAAGAGGTGTCACCCGAGTCCCTGCTCCCCATGGATATCCTGGAGTTCGAGATCGGCTACGGCCTCATCCCCCTGGTGGACTCCGCACAGGGCGGCGGTCTTTTGACACGTATCAAGGGAATGCGTCGAACCATTGCCGGTGATCTCGGGGTCATCGTGCCCCCCATTCATGTGCGCGACAACCTCGACCTCAAACCCAACGAATACAAGCTCATGCTCAAGGGCTCGGAGATCGCATGCTCCGAGGCCATGGCCGACAGGCTCATGCTCCTGAACCCCGAGAACGTGCAGATCGACATCCCCGGCATCCCTGTCAAGGAGCCCGCATTCGGCCTGCCCGCGCTCTGGATCAAAAAATCCGACAGTGAGCGGGCCCAGCTGGCCGGGCTCACGGTCGTCGATGCCTCGACGGTCATCGCCACCCACCTCACCGAGGCGATCAAGAGCAACGCCCATGAGCTCCTCGGCAGGCAGGAGCTGCAGTCCATCCTGGACACTGTGTCGCGCTCCCATCCCAAGGTGGTGGAAGACCTCCTCCCGTCCACGCTGCAGGCAGGCGTGGTCTTGCGGGTATTCAAGAACCTGCTCAAGGAAAAGGTGCCGGTCAAGAACATCCTCACTATCCTGGAGACCCTGGCTGATTACGGTGCCATGACCAAGGATCCGGATATTTTGACGGAGTATGTCAGACAGGCCCTCATGCGCGTGATCTCGAAGCCCTATGTCCAGGACAGCACGATCCGCGTACTGGCTCTGGACCCCGCTATCGACGGGGTGATCTCGCATTCCGTCCAGCACACCGAGCATGGTTCGTATCTTGCATTAGAACCGGAGAAATCACAAAAGATCCTGATGACGTTGAACAAGGAGGTGCAAAACGTGGGCAAACAGGGACTGGTTCCGATCCTGCTGACATCACCGGTGAGCAGACCCTACCTCAAGCGGTTGACCGAACGGTACCTGCCGGATCTCGTGGTCCTCTCCCACAATGAAATACCTCCGGACGTCACCATTAAAAATCTCGGGATGGTAAGGGTCGATGCAAATTAAGACATACACCGCAAACTCCATGAAGGACATCCTCTCCCAGATCAAGAGCGAGCTGGGGTCCGATGCCGTGATCCTCTCCAAACGCGAGATCGCGGACAAGACCTTCGGCCTGACCGCCAGACCCTTGATCGAGGTCACGGCCGCCGTGGACTTCGACGCGGGCACCTGCGATTACCGCCTGACAAGGCCCGGAGCCTCTTCCGGGATGCCGGAGCCGGCTCTCCCGGCTTTCTCAGTTCCCCCGGCCGAGCACCTGGCCCACGACATCACCGAGCTCAAGGATATGGTCAAAGAGCTCATCGCCCACTCCGGCATGAAGCTCCACGAGAACAACCCCTTGAGGAAGAAGCTCCTTTCACGCGGAATCCGGCCCAATCTCGTGGACGTGCTGCTGACCAAGCTCGGTGCCGGGGCAAAGGAGAGCGCTGTCAGGAGTCTGCTGGGCAAGCTCGTCAGGGCCGAAGAGCCCACCGCGAGCAGGGTATGGGTTTTCGCGGGCACCACGGGTGTCGGAAAGACCACCACCATCGCCAAGATCGCGGCAGGTGGAGTCCTCAATCACCGCCGGAAGGTGGGGCTCATCACCCTGGACACCTACCGGATCGGCGCCGTGGACCAGGGACGAATCTATGCAAAGATACTGAACATCCCCTTCATGTCCGTGTCATCGGTCTCCGAGTTCCGGGCCGCGCTGGGCAAGATGGGCTCGCTGGATCTCGTGCTCGTGGACACCGTGGGCAGATCGGCGTTGTGCAGGGACTATATTCCCCACCTCAGGGGGTATCTCGACGGGATCGATCCCTGCACCTTCCTGCTCATGCCGGTGGCCACGCGGGACAGCGAGATGGACGCGGTCACCAGAACCTTCTCCGGCCTCGACATTCACCGGATGATCTTCACCAAGGCTGACGAGGCGATACACGCAGGCTCCGTCATCACCCACAACCTCATCCACCGGATTCCCGTCTCCTATGTCACCACGGGCCAGCGGGTGCCGGAGGACATTGAGAAAGCATCGTCTTCAACGATCGTACACAGATGTCTCGGAGAGAGAACATGAAAGATCAAGCGCATACGTTGAGAAAAATCTTCGAGGGGGCGGCCCCTCCCTGTCCGCAGGTGCTCTCCGTCACCTCCGGCAAGGGCGGCGTCGGGAAAACGAGCCTCGTCGTCAACATGTCCATCATCCTCGCGTCCCGGGGCAAGAAGGTGCTCGTGCTCGATGCGGACCTGGGGCTCGCGAATATCGATGTCATGCTGGGTCTCGTCCCGAAATACACCATCCAGCACCTGCTCCAGGGGCAGTGCACCCTGGACGAGATTATCCTGGACGGCCCGAAAGGCATCAAGATCATCCCGGCCTCGTCGGGCATCCAGGAGCTGGCAGACCTGACCCACGAGCAGCAGCTCTGTCTGATGAACTCGCTGGACTACTTCGATCAGGACATTGACTACATGATCATCGACACGGGCGCGGGCATTTCCCGCAATGTCATGTACTTCAACGCCGCCTCCCAGCGGGTCATCGTGGTGGCCACGCCCGAGCCCACCTCCATTACCGACGCGTATGCACTGATCAAGGTGCTGAGAAAACAATACGGCGTAAAGCGCTTCGATCTCATCGTGAACAACGTCTCCACCAAGGTGGAGGGGGATCAGGTCGCACGACAGTTAAGTTTAGTATGTGAGAGGTTTTTAGGGGATGTAGTCCTTGAAACGCTCGGGTCCGTTCCCGCGGACAAGAGTATTCCCGAGTGCATCAAGGGACAGAAGGCATTTGTGGAGGTCTATCCCGCCGGAGAGGCTTCAAGGCGCCTGGAGAGGATCGTGAGCCGCATGGAACAGACTTCGCGGCCCTCGTCCAGCGGCAGTCTGCAGTTTTTCCTCAGGAGGATGGTCCTCAATCAGATGAAGGGGTCGAACCATGCAGGATATAGCATTTCCCGATCTTACTGAAGAACAGAAGCTCAACCCGAAGATCCGGTCAAAGGTGATCAGCGAGTTTTCGCCCTTGATCAAGTACATCGCGAGCCGTATCGCCATCAGGCTTCCTCCCCATATCGATCTGAACGACCTCATCAATGCGGGAGTCATCGGGCTCATCGATGCCATCGAGAAATTCGATGCATCCAAGCAGATCAAGTTCAAGACCTATGCGGAGTTCAGGATCAGGGGCGCCATTCTGGACGAGCTCAGGTCCATGGACTGGGTGCCCCGGTCGGTGCGGCAGAAGGCGCGCAAGGTGGAAGACACGTATAACAAGCTCGAGTACACCCTCGGGAGGCCTGCCAGCGACGAGGAAGTGGCGCAGGAGATGAATATCGATCTCGAGAGCTTCCACCGGCTCATCTCGGAGACGGCCTCGGTCTCTCTGTTGAGCCTCGACGATCTGGGCGAGGACGACTCCGACGCATCCAGGAGAAATCTTCTGGAGTACATCCTCCAGGACGAGAAGGACTGGCCCTCCCACCGGCTCAGGTACGCCGAGGTGAGAGAGACGGTGGCCAAGGCCATCATGACCCTCCCCGAGAAGGAGCGCATGGTCATCTCGCTCTATTATTACGATGAGCTGACCATGAAGGAGATCGGCCATGTCCTGAAATTCACCGAATCGCGGGTTTCCCAGATCCACACCAAGGCAATCCTGAGGCTCCGGTCGAAAATGCAGAAGCTCTTCAAGGAAATCCGATCCTAAAGATTTGAGAGGGAAATTTCGATGAAACGAAAAAGACCTTGGAGGCGGCTCTATGGCAATTGACAAGAACATGAAGATCCTCGTTGTCGATGATTTCTCGACAATGCGCAGAATCGTGAAGAATATCCTCAGACAGCTCAACTTCAATAATATTGTCGAGGCCGATGACGGTGCCAGCGCTCTGGACATCCTCCAGAAAGAAAAAATCGACATGGTTGTCTCCGACTGGAATATGCCCAAGATGACGGGACTCGAGCTCCTGAAGGCGGTGCGCGGCGACGATGCGCTCAAGGACATCCCCTTTCTGATGGTGACCGCTGAGGCCCAGCAGGAGAACATCATCGAGGCCGTGAAATCAGGGGTGAGCAACTATATCGTGAAGCCCTTCACCGCAGAGACGCTCGGGCAGAAAATCAATCAAGTGTTCAGTAAGTAAGAGGAAGCAGGCGTGTCGAATTCCCCGGGAAAGAAAGCCGAGCTGGACAAAGACGGGATCTCCTTTGATTTCAACAAGGCCCAGCTCGATAACGACGGGATCTCGCTGACCGATGTCCCGGAGAGCCGGGTTCTCCAGGAGACAGACACTACCGGAAAATCCAATGGAAAAGAAGCACGGGCCACCCCGGTCTGGCGGCGCAGAAAGACCGTCCTCTCCCTCGTTGCCGGCATCGCCGCGGTGTGCGTGGCGGCAGGCGTTTTCATGGTGCGGGCCCCGAAAGAGGATCAGCCGTATCTCCCCCCAAGCTATCCCGAGCCTTCTCCCGCTGTTCTCTCTTCATCCGACGGAGACATCCTGCTCGAGCCCTTCACCGTGCTGTTCGATCCGGACAATCCCCGGCAGTCGGGTGTGCTGCTTGCCCAGGTAAGCCTGCAGATCACCCCGGGAACGGGGCCGAACATCATCAGCAGTCTCTTTGATATCAGGAACCTCGTTTACCAGAGGCTCACGGCAAACGCCGGAATATATTCGAAAAATGAGCTGGCCGCCATGATCAGACAGGATCTGGAGGATCTCCAGGTCAAGGATGTGACGTTTGTCCAGTATGAAAAACGGTGATGTCACGGCACAATGAAGGGGCAGGGCTTTTCAGCCAGGCTTCCCCGGAGCCGCGTGACAGGGAAAAACGGAGCAGAAAAAGGACATGGAACTCAACAAAATCGATACCATGATCTCGTCGGAGGATCCCTCCCGGAGGAGAACCGCAGCCACCCTGCTTGCCGAAATCGGGGGCGAGGATGCCTACGGCAGGCTCGAGCTGCTCCTGAAAGACCGCAACAACGGGGTGAGAGATGCCGCGCAGAATGCCATCGTCCTCCTGGGCGGAAGGCAGGCCATCGCCATGATGCTCCCGCTTCTGTCGCACAATGACCCGGCCATCAGGAACACGGCCATCGATATCCTGCGGAAGATCGGCATAGACGGGGTCGATATGCTCCACGAGCTCGCAAAAGACGCAGACGACAACGTCCGCCTGTTCGTTCTGGATATCCTGGGCAGCATCGGGAGCCACGAGAGCGTGGACATTCTCATCGAGGGGCTCTACGACGTGAATCCCAATGTGAGAAACGCCGCGGTCATCTCGCTCGGCGAGCTGGGGGACCCCAGGTCCTTCGAACATCTCAAAAAGCTCATCAACGACGAGGAATGGATCCGCTTCTCGGTCATCGAATCCCTTGCCCGGATCTCTCACGAGGGGGTGGTCGACTTCCTCATTCAGGAGCTTTCCCGGTGGTCGGGCGATGAGATCACCATATGCGCCATCCTGGAGACCCTCGGGATGATCGGTTCACAAGCAGCGGTGCCGCCGCTGCTGGATTTGCTGCAGAATACCGACCAGTATGTGGAGTTTGCCGTGGCCCGGACCTTGCTCACCATCATGAGCATAGACGACATCGCCTCACTGGAAACTCAGGAGCGGCAGGTCCTCAAGGACATCCTCGACACCTGTCTGCCCGAGGCCGATGAAGAGCTCCTGTATCGCATTCTTGCGACACTGGCGCGCATCGGGGATTCCCAAAGCGCCCTGCGCATCATCGAACTTGCCGGAAAGGTGGATCCGGACAGCGAGGCGGAAAAGTGGGAGGCGATCAAATCCGCGCTCAATTCCGTGGGGAGCGTCGATATGATGGTAGATCTCCTGGATCGGGACGAGAGAAGCGTGATCCTCGGCGCGGAGGTGCTGGGAAGCATGGGAGGACAAGAAGAAGCCCGGCAGATATCCAAACGGGTCCTCTCGCAGCAGGGATACGTGAAGCGGGCCATGACCGGGGCGCTTGCCCTCATCGGCGGGGAAGGTTCGCGGGATACTATGCTCGAACTCCTGGAGGATCGGGACGGCCATGTCATCGGCGCTGCCCTGAAGTCCCTGGGCGATCTTGGCAACCCAGACGATATCGAGAAGATCGCGCAGTTCCTGCGGCATCCGTATCCCGACGTGAAGGGAATGGCCCTGGAGGCGATCGTTCGGATCGGCACGGCCAAAGCGGAGGAATGCTTCACAGCGCTTACCGCAGACAGTGATCCGAAAATCCGCATCATGGCCCTCGACGGCCTGCAGAGACTCGGGAGCTTGAACCTCGGGCAGATCTGCACCTACATGCTCAAGGATCAGGACTGGGAGGTCCGCATGGTCGCGGTGAAAACAACCAGGGACGCAGGGCTTCCCATCGAGGAGGATCTCCTGGTGACCCTGCTCAACGACGAGCACGACGAGATATGCCACCCCGCCATCGACATCGTGGGGATGAGAAAGATCACAGGCTTGAGGTCCTTCCTGGAGGACGCCGTCGGCAGCGACGACATGTGGACCTCCTACCATGCCATCGAGGCCCTGGGGAAGTTTGGTGACGAGAGAGCGAAAACGAGTCTCCTGTCCATTCTCAAGGGAGGGCAGGATTTTCTGCGCATCTCCGCCGTGAAGGCCCTGGGTGAATGGAAGGACGAGGATCTCGTAGCCGAGCTCGAGGTGCTCCTGGATGACGACAATCTCGATGTCGCCCGCGCGGCGGCAGAAGCAATAGACAGGATTCAGGGGGTGGCCTTCTGATGGAACGGATGATTCTGCAAACCATCAGGCATCTGGAAGACCTGCCCACCCTGCCCTCGGTCGCCGTGGAGGTCATGGGCCTCTCCCGGTCGCCCGACGTATCCATCAAGGACATATCGGAATGCATCCACAAGGACCCCCCGCTTGCCGCAAAGGTGCTCAAAATGGCAAACTCGTCCTTTTACCGCAGGGGATCCCAGGATATCGACACCCTCCACCGTGCCATTCTCCTGATGGGTCTCAACGAGGTCATCAACATCACTACATCCGTGTCGGTCCTGACATCCCTGGGTTCCCGGAAATCACAGGGGCAGAGTTTAAGGAAAAAGTTCTGGCACCACTGCATCGCCACGGGTCTCATCGCGCGGCGCATCGATACGAGGCTGCGCTTGAGGCTGCAGGGAAGGGAGTTCGTGGGCGGCCTGCTCCACGACATCGGGAAGATCATCCTCGACGAGTATTTCCACGATCAGTTCATGCAGGCCCACTCCCTGTCCATTGAACGGCAATGTTCCATGTTCGAAGCCGAAAACGAGGTCCTGGGCGCGACCCATATGGAAATCGGTCACTTCCTCGCCCAGAAATGGGGGCTCCCCCCCTACATCGCCGACGTCAGCCTGAACCATCACCGCCCTCAGGACGCCCGGTTCAAGGACATCACCTCGGTGGTATCCATAGCCAATCTGCTGGCAAAGGCCAAGGAGCTCTCCTGCGGGGGAGACACCATGTCCTTTGTCCTGAAGGATCAGCAGGGGTGGCACATTCTCAAGAAGATGGGACATCCCATGGACTCGATCGACCTCGAACGGATCACCTTCGAGATCGAAGACATCGGCGAGGAGGTAAAGGAGTACATTTCCACGATATCGGATCAGGAGATCCAGGAACATGCCCATGCCTGAGTACCTCAACACCTCCCAGCCCGGAATGCCTGATGAGATCTTCCGCCTGCTGCGGGATTTCATCTATGAGCACTCCGGCATCTTCTTTTCCGACAACAAGAAGGCCCAGCTCGAAAACAGGCTCGCTCTGCGGCTGAAGATGAACAACCTCCCGGATTTCGACAAGTATTACTACATGCTCAAGTATGACCCGCAGGCATCACGGGAGCTGAGGGCCCTGTTCGATTCGGTGACCACCAACGAGACGAGCTTCTTCAGGAGTCCGCCTCAGATCCAGGCCTTTCAGGAGAAGGCCCTGCCCGAGATCCTGGAAAAAAGAGCCGCTCAGGGCGAAAAAATTTTAAGGCTCTGGTCCGCGGGATGCTCGACCGGTGACGAGCCCTACACCCTGGGCATGGTGGTCAGGGAAGTGCTCGGGGAGAAAACCCCTGAGTGGGACGTGAAAATCTTTGCCAGCGACATCAGCGAAAAGGCGCTCAAGTCTGCACGGGCGGCCGTGTACAACGATTACACCCTCCGGTCCGTCCCGCCTGATATCAAGAAGAAATACTTCATTCAGGAAGGATCCCAGTTCAGGGTCTGCGATGACGTCCGGATGCTCGTGGAGCTGCAGTACCTGAATTTCAATGACGATAAAAGGGTGAAGCTGATGAGGGGCTTCGACATCATATTCTGCAGGAACGTCCTCATCTATTTCGACGACGCTGCAAAAAAGAGATTCGTATCACAGCTGTACGACAATCTCAATCCGGGAGGTTATCTCTTTATCGGCCATTCGGAATCGCTGCACAACATTTCGCGGGCCTTTAAGCTGGTTCATTTTCCCGGTGCCCTGGGCTACAAAAAGGAATAGGTGGAGGCGTGTATGACGAAGATACTCATTGTAGATGACTCAGCGACCGTCAGGAAACTTCTGATACACACCCTCAAGCCGAAGCATTATGCATGCATCGAAGCCTGCGACGGTTTCGACGCCCTGGAGAAGCTTGCCCTCAACCCCGATATCAAGCTCATCATCTCGGACCTGAACATGCCGAACATGGACGGCATCGAGCTCATCGGCAACATCCGGCAGAACCCGCAGTACCAGGACCTGCCCATCATCATGCTCACCACGGAGGCATCCCATGACAACCGGAAGCTCGCCTTCGACGCCGGGGCCAACCTCTACCTGGTAAAGCCCTCGCCGGCGCACATCATCCTCTTCAAGGTGCAGAGCCTCCTCGAGGCTGATTCTTAAAAAAAAATATGCGGTCAATCGGTTCAGGGATGACGGCAGAAGAACACATCTTCGACTTTTCTGCCCTTACACCGGCCCTTCTCGTATGCCCGTTTTCCCCTCACGACCCTTCCTCCGCGGACGGCAGATCCTCCGGCAGGTTCTGAGGCAGATTTTCCCCCCGGCTGTGCTCACCGTTTCCGGTGTCTTCCTCCGGTGTGATCTCCGCGAGAAATTCGTCCACGAGCTCCACCCCGGGCAGGCAGTTGTCCTGTTTGACCGCGCCCAGCCTCTTCAACCGGTCTGCCGACGGCAGCACCCGGGCCTCCCATGACCTCGCGGCGGCGTTGTATGCCTGTGCTGTCTTCTGGATGCCTTCTTTGAGCCTCTCGAAATGGCGCGCAAACACCTTGACCCTCTCGAAGAGCTCCATGGCCCCTTTGAGGATCCGCTCCGCGTTCTCAGAGGCCGCGTGCTGCTGCCAGGTGAGCGCGATGGTGCGCAGCAGCGCGATCAGGGTGGTGGGCGTGGTGATGATCACGTTCTTTTCGATGGCGTCTTCGATGAGTGTCCTGTCGTGGTCCAGGGCCGCGCTGAAGAACGACTCGGAAGCGAGGAAGAGCACCACGAAGTCCGGCGCCGGGTCGAACTGCCGGAAGTATTCCTTTGACGAGAGCGAGACCATGTGATTCCTCAGGCTCTGGGCGTGCTTTGCCAGGAGCTCCTTCTTCGCCTTCTCGTCCTCGGTGGCATAGGCGTCCATGTAGGCGCTGATGGGGAGCTTCGCGTCCACCACCACCTGCTTGTTCCGGGGAAGCCGGATAATGAGGTCGGGCCGCTTCATGCCCGATTCCGTCTGCACGCTGGGCTGCTCGATGAAATCGCAGTGCGGCGACATGCCGGCGGCTTCCACCACCCTCCTTAAGGTAATCTCTCCCCACCTCCCCTTGACCTGAGGCACCTTCAAGGCCGTGGTCAGCGACCGGGTCTGTTCGTGGAGCCGCTCCTGGGTTTTCATGAGCTCGGCGATGTAGCGGGAGATGTCCCCGTAGGCGTTCTGCCGCGCGTTCTCGATCTCCCGCAGCTGGGCCTCGTATCGCTTCAGGGCATCCTGCAGAGGCTTGACCAGCCCGTCGATGGCCTCCTGCCTCTTGCCCATGTCGCCCTTCATCTCGGCGAGCAGGGTGTTGACCGTCCCGCCCGCAAGATCCAGAAAGACCTTGTTGTTGTTCTTCAGGGCATCGGCCGAGAGGGCCTGGAAGGTCTCCACCAGTCGCCGGCGTGAATCCTCGACGAGCTCGGCCTGCCGGCCGAGCGATTCCTGGGCCGCATCGAAACGGGTCTGGGCCTTTACGCGCTCCTGCTGCTCGGTCTCCAGGACCCTGCGCAGGGCCTGGAGCTCTTCCTCCCTGCATTGGAGCGACTCCCGCAGGCCGGACGCCTCCTGCCGGGCCTGCTCCCGCCCGGGGAGGTAGCGCACCTTTGCCAGGAGCCAGCCAAGCGCCAGCCCGGCAATACCCGCTGCCACGATCATCGCCAGTTCCATCACATTTCCTGCTCCTCTGTGCGGCCCTGCCGGTCTTTCCGGCTCACCGGCGGGGCATGCCCTTCCGTTCGACCATGCATACCGGTTCCCGAATACCCTACAACCCCGGCCCGGTGCAAGGTCAGTATCTGATGGGCTTCCCGAGCGTGATGCTGTATGCCTGGTCCCTGGTCACGATGATATGGTCGTGAACCGGGATGCCCAGGCTCTGGCCCAGCTCCGTAAGCGCCCGGGTGAGCCGCTCGTCGTGCGCCGAGGGCGTCAGGCTCCCTGAGGGGTGGTTGTGGACGAGGATCAGGGCCGAGGCGCCTTTTTCCAGCGCGGTCTTGAACACCTCCCGGGGATACACGTGGGCCATGTTCACGGTGCCCCGGCAGAGATCTTGCGCATGGATGAGCCTGCCCGCGGAGTTCAGGCACAGGAGCATGAAGTGCTCGCTCTTCTCTCCCCCGATCTCGGCCTGGATGTAGCGGATGACCGCCTCGGGATTGTCCAGGATGAGGCCGCGGTCCGCGAAAGGCTCCAGGTACCTGCTCATGCACGCCTTGACGAGCTTGATCAGCGTGCCCGCATACTCGCCGATCCCTTTCCGGCTTTCCAGGGCATCGAGCGATTCGTCGAAGATGCGCCTCAGGGACCCGTACTCTTCGAGCAGCTCCTTGGCCAGGGGCTTGGTGTCCTTGCGGGGAATCGCATAGCCCAAGAGAAGCTCCAGGATCTCGTAGTCGCTCAAAGCAGCCCTGCCCGCATCTCTGAACCTGCTCCGCAGGCGGCTGCGGTGGCCGGTGTAGTGCGGCGCGCCCGTGCTCATGTCGCGTCCTCTCCCTCATCCCGGCACTGGTCGCGCTCAAAAAGCGAGTAGAACGACCACGGCAGGATCTCGTCCGGGTCGTGCTCCCTCAGCGCGTAGTAATCGGGGTTGCGCGGCCAGTTCATGAGCACCTCCTGCCATCTCGATTGATCGTGACCGGCGAGCTCCACGAGGACATCCAGGACCCTCCGGTCGCCCCGGGCGATCATGGCCTGGATGTAGGCCCACTTGGGGCCTTCGAAGCCTACGGTCACGTTGCTCTGGGGTTTGAGCCCCTTCACGATCTTTTTGATCCGCTTCTTGGCCTCGCCCGGCTCCAGCAGGGCAGCCCGCTCGTAGCGGGAATGAGGCTTGGGGACCATGGTGTTGATGCTCACCGAGACCCTGCCGATCCGCCGGTTGCCGCGGGAGACCTGGATGAAGGTCTGGCGGATGCGCTTGACCAGGTCGATCGCGGCATCGATATCGTCCTGCTCCTCGCCGGGCAGGCCCACCATGAAGTAGAGCTTGATGTCGCGGATGCCGCTCCTGACCAGGGAGGTCACGTCTTCCAGGATCGCCTCCCCGCTCACCCGCTTGCCCAGGGCGGCGCGGAGCGTGTCCGAGCCCACCTCCGGGGCCAGGGTCACCTCGTTGACCCGTGAGGCCTTCATGTAGGCGAGGAGCTCCTCCGAGATCATGCCCAGGCGGAGCGAGGGCGGGGCGATCTTCAGCCCGCGGGCGTCGATCTCTTCGAGCAGCCTGGGCAGCCCGGGGTGGTTGTTCAGCGAGGTGCTCACCAGGCCCAGCTTCCTCCGCGAGCGGGCGGCCCTGTCCAGCACCGGGAGCAGCCGGTCCACCTCAACGGGCCGGAAGGGCGAGTAGATCTCGCGGGCCGTGCAGAACTTGCAGTTGAAGGGGCAGCCGCGGGCGATTTCGGTAAGGAACATGTCCTGAAACACGGTATTGTCCGTGAGGATGACGGAGTGGCCTGGGTTATCGAAGGGCCTTACCACGGAGATCACGGGCCTCGGGCCCGCAAACTCCCTGATCCGCTCCCCCTCGTAGACCGGGCGGGTCCGGTCCGGCAGGTAGACCCCCGGCACACCTGAGAGTCTGTCCATGAATTCCTGGTAGCCGTTGCTCGCGAAGAAGGCCTGAGCGAGCGCATCTCCCAGGGGCTCACCCTCGCCCAGGAAGCAGAAATCAAGGGCGTCGGCGACCGGCTCGGGGTTGATGGTGGCCGCGGCGCCCCCGGCCATGACGATGGGCCCGCCCTTGCGCTCCTCCCTCCTCACCGGGATGCGGTTGTCGAGCAGGATCCGGACCATGTTGATCCAATCGAGCTCGTAGGATACGCTGAACGCTATGAGGTGAAAGTCCTGCAGAGGCCGGGACGACTCCACCGAGCGCGGGGAGTCGGTGAAGAACCGCTCGCACACGATGGAAGGGTGGCCGTTGAGCACGCGGTACATGGTGTGCAGCCCGAGGTTTGACATCCCCACCCAGTAGGTGTTGGGGTAGACCAGGGCGACGTTCAGCCTGCCCCCGGGGTCTTTCCTGACTGCGCCTGTTTCATCCCACATCGATACCCAGACCTTTGATCTTCCTGTGCAGGTTGCTGCGTTCCACACCGATGAGATCAGCCGTCCTGGAGATGTTGTACCCGCACTCCTTGAGCTTGTTTTCTATGAACATCTTCTCAAACTGCGCCCTGGCGTCCTTGAGCAGCGGGATGTCGATAAGCTTATCAGTCTCCCCGGAGCTCCGCGAACTCAAGGGGATGATGTCATCGACAGTGATCGTGTCGCCGGGCGTCATGATCACGAGCCTCTCCACGATATTCTTGAGCTCGCGCACGTTGCCCGGCCAGTCGTGCTGCATGAGCTTCTTGACCGCGCCCTCGGTCATGGCCTTTTTCTTCCCGCCCTTCAAGGAGGCATACATCTTGAGGAAGTGCTCTACCAGCTCGGGAATATCCTCCTTGCGGTCCACGAGCCTTGGCACATTGATGGGAATGACATTGAGGCGGTAGTAGAGGTCCTGCCGGAACCTGCCCTCCTCGATCTCCTTTTCCAGGTCCTTATTGGTGGCGGTGAGCACCCGCACGTCGACCTGAATGGTCTGGGAGCCCCCCACCCGCTCGAACCGCTGCTCCTGGAGGATCCTGAGGATCTTGGCCTGGGTGGGCAGGCTCATGTCGCCGATCTCGTCGAGGAAGAGCGTGCCGTTGTTGGCCAGGTCGAACTTGCCCCGCCTGCGCTCGGTCGCGCCGGTGAACGCGCCCTTTTCGTGCCCGAAGAGCTCGCTTTCGATGAGCTCCTGCGGGATGGCCGCGCAGTTGACCTCCACGAAAGGCTGCTTGTTCCGGCGGCTCTTCTTGTGGAGCCTTCTCGCCACGAGCTCCTTGCCCGTGCCGTTCTCGCCCAGGATCAGGACCCAGGCGTCCGACGGGGCCGCCCGGTCGATCTGTTCCTTGAGATTCCTGATGGCGGGCGAATTCCCGACGATCTCGTCGTCCTTCTCGGCCTTCTTTCTCAAGAGGGCGTTCTCTTCTTCCAGGGCACGCAGGTGCAGGGTGTTGTTGATGGTGATAATGATCTTGTTCAGATCCAGGGGCTTTTCGATGAAGTCCAGGGCACCCAGCCGGGTGGCCCTGATGGCGGTGTCGATGGACCCGTGGCCGGTCATGATGATGACCGGGGGGCGGAACCCGTCCTTATTGAGCTCTTCGAGGATCTGCAGGCCGTCCTTGCCCGGCATCCAGATATCCAGGAGGATCAGATCGATCTCGTTATTCTCTATGACCTGAACGGCCTCTTCGCCGTCGGCGGCCAGCAGGGTGTGGTAGCCCTCGTCCTCGAGGCCCCCCTTCAACGAAAACCGTATGCTCTCCTCGTCATCTACTATGAGAATCGATCGCTTCATGCACTACTCCTTTACCGGTAATTCTATGCTGAAACTCGTGCCGGTCGGCGTGTTGTCCCGTACCCGGACGAACCCGTTGTGGTCCGAGACGATCCGGTTGACAATGACCAGGCCCAGCCCCGTGCCCCCCCGCTTCGTGGAAAAATAGGGCTCGAACAGCCGCTCTTTGACCTTGGGGGGTATCCCGGGGCCGGTATCTGAAATATCCAGGGTCGCGATGTGTACATCAGCATCATAACTCGTCCGGACGGAAACCTTCTTGCGGGAATTTCCTCCTTCCAGGACCGCGGTGGTGGCGTTTTCGAGCAGGTTGACGACAGCGCGGCTCATCTGGGGTGAGTCGATCTCCACCCGGGGCATGGACTCGTCGAGCGAGATGTCGTACGTAACCTTCGGATGGGCCTGCCGGTACAAGGCTGCGGCGTCCTGCACCACCTTGTTGAGATCCCCGGGGGCAGGCATGCACGAGGGCATCTTCGCAAAGGCGGAGAACTCGTTCACCAGCCGCTTCATCTCGTCGACCTCATTGATGATGACCCGGGTGCACTCGTCGAACACCTGCCCGTCGTCCTGAAGCCGGTCGAGGTACCTGCGCCTGAGCCGCTGAGCGGAGAGCTGAATCGGGGTCAGCGGGTTCTTCACCTCGTGGGCGATCCTCCGGGCCACCTCCCGCCAGGCGGCCATGCGCTGCATCTTCTGGAGCTGGGTGAGGTCGTCGAACACCACCACCATGCCCATGTGCTCGCCTTTGTCGTCGTGGAGGAACGAGGCATGCCCCAGCAGCGTGAGCCTCTGTGAATCCGCCGAGATGGTGATCTGTTTCTGGGTGGCGGCGCCCTTGGATTTCTTCAGGGGCTCGATGAGCTCGGTGACGATGGAGGCATAGTCGTCCTTGAGCACGTCCTCGTACTTCTTGCCCATGGATTCGCTCTCCGGGATGGCGAGCATGGCCTGGGCCGCGGGATTGATCATACTGATGCAGTCGTCCCGGCCTATGGTGATGACGCCGGTGGAGATGTTGGTGAGCACGGTCTCGATGTAGCGGTTGCGATAGGTGAGCTCGTTGTAGGCATTCACCAGGCGCTTGCGCGACTCCGTGAGATCGTCCACCATGGTGTTGAAATCCTGCACCAGCAAGCCCAGCTCGTCGTTGGACTGGACGTCGATCGAGAAGCTCAGGTCCCCCCGGGAAATCCTCTGGGTGCCCTCCACGAGCTTCTCGATAGGGTTGATGAGGCCCTTGGAGATGCTCATGCCGAACCACACAGCCGAGAAAATGACCAGGAGCGTGATGGAGGTGAGGATGATGATGTAGTTGGTCTTGATGGGCCCTTTGAGCTTGAGGCTCTGGATGTAGTCGGTGAAGGTTGCGCGGATCATGCCCATCCTGCCCGAAATGCTCTCCGGGATGTAGTAGTCCGCCACGAGCACGCCCACCACGTCCTTGAGGTTGAACGACGACCGGATGGGCACGATGCCCTCGATGATGTCCGCCTCCCCGGTGCGGACCACGATGGACATGGTCTTGCCCTCCATGGCGGAGAGCACGAGGCTCGAATCGGGTGATGGGAGGCCGGCGATCCCGATGTCCGGCGACACGATCTTCACCAGTTCCTCACCCTGGGAGGAGAAGATCTCGACGGCCGAGAGCCTGAACAGCATCATCTTCTCCTCGAGCAGGCTCTTGAGGATCTCGAGGTTCTCCTCCTTGAGCAGCCTCCTCTCCGTGATCTCCCCGGATATGGAGCTCGCGTAGTGGATGGCGTCGGCCGAGGCCTCCTTGTAGTAGATGTTCGCCACGTTCATGGACTCTTCGATCGCGGTCTCCACCTCGCTGGAGAGCCAGCCTTCCATGCTCCGGTTCAGGAAGATGATGCTGGCGATGAACAGCACCGTGGTGGGGATGATGGTGAGCGTGACGAACGCGGCCACGAGCTTGGTCCTGAGCCTGGTGCCGAGCATGCCCCGCTGCCTCTCCAGCAGGAGCTTCGCGAGGTTGCGGGTGACCAGGAAGATGACCAGGACCAGGAGCACGATGTTGAGGCTGATCAGGCCGAAGATGACGAGGTTGCGGATGGAAGACAGCGCCTGGATGCTCCTGATGTTCGTCTGGGCCACGCTCAGGGAGACGAGGACCGCCACGATGACGACGATGTAGATGATCTCCTTGGTTCTCTTCGTCATCGCGACACCTCACTCTCCGGCGGGAGGACCGCATCCAGGACGGCCCGGGCAAGGGCCACGTGGAGCCGGTGGCTGGCCCTGTATGCCCTGATCCGGGCGATCAGCGGCGCGCCCATGAGCCAGAGGTCGCCCAGCAGGTCGAGCACCTTGTGGCGGATGAACTCGTCCGCGAACCGCAATCCCTCCGGATTCAGCACGCGGTCTTCGTCCACGACCACGGCGTTCTCCAGGCTCCCGCCCAGCGCCAGCCCGGCCGCCCGCATCATCTCAACGTCCTTGAGCATGCCGAAGGTCCTCGCGGGTGCGATCCTGCCCCCGTAATCGGTGCCGTCGTAGTGGTACCGCTGCAGGCCGATGGCCCGGGAGGGAAACTCGATCTCGTAGGAGATGCTGAACCCCCCCGGATCCGCCTTGATCCACGAATCGCCATCTTCGACCGAGATCGGGCGCGGCAGAAAGATCTCAGGGGCCTCTCCGGGAATGTCCCGCTCGCCCGCCTCGCGGAGCAGAGAGAAAAAAGGCAGGGCCGAGCCGTCGAAGGCAGGCATTTCCGCGCCGGAGACCTCCACCTCGCAGTCCGTGATGCCGAGCCCGTACAGGGCCGACATGAAATGCTCCACGGTGGAGATTGTGGCGCCGCAGCTGCCGAGGGTGGTGTTCAGGCGGGTGTCCACCACGTTTCCCGGTGCACCGGGGATGCTCACCCCCTCCCGCACGAACACGATCCCCTCCCGGCCGGGGCGGACGGAGAGCCTGATCCGGCCTCCGCTGTGCAGGCCGATCCCCTCCATATGGATCTCCCGCGCTATGGTCCTCCTCTGCATGGTAGCGTTTAGATTATGTAACTGGAGGGTATTAGTCAAATGCTAAAAACCCCATCGTTCTTTGGTTTGACACCCATGGGAAAAAGACTTATATGGTCTTTCATGTTCGGAATCGGTGGTCAGGAGCTCATCCTCATCCTTCTCTTAGCCTTGATCGTGCTCGGCCCCAAGAAACTTCCCGAAATGGCGAAGACTATCGGAAAGGCCCTGGGCGAATTCCAGCGCGCGACGGACGACTTCAAGAAAGAGATCGATGTGGCATCCAGGGAAAAGCCTGCCGAGCCCGCATCCAAGCCTGTCCCGGAAGAGGATGATCAGGAGCCGGCCGCAGACGAATCCGCGCCCCTGGAGCAGGAAGGGGTTTCTTCAGACGACGGGGAGCCGGCGTCCGAGAAGAAGGCGGCCGGGGACGATTCTCCTGTCTACCGTCCCGGGGAGATAGAAGGGTAGCGGGGTGGAAGTGGAAAAGGGCAGCGGAGTGGAAAAGCACGGCACGGTTGAAGAGGACAAGCTCCCCATACACGACCACCTTGAGGAGCTTCGCTGGCGGCTCATCAAGTGCGTCATCGCCGTGGCCGTGGGATTTGTCGCCACCTATGCATTCAAGGAGCAAATCTTCGGGTTTCTGGTGTGGCCCCTGGTCAAGGTGCTGCCGGAAAACAGCCAGATGATCTACACCTCCCTGCCCGAGGCCTTCATCACCTACCTCAAGGTGGCCTTTTTCTCCGGCCTGATTCTGGCTACCCCCTTGATCTTCTACCAGATCTGGAAATTCATCATGCCCGGCCTCTATCCGAACGAACGGCGGTATGTGCTCCCCTTCATCCTCGTGGCCACGCTGTTTTTCCTCGGAGGGGTGAGCTTCGCCTACTACGTGGTTTTTCCCTACGGATTCATGTTCTTCCTGGGTTTCGAGACGGAAAGCATCTCGGCCATGCCCGCCATGAAGGAATATCTCGGGCTCGTGATGAAGCTCATGTTCGCCTTCGGGATCACCTTCGAGCTGCCGGTGATCATGTTCTTCCTCGCCAAGATGGGGATCGTGAATCCGCAGAGGTTGAGGCGGGGCCGGAAATACGCCGTCCTCATCGTGTTCGTGCTGGCGGCGATCCTGACCCCGCCCGATGTGATCAGCCAGATCATGCTCGCCATACCCTTGATCATACTCTACGAGGTCAGCATCTGGGTCACCCACTTCGCGGGGAAAAAGAGCGGGGAGTAGGCGGTTCTCCGCTCTCCTGAAGGCTCGCCGGTGTCCCCGGTCAGCATGCCCGCTCTTTTCTCCTACAGATGTATCCCCTTACAGGATGATCCCTTTTGGGTTCAGGCGTACATCACCCGGTGGAATTCTGCGAGAGGGAGCTCTCCTGTGAACACAGGATTTGCGGGGATCAGAGGTATCCTTCTTCCTGAGCGGCGGTGTCCAGGTCGAGGCTCAGAACGTCTTCGGTCTCCGCATCGCGGATGGCGCGTTTTCTGGTATCGAACACCTTGAGGTAGTGCTTGCACTCGGAGCAGTACTGGACGCGCACGCCTTCGACTCCCTCCACGTCGAAATATCCAAGGGTCTCGTGATCGGCGTTGCCGCAGAACGGACACCCGATCCTCTGAAACCTCCACTGCTTCCCGCACAGCAGGCAGGCGAGCTCGCGGGATGTCTCGGAATCGAAGGCCATCCGCGGGTAGGTCCCGCAGAAGGGGCAGCTCCCGGAGCCTGTCTCGGCCTCCTGGAGGCCTTCATTCTTCTCCCGCAGCAGGGTGAGGTATCCGGTCACGGCGGGACGCAGAAGCATCGACAGCACCTCTGCGGCGGCGTGCTGTTCCTCCGGAAATGGCTCGTCCGCGGCGAATGCCCGCAGGGCCTTTTCCAGGTCCACGCCGGGCTCACCGCCCATGAGCTCCGCCCACACCTCGCTCAAGGTCTCTGCCAGAAGATCATAGGGAAGAGCCGCAATGACGCCCCGAGGAGAGAGCGGGGTATCCGCCAGGGGGATCTGAAGCCTCCGAACCCTTTCCGTTACCGCTGCATGGATCTTCCGGGCCTTGTCGATGCTGTCGGCATCTTCCGTGTATTTTCTGCGTATCGCGTCCCAGTCCATAGTCGAACCTTAGGGAATAACCGGAAATGTGTCAAGCTGTGTTCTCGCCCTTCACGCAGGTGGGGTGCCTTTCCCCTTCAAAGCGTCCGCTGAAGGGGAAAGGCCTGTTTTTTTACCTTGAACATGCTTTCAGTTCAGGATATTGATCCGCCCCAGGGCCGCGCCGTCAAGGCCGTAGAGGACTTCGGGGATGCCGTAGCCGTCGGCCGGGAATGCATCGCCGAGGAAGTAGAGCAGGGCCATCCACTCCTTGAGCTCCTGGACACCGGGATCGGCCCCGGCATCGATCCTGCGGCCGAGATACAGGGAGGGATCGATGATCGTGCCGTCGGCGTAGCGCGGGATGATCTGCAGCCCCATGCCTGTCACCACGCCCATCATCTGCAGCGCGTAGAGGTCCACCACGCAGTGGTAGACCGTCTCTTGGTCGAGAAAATCGAGCGGCATCGCCTCTCCCAGGCAGAAGGTATCCGCCGGATCGTAGAGCGATACTCCCCTGACGCCCTGATAGTACGGCGCATACCCCGGATCGTAGTCTACCCTGAGGCCCGAGAAATTCAGGTAGAAGTCCGAACCGATGGCAGGAGCGACCGTCAACGCCGCCTCGCAGATATTCCTGAGGTCGCCAGCGGTCACGTACACGGACATGAGCGGGTATCCGGGCACGGGCTGGGCGGTGTCCGGCGATATCCCCAGGGGCAGAACGTTGTAGATGTCGGCAAAGCTGATGAAGCCCGTGGCGCCGGGATAGATATTGTCGCGGATGACACCGCTCGCCACCACGCTGAAGTCGCAGGGGTTCCCGTCATTGAGGGGAGCCAGGGAGCTGGCCACGGCCCGGACGGAGTCAGCCGCGAGGTTCCCGAGTCCGGTCTCCTGAAGGGCTGCGAGCTCCAGGGCGAAGTCTGTCCTGGAGACCGGTCCTTCCAGGGTGACCCCCAGCGGGGCGAGGTTCGCGTTCATGGACGCGTGATACGCCTCCACCATGGCCTGGACAGCCGGGTCGCCGGGCACGGTGTCGTCCACGGGCACGAGGGTGAACTTGGTGTGCACCACCTTGCGCAGGAGCACGTTGTAGGTGACGTCGAGCCTGCTGAGATACTCGCCGTATTCGCCGGGCGAGAAGATGATCGTGCCCGAATCGCCCGCCACCAGAGCATCGGCGGTCGCGGTATGGTAGTGCCCCGAGGCGATGATGTCGATGCCCGTGACATTGGCCGCCAGATCCGCGTCGTCTCCGGTGCCGTCGTTCTCGACCCCGCCGTGGGACAGGACGATCACGAGCTGGGCGCAGTCATTGTTTCTCAGGTCATCGACCTGCCGCTGGATCGCGGCATAGTCGTGATTGAAGGTGACCGGCGCCGCCACCGGGGCCTTGGAGTCGGCGTCCCTGCCCATGATGCCCAGGATGCCCACCCTGACCCCGTAAGGAGGATACTCGATGATCTTCTTTTCCACGATGATGCCGGCATCCTTGATCGCCTGCAGGGGGGTGCCTGCGGGAATCACGGTGTTCGATGCCACCACGGGCACGTCGAAGCCTGCGGCCGCGCCGTTGGCCAGCATCATGGCCAGCCCGGAGGGCGACCAGTCGAACTCGTGGTTGCCCAGGGTCACGGCGTCATACCCCATCATGCTCATGAACTTCAGGGAGATGGGGTCTGAGGCGCTCAGGTCGTATACCGTGCCCATGGTGAAATCGCCCGAATCGAAGAGCAGGGTCGGTATGCATTTGGCCGCCTGCTCAGCACGGATGCCTTTGATCAGCGTGGCCAGCCGGGCATAGCCCCCGGTGACCGAATCGCTGTCCGTGGTGTCCAGCGGGGTGTAGTCGAGGAACGGCCCGTACCCGCTCGCATGGTGATGCACGTCCGAGGTCTGCAGGATGGTGAACGTGACGTTCGCCCACCGGCAGCCGGCCATGAGAACCAGGAGAATCATGCCCGCCAGTGCAATCCATTTTACCCTTTTCATAAACTTTTCCTCCTTTTCACAATAACTTAGACGAAAGTCCCTCAAACAATAAAATAAGTTTATACCACAAGCATAGGGAAACCCGGCAGGAAGGTGAGGCTGTGCAACTCGCGCGGGGATGTAATTGCTCTGTATACCCCGAATCCCACCTCCAAGTCATCATCATTTCTTATCAGATCATAAGATTGTATGACCGATCGGCCTGCCAGGGCATTGAAGAGGAAATAGGCTGTCATCCTGATCGGCGGACATCCGGGCCCGGCACCCCTTCCGCTCTCTCATGCCCCTTTAAGATCCGGCGGCTCCTCCGTCCTGTACCACCAGAAACGGCGCCATTCCCCGGCACGCAGGGCAGGTATCGCCCAGGTCCGACGTATACGCCTCCTTGCAGACCGGGCAGATGGCGATCGCCGCATGGACCTTCTTTTGGCCCTGGATATGCTCGGGCTTCACCCGGACCTTTTGCACCCCGAATATGACCGGGCCCGCCCTCCTGAACTCCTGAACGATGGCGTCCAGATCCTGCTCCGGCTTCGGCAGCTCCCTGAGGAACCACCCCCTGACAGCGGGGAAGCCGGCGAGTTTCTGCGCATCGAGGTAAACTCTTACGCCGGAGCCGGTGTATTTGTTGTACAAGATCAGGGCATAGCGGCTGGTATTCACGATCCTGAGCCAGCCGTTGCCGATGGTGCAGGGTGTCAGGATCTGAACGGCATCGGGAAGGCAATGCCCGCTTTCGCTGATGACGTCGAAGATCTCGCCTTCGGGCAGACGCTCCCGGGCGATCGTCACCATGATGCCGCCTGCGAGCATTCCCGGCGCGATGCTGCCGTGGAACGCCTGCACCCGGTCCAGGTATTCTTCAAAAGAGTATGTGCCGATCTTCATGTGTTCACCCCGTTTTCATGGCCCTGCATTCGGGCTTCCCCGTCAGCCGGCCATGCCCGTGAGAACTTCGCCCCCGATCCTGTGACAGGGGAGTTCCCTGTACGGGCCTGGTGTCTCCGGCATGCGCCATGTCCACCGGAAACCTGTCTGGATCCTAGACACCGCTTTTGATGATGACGGTGACAATGGCGGCGTAGCAGCCTGCAATACAGCCTGCCGCCGCGAGGTAGTATGCGGCCGGTCTCGCTTTTCTCAACGCCGGGATCTTGTCCCTGAGCTTTTCTCCGAGTTGGTAACCCACGGGGAACAGGATCGCCGAAAAGGCAGCCCAGGAGAGCCCTTCCGCCCCGAGGAAGCTCAGGAGGCCGCCCGGGTGGTTGAACGAGAGGAGATAGGGACA
This sequence comes from Deltaproteobacteria bacterium, assembly GCA_018436855.1. GTDB lineage: Bacteria > Desulfobacterota > Desulfomonilia > UBA1062 > UBA1062 > Phosphitivorax. Next base: position 11,231 of record JAHDKO010000050.1, on the reverse strand, counting down.
GGGCGAGACCCTCATGCCGATGAAATGGAATGCCCCTGCAGCGGCCAGCGCTGCTGCGAGCGGGGCTACGAGCCGTGCAGGCCGGGAACCGTGCAGGTACCGGCCCGCAAGTGCGGCTGCTCCGCCCAGCGCTGCCGACTGCAGGAACACGGCCGCGCAGGAGTTCGCCTTACAGAGAACCGAGCATTGGAGCACGGGCACCACGAGCTGTTTTGCCCCCATGGCGACCAGGGCGATGCCGATCAGGGGAAGCACCTTCTTGTTGAACCCCAGGGCAATGCCCATGATACCCAGGCCGATGCCGGTCAATATCCCGGCCCGGTACGGAACGCCCCATTCCCTGATGGCCTCGCTGAAGACTACCTCTGAAAAACCCCATGCAGTGCCCAGAACCAGCACCATGATCAGGGTGTCTGTACGGGAATCATCTCTCGCGACCGCATTGTCCGACTGCATTCTGTCCCTCCTCATCCGAATCATCCATTGAATCTTCCATGTGAGCGCCGCCCGTGAACGCCGGGCCCGTGAACGATTTCCTGCCCTCTCCCGTCATATCACCGGCTCGACCCTGCACGGAACATAGCGGTGCAGCGGTGTCCCGGCGAACCGGTCGCGGTGCGCGCTCCGGGTGAGCCGGTTGACGTTTACCCCGAAGGTCCTTCCTTCATACACCAGACCGAAACCGTGGGGGATGATGACCTGACCTTCGCGCACCTGGTCCGTGACCTCAAGCTCGATCCGTGCCTCGCCAGCCTCGGTGATCACCCTGACCTGCTGCCCGTCGGAGAGTTTCAGGTGTTCCGCGTCGGCCGGGCTCATGGCAAGCGTGCACGCCCGGCACCCGTCATTCCATGAGGGATCGCGCATGAGGGTGTTGGCGTTCATGCTCATATGCCTTCCCGCGCTCAGGACGAGCGGGTAGTCCGGGTCGGGCTTCAGCGCCGGCTCCTCGGACTTCGCATCGATGCTCCCGACCCACTGCTCCATCTCGGGGATGTGGAGGTTCACCTTCCCGTCTTGGGTGCGGATGTTCTCGAAGTTGTTGTCCGCATCGCACTGCCCGATAATGACTCCTTCGGGGTGGTCGCAGACGGCCTGGAAGAGATCCTCGCCTAAAGTCGGGCCGGGTTTGAAGCCCGCCCGGACCGCGGCCCTGCGAAAGTCCTTCGGCGCAACCTGCAGCAGACCCCACAGGGCAGCCAGATTTGCGGAGCCCATCTTCTCTCCGAGGGTCTTTGCGAGGATAAAAGGCATGTTCTTCAGTGAGGCCGGTTCCTGCCCCACATAGTTTATCAACTCCATGCCGAAGGTCATGCGATCGGACCCGGCGGCCCGGTAGAGCGAATCGGGTATGTCGGGGACTATCCCGAGCTTCTCTGCGATGCGGACCATGATCTGGCTCACCTCCAGGGGCTCGCCGACGGGCTCAACGATGGGCCGGCGCATCTGGAAATAGATCTCGGGAAAGGTCCAGGGAAAGAAGGTCCCGTCCCATGATTCGTAGCCCGAGCGTGCCGGCAGGACATAGTGCGACAGGGCCGCTGTTTCGGTCATGGCGAGCTCGCAGGTGACCAGGAGGTCGAGCTTTCTGAATGCCTGTTCGTAGGCGGTCGTGTCGGCGTAGGAGCGAAGCGGGTTCGACTGGCTGCACAACACGGCCCGGAGCCTCTGAGGATGATCGCTCATGATCTCCTCGGGCATGACGTTGGGCGGAAAGACGCCCATGAGCGCGGGGAAGCCGGTTGCCACGGTGCGCCATGTCTTGGGATCGCGCTCGTCCGTGTGGGCGCCGATGGGCATGAGGTGCCCGGGGATGATGTTTCCTCCGGGAGTGCAGATCCGTCCGCAGATGCCCATGAGGATAAGATACAGGTAGGTGGCGGCTGTGCTGTGCCGGTTCATATAGACGCCGAGGTCGGTGTGCAGGGACCACTTCCGCCTCCCGAGCTCTCGGCACACCTCTTTTACCGTGTCATAGTCCAGGCCGCACACCCGAAGGGCCTCTTTCGCGTCGAAACCCGCAAACCAGGGCGCGATTTCGTCGAAGCCGGTGACGTGGTTTTCGATGTACACCCGGTCGTGCCATCCCTCGTCGAGGATGATGGTGATCATGGCCCGTGCCAGGAGCGCATCGGTCCCGGGTCTGACAGGAAGATGGATGTCCGCGATCGCCGCGGTTTCGGACCTGCGCGGGTCGATCACCACCAGGAGTTTGTCCGGGTCTTTTGCGAGCCCCTTGAGCACGAGCGGGGCTCTGGGCATCTGGTGCGACTGCATGCCGTTCCAGCCGACAGCCAGGAGCATCTCGGTCCTCTCCTCGTCAGGGATGGTGAAGAGATACTGGCGGCCCGTTATCCGGCCGTGCGCCCAGAATATACCGGTCAGCTCCTGTGCAAGGGCGTTGTAATGATAGCGCGACCCGAGGGCGCGCAGGAGACGGACCCCGAACGCGGCCTCGAAATGGCAGCCCTGCCCGCCTCCCCCCATGTAGGCGAAGGATCTCGGACCGTGTTCGCCCACGATGTCCTTGAGCCTTTGAGCGATCTCTCCTGTCGCCTGGTCCCAGGGTATCTTTTCGAACGTATCGCCGACCCTTTTCAGCGGATGGGTCAGCCGCTGCGCATGATGCTGGTAATAGGCGACGTTCAGGCCCTTGCGACAGACATACCCCCTGCTCCTCGGGTTTTCCCTGTCGCCTTTGACCTTGACGATCCGGTTGTCCTCAACCAGGACTTTAAGGCCGCAGTTCTGCGCGCAGAGTACGCACCCGGTCGTGTGCCACTGCCCCATGGCTCTCTCCTCCTCCCAGAAAAAACGCTCACGCGTATTCCGTGCTCCGTGTTATCGGGCCACGCCCATATATCCGGCCGTATTGCGGCATCGGACGGATCAGGGCGCTCGTTTCATCCGTTCCCCTGCACGCCCGTCCTCATGCCTGATGCTTCAGCAGGGTTGCAAAGAGCATCTTTTTGCAGTTCACGAGCGGCCTTGAGCTCCTGACAAGCTTCATGTGCATGACGGCCCCCTCCCAGCTGTCGAACACAAACTGCGCAGTTTCTCCCGTATCGACATCTTCCGGCAGGTCACCCGTCTGCAGGGCATCGTCCAGACACTCCCGTATCAGGGAGCACAGCTCGTCGTAAATGGCGCCGATCTTCTCGCGGAAAGGTTCGCTCAGATCGCTCATCTCCTGCATCATATTGCCGATCGGGCACCCGTAACGAAGGTCCATGTTCTGAAAGTGCAGGATATAACTGTCTAAAAACTTCTCAAGGCGCAAAAGCGGAGGCAGCGCGACGTCGCGGAGGCACTTCTCGGCCATATGGCGGATAAACGAGGCATAGGTATCCATGACCTGAAGCCCGAAATCCTCCTTGCTCTTGAAGTGAAAATAGAACGATCCCTTGGGCACGCCGGCCGCGCTGAGTATCTCCTGCAGGCCGGTGTTGTGGTAACCCTTTTCATGGATGAGCCGCGCCCCGCTCAGGAGTATGTCGTTCCTCGCATTTGACTTTCTCATGCCTGCACCCATTAGTAGACCAGTCGTCTACTACCGTCAACAAATAATTGGGGGACATCCGTGAAATATTGACATTTGATTCCCGTTCCCGAACATTTGATTCCCGCAAACCGGAATCGTCTGAAACTTCCCTCCTTCTCATCGACTATCTGCAAGATACGAATTCACTCAGACGTTCATGGTAAAAGACAAGAATGAAGAGGAAGTGTTATTTCAATGGCATGAACCTTTAGGGCAAACCCTGGACCCTATTGAAGCCGAAAAGCGGCTGGGAATGTGACCCCAACTTCAAAATTCTTCAACAAGCAGACCGAGAATGGAGGGTTCGCAGCAAACCAGCCCTCGTGCAACCACCAGAATTAGGTGCGTTCGCCCGGATGTCTGTTACCCACGCTCGCCTCTGCGCTTGCCTCTGTCACTCTTTCGATCGTGGAGAGACAAAAGCCGAATGTCCATATTTCACGGACGTCCCCTGTTTTGAGGAGTCGGGACTGGACCCTTGCTTGCCCGGGCGTTCTATGGTTAGACTGCTCTTTACAAATTCTGTTGATAAGAGATGCGTACGATGGGTAAATACCTCGCCTGCCTCGGCATACATGCGTTTATCTTTCTGGGGTGCATCCTCCCTGCCCAAGGGGAGGTGCCCGGGAGGATCGTCTCCCTTGCCCCGTCTCTCACCCGGGAGATCTACGATCTTCAGGAGCAGGACCGGCTTGTGGGGGTTACGAGCTTCTGCCCCGCAGAGGCCCGGAAAGAACGCGAGGTGGTGGGGACGCTGACCCTGCTCAATATCGAGAAGATCTGCGCGCTCAAGCCCGATCTCGTGCTCGCCAGCACGGACTCCAATCGGGAAACCGCTGTCGATAAGCTCAATTCTCTGGGGATCAGGGTAGAGGTGTTTCAGGGCTGCGAGTCCTTCACCTGCATGTGCAGCGAGTTTGTCCGGCTGGGCGCCCTGCTCGGCCGGGAGCACGAGGCCCAACGGATGGTCGAGGACATCCGCAGACAGGTGAACGAACTGCGCGAGAAGGCGTCACGCGGACCCGCCTACCGGGTGTTCTGGCAGATGGGCAGCAGCCCCCTGGTCGCGGCCGGAGACAACACCTTCACCGGGGAGCTCATCCGCACGGCCGGAGGCCGGAACATCTTCGGACAGCTCCCGGCAAAATACCCCAGGATCAATGTCGAAAACGTCCTGACCGCAGACCCCGAAGTGATTTTCCTGGTGAGCGACATGGAGGGCTCGCAGGAGCACTCTGCCCTGTGGTCGCGGTTCAGCCGGGTCAGCGCGGTGAGGCAGGGACGGGTGTATCCCCTGAGCGCTGATCTCGTCTGCCAGCCCACCCCGGTTATGTTTCTCAAGGCGCTTCATGCCGTCGTAGCTTGCCTGTTCCCGGAGCAGCCGTGAACCGCGGGGTCGTGTTCCTGATCCTGCTCGCCTTTCTCCTGGCCGCTATCGCCCTGGGATTGTTCACCGGAGGCATGCAGCTTCCGCCCGGAGAGATCGTCGATGCGCTCTTCCACCCCGGCTCGGACGGGATCGCAGGCACGCTTGTCTGGGAACTGCGCCTTCCCCGGATTTTTATGGCGGGGATGGTCGGCTCCGCCCTTGCCGTATGCGGTGTCGTGTTCCAGGCCATCCTGCGCAACCCCCTGGCCGAGCCCTATACCCTGGGCGTCTCGGGCGGGGGGTCGCTCGGCGCCGTGATCGCCATCCTGCTGGGCATCAGCGGGCTTCCCATGGTGCTCATCTGCTTCGCCGGCTGCTGCCTGAGCATCGGGGTCGTTCTCGGGGCCGCATCGCTCAAGGGCTTTTCCAACAGCATGCTCATCCTGGCCGGCATCATCATGAGCTTTCTCTTCTCCTCGGTGGTGATGTTCATCTTTGCCGTAGCCTCCTCAAGGGAGGTGCACTCCTCCATCCTGTGGCTCATGGGCTCGCTGAGCGCGCCGCCTGCCGGGTCTGTGAAGATGCTCCTGATGATCCTGCCCGTGATGCTCTCCCTGCTTTTTTTCGCCCGGGACCTCAACCTGCTCTCCCTGGGCGACGAGCCGTCGTACCATCTGGGCCTGGACGCGAAAAAGACCAAAACATACCTGCTCCTGGGCGCATCCCTCATCACGGGCGTATGCGTTGCGCTCTCGGGCATCATCGCCTTTATCGGGCTGGTCATCCCGCACGCAGTGCGCAGCCTGACCGGCGCAGACCATCACTCCCTCGTCCCGTGCTCCATGCTGGCCGGAGGAGGCTTCCTCATCCTCTCGGACACCCTCTCCCAGGTCATCATCAGGCCGCTGGAGCTGCCCGTAGGGGTGATCACGGGAATGGTGGGCGGCCTGTTCTTCGTGATCTATCTCCTGAAGGCCAGACCGGCGGAGGTGTCGTGATATGGACCTGCTCTCGGTTCAGCACGTCACCGCAGGGTATGAGAGAAGACCCGTGATCCGGGACATCACCTTCTCGATCCCCTTCCGAGGCATCATGGGGATCATCGGCCCGAACGGCGCGGGCAAGACCACCCTCTTCCGCACCATCGGCCGGATCCTCAGGCCCATGGACGGAAGGATTCTCTACTGCGGCCGGGACATCGCCAGGATGGCGCGCAGGGAGTTTGCGCGGAAGGTGGCCGTGATTCCCCAGTTCCGCTCGGTTCCTCCCCCCTTTACCGTTGAGGAGTTCGTCTCGCTGGGAAGGTATCCCCACCGGGGAAGGCTCTCTCCTTTCACGCAAGAAGACCGCAGGATCATTGCTGAGAATTTAAGCCTGCTCGGCCTCACGGATTTCCGCGACCGGAAGGTAAGCGCCCTTTCCGGGGGAGAGCTGCAGCGGGTGGTCCTCGCCCAGGGCCTGGTGCAGAAACCTGAGCTGCTCCTCATGGACGAGCCCACGGCCCACCTGGACATCACCCACAAGATCCGGGTGCTGGACCTCGTCGGCTCCCTGTCGGAACAGGCCGGGCTCACCGTCCTGATCATACTCCACGACCTCAACCTCGCCGGCGCATACTGCGACAGGGTGCTCATCCTGAAGAACGGAGAGGTTCATTCCTCCGGGGCGCCCGGGTCGGTTCTGACACAAGGGACCATCGAGGAGGTCTACCATACCCCGGTTCGGGTGGGAAAAAACCCTGTGACCGCAAAACCGCACATCTATTTTCTCCCGCAGGCGGGAACGGCCGCGGACGCGGCCGGAGAATGAGCGCGCTTAAAGGGAAAGAGGTGCTCCCAAGAAAGGTCTAGTTCTTGAGAATCTCGATGATTTCGAACTCTCTCTTGCCGCTGGGGGTGTCCACGACCACCTCGTCATCGAGCCTTTTGCCGATCAGAGCCTTTGCCATGGGCGACTCGACCGAGATCTTGCCCTGCGAAATGTCCGACTCGACAACCCCCACGATCTGATAGAGGGTTTCCTCGTCAGTGTCCAGATTGCTGAGGATGAACCGGGAACCGAACACGATGCGGTCTTGGGGGAGATTCGTCGTGTCAATGATCTCGGCGGTTCCCAGCTTGCTTTCCAGGTCCTGCAACCTGCCCTCGATGAGGGACTGCCGCTCCTTGGCATAGATGTATTCGGCATTTTCCGAGAGGTCGCCATGTCCTCTGGCCTCCTCTATCGCCCTGATGATCTGGGGCCGTTCGACCTTTTTCAGGCGTTCGACCTCTTCCTGCAGGGCACGAAAGCCTTCTCTCGTCATGGGATTTCTTTTCATACTCGTCTCCACCGTAAAAAAAGAAAAAGATACCGGCGGCCTTTGACCGCCAGTACCGGGTTAAAAAGTAACATACAGCACCGATATGTCAAGAAGAGAATGCCCCTTTGCCGATTATTGCTCGTATCGGCACTATACTGTCACGATTTTCTGTGTTATGTGGCAGGAATTAAACAAGCATAGACACGTTTTTATAAAGAAAGCGGAGGATAAGAGATGGGAACACAGGACAATATTACCCTGGCACTGACCCCACGTTCGGTCCATAAGAAAAAGGTGCGCGCTCTTCGCCGGGAGGGCATCATCCCGGCCGTGGTCTACGGAAGGGGCTTCGACACCACGATGGTACAGGTTGGGCAGAAGGACTTTGAAAAAGCCTACAAAAAGACCCACGGCACCGCCATCATCAATGCCGGCATCGAGGGCAAGAAGCTGCCGGTCCTCATCCACGCCATTCAGCGCGACAGTATCAACGGGAACATCCTGCACGTGGATTTCCTGAAGGTCGACCTGCGCCACGAGGTCACAGTGGATGTTCCGCTCGTGTTCGTGGGTGACTCACCCGCCGAGAAGGAGGGCAAGGGCAAGATCGGCCACGAGGCGACCAGCATCTCCCTCAAGTGCCCGCCTGCGAGCATCCCATCGGAGATCGAGGTGGATATTTCGTCCATCGTGGACAAGCACGACGTGATCCACTCATCCGACCTCAAGCTCCCCGAGGGCGTCAGTCTCGGCCACGGGGTGAGCGAAGACAAGGTGATCGCCGTTCTCGTCCAGGCCAAGTTCGTCGAGACGCCGGCCGAGGCGGAGGCCGCCGCGGAAGAGGCCGCTGCAGCCACGGAAACACCCGAGTCCTGATTCTTTCCGGATTGTCCCCCGGCCCGGTAAATGGGATCGGCCCGTGCTGCGGCCCGGACAGGCCCGCTGTCCCCGTGGCGCCCGGATCCGCCCGCATCTCGGGGTGCTGGTGTCTGGCGATACCGGGACGGCAACCCCCAGAACCGAGACACCCCTTGAGCCCGGCTCAAGGGGTGCTTCCGATTGCCTTTATAGGTGTGGACCCTTGAAGGGCCAGCCCTTCGATCCTTTTGAAGCAGCAGGCTTGAACGGGAACCAGACCCTCCCCCTTCTCAACTCCTTAAGAAGCGAGCTTAAAAGGAGAATGTCGCAGTACTGAAGGGGATAGTGCCCCCCCTTCCAAGCCTTCAGGAAGCGGACTTTTCAGAAAGAGGATCCGACGTCGCAGCCTTCAGGAATCCAGCGGCCCCGACTTCACCAGCAGATCCTTCAATTCGTCCAAAGCCTTTCTCCGGTGACTGCGGGCGTTTTTTTCTTCCGGGCTCATCTCGGCGAGGGTCCTGTTCAGCTCGGGGTCGAGGAACACCGGGTCGTAGCCGAACCCCCCGCTCCCCCTGGGCTCGCGGATGATAACCCCCTCGTACACGCCCTCGGCCAGAATGACCTCGCCCGTCTCCCACGCCAGGGCTGCCGCGCACACGAACCTGGCCGACCGGTTTGGTTTGTCCTCCATGTGTTTCAGGAGCAGCGCGATATTTTTCGCGTCGGTTGCGTCTGGGCCTGAAAACCGGGCAGACAGCACCCCGGGCCTGCCTTCGAGTGCATCCACGCACAATCCGGAGTCGTCCGCCACCGCGGGCATGCCTGCGGCCCGGCTCCAGGCGCGGGCCTTGATTGCCGCGTTTTCGGCAAAGGTGGTCCCGTCTTCTTTCACGTCGAGGGTCAGGTTGAGCGCCTGCGGGGTCACCACCGAGATCCCGAGGCCGGAGAGTATTTCGGATATTTCCCTGATCTTTCCCTGGTTGGTCGTTGCGGCCAGCAGCTTCATCCGATCCCGAGGGCCTGGTTCTGAAACTTCATGAGCTCGAGGATCCCCTTGTGGGCGAAGTTTATCATGGCGATCATCTGTTCACGGGAAAACGCCCGGCCCTCCGCGGTGCCCTGCACCTCGATGATGTTCCCGCTCCCGGTCATGACCACGTTCATGTCCACATCTGCGCGGGAATCTTCCTCATAGTTCAGATCGAGCAGGATCTCGCCTTCCACGATCCCCACGGAAACAGCCGCGACCTGCTCCAGAATGGGGCTCCGTGCGATGACCTGCTGGTTCACCAGGGAGTCTACGGCGTCTTTGAGGGCCACATAGGCCCCCGTGATCGAGGCGGTCCTCGTTCCCCCGTCCGCCTGCAGGACGTCACAGTCGATCCAGATGGTGCGCTCGCCCACGTCCTCCAGCCTGACGCCGGCGCGCAGCGACCTGCCGATGAGCCTCTGGATCTCCTGGGTCCTCCCCTGGGGCCTGCCCCGGGACGATTCGCGGATCATGCGGGTGGTGGTGGATGAGGGAAGCATCCCGTACTCGGCGGTGAGCCATCCGGTGCCGCTGTTCTTCAGGTGCGGGGGCACCTTGTTCTCCATGTTGGCCGCGCAGATCACCCGGGTGTCGCCCACCTCGATGAGGCACGATCCCAATGCGTGTTTGCAATAATCCCTGGTGATCCTGACATTCCGGATGTCTTCGGGTTTTCTTCCGTCTGAACGTTTCACAACTTTCGGTTTCGAGATGCCTTTATTCTTGAGTAATTCCTCGATGGACGCCATTCAATTCTCCAATTGTCGGTCGTTGCGGCAATACTAAGGGGAGCGCTCGGCAATGTCAACTGTTTGGTCGATGCGGAAGACCACCTGCAAAGCCGTCCGGGCCGGGCTCCCTGCACCCGCCCCTTATCCGGGGATTCCATGCTTGACATGCTCGATTGTCCTCGGGTAAAGCCTCATAATGACTGGAGGAGGTTTTTAAAGGTGGGGTTTTTCCGCTCATTGCTGATTCTCTTGGGGGTCTTCTTTTCCTGCCTTGCACTGCTCGTCCCCTTCCTTGCCCTCGATGTGCCGCTGGCCGGCGAGGTGTGGGTCCTCCAGGCAATCGGTGAGCTCCACCGGGATTTCCGGCTGGTGCCCACCCTCAACGGGGTCTCGCTCTACGGACCAAACCCGCTGATGCCCGCACTCTTTTCCCTGCTGCCCTTGACCGGCATCGTCGCGCTGCGCCTGGTGGACATCCTGTTCGGCTGCCTGGCGGCCCTGGCCGTGTTCTCTTTCTGCACCTCCCAGTGGGACTTGCGGTCGGGAATCGTCTCAGCGCTGATCACCATGACCTCGTGGGGATTCATCGCGAGCCACGCCACACTCAACCTCACCGCAGTGCCCGCGGCCCTGGCCGTGATCTCGTTCCTGCTCTTTGCGCAGGTGTACCTCAAAGGTCAGGGCGCCCGGTGGTATCTGCCCTCCTATTTCCTTGCGGGCTTGGCGACGATCCTGGGCGGCTGGATCCCCCTGGGATTTTTCGCCTTCGGCGTCATCCTGCTCATCCTCTTCGATCTCTCGCCAAGGAGAATCCTCTCCATCCTCGCCCCTTACGGAGTCCTGCTCATCGCGGTCATGATCATGGCCGTGCTCGCGGCCTACACTTTCGCGGCCGGGTGGTCGTATGCCTCGGGCATCTTCTCCTTCGATACCGAGCACGGCATCTTTGAGCGGCTGTGGATCTGCATAAAATACCATCTGCCCTGGCTCCTGCTGGTCTTCCCGGCATGGGCATACAGCGGGAGGCCGCAGGGCCCCGGCGCCTGGCGGGCCCTTCTGGCCCCCAAGACCGGTTTCGGCATGGGGCTTGCGGTCGTTCTTTTCTCGCCGAACCTCCAGGAGGGCTATGCGCTTCTGGGCGTTCCCTTTGCCGGCATTCTCATCGGATACTGGGCCTCAGGGGGGTTTCTGGTCCCTCAGGGCTTGCGGATTGTGCGGACCGCGGCGCTTGCGGCCACGGGCACGATCCTGGTGGCCTGGGCATTCCTCCGGCTCTCGGTGGAATCCCTCAGAAACCTGTCCCTGAACCTCACCCAGGGCCTGGCGCTGCTCGCGATCCTTATCGCAGCGGCCCTGTTCTGGTGGTTCGCCAGGAAACGGCAGGCCCCCGCGGTCGTCGG
>JAHDKO010000098.1 GCA_018436855.1 Deltaproteobacteria bacterium | reverse complement strand
TGCGTGAATAGCAAGGACAGGGAAAACAGCCTTTGACGATGAGGGCAAAACTGCCCAGTTCATATCCGCAATGAGCACCTTCGGAAACCAGAAGTGACCACCAGAATCTTGTGTAGAAGTCCATTGAAACATCATCCATCCCTGTATGCTCTTGACTGCGGGTATACGGGATGATAAAAATTAGATATCCCGTTTTCCCCTCATCACCCCCCCGATGCCCTTCCCCGGCTAGGGGTTTGTCTATGAGCCCAGCAAACCCTTCTTCCTCAGCTTCTCAACCCTTGTCTGCGTCCTCTGTCGCGCCTTGCTAACAAGTTCATCCCACCGCGCAAGGTCTATGAAAAGACGGGCTCCGATTTTAATAAAAAGCTCTGGGTTCTTTCCTACGCAGTGCATTTTTCTCAAGGTTTTTGGCGAAAGATAAATATCATGCTCGCGCAGTAGAGATTCATCTCGCACAGGAATTATCCGGGCCTTATCTTGGTGGATGTTCATATCCTTCCCTCCTTCGCACGTGTTCTTTGAATAGCTTGCAAGTGAGAAGGTATGCTTAAGAATGATAACTTGTCAAGCTGCAAAAATATCCATCTTGTTGATATCATTGCCCTTATTAATATATATTATATATAATATATATTAATGGGCTCATTTTTTAAAAATTTTCTATAGAGCAACACAGGGCACCATCGGGGATGAAATCATTTACTTTCTGCATATCTGTTTATTATTTTTTTGATTGCTTATTTAAAAACAGACGGTACATCTGCGTATCAATTCACAACCCGCAAATCATGTTCCCGCCTTGTCGTAACGCATTTTTCTCAGTACACGTTTTGCTTTATAACCCATCGAGAATATGAGATAAAAAGGAGTAGGCAATTCATATAGCTTGAAAAATCAATATTAGAACCCTTACCTGATAGATTGTATATCCCCCCTCGCTGGGCAATGATTATGCAAGTTGTAAGGCCGGCTTCTTTCAAAAGAAGGGCTATTCAGGGAAAAGGCTTAACATCCAAAAAGAGCGATTCAAAATCATGCGCTTCGCTCAGCTTGTTTTAATAAGGCTGGCAAGCCTTACATGACTCTACGGGAACTTTATACATTCGTGCAATGAGCTCTAACTTACGACAATCAGCCACATCTAAAAATGGACCTATTTCCATAGACCTATATGCATTATCGTTATATGCATCTTCATCAGGAAGCAGCACCACGAGAGAGAATATTTCCTTGGGAACCATCCCGGTTTCCTTTATGTGAGCAATTACCGGCCTGGTTGCGTTATCCGCCACGACGAAAAAATTGCATCGGTTTTTAAAGCCGGGCAGGATTTCGCTCATCGTGCACGAAAGCTCTCTGTTCAATCGAAGATCGGCGTTCATGACGGCGACTGAAGCGGATATCTTTGAAAGAGAGGCATCCATGCAATCCGCGCGCGCCTTAAGATAATCGTTGTCTGCGGATTCTGTGCACCCGAAAAGAAGCAATGAAACCAACACATAGAATAAACAGTGAGCTATTGCTCTACTGACATAAGTCTTCATAACCTCCACCTCCTCAAATTTAATTGCAGCATAATCAAGATAATCCTTTTTGTAGAAATTATCTACACCAGTTACAAGATGTAAACATATCCACTGGCATCCCTAATTTTAATAAAAACCTGCCGTCTCAACTGAGGAAAAGGAAGGCGACCAGCACACCCCATATGAATCATCATTCGGGGCTATGGTATTTAATACCTTCAAGTCATAAAGCTATTTTCTATAGAACTCCCTGCGGAGAGCTAAGGATACCTTTACCTTTTACGTTCGGGACTCCTTCTTAGAGGCCCCGGGGTACCCGAGAGGAGAGATCCAAGAAAGACCGAAAGCCCCCTTTATACCGGGCTTGTTTGTACACTATTTGTACACCCAGGTATTGCCCAAATAAAAAAGCGATCAAGGAATTAACCCTAATCGCCTGTTATTACTTTGTTTTAATTGGTAGCGGGGGCAGGATTTGAACCTGCGACCTTTGGGTTATGAGCCCAACGAGCTACCGGACTGCTCCACCCCGCGTCATTTGATTTTAGAGTCTTCTATAATGCATCAAAAGGGTTTGTCAAGGAGAGATTTCCTGAGCTGCACGGCAAACTTTAAATAAATTTGT
>JAHDKO010000167.1 GCA_018436855.1 Deltaproteobacteria bacterium | reverse complement strand
TCGTCCCGGGTGCCGTCGCCGAGCTGCCCGGCATTGTTCGATCCCCAGGTCCAGAGAGTGCCGTCTTCCTTGATTGCGGCGGAATGATCCCAGCCTGCGGCGACCGATTCCCAGCCGGTGCCGTTGCCTGCTCTCACCGGAACGTTCCTTGAGATTTGGGTGCCGTCGCCGAGCTGGCCGTGCCAGTTGTAGCCCCAACCCCAGAGCGTGCCGTCCGATCTGATCGCGAGGCTGTACTGGATGCCGTTGGATATGGCGGTCCAGTCGGCGTCCGGTTCCACCGGTATCGGGGTATTCACGGGAACGTCGTTTTCCAGGTCACCCCCTGTTCCGTCGCCGACCTGACCATGGTTGTTGCACCCCCAGGCCCACAGGGATGCGTCCGTCCTGATGGCCGTGACATGGTCCTTGCCTGCAGCCACGATGTCCCAGTCATCATCGATCCCCACCTGCACGGGCACCAGGCTGTCATGATCGTTCGTGTGATCGCCCCCGGTGCCGTCGCCGAGCTGGCCGGATGCATTGTGCCCCCAGGCCCAGAGCGTCCCGCCGGTCTTGATGGCCACGGTGAAGCTGTATACCAGCCCGGTGTCGGGATAGCACCAGTCATGATGGCTCCCGATCTGCACGGGGGATACCTTCAGGCCGGTTGTCCCGTCTCCCGAGGTTCCTCTGCCCCAGGCCCAGAGCGTGCCGTTGTCCCGGATGGCCAGGGAGGAAAGCTGTCCTGCGGCCACGGCGGCCCAGTCGGCGCCTTGTCCCACCCGGACGGGGGCGCTGCGGTCAAAGGCATGGGAGCCGTCTCCGCCCTCTCCGTCGCCGAGCTGGCCGGATGCGTTGCACCCCCAGGCCCAGAGCGTCCCGTCGGTCTTGACGGCCAGGACGTGGGATTCGCCTGCGATCGCAGCGGCCCATTTTGATTGAGCCGACGGAGCCGCCCGTCCCAGAGTGGTGAATTCCCAGATGTAGTCCGAGGCAAGTGGAATGCCTGTCGTGTCTTTTACCCCGGTGGTCACCCTGGCGGTATACACGGCGCTCTGAGACAGGGGATGCGCAGGGGTGAAGACCACCCGGGAATCAGAACAGGCGACCTTCCCTGGAATGACCGCGTTTCCCGAGCGCAGGAAGATGGTCGAAAGGGACACGGTTTCCGGCTCGATATCCTCGCTGAACCCGATCTCGATGGTGGTATCCGTGGGCACGTCTAGGGCGCCGCTTTCCGGAATCGTCGAGGTGACGGCAGGTGCGGACTCCCCGGTGCCGCTCGATCCGCCTGCCGCCTCCGGAGAGTCACTCCCGCTGCCGCCTCCGCAGCCGGACAGGATCGCCACGTATATGATCATGAGCATGCCAATATAGAGAGTGTATCGATTGATTCTGACAGGGCGCATGAGCTCACCTCCTATTACAGAAACGTACTATAATGTCATAGATATAATCGTATACGGGAATCTAAAGCCCTGTTCAGCGGTTTTCAGGCCCTATTTTCCCCTTCCCTTTTTCTGTAGATTTCGGTAACACTTCCACTTTCTTGCCAGGCGCAATAATGCTGGAATATTTCCAGGGCCGGTGCTAAGAAGGGGAACAGTTCACACAAGAAGAAGGTACAGCCATGGAGCAAGCGATAAGCAGGGCAAAGGTGCTCATGGAGGCACTGCCGTATATCAGGGATTTCCGGGGGAAGAAGATCGTGGTCAAGTACGGGGGCCACGCCATGGTGAACCCCGAGCTGAAAAACCTCTTTGCAAAGCAGATCGTGCTCTTCCATCTCGTGGGCATCCAGGTGGTGGTGGTCCACGGGGGCGGCCCCCAGATCAACCGGACGCTCGACAGCATGGGCATCGAGTCGAGCTTCATCGACGGCAAGCGCGTCACCGACGCCCGCACCATGGACGTGGTGGAGATGGTGCTCGCGGGCGGGATCAACAAGGAGATCGTCCAGCTCATCAACGCCGCCGGAGGCAGGGCCGTGGGCCTTTCCGGCAAGGACGGCGGGCTCATCCGGGCCCGGAAGCTGCTCTTTTCCCGCAAGGACGCCTCGGGCAATCTCACCGACGTGGACATGGGCCACGTAGGCGAGGTGACCGCGGTCGACACCGACATCATCGACGCGGTGGAAAAGTCGGGCTTCATCGCTGTCATCGCCCCTTCGGGCGTGGGCGACGACGGGCTCACCTACAACATCAACGCAGACACCATTGCCGCGGAAGTCGCCCGGCAGCTCAAGGTGGAGAAGCTCATCATCCTCACCGACGAGCAGGGGGTCCTGGACGCCGGAGAAAAGCTCATCTCCAGCGTGAAGTACTCCCAGATCCACAAGCTCATATCCTCGGGTGTGGTGACAGGCGGGATGATCCCCAAGCTGCAGTGCTGCATGCGGGCGCTCGAAGGCGGGGTGACCAAGGCCCATATCATCGACGGCCGGGTCCCGTATTCCATCCTCCTGGAGCTGTTCACCGACTCGGGCATCGGCACCCAGATCGTCAAGGAGTAAAACACCATGAAACATGTCATGAACACCTATTCCCGGCTTCCCGTAACCCTGGTCAGGGGCAGCGGCTGCCGGGTGTGGGACGACCGGGGCAACTCCTACCTGGACATGGTGGCGGGGATTGCGGTGTGCAACCTCGGCCACGCCCATCCCCGGGTGGCTCAGGCCCTTAAGAAACAGGCGGACGAGCTGTTCCATTGCTCGAACCTCTACCGCATCCCCCTGCAGGACGCCGTGGCCCGGATGATCTCGGAAAACAGCTTCGAGTCCCGGGTGTTCTTTTCCAACTCAGGAGCCGAGGCGAACGAGGGGGCCATCAAGCTGGTAAGGCGCTACTGCCATGAGTGTTCCCGCAGGGGGCCGGGCATCATCACCTTCACCGGCTCGTTCCACGGGAGGACCCTGGCCACGCTCACCGCTACCGGGCAGGAAAAGTTCAAGAAGGGCTTTGCCCCGCTTCCCGCGGGTTTCAAGACCGTGGAGTTCGGAGACATGGACGCCTTGCGAGAGGCCGTGGACGACTCCATCGGCGCGGTCATGATCGAGCCCGTTCAGGGTGAGGGGGGCGTCCGGATTCCGCCCGGAGAATATCTGACGGAAATACGCGAGCTCTGCGACGAGCTCGGCCTGCTGCTCGTCCTTGACGAGGTCCAGACCGGGATGGGCAGGACCGGCGAGCTCTTCGGCTACCTGCACGATGAGATCTGCCCCGATATCATGACCCTGGCCAAGGCCCTGGCGAACGGGTTTCCCGTGGGCGCGGTGGCGGCCCGGCCGGACGTCGCCGAGGCCTTCGATCCCGGGAGCCACGCATCCACCTTCGGGGGCAATCCCCTTGCCATGGCCGCGGCATCGGCCACGCTCGATGTGATGATCGAGCAGGATATCCCGGGCCAGTGCCGCCAGACCGGGGCATATCTGACTGACATGCTCCAGGAGCTCCGGAAACTCCACAGAGGCATAAAGGAGATCCGCTCACGAGGGCTCATGATCGGAATCCAGTGCGACGCGGATATCTCCTCGATCCCCAGGGATGCGCTTAAGGAGGGGATCATGCTCAACGTGATCCAGGGCAGCGTGCTCAGGCTCGTCCCGCCTCTGATCATCACGCGGCAGGAGTGCGACGAGGCGGTGGAAAAGATCGATAAATTGCTCACAGAAAAGGGAGTGTGATGGGACACAGAGATTTTCTCGCCATAACCGACTTGAGCCGTGAAGAGATACAGACGATATTCTCCCGGGCTCGTCTCCATCAGGAGAGCGTGCCGCAGACGGTCCTCGCCGGAAGGTCGGTGGTGCTGCTCTTCGAGAAGGCATCCACCCGGACCCGCGTTTCGTTCGAGGTGGGCGTCGCCCGGATGGGGGGACACCCCGTCGTGCTCACCCCCGCAGGCTCGCAGATAGCCAGGGGAGAGCCGCTTCAGGACACCGCGCGCGTCCTGTCCGGGTACTGCGACTGCATCGTCATGCGAACCTCCGGGCACGAGCGCGTTCAGGAGATGGCCCACTGGGCCGACGTTCCGGTGATCAACGCCCTGACCGACCTGCTGCACCCCTGCCAGGTCCTTGCCGACTGCTTCACGCTCCAGAGCCGGTTCGGGTCTCTGGAGGGGAAGAGGGTAGCCTGGATCGGGGACGGGAACAACATGGCCAACTCCTGGATCAACGCCGCGTCTCTCCTGGATTTCGAGCTGGCCCTGGCGTGCCCGGCCGGGTATGAGCCCGATGCGGGCGTCATGGACGCAGCCCTGGCGGGCGGGGCCAAGATCATCCTGGTGCGGGACCCGGCAGAGGCGGTGCAGGGCGCCCTGGCGGTCAACACCGATGTGTGGGCGAGCATGGGCCAGGAAGAGGAGGCAAGGCTGAGGATGGAGGCCTTCAGGGACTACACGGTCACGGAAGCGCTCATGGACCTGGCCGCCGGCGGGGCCGTGTTCATGCACTGCCTGCCCGCTCACCGTGGCGAAGAGGTCACGGAAGAGGTGCTGGAGAGCGTGCGGTCCATTATCTGGGAGCAGGCGAAAAACAGACTCTATGTCCAGGAAGCCGTCATGGCCTTCCTGCTACAGCAATGAGAGGAGACGCATACATGGACGCAAAAAAAGTCGTACTGGCATATTCGGGCGGGCTCGATACCTCGGTCATTCTCAAGTGGCTCCAGGACGAGTTCGGGTATGAGGTGATCTGCTACGCAGCGGATCTGGGCCAGGCCGAGGAGCTCACGGGCCTGGAGGAAAAGGCTATCAACACCGGGGCGTCCAAGATCTATATCGACGATCTCCGGGAGGAGTTCGTGCGCGACTACGTGTTCCCGGCGTACCGGGCCGACGTGGCATACGAGGGCGTGTACCTCCTGGGCACCACCCTGGGCAGGCCGCTGATCGCCAAGAAGATGATCGAGCTCGCGGCAAAAGAGGGCGCCGGAGCCGTGGCCCACGGAGCCACGGGCAAGGGAAACGACCAGGTGCGCTTCGAGCTCACCTTCTGGGCGCTCAACCCCTCGATCAAGGTCATCGCGCCCTGGAAGATGGACGAATGGGACTTAAGGTCCCGCGACAAGATGATCGACTACGCCAAGGCCAACAACATCCCCGTGCCGGTCTCCAAGAAAAAGCCCTACAGCATGGACCGGAACCTCCTGCACATCAGCTTCGAAGGCGGCGTGCTGGAAGACCTTTGGAACGAGCCCCAGGAGGATATGTTCGTGCTCTCGTGCTCGCCGGAGAATGCGCCCGATGCCCCCACCAGCGTGGTCATCTCCTTCGTCAACGGCGATCCCGTTGCCGTGGACGGCGAGGATCTGAGCCCGGCCGCACTGCTGGCCAGACTCAACGAGCTGGGCGGCAGAAACGGCATCGGCAGGATCGACATCGTGGAGAACCGCTACGTGGGCATGAAGTCGCGGGGCGTCTACGAGACACCGGGCGGCACCATCATGAAGATCGCGCACAGGGCCATCGAGCAGATCACCATGGACCGCGAGGTCATGCACCTGCGCGACGAGCTCATGCCGCGCTACGCGACCCTGGTCTACAACGGCTACTGGTTCGCCCCGGAGCGCGAGGCCCTGCAGGCCCTCATCGATTATTCCCAGAAGGGGGTGACCGGAGACGTGCGCGTGAAGCTCTACAAGGGCAACTGCATCGTCACGGGCAGAAGGGCCGAGAAATCGCTCTACAACCCCGAGGTCGCCACATTCGATGAGGACGAGGTCTATGACCAGAAGGACGCCGGCGGGTTCATCCGGCTCAACTCGCTGAGGCTGAGGATCAGGAACCAGCTGATGAAGTGAATGAAATGAAGAAGAAACCGTGGTCAGGCAGGTTCAGCCAGGACACCAGCGGCCTGGTGGAGCGGTTCACCGAGTCGGTGAGCATTGACGGGCGTCTCTACGCCCAGGACATCGAGGGGAGCATCGCCCACGCGGAGATGCTCCGGGCCGCCGGTCTGCTGACCGAAGATGAGGCCCGGGCCATCACGCAGGGCCTGCGCGAAATCGCCCGCGACGTGGAAAGCGGCGCGTTCGTCTTCGACCCTGCCCTGGAAGACGTGCACATGAACATAGAGGTGGAGCTCACCAAAAGGATCGGCGAGCCGGGCAAGAAGCTGCACACGGCAAGGAGCCGCAACGACCAGGTGGCGACAGATTTGAGGCTCTACACCAGGGGCAGGCTGGGCGAGGTCCGCGCCCTGCTCGGAAGGTTCATGGCGACCCTCGTCGAGAAGGCCTCCGGCCACGTGGACACCATCATCCCGGGCATGACGCACCTGCAGCACGCCCAGCCCGTGTCCCTGGCCCACCACCTGCTCGCCTACTTCGAGATGTTCATGCGGGATTTCGACCGCGCGGGGGATGCGGCGAGGCGGCTCAATGTCTCTCCCCTGGGGAGCGCGGCCCTTGCCGGCACCCCGCATCCCATCGACCGGTTCATGACCGCGGCTGCCTTACAGTTCGACGAGCCCGGGCGCAACTCCATCGACGGCGTGAGCGACCGGGACTTCGCTCTCGAGGCCGTGTTCTGCGCGTCTGTGATCATGATGCACCTGAGCCGGCTGGCCGAGGAGATCGTCATCTGGAACTCGCAGCCCTTTTCCTGGGTCGTGCTGCCCGATGCCTTCTGCACCGGGAGCTCCATCATGCCCCAGAAAAAGAACCCGGACGTGGCCGAGCTGGTGCGGGGAAAGACCGGCGGCGTCTACGGCAGCCTGGTGGCCCTGCTCACCACGATGAAGGCCCTGCCCCTGGCGTACAACCGCGACATGCAGGAGGACAAGCCGCCCGTGATGGAGAGCCTGGATACGGTGCTCCTGTGTCTGGAGGCCATGGACGGGCTCGTGCAGGGCCTGGAGGTGAACCGCGAGGCTCTCGAGGGGTCCCTGAAGGCGGGGTTCATCACGGCCACGGACGTGGCGGACTATCTGGTGGAAAAGGGCGTGCCCTTCCGGGAGGCCCACCGCATCACCGGAGAGATCGTATCGCACCTCGCCTCGCGGGGAAAGGCGTTCGACGATCTGGGCGCAGAGGATTTCAGGAAGTTCAGCCATGCCTTCGGTCCCGACATCGTCTCCGTGATCAGGCCGGAGAGCTCGGTCGATCGCCGCAGGAGCTTCGGCGGCACGGCCCGGGCGAACGTGAAGGCCATGGTCGAAGACGCGCGAGCGCAGGTGGAGAGCCTTGAGGTCTAGGTGCGCGATCGGGGCGGCATGCGTGCTCGTCCTTGCCCTGACGCTGTGCGCGGGATGCGGCAGAAAGCTCCCGCCGCTTCCCCCGGGAGCACCCGACCCCGTGGAGCTGGTCTCGGCGGGTTTCGAGGAAAACGAAGTGGTCGTGAAGGCCCGGTGCAACATGCCGGGGAGCACGGTCACCCTCCTGGGAAAGCCCAAGGGCCTTTGCCCTTCCTGCACCGACGACCTGGTGCGCAAGGACGAGACGTTCGTGGAAGAAGCGGGGACCGTCCGCCTGCGGGATACCGCCCCGGACGCGTCCTACATGGTCTACCGGCTTGCCTTCCGCAAGGGCACCCTCGTCTGGATGACCGATGCGCAGGTCGTGAGGCGATGAGGGGGCCGGGGCGCCAAGCTCACGTGGCTTAGAAAAGACAAGGAGAAAGGAATGCACGATTTCGAGTACAGGCAGGGAAAGCTCCACTGCAGTGAGGTGCCGCTGGAGGAGATCGCGGAGAAGGTGGGCACCCCCTTCTACTGCTACAGCCTCCCCACGCTCCGCCGGCACATCGATGCCTTCGAGGAGCCCCTTTCCGGCGTGGATCACCAGACCTGCTTTGCCATGAAGGCCAACGCCAACCTCGCTATCCTGAGCTACATGGCGCGCCGGGGACTGGGGGCCGATGTGGTTTCGGGCGGCGATCTCTTTCGGGCGCTCAAGGCGGACATCCCGGGCGGGAAGATCGTGTACTCCGGCGTGGGTAAGACCGCCACAGAGATCGACATGGCCATCGAGGCCGGGATCATGATGTTCAACATCGAGAGCGCTCAGGAGCTCGAGGTGATCAACGAGCGCGCCGGGATGCTCGGCAGAAAGGCCCCGGTCTCCATCCGGGTCAACCCCGACGTGGACCCCATGACCCATCCCTACATCTCTACGGGTATGAAGGAAAACAAGTTCGGGATCGACGTGGAGGGCTCCCTGGCCCAGTACCTCAAGGCAAGGGACATGGAGCACATCGAGATCGTGGGCATCGACTGCCACATCGGGAGCCAGCTCACCGACCTGAGCCCCTTCATCGACGCGGTCGGGCGGCTCAAGATGCTCATCGCACGGCTCGAGGAACACGGGATCGAGCTCAAGTATCTCGACCTGGGCGGCGGGCTCGGCATCACCTATTCGGACGAGGAGCCTCCCCATCCCCGCGACTATGCCCGGGCCGTGCTCGACGCGGTGGGGCCTCTGGGCCTGAAGGTGATATTCGAGCCCGGCAGGGTGATCGTGGGCAACGCGGGCGTCCTCGTCACCCGGGTGCTCTACCGCAAGCAGACCAGAAGCAAGACCTTCATCGTGGTGGACGCGGGGATGAACGATCTCCTCAGGCCTTCCCTGTACGGGGCCTACCACGACATCAGGCCGGTTCGGGAAAAGACCGGGGACCGGGAGCAGGCGGACGTGGTGGGGCCCATCTGCGAATCAGGGGATTTCCTGGCCAAGAACCGGGACCTTCCCATACTCATCCGGGACGACATGATCGCGGTCATGAGCGCGGGGGCCTACGGATTCACCATGGCGTCCAACTACAACTCCCGGCCCAAGCCGCCCGAGGTTCTGGTGGATGGTGCGCGATATCATGTGGTATTGAACAGACAGACCTACGAAGACCTGGTGTCCGGGGAGACGGTTCCCCGGGAGATACTTGTATAGACAGGGGGAACAGATGTTTTCAGGAGCGATCGTTGCCATCGTAACACCATTCAGAGACGGGGAGATCGACGAGAAGGCCTTTCGGGATCTGATCAATTTCCAGATCGAGGCAGGCGTCTCGGGGATCGTGCCCTGCGGGACAACGGGAGAGTCTGCGACGCTCACCCATAAAGAGCACGAGCGGGTGATCGACATCTGTATGGCCGAGGTGGGAGGACGGGTCCCGGTGATCGCCGGAACCGGCTCCAACTCCACGGCCGAGGCCATCCGGCTCACGAGGCACGCCAAGGAGGCGGGGGCGGATGCGGCCCTGCTCATCACGCCCTATTACAACAAGCCGACCCAGAAAGGGCTCTACGAGCACTACGTCGCCGTGGCCGCCGCCTGCGACATCCCGCAGGTCCTCTACAACGTTCCCGGCAGGACCGGGGTGAACATGGCGGTGGAAACCATTGTCTCGCTGGCCAAGATCGACGTGATCGTGGGCATCAAGGAGGCCAGCGGCGATCTGGTCAAGTGCTCCTACGTGGTCCGCGACACCCGTGACGACTTCTGTCTGCTCTCGGGCGAAGACGCCCTGAACCTCCCCATCCTCTGCGCGGGGGGGACGGGCGCCATCTCGGTGACGGCCAACGTCGTGCCCGGGAAGCTCGCCGCGCTCATGAAGGCATGGTCCGAAGGCGACACTCGGACCGCGCAGCAGATCCACTTCGAGCTGCTGGAAATGAACGAGGCCATGTTCATCGAGACCAACCCCATCCCGGTCAAGACGGCGCTCGCGCTGATGGGCAAGGTCAGGGAGGAGTTCAAGCTGCCCTTGTGCACCATGAGCGGGGCAAACAGGGAAAGGCTCGCCCGGACCCTGGCGAAATACGGGTGCATCGACTGAGGCGCATCGAAGAAGCATGAAAGAAGAGATATTCCGGAGGACGATCCGATGATCAGAACAGGCGTTACCGGGGCCGCGGGCAGGATGGGCTCTCTCATCATCCGCGGCGTGGTGGAGTCGGAAGACATGGAGATTGCAGGGGCGCTCGAGGCCGCCGGCCATCCCTGCATCGGCTCCGATGTGGGCGTTGTCATCGGCGGAGGACAGAGAGGGGTCAAGATCAGCGATACCCTGGAGGCCGCCTTTGAAACCACGGACGTGATCATCGACTTCACCTTTCCGGAGGCCACCGTGAAGGCGGCCCGGTATGCCGCTTCCGCAGGCAAGGCCATGGTGATCGGGACCACCGGCTTCACGGATGGCGAGATCGAGGAGATCCGCTCCTGTGCGCAGGCCATCCCCATTGTCGCGGCACCGAACATGAGCATCGGCGTGAACGTCATGTTCAAGGTTGCCTCCCTGCTCGCGAGCCTTCTGGGGGAAGATTACGACGTGGAGATCGTCGAGGCCCACCACCGGCTCAAGAAGGACGCGCCCTCGGGCACGGCCATGGGGCTCGCCCGGGCCGTCGCACAGGCCAGGGGCGAGGACTTGAGGGACCTCGCCCGCTATGAGCGCCACGGGATGATCGGCCCCAGGCCCAAAGGCGAGATCGGCATCCAGACCATCCGGGCAGGCGATATCGTGGGGGACCACACCGTGTACTTCGCGGGCAACAACGAGCGCATCGAGATCACCCACCGCGCGCACACCAGGCAGAACTTCGCCCAGGGCGCGATCCGCGCCGCCCGCTGGGTTCAGGGCAAGGCCCCCGGGATGTACTCCATGATGGACGTGCTGGGGCTTGAGCCATGAAGATCGGAAGAGGGGTCGCGGCCGGGGGAAAGATCGTCCCCTTCGCCACCGAAGACGGACAGAGTTTTTTCGCGTATGACCCGGACACCCGCGCAGTCGGGCAGGCGCTCGAGATCGAGCGCATTGCGGCGCCCGTAGTCCCGGGCAAGATCGTCGCCGTGGGACTGAACTACCGCGACCACGCCCGCGAGATGGCGCTCGAGATCCCGAGCGAGCCCATCCTGTTCATGAAGCCCTCGACCGGCGTCATCGGCCCGGACGAGATGATCCGTTATCCCGCGCAGTCCTCCCGGGTGGATTACGAGGCAGAGCTCGCCGCGGTGATCGGCAAGGCCTGCAGGGATGTGGATGCCGCGTCGGCACGCGACTATATCCTGGGATACACCTGCCTCAACGACGTGACTGCCCGGGACCTCCAGGCAAAGGACGGGCAGTGGACCCGCGCGAAGTCGTTCGACACCTTCGCGCCCATGGGGCCGTGGATCGTCACCGGTCTGGACGATCCCCACGATCTGGCTATAACCGCGCGGCTCAACGGGGAGGTCCGGCAGTCGTCGAACACGGCGAACCTGATATTCTCGGTGTTCGACCTCGTGGAGTTCATATCGCACATCATGATCCTTGAGCCCGGGGACGTCATCGCCACGGGCACCCCGTCGGGCGTCGGCCCCATGGAGCGCGGGGATATCGTGGAGATAGAGATCGACGGCATCGGAGTACTGAAAAATACGGTAGGATAAGCATGAGAGGGTACCTATCGCTGGGCTCCAATCTCGGAGACAGACTGCGGCACCTCGAAACAGCGCTGGAAAAACTCCGGCAGGCGGATGTTCAGGTCACGTCCGTGTCCCGGATCTACGAAACCCGGGCCGTGGAAGTGAGCGGCCCCCAGGAGAACTACTTCAACCTGGCCGTTGCCGTCGAATATAGCGGATCGCCTCATGATCTGCTCCGGATCTGCCGGCGGATAGAAGGCGAGCTGGGAAGACAGCGGCCCTATCCCCACGCACCCAGAACCGTCGACATCGATATCCTGCTCGTGGAGGGGGTGCGTCTGTCGACGCCCGATCTCGAGATCCCCCATCCGAAAATGGAGAACCGCGCGTTTGTCATATTCCCGCTTTCCGAGGTGGCGCCCGGTGTTGTATTACCCTCTGGAAGGGGTATAATAGAGGTAAAGAACAGCTTGCCCCATGACGAGATAGTAGGGGTGCTCAAAAAAACCCCATGATGGACGAAAAACAGAAAAAAAAGTGGAAAATCCTGATGGCGGATGACAACCGTCAGGTCAACGACGTGGTCAGGGAAACCCTGGCCGAGTACGGGTTCGAGGTGATCCAGGCCTTCGACGGCAGGCAGGCGTTCGCCGCCTTCGAAGAGAAGAAACCCGACCTGGTCTTCCTCGACTACCTCATGCCCGAGATCGATGGTCTGGGCGTGCTCAAGAAGATCAAGCACAAGGATCCCAACGCCTTCGTGGTCTTCATCACGGGCGAGGGCTCGGAGGACGTGGCGGTCCAGGCCATGAAGGCGGGGGCCAGCGACTACATCACCAAGCCCCTCTCGCCGCCCGATCTCGTTCACGTGGCGAACAAGCTCATCAGAGAGCACGAGATCCTGCTGGAGAATATCCGGCTCAAGAACCGGGGCGACGCCTACAAGGACTACATGGTGACCATCACCGAGACCATGGGTGAGGCGGTGATCACCATCGACCGCGCGGGCACGATCCAGTTCATGAACTCCATGGCCCGGAAATTCTGGGGCGGGCTGAACGAAATGAAAAACAAGCCCGTGGACGTGCTCATCCCCGACCCGAGCGTGCACATCCTCCAGGACATCATGCAGGCGTTTTCCAGCGGGATGGACCGCTTCGAGCAGGAGTATGCGTTCCGGAAGATCGACGGCAGCATTTTTTCCGGGCTCCTGAGCGCATCACCGCTGAAAAGCGAGAAATATGCAGGGGGCACCGTGCTGGTGGTGAGGGACCTCACGGACATCGAAATGATGCGCAGGCAGATCATCAACGCGGAGAAACTCGCCTCCCTGGGCAAGGTGGTGGAGGGGGTGGCCCACGAGATCCGGAACTCGCTCACCTCACTCGGAGGGTTTTCACGGCGGTTGAGCCGGTCCGTGGGGGAGAGTTCCACGCAGAAGGTGTACGTGGACTATATTATCGAGGACGTCAAGCGGCTCGAAGCCATGATCATGGACATCGAGGAATACGTGAACTACACCAAGATCCACCGCCCCAACTTCGTGAAAACCGACATCCAGGAGGTCATCGACGAGGCGCTCATCAAGACCTTCGGTTCGGGCAGGTTCAGCGGGGTGGCCTATGAGGTGAATATGCCCGAGCACCTCGAAGAGATCGAGGCCGACCATAACTACCTGGTCGAGGCGTTCTGGCACCTGTTCGTCAATGCGTGCGAGTCAATGCAGGGCAAGGGAGTCATGGAGATCACCGTGAGCCTGCACCCCCAGTATCTCATCGTGGATGTCATCGATTCGGGCAGGGGCATTCCCAGCGACGAGATCAAGGACATCTTCAACCCGTTTTATACCTCCAAGGTCCGGGGCGCCGGGCTCGGGCTCTCGAAGGTCTACATGATCATCGAGGAGCACGGCGGGTTCATCACCGTGAACAGCGCCGTGGGCAAGGGCACGAGGATCCGCGTGTTTCTCTCCCGCAAACATGCGGCCAAAGGGCTGGGTATTCCGCCCGCCGAGGCGAGCAATGGGCGCTGACGCCGGCAGGGCGGGGCGATGATGACCCCCCCGGTCGGGCATAAGGGCTTATCCATCTGAATCCTCCTTCGCGTCCGCGATTTCAGGACGAGAAGGAGGGATCTCATTCCCCGCGGGCTTGCGGCATAGGGCAAGAGAGAAGGTTTGTCCTTGATGGGCTCATACAATTGATAAAAATATTTTCCGTGACGATAAGAATGTCATGATTTTCCGGAGGCATGGATTGGAAGATAAGGGCGGAACCCTCTGGCGGGGGGGCCTTTGCGTTGCGATTTCCCTGCTCGTGCTGTGCGTTTCCCCGGCCCTGGCCGATATTTACGTGAAGCGGCTGCCCGACGGCACCTTGTGCTACACGAACTTTCCCACAGGGAACGACTGGGACGTATATATCAAGGAACGCACGTACGAGCCCCGTGCTGTTTTCCGCAAGTCCGACTTCGACGGCCTGATCCGGCGGATCGCCCTGAGCGAGGGCGTCGATCCGCAGCTCATCAGGGGCATTGTGCAGGTGGAGTCACAATTCAATCCCCGGGCAAGGTCTTCAAAGGGGGCAATGGGCCTCATGCAGCTCATGCCGGAGACCGCGAACCTCATGGGCATCAGGGACCCGTGGGACCCGCAGGAGAACATCACCGCAGGCACGCGGTACTTCTCCTCCCTCATGAAGAGATATAGAGGAGACGTCGCCAAGGCTCTGGCGGCCTATAACGCGGGGCCTACAGCAGTTGACAGCTATAACGGAATTCCTCCCTACCAAGAGACGCGCGAGTATGTTAAGAATGTGCTTGCCATTTTCAACGGAGGGAGGATGTGACCGAAGATGAACATCGCAAACGCACTGACCATATCGCGAATCGCCGTGGTGCCGGTCATTGCCGTACTGCTCTTCTTCGATAACCCCCCCGCCTCTCTCGCTGCAGCGATTCTCTTCACCGCGGCCACCATCACCGACTATCTCGACGGCTATTTCGCCCGCCGGATGAACATCGTCTCCGATCTGGGCAAGCTCCTCGACCCCCTGGCCGACAAGCTGCTCATCGCCACCGTGCTCATCATGCTTATCCCCCTTGGCAGGGTCCCGGCCTGGATCGTCGCGGTCATCATCGCGCGCGAGCTCGCGGTGACCGGGGTGAGGGGCATGGCCTCGGACAGGCACGTGGTGATCTCGGCGAGCTGGCTGGGTAAGTACAAGACCGCGTTTCAGTGCACTGCCGTGATCCCGCTGCTGGTCCACTATCCCATCCTGGGTCTGCAGTTCCAGGAGGCGGGCGAGTTCTTCCTGTGGATCGCGCTCTTCTTCACCCTGTGGTCGGGTTGGGATTACATCGCGGCGTACATCAGGGAAAACATCGGATCATAAAAAGAAAGCCGGGAGAAGGTCGTCAATCGGAATCCCCCGGCTCCTTGGTTCCGGGATCGGCTGCGAGCAGGCAGTATTGCGGTAAAATCCGCCTGCATCACTTTCGCACGGAGGTGACCTCCTTGGCGATCTGCAGAATCTCCATGGGCAGCTCGATCCCCATCTTGTTCGATACCTCGAGATCCACCAGGATAGACAGGTCGTCCTGCATCAGGATCGGCAGGGTTTCCGGCGCGGAGCCCTCCTTGAGGATTTTCACCGCCTGGGTTCCCGAAAGGGCTCCGATTCTCTTGAACTCGGAGCCGACATAGAGGATGGCCCCGGAGAATCCCACGTGGCAATAACAGACCAGGGGGATCTTCTTGGGCTGGATGAGAGACATGAGCTCTGTGGACGGCTGGTAGCTCCTCAGGGCATAGTACGCGTCGATGGGAATCCCGAAGGCCTGTGCTCCCTGAGCGATGAGCTCCCGGGCGGCAGCCACCGGGCTGTCGGACTTGCCCACCTCCTTGCTCAGGATCGTGATTCCTAAAGTCGCCGCCTTTGCCGTGGCCTCCTGGACAAAGGCGATTGCGTTGTCGTCGTCGCTGTGGACGATCCCCATCGTGGTGAGGTTCGGCAGGGCCAGCCTGGTGATCTTGAAGGCGCTGATCGGGTCCAGATAGAGCGACGCCCCGGTGAACCCCGGACCGGCCTGGCTCATTGACGCGCACCCGATCGCCTGGGGAACGGCCACGGCCGTGAAGACCACCGGGATGCCGGCGCTGACGAGCTTGTCCTTCGCATACTTGGTGGCAGGCGAGCTGATGGTGAGCACGAGATCGGGCTTGGACGCAACGATGTCCGACACCGCACCCTTGATCCTCATGAGGATGCCGACCTTCTTCCACAGGCCCGCATCGGCGTCGGCATCGATGATGCGCCGGTTGATGACGAGATTTTGACCCTCGACGATGCCGTTTTTTGCCAGCTCTTCCACGAAGCCCTCGTACGCCCAGTCGAACGGGTTGATCTTCGAGACCTGAAGCACCTCTATCCGGTAGGAGTCCTGAGCGCATACCGGCATGCCGGACATGAGAAACACCAATACAAAGAACATACATCTTTTCATAAAAACCCTCCTTCAGAACCTATGGTTTATCCATGATTCTTATGCTTCTCTTCCTTTTTCAAAAGCATCATTCCATACGGGAGCGCGAGTGCGCGATAAACGGCTCGACACAAAAGAATTGTCGAATCAATACCTTCCCACTAACGTTTCAGCACTAGGAGCGGTGTGCTCGAGGTGAAAACCGTGCAGGACGTGAAGGGGCGTGAATATAGAGCCGTAGGAACGTTGTCTTCGGTTAATCCGGGAGAGAGGAGGTTTTTTCTCGAGCTACACCCCCGCTCCCGGCCGGTTCAGATCTTTTCGCTGGTGCTGATGCCCAGGTGGGTGTACACGGCGCACGAACCGGAAGCGGCGCTGGAAATGAGCGCGCCGCTCGTGACCATCAGCAAGGCCGTGAACAGGCTCACCTTCCGGGTTTTCACGAGCACGAAGATCAGCATGGCGGCAACTGCGAGTCTGCCGATGCGGTCAAGGGTTCCAACATTCTGGTCCATTTCATACCTCCCTTATTCACCCAAGGGATTATTCTTGGACTCGATTCGCTTGTCAACACATATTTGCAGGGCTCAGTTTTTTCGGCGGTATCTATCGCGACATGGGAAATAAAAGGGGAGAGGAAATGGTGGAGTGGTTATTATGCCATATAATACATAATGTTAGAATGAATAATGGTTCAGTTTTTCATTGTGCTCGCAGGGACAATCGGGTACAATCGTGAGACGAAAAAATTCGTAACAGGGGGGTTATATGAATGTAAGTAGGAGGGGATTCCTGAAGCTTGCGGGCGGAACCCTGGCTGCTGCGGGCATCGGAGCGAGTGTGGGGGTGAAATCCGCTCACGCGAAGCCTTCGAAGATCCGGTATGCACGTGAGATTCCCACCGTATGCCCTTATTGCGGTGTGGGGTGCGGCATTATCTCCCACGTGAGCAACGGGAAGATTATCAATACCGAGGGAGACCCTGATCATCCCATCAACAGAGGCTCGTTGTGTTCCAAGGGCAGCGCTCTGTTCCAGATTCCCAACAACGACAAGCGCCTGAGCAAGGTCCTCTACCGGGCCCCGGGCTCGGGCCAGTGGGAAGTGAAGTCCTGGGACTGGGCTCTGGACAAGATCGCCCGGAACATCAAGGACGCCCGTGACAAGGGCTTCGTCAGGACCAACGCAAAAGGCCAGGTGGTCAACCGGGTGGAGAACATCGCCTCTCTGGGAGGAGCAAGCCTCGACAACGAGGAGGTGTACTCCCTGGTGAAGTTCAAGAGGTCGCTCGGCCTGGTACACCTGGAGCACCAGGCGCGTATTTGACACAGCTCCACCGTCGCCGGTCTGGCGAATTCATTCGGTCGCGGGGCAATGACGAACCACTGGAACGACATCCAGCATGCGGACGTCATCATGATCCTCGGCTCAAACGCGGCCGAGAATCATCCTATCTCTTTCAAATACGTCAATCTCGCCCGGGAAAAGAGGGGCGCGAAGCTCATCAAC
>JAHDKO010000061.1 GCA_018436855.1 Deltaproteobacteria bacterium | reverse complement strand
GTGCATCAAATACCTGCGAAGCCTCGGAGAGCGATCCAAGACTCGTTGCCTTTACCTTCAGGAGTCGCTGTACTTTCTCAAAGGTGGATGCTTTCTGGATGGACCGCAAGCTCGTAAGCATGGGATTGAAAAAATACAGGATCATCAGGGTAATGTACTCGTCATAGTGAAGATCTCTGTTGGGGTGATCAGAGATCGCATGTAACTCTTTCAGCATGGCTAAAAACGCCGGGGCATACTTGAATCCCTGGAGAGCTTCTTCTGTAACTTGCATGGCTTAGCCTCTCCATGATGTCTTTTATCAATTATGATACGCAAAAATATCCTGATCGCAACAACCATGCCGAACAGTATTGAACCCGTCCCTTAAAAAACGATTGCTCTTTCGTGACGGATCAAGGCCCGGCCCGTGGCCCGGAGGGTGGGAAATGTGAACCCGTCCCCGAAAGGATCAGTCGGCGTAGATCATTTTCCGGGTCATGCCGCCGTCTGCGATAAAGTTCTGGCCCGTGACGAAACCGGCCTGGTCGGAGACCAGCCAGGAAACGAGGGAAGCGATGTCTTCCGGTTTGCCCACCCTGCCTGCGGGGTGCTGGGAGTGATCCTTAGGCGACAGGGGATCGTCACGGGTGTGGATCCACCCGGGGCTGACGCAGTTTACCCGGATATCCGGCCCCAGGCTGACAGCGAGACTGTGCGTGAGCGAGACCATGCCCCCTTTGGACGCCGTGTAGGCAAAGGTGTTCTGCTCCGACTGGAGAAACCGCGTGGAGGCGATGTTGACGATCACCCCTCTACCCCCGCGGAACAGAGGGTGCGCATACTTGGTTGTTAGCACCACTGAGGTGAGGTTGACGGCAAGATAGAGATTCCACCGCGCGATGTCGAGGTGCTGGATAGGGTCGCCGTATGGTCGCGGGATGCCCGCGTTGTTCACCACCGCATCGATGGGATCGTGCCCGTTTTCCCGCATGCCCTCGAAGGCGGTCCTGACCGAAGCCTCATCGCCCACGTCCACGTGATAGAATACAGTCCTGCCCGAGGCATCGAGCTCTGATGCAGTCTTGGCTCCGGTCTGCCGCTCCACGTCGAAGATCAGCACCCGGTATCCGTCGTGCAAGAGCCTCTCCGCTATGGCCCTGCCGATGCCCCGGGCACCCCCGGTCACGACCGCGGTTTTTGCTTCCCTGACGATACTCGTCTCCATACCAACCCTCCTCACAAGATATACATAGATCCCGGTGCCGCCACCTCAAGGAATCCTTCCGCCGCTCACCGATGGAGCCCGGCCGGAATACACCCAGAGGGTATGCGACCTGCAGCGTTGTTCGAGGATGCACTCGGCCATTGAGAGGCGGTCTGTGAAAAGTATTCTTAATTGAAAGCATCCAGGAGATCATCCAGCATAAACAGACAGTCGGTAAATGTCGGGAGTTTATCAAAGAAGTCATTCATCCGGGATAAGAAGGAGGAAGAAATGTCTACACGGTACTTCGCCCTGATCCTGGGTATCTTCTATGTGATCATAGGCGTGCTGGGGATGTTCCCCCCGCTGCTCCAGGCCATACCCGCCGGAGAGCCGAACGTGTTCGTGGATTTTCTCAAGGGAAGCCTGCTGGGCATATTCCCGGTGAACATCCTCCACACCCTGGTCCACCTGGCCGTGGGGATCTGGGGTATTGTCGCCTACCGGAACTTCGCATCATCACGGGTTTTCGCCCGAGCCATCGCTATCATATTCGGCGTGCTGTTCGTGATGGGGATCATCCCGGTACTGAGAACCGCCTTCGGCCTGATCCCGCTCTATGGCTCGGATGTGGTGCTTCACCTGGTGACCGCGCTTCTGGGTGGTTATTTCGGCTGGATAGTGTCCGCGGAAGACACCATTATCGTCCGTCACTGACAAGCAAGCGGGGTGCCTGCGCTACTGAGCGAGGACCTTCTTCATGAAGAACCCCTTGATCAGCCGTGCCCGGCGATCGACCGCACCGGCGAGGCCCCCGCGGCTCACGGGTCCGGTGCCGAAAATGCGGTGAGTGAGGCTCTGAACGGGGTCGTCCGTATCGAACGTCACGGCGTGCAGCCGCCCCGGGTGGTGGCCCGGATTGACCGCCAGGGTCGTGCCCAAGGTGCAGTGATAAAAACCGCTCATATAGGGGGCCTCGTGGATGTGGCCGTGCAGGCTCACCAGGGGGCTGTGCTCGATGATGAACCGGGCGATGGCCTTCGACCCGATCGGTCTGCCGGTGTAGAGGGTATCGAGCCCGCTGCCAAAGGGCGGACAGTGAAACACGCAAATGTCACCCGCACCCCTGTCCCTTGACAGCGACGAGAGATCTTCTTCCATGCTCGGCCTCTGAAGGGCATAGGCGCCTTTTCTGCTGGGCGAAACCCCTGTCTCCGTGCTCACCATGGGATGCCGGCTCCTGACATAGCCGTTCTCGTGCAGGTCTCTTCGCACGAAATCCTTGACCCAGAACAACGAATCGTTTGTACAGCCATAGCCGGTGAAGGCGACCCCGTTTATGGCCTCGGTCCTGCCGTGCAGACACAATGCGGCCGGCACGGCCGTTTTCAAGTGCTCCACCGCCAGATGCCAGTCGTGATTCCCGGGTATGTACAGAAGCGACACACCGGGATGACGGGCGGTGAAATCCGCGAGAAGGGGCGCCAGGAAGTCGTCGATGAAGTCGAGCTGGGTTTGCAGGGCAGGGGAGAAGTCCACGGTGTCGTGGAGCAGCTTCCACAATTGGTCGAGCCGTGTGGGCAGGAGGTCTCCGCCGATGACGACGCACCGGGCCCCGGTCCGAAGGGCATACGCGAGCATCTCGTGATAAAGCTTCATGTTCCCGTGAAGATCGCTGACAAATACCACCCTCATCCCTGCTATTAACCTCCTGTTCGTTCATACACAGTCATGCAAGGTCTCCACTATAAAGGAAACTCCTCTTCCGGGGAAAGTCTTTCTCTTCCCATGGGGAATGTTGGTGGAGGGAATTTCTCCTTCCATTGATTTATCTGCAGAAACTGTGGGATAATACCATGTTGCATAGGAGGAAAAATTCACAAAACCGATCGGAAGTGACGATATGACCACCATACTTGTTTTGTATCATTCACAAGGGGGAAACAACAGGAAGATGGCCATGGCGGTAGCGGACGGCGTCAACTCCATCGAGGGGGCCGGCGCGAACCTCAAAGACGCGCTCGAAGCAGGCCTCGACGACCTGCTCGCCTGCGACGGTGTCGTGATCGGAACGCCCGAGTACTTCGGCTACCTCTCGGGCGCGGTCAAGGACTTTTTCGACCGTACCTATGAATCGGCCCGGGGCAGAGTGTTCCGGAAGCCCTATACCGTGTTCGTAAATGCGGGCAACGACGGCTCCGGGGCTTTGAGAAACATCGAGCGTATCTGCATCGGGTACCAGTTCAAGAAGGTCTATGAGCCCATCGTGGTAAAGGGAGAGATCACGCCCGAGGTTCTCGATGCCTGCCGCCTGATGGGGCAGACCATTGCCGCCGGCGTGAGCGCCGGTATCTATTGATGAACGTGAAGATCCCGGGGGAATGTCCGGCAATGTGGAGAACCGAGTACGAAGAGAAGACAACCACGGTTTCCGATCTGAAGGGTGTCGTCTCTCCGGGCTCGTGCGTGTACGTCGAGTCGGGCTGCGGCGAGCCCCAGCACCTGGTCAAGCATCTCATCCTTGAGAATACGAAGCTCTGCGATGTCCAGGTCTATACCTCGGTCCCTTTGAGCACCTACTCCGATTTCGGGGGTGACTACGGCTCGCGTTTCCGCATCCAGTCGTTCTTCATCTCGCCGAACATGACCTCGGCCTTTGCCGACGGCCGGGCAGACCACCTGCCCATGTCGTCGCTCGGCAAGTACAAGCTGTTCTCGGAAGGCTACATCACCATCAACACCGCCCTGATCCAGCTCAGCCCGCCCGATGCGAAGGGTTTCATGAGCCTCGGCGTCACCGTGGACATCATGAGGTCGATCATCGAAAAGGCGGACGTGGTCGTCGCGCAGATCAACCGGTACATGCCCGTCACCGGCGGGGACACGCTGGTCCATGTCAGGGACGTGGACCATATCGTGGAGCTTGACGAACCCCTGGTGAGCTACCCGCTCCTGGAGCCTGATCCCGAGGTGATGCAGGTGGGAGAGCACATCAGCCGCCTCATTGAAGACGGTGCCACCCTCCAGATCGGGTTCGGGAGAATCCCGGACGCGGCCCTGATATTTCTCAAAGGGAAAAAAGATTTACGCATCCACTCGGAGATCATCACCGACTCCGTGGTGGATCTCGCCGTCTCCGGAGCTGTCTCCCGTTCTTCCGCCGATTGCCGGGAGGGCGGAATCACCGCGAGCCTGTGCATCGGGAGCGAGCGGGTGTTCGGCTTCGTGAGCGGCAACCAGCAGGTTGAGATGAGAAGCCTCTCCGACATCATCTCGCCCGGCACCATCCTCTCCCGGGAAAAATTCACCGCAATCAACGGCGCCATCGAGATCGACCTTACCGGACAGTCGTGCGTGGGCATGGGAGACCAGATGGGATACTTCGGCGCCCTGGGCCATGCCGTGTTCAACCGGACCGCCATGTTCTCCCCCGGAGGCAAGGGAATCATCGCGCTGCGATCCACCTCGAGGGACGGCAGCCTTTCACGCATCGTGCCCGAGTTCACTGACCGCAAGATCGGCATCGTCACCACCCAGTCCGACGTCAATTACGTGGTCACCGAGTACGGCAGCGTCAACCTGTTCGGCAAGTCGATCCGGGAGCGGGCCCTCGCGCTCATCACCATCGCCCACCCCAGGTTCAGGCAGTGGCTTCTGGACGAGGCAAAGCGCATGAACTATGTCTACGAGGACCAGGTCCTCCCGCCCGAGGGGGCCGGCTATCCCGGCTCCTACGAAAGCCTGTGCCGGTTCGGGGACAAAGGTCTGCTCGTCAGGCCCGTCAAGGTCACGGATGAACGCGCGGTGCAGAACCTGTTCTACGCCATGAGCAAGGACGACCGGTTCCACCGGTTTCTGATGCACGTCTCGTCCCTTCACCACAAGCAGGCCCAGGACCTGGTGACCGTTGACTACACCAGCTCCATGGCGCTGGTGATCCAGAACGGGCAGGGCAGGCAGGACGAGATCGTCGCCGTCGCCCATATCGCGCCCGAAGAGAGCAGGGGCGCAAGAAAGGTCTGCGAGTTCGCCGCCATGGTGGACCCTTTGTGGCAGAACCAGGGGATCGGCACCTTCCTGCTCAGACGCATGATCGCAGTCGGCCGCGAAATGGGCTACAGCCATATGCGGGCCTATGTGTGGGAGGACAACAGACAGATGCTCAAGGCCTTCGAGAAGCTCGGCTGCGGCATGACCCAGGAGCTCGACTGTCACGTGTACCGGGTCAGCCTGGCGATAGACTGATCTCCTTAACGCGCCCCGCCTGCCTGCGCCATGTGGTTTCCGGCACTCTGCCGGGAGAAATAACGCCTTATCACGAGCCGGGAGAGGGTGTCGGCCTCGATCCAGAAACGGTCGTTGAGGATGAGGAGGCACCCGATGGTGATCCCTTCTCCGGTCTCTTTGTGCCGGGCATAGCCTGCGAACCAGTTACGCCTGCCCTCTGGATCGCGGCCGTTGATGCTGCCGCTCTTGCCCCCGATAACGAGATGTTTGAGCACCCGGTCGGAAGTGGTTCCGCGGAATGTCTTGGAGACCGTGCCTCTCCTGACCGTCCGCTCCATCATGTCGTGCAGGGCGCGCGCAGTACTGCTCTGCATGGCCCGGGTCTTTTCCACGTCCTGGCCGTGAACGAGCCTGGGAGCGAGCATGAAGCCGTCGTTCAGCACGGCCGTCACCATCTGGGCTGCATGGAGCGGTGATATGCGGGTGTGCCGGTTGAACCCGCAGGCGAGCTCGGCAACG
This sequence comes from Deltaproteobacteria bacterium, assembly GCA_018436855.1. Taxonomy (GTDB): domain Bacteria; phylum Desulfobacterota; class Desulfomonilia; order UBA1062; family UBA1062; genus Phosphitivorax. The sequence goes on along the minus strand of JAHDKO010000061.1, from coordinate 4,572 downwards.
CCGTACTCGTCCTGAGGCAGATAGCTCTCGCTCGGATCGATGGAGATCTCCCGCAGGGGCGATTTCCCGAAGCCCATCTTCTCTGCGGTGAGGATAAGGGGCTGCTGCCCCAGGTGCATACTCCCGATTTTGCCGAAGACCACGTTGTTCGACCGGGCGAACGCGTCTGCCAGGGAGATGTCCTCGGTCCACCGGTTGCGCCTGTCGGTGAGCTGCCTCTTGTAGAGCGTGTAGGCGCTGCCGTTGTAGGAAAACACACTCTCCGGGGTGAACCCGGCCTGCTCCAGCGCTGCAACCGCGGTCACCAGCTTGAAGATGCTCGCGCCCAGATCCGGGTCGAGGCCGAGGCTGCAGTCCTGCTCGCCGCCGAGCCCCCGGCCGTAAAGCGCCAGGATATCGCCGCTGCCGGCGTCCATCACCACCATGGCGCCGTAGTACAGCTTGTACTGCGATGCCTTCTCGGCGATGAACTGCTGGAGATCCCAGTCGATGGTGAGGTTGTACCGGTCTATGGTATCCTGATCGATGCAGGCGAGATCCTCGCGGGTAATCGGGCACTGTACGGCCTGCCCGGGCAGGTGCGCCGGTCCGGCAGGTCCCTCGACTGCGGAGTCGTCGCCCTGTGATGTCCCGCCGGTCCCAACGCTGTGCCCGGGCAGGAAAAACCACGCTGCGATCACCAGAACGAGGAAGAGGGGGTACCGCAGGCGCAGAACGGGTCGCTTCCTCCTCTTCAAGGGCGGATATTCGTCAGGATGCAGCCAATGCATGGCCGGTATTAATCCAGTTTTTTCCCGGCAAGTCAAGGTCCAACGAGCCATGACGGAGTCCCCGGCCACTGTTTTGCATGTGCGTGAGTGCAATGAACTTCCCTTTTACGGCTACAAGGTCATGGAAACACTGCAGCAGTCGGGCCAGTAGAGAAGGGTCCGGTCTTCGGCGCGCATGAACACCCGCACCGGGCCGTCCTGCGAGATCACGAACACGATGCTCCCCTCGTAGGCACCGGCAAAGGCGATCCCGGAGTTGTGGCGAGTGCCCAGTCTCCCGGGATTCAGCGGGTCTCCCCCTCCCTCGCCGAAACCGTCGGGCCCGGTGATAATGGAGCCCTTCCAGGCAGGCGCGATGAGCATGGCCCCGAAGCAGACCAGATCGAGCTCGGTTGAGAGAATCACCGCGCCGTCGATGACTCCGAGCTGGGAAAGAAACCGGATTCTCTCCGCGACCGTCTTTCTGACCGCAATGCTGGTCGGCACGTCGAGGTCGTTCTGGAGGAGCTGGCCGAGCAGCGGCTGGATGCCCACTTGTTCCTGGAAATGAAACCGGGGGAGATAGTATTTCTCTTGCCGGTTTTCGGCCGGGAGAAAGATGAAGATGGATCCGTGACCCCGTGCCGAGGCCTCGGAGAGGAGCATCTCGATGACATCCCGGTAGATGCGCCAGTAGGCGGCTCCGTAGGTCTTGTACAGCGGCTGGTCCTTGATGGATTCCATGAGGTGGCGGCCCAGGGACCTGACCGTGAAAGGCGACGGGGTGGCAGGCACGAAATCACCGTTGAGGATGCGTCCGATCTGGTTGTGGTGACGCGAGATCACGAGAGATCCTGCATCGTTTGCATATACCGTAAAATAATCGGGCCGGTACCCCAGCTCGCCGTACACCCATACCGGTATCTCGCTGAACGGGTGCTCGGTGGGAGAGAAGGTGAACACGCCCCAGATGCTCATCTCCTCGGCCTCGCCGGTAGGGCCGACCGCCATGGCGCTGATGGCCGGATCGAGGGCCGGAGCGAACTTGGTGATGGAGTCTACGGAAAACGGCAGCGGGTTCTTCAGGTGAAAGAGATACTCGGACTCCCGTTTTGCAGCCATGGCGTCTCTGTCCGTGGAAGGCCCGACCATGACGAGCGCGAAACGGATCGGCCTGCCTTCCTCCTGTTCGAGACTGGCCAGATAGGCGATTTCCACAACCTCCTTCAGGAGATGAAAGGGAGGAAGGGGAGAGAGGATCTTCTCGTGCAGAGGGTGAGCCTGGTCCAGCTCCCAGGTTTCGATAATTCGTTGAATGATTCGATCCTCAAGCATAATCCTGGCCCGGGGTTTAAAAAAGCCTCATCGATAACACTGACGGATGCGCCTTATTTCAGGCATGCGGAAATGATGAGAATCCTTTTATCCTGCCCCGAGATTTATAATACCGGCAAACGGCCGCTGCTCAAGCTTCACTCAAGAGGACTTCCCCCGGCTCGGGGCGTCAAAGGGTTCAGTGTCCGCGGGAAGGAACCCATAGACCATGGGCACAGGGGATCCTATACTATAATAGTAACGAGTTCTTCCGGTACCAGCCGTTCGCCGGCCATTGATCGCCGGGAGCCTGCCTGCCGGGAAAACCGTAAGAAAAGGGTGTGCCTTGATATACCTTCTGAAGGAGGCCGCCTGAAAAGGAGTATGGATGAGTCAGCGCTTCAGGTCAGGAGAAAACTACCCATGCAGGACGGGACGGAAAAGACTGCGGACGCGACAGGGATGAGGGAGCTCTTCGACAGGCTCAACATGGGAGCACTGCAGATGGATACGTCCGCGCGCATAACCTATGCAAATTCCTTTGCGTCCGAGCTGCTGCACCGGCCTCGGGGAGAGATCGAAGGGAGGTCCTTTCGCGAGGTTTTCCCCGCCTCCGTGGCAAGGCGTTTTTACCGGGAGATGGACAGGGCCGCGGCACGCGGCACGGCCGCGAGCTTCGAGGCGAACTGTCCGGCCCCGGAGAATATCTGGCTCTCGTTCCGCTGCGTGCCTTCAGCTGAAGGGTCGATTGTTTTCTTCGAGGATATCACCGAGCTGAAGAACGCCAGGGATGATCTCACCCGGACCAAGCAGGAGCTCGAACATCGGGTGCAGGAGCGCACGAAGAATCTGAGGCGGACCAGCCGGATGCTGGAAGAGCAGAAAGAGCTCCTGGTGACGATCATCGACAACATTCCCGTGATGCTGGTTTTTTTCGACTCATCCGGCGCGGTCAGACTAGTGAACAAGGCATTCGAGCGGCTGGCCGGGTGGTCGATGGGGGAGGCCAGGCACATGAATCTCATGGCCGCCATGTTTCCCGACACGGTATACCGGAAAGAGGTGTGGGAGTTCATGATGAAGGCCAGGCCCGGGTGGAAAGACCTCGAACTCACCACCCGAACAGGGAAAATCCTGCAGAGCTCCTGGGCGAATGTCTTTCTCTCGGACGGCTCGCAGATCGGCATCGGGATCGACATCAGCGAACGCATCCAGATGGAAAAGGAGCTGATCCGTCTGGCCAGTGCCATCGAGCAGGCGGATGAAGGTGTGGTGATCTTCAATCACCTGTGGCGGATCGTGTATGTCGATCCCGCCTTCGAGGTTCTGAGCGATCTGGGGAAACAGGAGCTGATCGGCAGGTCTATCAGTGACCTCACCGACTTTTTCCCCAACGAATCGTACCAGGAAACAATCGGCAGAGCTGAAAAAGAAGGAAAAAAATGGACAGGACGCCGGACGAGAAAAAAGGCGTCCGGAGATATCATCGAGGTGGATCTCGCCGTGTCTCCGGTCTATGACGAGCAGGGCCGGATCATCAATTTCATCCTGCTGGCGCGCGACGTGACCGACGAGGTGAGGCTTCAGCACCAGCTCCTCCAGATCCAGAAGATGGAGGCCATCGGGAACCTTGCGGGCGGGATAGCACAGAACCTCAAGAACGCCTTCACCCCGATCCTCATCGATACCGAGGTGCTCATGCAGGATGTGGGAGAGCAGAACCCGTCCTACCCCATCCTTGAGGAGATGCTGCAGGCCACCTATCAGGGAATCGATCTGGTGAGGAATCTTCTCATCTTCGGCCGCAGGACCCTTCCGGCAAAGGTGCCCATGGACCTGGTCCCCACATTCCGGGAGGCCGTGAATTTCTTGAGGGCGTCGCTTCCCAGCACCATCGAGATCCGGCGCGCGGTGGAGGTGAAGAGCGCCCGGGTGCTGGCAGACCCGGTCCAGATCAAACAGCTGCTGATCAACCTCGGCAGCAACGCGGGCTCTTCGATGCAGAAAACCGGCGGTGTCATGGAGGTGAGGCTCGCGCGCGACGTCCTTGATGAAGAGTCGGCTCTGAGGATATCGCCCGACCTGACGCCGGGGCGGTATGTCCGCATCCAGGTGTTAGACACCGGCATGGGCATGGACGAAGAAACCCTGAAGCACATTTTCGAGCCCTTTTTCACCACCAAGGAGAAGCGTGAGGGCCGCGGGCTCGGCCTCCCCGTGGTACAGGGGCTCGTCAAAGACTTCGGGGGCGCGGTAACCGTGGAAAGCGAACCCGGAAAGGGCACCACGTTCACGGTCCTGCTGCCCGAGCTCTAATACTTCAGTGGTAATCAGTCATGGGGTCACAGTCACGGGGTCAGCACAGTCACGGGGTCACCCATTAAAAGGTTCTGTCAAGGAGAAAAGGCTCTGCCATTGCAAGACGTTTTCTTGCAGAGATAAATGTGACACCAGCACGGATGCTGTCCCTTACCTTTCCGAATCCGTATTTTTCTTTCAATATGGGTAG
>JAHDKO010000008.1 GCA_018436855.1 Deltaproteobacteria bacterium | reverse complement strand
TGGTCGGGAAGCGGGGATTTGAACCCCGGACCCCAGCGTCCCGAACGCTGTGCTCTACCAGGCTGAGCCACTTCCCGTTACCGTCGTACTCTATAGAGGAGAATCGCCCGTGAAGTCAAGTCCCAACCCTGGGTGTCAGGGCAGGCTGTGTTCGTAGGTGATAAAGGACTCGCGCACCACCCGGTGATCGAGCAGGGCGTTGACATTGAGCGGATACTCTCCCTTTTCGAACTTGAAGAGGTCTTCTCCCAGCCGCTCCATGGGAAGCGTGAACTGGATCATGGCATAGATCTCGCCCCGGTCCCTTCCTGATTCAAGGGCGTCGTTCCGGCCGCCTACGGTCACGGAGAGGGCCTTTACGGGTTTCACCTCAACGGCGAAGCCCAGGCCCTTCAGATCGTCCTCGTCCCTGCCGTCGTAGTAATACAGGCTTGGCCACAGCGTGATGAAGCTCGCGTTGGGGATGGGGATGCCCAGGGCGAGGTCGATGCCCGGCAACGCCTCCCTCCTGTTGTGTTCGTCCGAGAACGGGAGATAGGCGTTGAGATGGGCCGAGAACGTGGGATAGAAAAACTCCGCCCCTGTGGTCAGGCGCTTGTGATAGTCGTCCGTGGTGTAGTCGAAGAATACGTTGTAGCCCGCCAGGGCCTGCCCGTCCAGTATAGGGACCCGCGCCCCCGCGCCGAGGCCCAGGCCGATCTCCCCCCCTTTCAGAAAGACCAGGGGCTCGGTGAAGAGATAGGTAGAGTCCACCTGCCCCAGCGACAGAAAGGTGTCCGCCATGAAGATCGGGGCCGATTCGTCCGAGAGGCGCCAGGCGCCGCCCACCCAGATGACTTCGGGCGTGGACGCGGCATACAACGACGTGCCGCAGAAACAAAACAACATTGCCAGGATCAGCTTCTTCATCATTCACTCCCCCTCTTGAAAAACGATGGATAACGAAACCTCATGCCTCGCTCATTCATGCCAGACCGCCCTGAGATCGCTGCAGACCTCTTCCGGCTTGAGCGTGGTCAGGGTTTCGTTGTGGAGCATCTTCATGTAATTGATCTGACTGGTGCCGAACGGTGGAATGCTCACCCGCGGACATATCCTTAGGTGCGGGACAAACCGGGAATTGTCAAGAAGAAAGTACAGCGACATGTTCAGAGAATGCATGTGCAGAGAGTCGATGTAGCCCAGCACACGCAGGACTCCCCGCACCACCTCGTGCAGGAGCTCTTCCTGCACATCCGCCGGGCCGTGCGCCCGGTGTAGAACGCCCAGAACGTCGAACACCCCCATCGGCGCAAAGGCGGCAAGCCAGGTGATGTCGTCTGTCGCGGCGATACACCGCTCCCCGGCCCTGCACTCCTCGTCCCGCAGGTCCGACCAGAAGCCCCTGCCGTGCTCGCGCTCATACCGCTCGAGGGCGGGCACCATGTCGGTGTAATAGTTGGTCGACGAGCTCGATGCCGTTATCTGCAGGTGCGGATGTACGAGCGAACCGCCCGCAAGGGGCATGTAGTTCCAGTTTACCGACTGATAGACCATGTCGGGCTGGGTCAGGACAACGTCCTTGAGATAGACGAAGCAGCACTGGAAAGCGTCCTCCAGAATGTCTGCCGAAAAGTCCTTCAGGGCCAGATAGTGCTGCCTGCTCATGATGCACACCGCGCCGTTTTCATCGTAGGGAAACGCGTTGGGCACGCACAGGGCCTCTCCCCTGGCGTATCTTTCCTGCCTCAGCAGATCGGGATGGAACTTGGGCGTCACCTGCCCCACCACCTCGGGGCAGAACGGGCAGCAGGCCCGGGAATCCTCCACAAGCCCGCTCAGGTTCTCCCGGCCGATCTCCTTGACCGGGAAATCCAGAACCCTGCTCGTATGGCCGGTGAGGGGATCTACCCGCACCTCGGAAAACCGCTGCGTCTCGGCAAAGTCCCGGGCAGGATCAAGGAATCTGGATGTTTTTATTATCTTAATAAAATCCATCTACTAAATACCTACTATAGGATTTCGGGAGGGTCAAGGAGAGAAACCGGGCAGTGAGCAGCCAAGAAGAAGACCATGAAGAATATATAGCTCATCATGGATAGAATGGAAGCCCCCTTAAGGGCTCATCGCACTGTTTTCATGTTGTCAGAAACCGCATAATCCCTTAGAATGAGTTTCAGTTCTCAGCAGAAGAAAAACACGGTGGTAGAGAAGACATGGATCCGGTTCTTGCCCGTCAGCACATGGTAAAGGAGCAGCTCGAGGCCCGGGGCATTACTGACACGCGGATACTCGGCGCCTTTCGGGAGGTCCCGAGGCACAAGTTCGTGGAGGAATACCTCAAGTACCGGGCCTATGACGACTACCCCCTCTCCATCGGATTCGGTCAGACCATCTCCCAGCCCTACATGGTCGCGCTCATGACCCAGTCGCTGATGCCGAAGCCCCAGGAGAAGATCCTCGAGATCGGCACCGGCTCGGGCTACCAGGCGGCCATCCTCTCCCGGCTGTGCGGAATCGTGCATTCCATCGAGCGGATCAGCGCCCTGGCGTCGCGGGCACGCAAGGTCCACGACGAGCTGGGATACTTTAACATCAACATCCGCATCGGCGACGGCTCTTTAGGGCTTGCCAAAGAGGCGCCCTTCGACGGCATCGTAGTCACCGCGGGCGCGCCCCACGTGCCCGAGGCGCTCATCGAGCAGCTCGGCGAGGGCGGAAGGCTCATCATTCCCGTGGGAGACGAGAGCCTCCAGGAGCTCAGGCGCATCGTGCGCACGAAGGACGGCATCCAGGAAGAATCACTGGGAGGGTGCCGGTTCGTCAAGCTCATCGGCAGGAACGGCTGGGTATCCTGAGGTCCGCGCACTGACGCCTACGCTTTACCGTCCCACCTGCTGAAGTTTTCGAGCAGGGCCAGTCCGGGCCGCCCGCTCTTTTCGGGATGAAACTGGACGGCTGCCACATTGCCCCGGGCGATCATCGAGACAAATCGGATGCCGTAGAAGGTGTGTGCAGCCGCATCGTCCTCGTGGAGCGGCTGCGGATAGTAGGAATGGACGAAGTAGAACTGCGCCTTGGGATCTATCCCGGCCAGGAGCGGGTGCTCGATGCGTTTCTCAAGCGTGTTCCACCCCATGTGGGGGATCTTCTCGCCCATGGTCTCGGGAAACCTCTCCACCGTCCCCGGGATAATGCCCAGGCACCGGGCACTGTCTTCCCGGCTCTCGTCCAGAATGATCTGCGTGCCCAGGCAGATGCCCAGAAAGGGGGTGCCTCTGTCCGCCACCTCGCGGATAACGGCGTCCAGACCCAGGGATATGATGGTCTCCATGGCCTTGCCGGCAGCTCCCACCCCGGGGAATATGACCCGGTCGGCATCCCTGATCTCCTGCGGGCTGGAGGTGATCCTGCAGACGAGATTCAGGTGCCTGCATGCGCGCTCGACCGAGCGCAGGTTTCCTGCACGGTAATCAATGATCGCAATCATGCTGTTCTTGTATCAGCCGGCTCTCCGAGAGAAGGCTATACCGCGATCCAGGCGCCGATATAGGCGAGGAGAAGCCCGCAGATCAGGCCCGCCGTGCCCGCCTTGAACCTGGTTTCGCCATTGGAGAGCAGGGAGAGGAGCTTGAGGCACGTGCCCTCGCCGCCCTGACCGGGGTTGAGCATCTGCAACCCCATGCGCAGCGCGTCTGTCGCCTTCTTGAAGGTCTGTTCCTTGATGATGAGGGCGGCACAGCTGATCAGGATGATCACATAGGCATTCAGAAGCATGAAGGTGCCCAGTATGAAGCCCGACAGGCCCATCTTGGGATGAAGGTTTTCCGTTGACACCTGCATCTGGATCGGGGCCGTGACCTCTGCCGAGTCTCCGCCGCTGTTCCCGCATCCCGCCATGCCCAGGAGAAAAACAACGAACATTGCAAGCAGGCAGATTTTCATCTTCTGCACAAAAGGGCCTCCCTGTTCAAATTTGTTCAGATATATACTCGGATTGTACGATTCGTGTCAACAACCTTTAAAGTCACTCCCCCTACCCTGCCGATGAAGTAAAAAGACTATAATCTCGGGAGGAAACGAACGTGGGTGAATTCGACGAGCTGATTGAGGAGTTCGTTACCGAATCAAGAGAGCACATTGCAGACATCGAAGAGGATCTCATCAAGATAGAAGCCGACATGGAAAAGGTCGATCCCGAGGTCATCAACCGGGTGTTCCGGGCGGCCCACTCCATAAAGGGCTCGGCCAAGTTTCTCGATCTCGTGAACATCGGCGAACTCGCCCACAGGCTGGAGGATGTCCTGAATCTTATCCGTGCGGGCAAGATCGTGCCCACCAGCGAGATATCCAATCCTCTTCTCCAGGCTGCCGACATGCTCAAGAGCATGTTCGAAGACGTGACCGCCAGCAACGACATGGACATCTCCGAGCATCTCATCCAGCTTCAGGCCATCATCGACAGCGCCGGGTCCGCCTCTGCGGCGAAGGGCGCGTCATCCACCGCCTCTGCAGCCGGCACGGTACTGGCCTCCTTCGGCATCGACGACGCGTCAGTGCTGAAAAAGCTGGAGACCAGCCAGATCTATGTCCTGAACGTGAAACTGAAGGGGAAAAAGCTCAACGAGTTTCTCACCGAGCTGAAGAACCTGGGCGAGATCATGGCATCGCAGGAAACCGGGAAAGGCGAAAACGCGATCCTCTACGCGACCATCATGGAGCCCGACATGATCCCCGTGGCCCTCAAGATCGACGGCGACGCCGTCATCCAGATAAAGCCGGACATGCTCGGCACGAAGTCGGCCGAGCCCAGGCCGGAAAAAACCGCCGAGGCCGTGTTCAGGCCCAGGAAGAAGCCGGCGCCGGAGATCTCCGGGAAACCGTCGGAGCCGGAGCCATTGGAGCCGCATGAAGATGCCCCGGAGGAGCAGAGGCCGGCAAAGGAAAAGATCGCCTTCAGCACCGCAGCCCACGAGGAGACAAAGGAGGACAACACCTCCTTCATCACCTTCTCTCTGGAGAGCGAGACCTATGCCGTGCCCATCCAGACCATCGAGGAGATCATCGGCTGCCAGGACATCAGCCTGCTGCCCAATGTGCCCTCCTTCATCAAGGGTGTGATCAACCTCAGGGGAGAGCTGGTACCCGTGCTCGATCTCAGGCTCAAGTTCGGCCTGGAACCCCGCGAGTACACCCCGCTCACCGTGTTCCTCATCGTCAGGATCGACACGCGGGTCATGGGAATGGTGGTGGACAATGTGGCCGACGTGCTGGTGATCGACCCGGATCGTGTCCAGAAGACGCCGGTCTTTTCCGCATCCATCCCAACCGACTTCATCGAGGGCGTGTACAAGGACCAGCAGGAGCAGATGGTCATCCTGGTCAACATCCCCTCGCTCATCAAGCCCGAGGAATGGGTGGTGTAGTTTTCGGGGACGGGTTCACATTTCTCTCGAACGGGAACTCACTCCGGGATATCGGGGACGGGTTCACATTTCTCTCGAACGGGAACTCACTCCTGATCCCTGGGTGAAACCAAAACCGACACGAGAAGCCCGGCCATGCCGATGGAGATGTACGTGTCGGCAAGGTTGAAGGTGGGCCACCGGAACCGTCCGATATAGAAGCTGAGAAAATCCACCACCTCGCCCAGAAGGAACCTGTCGGTGATGTTGCCCAGTGCGCCTGCGACAACCAGACTCAGGATCACCTTGAAATACCACGGCTTATCCCCGGCCTTGCAGAAGATGAAGAAGACCGCGGCCAGGGCCACCACCGTGATGCCCAGAAAGAAGTAGGTGCGCACCGGCTCGGGGATGCCCCTGAGGATGCCGAAGGCGGCCCCGGTGTTTCTCACGTGGATGATGTCGAAAAAGCCGGGGATCACCGCAAAGCCCGTGCCGATCTCCACATTCCGGCACACGAGCCACTTGGTGAGCTGGTCGGCGAGGTAGAGGGGAAGCACCAGAAAGGCTCCCCACATCAGAATGGAGCGGAGCCCTCCGCCCCGCTCCCGATCAACAGACTCCCGGGAGATTTCTACGATCTCGTCATCGAATGTCCGGCCGTTCCCGTTCTTCTTCGCCACAGACTTACCTTAAAAACATGCCGCATCAACCCAGCTGGGCCGCGCAACGGGTGCACAGCTCGGCAAAGGCGGGGTTCTGCCCGATGTCCTCCCGGTAATGCCAGCACCTGGGGCACTTGCCGCCCGGGGCCTTGGACACCTCGATCTTGAGATGGTCGAAGCTTTCGCTCTCGCCATAGCCGCCGTCGCCCTGCGCCACCTCCACGCTCGAGCAGATAAAGATATCGTCGAGCATGGGCTCGATCTTCCTGAGGAAGTCCAGCGTGTTGCCCTCGGAAGAGAGCGTGACCTTCGCATCCAGAGGATGCCCGATCACCTTGTCCCTGCGGGCCTGCTCCATCTCCTTGGACACCTCCTGCCGCAGCAGCAGGACGCGCTCCCACTTGCCGGCAAGGGCCTCGTCCATGAGCGAAGCATCGACTGCAGGCATGGAGGACAGGTGCACGCTTTCTTCTTTTCCGCCAAAGGCGGGGATGTGGTCCCAGATCTCTTCGGCCGTGAACGCCAGGACCGGGGCGATGAGCCGGGTGAGGTCCATGATGATCCGGAAGATGGCGCTCTGGGCCGACTTGCGCTCGATCGAATCCGGCTTGTAGACATAGAGCCGGTCTTTGAGGATGTCCAGATAGAACGAGCTCATGTCCACTACGCAGAAGTTGTGCACCTGCTGGTAGATGGCATAGAACTCGTAGTCTTCGTATGCCCTCCTGACTTTCTCGATGAGCTTCTGCGTGACATGCAGCGCATAGCGGTCGAGCTCGAGCATGTTTTCATAAGGCACCATGTCCTTACCCGGGTCGAAGTCGTGCAGGTTGCCCAGCATGAACCGCGAGGTGTTGCGGACCCTGCGATAGGTCTCGACCAGGCGGCTGACGATTTCGTCGGAGATCCGGATGTCGTTCTTGTAGTCCTGCGCGCTCGACCAGAGCCTCAGGATCTCTGCGCCGTACTTTGAGATGATCTCCTGGGGCAAGATCGTGTTGCCCAGCGACTTGGACATCTTCCGGCCCTCGCCGTCCACCACGAACCCGTGGGTGAGCACGGACTCGTAGGGCGCCCTGCCTCTGGTGCCCACCGAGGCGAGCAGGGTGCTGTGGAACCACCCGCGGTGCTGGTCGGAGCCCTCCAGATACATCTCAACGGGAACTCCCAGCCTCGGGTCTTTCTCGCACACCGCGGCATAGCTCACCCCGGAGTCGAACCACACGTCGACGATGTCTTCTTCCTTGACGAACTCGCTGCCCTTGCAAGCGCTGCACGCGGTGCCCGCAGGCAGGAGCTCGGACGCGGGCCTGATGAACCAGGCGTCGGCGCCCTCCTTCTCGAAGATGTCGGCCACGTGCATGGCGATTTCTTCCGACATGAGGATCTCGCCGCAGTTCTTACAGGCAAACACCGGGATGGGCACGCCCCAGGCGCGCTGGCGCGAGATGCACCAGTCGGGCCGGTTTTCCAACATGGAGTAGATCCGGTCCCTTCCCCACGAGGGGATCCACCGGACCCGGTTGATCTCGTCCAAGGCCTTCTTGCGCAGGTCGCCGTGCTCCATGGAGATGAACCACTGGCTGGTCGAGCGGAAGATGATGGCGCTCTTGCACCGCCAGCAGTAGGGATAGGAGTGCGCGTAGGTATCCACGGCCAGGAGCGCGCCTTCGCGCTTCAGGGCGGTGTTGACGTTGTCGTTGGCGTCGAACACGAACTGTCCTGCAAACTCGGGCCCCACGTCCTTGGTGAATCGGCCCTCGTTGTCCACGGGCGCGTAGACCTCGAGCCCGTAGGCCTTGCCGATCTCGTAGTCCTCTTCGCCGTGGCCGGGCGCGATGTGGACCACGCCCGAGCCCGCCTCCAGCGTGACGAACGGGGCGAGGATGAGCAGCGACTCGCGGTCGTAGAGCGGGTGCCTTGCCTTGAGGCGCTCCAGCAGGCTGCCGTTAAACACGGCCAGGGTGCTGTACTCGCTCACCCCGATCTGGCGCATCACATCGTCCACCAGGTCGGTGGCCAGGATGAGCACGCCATGGTCTTTCGTCTTGACCGCGGAGTACTCCAGGTCGGGGTGCAGGGCGATGGCCAGGTTGGCCGGGATGGTCCACGGCGTGGTGGTCCAGATCACGATGGAGGTGTCGTCCTTGTATGGTTTGAGCTCGGGCACCTTCTCGGAGATGTCGGAGATCATCTTGAACCGCACGAAGATGGCAGGGGTGCTCTGGTCGTGGTACTCCACCTCGGCCTCGGCCAGGGCGGTGCCGCATTTTGCGCACCAGTAGACGGGCTTGCGGGCCTTGTAGATGGAGCCGTTGCCGATGAACTTGCCCAGCTCGCGGACAATGGTGGCCTCGTAGCCGTAGTCCATGGTGACATATGGGTCGTCCCAGACCCCGAGCACGCCCAGGCGCTTGAACTCGTCGCGCTGGATGTCGAGAAATCTGGCAGCATACTCCCGGCAGTTTCTCCGGATCTCGGCCTTGGACATCCCGGAGCCCTTCTTGCCGAGCTCGATCTCCACCTGGTGCTCGATTGGCAGGCCGTGGCAGTCCCATCCGGGGCGATAGAAGGTGTTGTGCCCCATCATGAAGAGCGACTTGATGATAATATCCTTCAGGATCTTGTTGAGTGCCGTGCCGAGGTGAATGTGTCCGTTGGCATAGGGGGGACCGTCGTGAAGAATGAACTTTTTCCAGTCCCGGGACTTTTCCAGTATCTTGCCGTAGAGGTCTTCATCCTCCCAGCGCTTGAGCACATCGGGCTCTTTTTTCGCGAGCGATGCCTTCATGGGGAACTCTGTCTTGGGCAGGCACAACGTATCCTTGTAATCCATTCCTTTCCTTCCTCCTTGTGCGTTCACGAGCAGAGACTCTATCCCATGAAAAGAAGAGTTGTCAATGCCTTGCCCCCTATTCGGGGACGGGTTCACATTACACCCTCCCGGTTTTCCCGTACTTTTCTACCCGGCCTTCTGAGCTCGAATTTTCTGCCGAGCGCTGTTTCCATCTGTCTGCGGAAACGGTTGTCTCCATATGCCCAGTTTCTCTGTACGGCTTCCCGGATGTTTTTCCATTCATCTTCGGGGATGCTGCACTCAAAGAGCTTCCTGTACTCGCGTTGTCTCGCTTCTTCGGTATCTCCCAGAGACAGGTAGCACGGGTCAAAGGACACATATCCAGGAGCACTCATGCCCACCTTCGAACGATAGCTGCTGTGCCTGTATTCACCCGGCTCGCTCACCAGGAAGGCCCGCACCGGGTTCATCTCGATGTACCGGCTGCACGCAAGCATGTACCGGTCCTTTGAAATCGGGCTGCTCCTGAACCGCCCCTCCCACAGGCTCCCGCTTCGCTTGTAGCGCTTGTTGATATACTGGCCGTGCCGCTGGCAGACGTACTTCATGAACCCTGCCAAATTCTCCGCCTGCTCCTGTGCCTCGATTATCAGATGAAAATGGTTCTTCATCAGGACGTAGCTGAATATCTTGCACGGATATTTCTTTCTGGCCTGATCAAGGGCTTTGTGGAAAAACAGATAATCGTCTTCCCGGAAGAATATCGGCTGGTGATTGTTCCCCCTGTTGATCACATGATACGGTATCTCCTTACTCGAGTTCCTCGCATACCTCCCCATAACGACCTCCTATGCCATGAAAATACAACCGGGTAATATTATAGCAACCGGGTCCGGCAAAATCTACTCATTTGCCATTCAGATTCATCCCGATGGTCACCCGAGGCCTTCTGTTGCGGCTCCGGGTACGGGGCGCTGCCGGCCTCTTATATGAAGGGTATGAACCTTCAACGGCAAGCCCTGGACCCTACTGAAGCCACAAGCTTGAACGGGAATGTGACCCCATCTTCAAAGTCCTTCAACATGCGAACTAAGAAGGGGGATACAACCTGCGCTGAACGACATTTTTAATGTGAACCCGTCCCCGAATCTGGGCTTGTATGATCATCTCCTAGGTGTTATTAAAGATATGCATATTCGAACCGGCAGAATCCAGATACGACAAAACGCGCGAGACAACAGTGATTCTGAAAGACTACAACAAGACCGCCCTGATCGATGGTCCCTCCACGGTGTCCTACCGCGAGCTCATGGGCCGTGTCAGGGAATTCGCATCGGTTCTCTCCATAGAGCACGGAGACCGGGTGGCGCTCTACGCCGAGAACCGGCTCGAGTGGATCTACGCGTGCTACGGCATCTGGAACCACGGCGGAATCGTCGTCCCCCTCGATTTTCTGATGGCGGACAACACCCTTGCCCGTATCCTGAACGATTGCAGACCCTCTGCAGTCTTTACCTCTGAAAAGGGCGCGCAGAATCTCTCCCGCATTTCCGGGCTGCTCGATCATGACCCGGAAATCATCGTGTTCGAAGAGATGAGCCTCCCCTCCGGCGACCTGCCCGAGCTCCGCCGGGAGCTCGATGAGGAGGACACGGCCCTCATTGTCTATACGTCCGGCACCACCGGAGCGCCCAAGGGGGTCATGCTCTCGTACAGAAACCTCATGGCCACGATCCAAGGCCTCATCGATTTCGACATCATGCGGGAAGATGACCGGGTGATCGGGCTGCTCCCCTTTCACCACATCTACCCCATGCAGGGCACCATCTTCCTGCCGCTGCACGTCGGGGCCACCGTGGTGTATGTCCGCGACCTCAACGCCGCGGCCATTCTGAAGGCCATGCAGGAGCACAAGATCACCTTTTTCATTGGTGTTCCGAGGATCTATGAGCTCTTCCACAAGACCATATTCAGCCGGATCAACAAAAACCCGGCCCTGCGGCTGCTCGTGTTTCTCGCCCGCAAGGCAGACTCCGTGGGTTTCAGCAGGAAGCTCTTTGCAAAGATTCACGCGAACTTCGGCGGGCACACGAGGCTGTATGCATCCGGAGGTTCGAAGCTCGACAGCGGCCTGGCCAGGGACATGCGCGCCCTGGGGTTCATTCTGGACGAAGGGTACGGTCTGACCGAGACGGCCCCCATCATCGCGTTCAACCCCTTCGACCGGATCAGGCTGGGCGCCGCCGGCCTGCCGCTTCCGGGGACAGAGATAAAGATCGTGGACGGAGAGATCGTCACAAGAGGCCCGCACGTGATGAAGGGGTATTATAACAACCCCGAAGAAACGGCCCGAAGAATCGTCGACGGGTGGTTCTACACCGGCGATGCAGGCTACATCGACAGTGACGGGTATGTGCACGTGACCGGCCGCAAGGACGATATGATCGTGCTGCCGAGCGGCAAGAACATCGACCCCGAAGAGATCGAAAACCACATCCTCTCGCTTTCGCCCCTGGTTGAGGAAGTAGGCGTGCTCCTGCGCGGAGGCAGGCTCACCGCCCTCGTCCACCCCAACTACGAGCTCCTCAGGAAAATGAATATCAGCAACATCATGGAGACCGTCAAAGGAAAGGTGATCGGCCTCTACAACAGCTCGGTTCCGGTCTATAAAAAGATCGCCGACGTCTCCATCGCACGGAGCCCCCTGCCCAAGACCAACCTCGGCAAGCTCCAGCGGTTCCTCCTGGACACGGTGGAAACCCATGGAAAAGACACACCCCGGGATGTGCCCGATCCCGGCTACCCCGAGTATACGCTCCTCAAATCGCTGCTCGAGGAGATGACCGGCAGACGCATCTACCCGGACGACCACCTCGACCTGGATATCGGCCTCGATTCGCTGGGCAAGGTGGAGCTGGCCGTTTCCGTCGAAAACACCTTCGGCCTCGCGCTCTCCGACAACGAACTGTCCGACTACACCACGGTGAAAGCCCTTGCCGGCTTCATCCGGGACGGAAAGACCCGCATGGAAAGCTCCCCGGCAAGCTGGGAAGAGATCCTGAACGCGGACATCGATCTGCCCCTGCCGCAGGCTTCTTCCGGCATGCGCCTGCTGAGATCCGCGATCGCGTTTTTTGTCCGGGTGATGTTCCGCACCAGGGTGGAGGGTCTGGAGAAGCTTCCCGAAAGGCCCTTCATCATGTCACCGAACCATCAGAGCTATCTCGACGCACCTCTGCTGGTCGCAACGCTGCCCGAACAGGTAATGGCCCACACCTGCTTTGTGGCGAAAGAAAAGCCCCTTTACCGTTCGCGCCTGGGCTCCCGGCTCGTCCAGGGTTCGCAGCTCATTGTGGTGGACATCGACCGTGACCTGAAATCCTCGCTACAGAAGATCGCCGCGGCGATCAGGAGCGGGAGGAACATGGTGATCTTCCCCGAGGGCACCCGAACCAGGGACGGGCAGATCGCGCCCTTCAAGAAACTCTTCGCGATCCTGAGCCGGGAGCTGGGCGTCCCGGTCGTACCGCTGGCCATCCGGGGCTCGTACGAAGCCATGCCCCGCGGCGCCGTGTTGCCCCGTCCGGGAAGCATCGGCATAACCGTGTGCGACCCGGTCTATCCTCAAGGCAAGGACTACGATCAGATCTGCTCGGAAGTGCGCTCCGCCATCGCCGGCAGGATCTCTCCATCCGGCTGAAAACATTCGGCCTTCTTTGGGAACCCCTTCGATCGAACCCCAGCGAACCCCAGGGGTCAGGTCTCGACATATGACACTCCCAGTGTCATATGTCGAGACCTGACCCCATGACCTGACCTGACCCCATGGCGCTTGAAACCTCATACATCGAAACAGGGGCTCCTTTATACGCCCCTGTTATGAAGGCACGCCCCTCTTTAGGGGCATAGAGAAGCCCTGTTCAATTTTTTTCCATCAAATGACGAAAAGAGAAGGATCGAAGTGAGACTGATATCTTGAGGGTGTGGCATGACGGCATACAACACTCGATTGCGGATCACAGAGCATCTCGGACTCCTGGGCGTGCTTATCGGGCTCCTCTTCTGGATCGGTGAGGCTCTGATCCATGTGTACTTCTCCCACAACAAGAACCTCATCGAGGAAATCCTGTCGCCCGACATCCATGAAATCGTGGTTCGCACCGGTTTCCTGGTCGTGATCGTGATCTTCGGTTTTCTGGCACAGGCCCTTGTGGCAAAAAGAAGGGAAGCGGAGAAGTCCCTCGAAGAAAGTGAGCGCAAGTACCGGCTCATCTTCAAGACCCTCACGGATGTGGTCTTCTCCCTGGACACCCAGGGCAGGATCACCTACCTCAGCCCCCAATTCGAAAAGATCACCGGGTACCGGATCAAAGACCTCTACGGCCGTCCCTACACGGATATCATCGACCCCGCATACCATGAGCGCACCACGGACATGTTCCAGCAGGGACTGTCCGGGAAGGATGTGCCTATGTACCGTATGGACATCATGGCAGCGGATGGAAGGAGAATCCCAGTCGAAATCAATGCCACGACCGTGTGGGACAGTGCGGGCAGGCCCATCGGCAGGATCGGCGTAGGCCGGGACCTGACCCAGCGCATGGAGGTGGAGGCTGCCCTGCGCGAGAGCGAGGAGAAGTTCAGGGTGCTGGCGGATTCCACACCCACGGCGATCATGCTCTACCAGAACGACAAGTGGACTTATTCAAACCCGGCTGCCGAGAAAATCAGCGGATACAGCGCAGATGAGCTCAGGAACATGAACTTCTGGGACATCGTGCATCCCGACTACCGGCACATGGTCCAGCAGCGAGGTCAAAAGCGCCAGCAGGGCGAGGACACTATCCGGCGCTATGAGTTCAAGATCATCTCCAAGCAGGGAAGAGAGATCTGGGTGGACCTCTCCGGTGCCTTCACCATGCTGGGCGGAAGCCCGGCAGGGATCATCTCGGTCATGGACATCACCGACCGCAAGATTGCCGAGGAGTCCCTGCGGGAGAGCGAGGCCAAATACCGTTCCATCCTCGATAATATCAGGGAGGGGTATTTCGAACTCGACACCACTGGCGCCCTCACCTTCTTCAACGATTCCCTATGTGCGATCTTCGGGTACACAAGGGACAAGCTCTTGGGGACCGATGTCCGTGGTCTCATCCCCCCGAAGTCCAAAAGGACAATCGATCGTGTGACTGAGCAGATCAGGCAGACCGGCCTGTCGGAGGAGATCATCGACCTCGACATCAGCAAGGGGAACGGGGGCACCGGGACCATTGCAATGACCATGTCCGCAATCCGTGATTCCACAGGCGAGATCATCGGCTTCAGGGGGATCGCCCGGGACGTGACGGAGCGCAAGCGGCTTGAGGCGCAGCTCCTGCAGGCTCAAAAGATGGAGGCAGTCGGGACCCTTGCCGGGGGCCTCGCCCATGACTTCAACAACCTTCTCATGGCCATCCAGGGGAACGTGTCCCTCCTGAGCCTTAACCTGCATACGTCAAGTCCCGACCCCAAGAGGATCGAAAATATCGAGCAATGCATACGGAGTGGATCCGACCTCACCAGGCAACTCCTTGGATTCGCCCGGGGCGGCAAGTACGAGGTGGCGCCCACTGACCTGAACAAACTCGTCCTCACGACATCGGACATGTTCGGTCATGCCAAAAAGGAGATCTCCGTGCATACGGATCTCCAGGGTGACCTCTGGTGCGTGGAGGTCGACAAGGGGCAGATCGAGCAGGTCCTGCTCAACCTGTACGTGAACGCGTGGCACGCCATGCCGGGTGGCGGGGAGCTTCTGTTGAAGTCGGAGAATCTGCACCTCGACGAGGCCTATGTCCGGGCCTACGATGCCCGGCCAGGCAGATACGTGCGGATCTCGATCACCGATACCGGGGTGGGGATGGACGAGGCGATCCTCCAGCGGGTGTTCGAACCCTTTTTCACCACCAGGGACAAGTCGCGCGGCTCCGGCCTCGGGCTCGCCTCGGCCTACGGGATCGTCCGCAATCACGGAGGCTTCATCAACGTATACAGTGAGATGGGCATCGGGTCCACCTTCAATATCTACCTGCCGGCATCGGACAAGTCGGTAGCGGAGCATGATGACACGAAGCGGGCCGAGGTCATCACCGGCACGGAATGCGTGCTGCTCATCGATGATGAAGGAATGATCCTCGAGGTCGGCGGTGAGATCCTTGAAAAGCTCGGCTATACGGTCCTGAAGGCGGGAAGCGGCGAGGAGGCCCTGCGGCTGTTTCACGAGCACAGGGACAGCATCGACCTGGTGATTTTGGACATGATCATGCCCGAGATCAGCGGTGCAGAGGTATTCGACCGGATCAGGGCCGAAGTCCCCGGGGTCAAAGTCATCCTCTCCAGCGGCTACAGCATGAACGGCGACGCAGACAAGATCATGAAACGCGGGTGCAATGGGTTCATCCAGAAACCCTTCGACATCCAGACCCTGTCCGAGAAGATCCGTGACGTTCTCGATAGTTGAATGTAGTCGAAGTAGCCGAAGTAGTCGAAGGGGACGCCCTTACCAACCTTATGAACCGATCCCGGGAGGAAAAGGGGGCGGATTCTTTCAGAAAAAATAAGTCCGCCCCGTATTTTCGGATCACAGCTTCTGCTGAATCCTCGCCCATACGTCCCGCACATCCATGGGAACGAACTCCGGCTTGCCGAAGAGCTCTTTTCCGAACTCGTATATGGTTTCATTATACGGTGCCCTTATCCGGTTCTGCCGGGCAAGCTTGAGGATGTATCCGGTCAGCGAATCGAGCTCGGAGTCGGTTCCCCCGCGCTGGATGATGTCCTGGCTCATGCTGGACATGACCATCTTCGCCACATTCTTTCTGAACAGGGGCCTGGTGAGAGCCCTCGGAAGAAGGGCCGAGGCCTTCAGAAGGAACCACGGGGGCATGCCGCCCAGCTTGCACTCTCTGAACCCGGCGGTCTTTACGATCCGGACCCCTTCGTAGAGGGTGTTGCTGAGGATTTTCTGGAAGGTGTCGAAATCCGAGATTTCCCTGAACCCATGGCCCACCAGGGTCGTCACGGGATTGGTGAGGTTGACCACGATCTTCGAATGCGCCGCATCCTGGAGATGATCGGTGACCACGGTTTCCACGCCCCGGCCGAAGATCCCGGCAACGGCGTTCATCTCGGTCTGGAGGGAGTTGTCGGGCGTTCCCAGGACCAGCGGCCCCCGCTTCTGGTATCCTACGACTACCGGCCGGTCCATCCACGCATTGTAGCTGACGATGCAATAGATCACCCGGGAGAAGTACTTGGGCAGGATCGACTGATTGTCTATCCCGTTGGCCATGGATACGATGATGACATCGTCTCTCGTATTGGCCTTGATCAGCCTGGCAACCGATTCGAGGCTGTAGTTCTTCACGCCGACAACGACCACATCCATCTGTTTCAAATCCGAGAGGTCTTCGATCACCTTGACCCGGACGTTCGCTGTCGTCTCTTCCTTCCTGTCCCCCTGGTAGAGTGTTATGCCGTCCGATTTCAGTGCGTCGAGTATTTTCCCCTGATCGATGAAGTATGTCTCTTCGTGGAAAGGAGCGACCCAGCCGCCTACGGAAGCACCGATGGCGCCGGCCCCGAAGAACGCGATCTTCAGATCTTTGGCCTCGATCTTCACACTGGCCTCGTCATCCAGGGTGTAGCCGCTCACGCGAATCGTCCGGGCCCAGTTCTGCGCCTGCTCGTTGGGCAGGTCGAAGCAGGACGACATGTGCTCGGCATAGCGCGTCTGGAAGGGGACTTCTTCGATCTCGAGCCTTTTGAGCATCGGGGCGAACGAGGTGTCGCCCAGCTCGATATAGGGAGCATCCGGCTTCGCGTTCTTTTTCAGGAGAAGCTGCATGTTTTTCTTTACGTTGAAGGTCGCCTTGAAGTCTGTCCGGCTCTGGAGCAGCCTTCCATCGAGCTGCGAATACAGGTAGGAATTGACATCGAACTCGGTGGGAGCGCCCTCTGTGGGGATGCGAAGAGACAGGTACACCTCGCCGCCGGTGTCCATGGCCTTCACGATGCAGTTCCCTGCCTCGTGGTATATGTCGATATCCTGCGTCACCTTGGGCAGGCCCCAGATCTTTCTGCCCCGGATGGTGTTTTCCTTCGAGGTGACCGGCATCCCCGCGATATAGTACCCGAACCGGCTGAAGAAATTGGTGATCATGGGCAGAACAGGGATATTGCAGTCCGGATCGACCATAATCGGGATGGCGATGGCGATCTCGTTGTACGGCCGCACTCCCATGACCTTTTTATACTCGTAGCAGGAGAAGGCCACCAGGGCGCGCCCCTTCGGCATTCGTACGGGTACGATCTCAGGGCTCAGCTGCTCTCCCACCAGGGCCGCGGCTTTCTCATAGGAGCACATGAACACGGCCATGGCGCAGGACACGTCGCCGTAGAATGTGGGGAACAGATAATCCTTGGTCACCCCGCCGGTCATCTCCAGAGGTTGCCGCGCCGTGCGGAGGGTGAAGCGCTGATAAAAATCGCCCCGGAACTCGTTTCTATTATCCAGCATCTCTTCAGGTACATCCCACGTTGCCTTCATAGAGCGCCTCCTTTGCTTTATGACCGAAGGTCATAATAATTGTGGCAAACATCCTTCTCCATGTGTACGCCGGGAAGTGTGCCGGTTGGCTCAGTCAATAATATGACCATCGGTCATAAATAGCAAGTAAAAATCAGTCGCAGCTGAAGAAACGCTTCAGGAGATCGCTCAGCATATTTTTCGCCTCCTGGGGAGAAGAGAAGTTTTCCTCGATCAGGGCCTTGTAGCAGACATCAAGGATAATCCCCAGGACGACCTTGGTATAGAGCTCGAAGTCGCTGATCTTATAGTCTTCGTACTGATTCAGATAATTGAGGATGATCTCGGAAAAGCCCTGGATGGTCCGGCGCGTCGAGGGATATGTCCTGCCGCTGTGGAGGTTCTTCCTCAGCTCGACGAGCAGCATTCTGTTCCGGGAAAAATAGTCGATGATTGCATTCGAGAGGATGATGATCCTGGGTACGTTCTGGAAGGGGATGATGACCTGGTCGAGGAATTCTCTCGTGTACCGGCTGATGATGGTGTCCACGAGATCGTCCTTGTCCTTGAAATACAGATAGAACGTTCCCTTGGCGATCCCCGCCTTTTTCACGATCTCGCTGATCGATGTTTTTTCCACACCGTTGGATCGGAACAGGCTGGCTGCACACTCTTCGATCGTGTCGCGCGAAGTGGTCTTGTCCCTTCCGCGGGCGCCCTTGGATTTGCCGTCCATGTGTTTTCCCATGCCTGCTTCAATACCTTCCCTGTTGATATCTCCATATCGTTTAGCACACTTTGCTCTCCGAATGAAGACGACATGGCCGGCATGAATGCAGCGGCGCATATCGAACCGGTGCGGATCCCGGAATCCGCGCATCCGCTCCCTGCAGAAAAAATGCAGCGGAAAAACCGATTCTTACCGGTTCTTGCAGACAGGGACAGGTCGGCATCCGGCATAACCTGGAGGAACGCAAACCCGTCCTCCCAATTCTTGCGGGCAGCCGGGAAATGTACAAGAGCCCCCGGCTGCCCGGATTTGTACGGGCTACCTCCCGATCAAGATCTCGCATCCGCCTCTGGGATCGCCGGTGTGGGAATCCATAACTCCACCATTCAAACAAGTATTCATAATCATTGAAGCAAAGATACGAGCATTGCTTTAATTTGGCAAGGGGCGTCTGCGGTTAAAGAAGAAAGGCCGTTATGGAGGTTTTTATTTTAACTGCCAAGAAAGGATTAGTGGCGTTTTTCAGGTGAACAGGTCAGAATGCGTCCCTGTCCGTTCAAAGACGATCCGGTCTCCATCAATCAGGTAAATCAGCAACCAATTAGGCTCTATGTGGCATTCCCACCTGTCCTGATAGTCCCCTCTTAATTTATGATTCCTGCAGCGGGGATTCAGACTCTCTTCATTGACTAGGGCTCGTATGATCTCTTTGAGCTTCTCAAGGTCGTTTCCCCTCTTGCGAGCCCTGGCAAGGTCCTTCTCGAACTTCTTCGTATAAACAGGCGTAAGCATCTATATGCCGAGCTTCCTGAACATGTCATCCGCATCCTTGCATACGATAAGATTCTTTCCCTCGTCAGTCTCTTCAAGGACCTTCCGGGTCTCCTCATTGGGGATCATTACATCGAAGGGAAGCCCTTTTCTCAGCGCTATCTGATGGAAGAACAGACTGATGGCCTGCGTGGTATTGAGCCCTAAGCGATCCAATATACCCTCTACATCCTTCTTGAGCCCGCTATCTATTCTTGCCCGTACTGTCGAATCCTTCATATTTGCACCTCTGTGTATATTTGTAGGCCTGATGTGCCACATTGTCAACAGCGCTTATCGGTCTCAGCCCGGATCTCATTACTTAAGCTGTCCCCGCCCTTTCATCTTCTCATCGGGGTGATACTTCGCGTGAATCTCCTTGAGGTCGTTGATCGTAACATGGGTATAGATCTGCGTTGACTATAAAGATGCATGCCCGAGCATCTCCTTAAGATGCCGCACCGGTGCGCCGTTCTTGAGCATGTGCGTTGCACACGTATGCCTGAAGGTGTGCGTGGAAACGTTCTTCTTCAGATGAGCAAGACAGCCCTTCCGGGTCCATGAGATTGATGGGATCGTTGAAGCAGAAAAACCTATTACGAACCTCTGCCTTAGATGCAATTTCATAAGCATCTTCAGCAGGTTGAGCGCCTTTGTGCGTTTCGGCCTCTCCCCTGTTTTCTTTCTGATTTTTCAAAGAGCGTACTCGTACTTACAGGTAAGTTATGCTTGGTTCTCTTCGGGGACGGAAAATAAATCTGTCCCCTTTACC
>JAHDKO010000016.1 GCA_018436855.1 Deltaproteobacteria bacterium | reverse complement strand
TGGTGCCGGGAACAGGACTTGAACCTGCACGAGCCTGCGCCCACCAGAACCTGAATCTAAGCTCTGAACTTTGTAACCCATTGATATTATTAATCGGCATAACACATAAGCTGGTAATTTTGACTTTATTTTGACCTTAAAGCAAGATTGCCTTTTTATCAACTTTTTTTAAGGGAATCAATCTTGGGTATTCTATTAAGCAATTCCCGCTGTTCTTCAAATCGCATACCGTCATTGTACCACAAGGGCATGGTATTATCACTCCAGTTACCAAGATCACGGACACTACTGATATCTGCCCCACTCTTAAACATATGAGTAGTCCACGTTCGCCGGAATGCATGCCACTTCTTGCCGGTGGGAAGCGTTACCCCCGCTCTTTGGGCTGCATTGCCTATGATCGCATTCATCGCAGTTTTGTAGGGTTCACCATTCTTTTTGCAGAAGACGAAAACACTCCTGCTATTCTTTATATTTCGCTCAACAATATCTGCAGCGGCATCACAGAGGGCAAGTTCTGTTGTCCGACCACTTTTGGGGTCCACCAACCATATAGACCGGTGCTCCGGGTTATAATCTTCTTTCTTGAGCTTCCTGATGGAACCGATACGCCACCCTGTATAGTATGCAAAAGCTACCATATCACGCTTTACCGGACTTCTGATCTGGTCGATAATCGCTTGCACTTCTTGAGGATTAAGACTCCCAGGACGTTTTCCCTTGGGGATCTTGTACGAGGATACTTCAGCAAAAGGATTCTTCCCGGTATGCTTGCCCCAGGCAATCATTTGTTCAACTATCTGACGACAGGCAACGATCTCCTTGTTGACAGTGTTCTTGCTTACTTCCTTGATCCTTGCAGACTTATACTGTTCACCTAACAGGGGCGTTATTTCGGCAATAAATTTACCCTTGAATAGAGGGCTGCGCTTGATTATGCCGTAAGTGTACTTTTCGCAATAATAGGATTTCTTGTTGTCCTTGGCCCACTTGTCGTAAAGATCGATCGCATCATGGAACGGGATCGATTTGATTTTACCCTTGAGCCCGTATTTTTTTTCAAGCTCCCCCTGCGAGGCGGCTGCAATTTCAATGGCTCTGATCTGGCTGGCCTGCTTCTCAGACTTACATCCCTGTATGATTTTGCGGACTCGTTGACCGTTGGGCAATCTATAATCAATGCCATAGCTGATTGCCCCACTCACATTTTCGATGACGGTTACACCAGGATACTTCCGACTTCTTCGCTGTGTTGCCCCCGATGACATCGCGCTCTCCTGTAATAAAATTAACAGGGAGCATTTTAACTTGTTTATGAGAAAGTATCAAGAACAATCAAAGTTGGAGGATGGAAGACCGTCCCACCAGTTGTAGACCTGTTCCAGATCAAATTCCAGGCATTTGCCGTTCTTCCGATGTGGCAAGGGGTTCTCTTCACGCTTTGTCCAGTGGTAAACCTTGTATTTGGTCCAGCCTGCATCGCTAAACAACTCAACCAATTTTTCAATGTTGACGATTTTGCGGCTCATGAAAGATTCCTTTCCTGGATGACTTGATGCATTGTCAGTGGTTTCACATAGACATGCATTTTGGCCCATTTGAGATCCCGGAGAAATACCGGTTCCCTTGACGGTTTGCCCCGAAGAACATAAGCGGGATGAAAAAGAGGCATACACCCACAGTCGAATTCCTCGGAGTAAAATACCTTGCCTCGTTGTTGAGTGATTCCTTTTATTCCCAATATTTGATACATCGCAATATCGCCCAAGGCGAGAACCAGGAACGGCTTGTACTCATGAATGGCAGAGACAAGGGCAGGGCGGCAATGCCTTAGAACATCCTTGATATCACGAGCCGTAAGACGATTTTTATCAATCATACACCGGGCTGAATTGGCAATAAACACATGGCCCAACGGAATACCAGCAGCCTGAATGTTGTCCCTAAGCAATTTACCAGCTCGTCCAACAAACGGTTGACCGATTTCTATTTCCGTATGCCCTGGAGATTCGCCTACGATCATAATCCCCCCTGATGCCCTGGAATGTAGATACGGAACAATAGTTTCGCCCTGGAGAGGACACCCGCTGCAATGAGCAACAGGATTGTTGTCTAATTTATGCATGGAGAAGTCTTGCTGCATATGCCGTCACCTTCCGTAAGAAATGATTGATTATGAAGTGTGTAATCCAACACAGACCGATTTATCGATGAATTGATGCGCTCCATAATCTTGCTACTTCCAACAATTATCTCCACATGATCAGGAGTATTGATAACCATTGTCGGAACACTGTCTATATCAAGAGCGTCAAGCAGCGGTTTTGATTTTTCAACAGGGCATAAGCGTACATCAATGTCTCCATTGAATTCTTTACAGTAACCAATAATATCTTCGCAATGAGAACAGTCCTGTCCATAAATGAGATAGAATGTTCCCGAAGGAGAACCTTTGCGAATCTGCGATTCAACAAGATCAGGCAGAGAAATTATGTCTGATCTTGTTGGTGATACAAAAACACTCCCTAAAAAAGTTGCTATAAATACTGCCGATACAAGAGGAATGACCATGGACCGGGTATAAAATTCGTAGAATATTGCCGTCAGAACAATTACGGCAAACACGGACATGCAGAAAGGACAAAACGCACGAGCTGCAAAGTATTGAACAGCAACTAAATATCCCTCAAGCGCGAACGATGACGCGAGAAGGATAATAACAACCCGGTGCGGAGTGATGTCGAAGCAACTCAAAAACTTGTTTATACGGTCGATCCGTTCGCCATGAAAACAACACCAGATCCCGTTCACAACGAGCAGGGCGAACAGGACAATCCCTGCCAGGAGAATAGGGATCTCACCATAGGTTGCGAACGAGCCGACCACCTTGCATCCTTCCGCAGGACAAGGCTGATCTGTAATCATCTGGGATGCAAAAGCACCTACGGACAATATCAAGCCAATAAAGGGAGTCAAAATAAGGCATGCGGCCCACACATTATCAAAACTCACATGGAGCCGCATGCGTTTTGATCTTGGTTGCAGGATACGGCTCATGGTACTACCCCGCTGCCTTTGTCTGCTTCTCCTTAACTTTGGACTCCGTTTCGGCAGGCTGAGATTTCTCGGCAGATTCTGTCTCGACAGATTCCGTATCATCTGCGGGAGCCTGCCCCTCGGTATTTATTTTTCTGGCAATTGCAAGGCCCTTGGGCTCCTTGTAATCAATGCCAGCCTTTTTGCATGCGGCTTTGGTCATTTCGCCCATGCTTTCGAGCGTTGTGAAATACTGGCGAATGAATGGGACCACAGCCTCCGGGTTCATGCCGACACGGCCCAAAAGCAGCGAAGTAGCCTTCTCCATCTGAATGGCAAGGTCCAGGGCGATCTTGGTTTCGTTCATGTCCTGATACACAACCCTGGTGTTTCGCTTGAGTGCCGACTGCAATTTGCCGTAAACGATACGCCGCACAATAGGGGGGACATTCGACGGGATGGGAATCACCACCTCATTGGGAATGCTTTTTGGAACCCCTACCAACTGAATGTATTCTGCCATGATAATCTCCTTCCAATTTTTTTTATGAAGCACCTTTTTAAAAACACACCTTTTAAAACACTCTGTAATTGACTTATTCTTTGAGGGGGAAATAAAACGCCCTCAAAAAAAATCAGCCAGGAATAACGTTTTTTATTTTCATGAGCCATTCGAGATTGAGTTTTCTTTCTTCTAGTTCATCGAGGGGGGTTTTAAACATTTCAGCCTTGATCGCTGTATAAAAACCTGACCTTACAACATTATTATCCTTGTCTACCAGTTTGAATTTACGGGTGAAATAAGGTCTATTTATGGTTTCGGATATAGCGTACTGATCCCGAAAATAATTTGCGACAGAATTTGATACAGCGTCCGACCGCTCCCTGTCCTTTATGGAATAAACCGTGAACTCGGTAATTTCTTTTTCTTTTGCCTGCTGCCATATAATTTTATTGATGAGAACAGGCTTTATGTAAATGTACCCGTCGCTAACCGAAATTGCGTTTACCCACTTGTTTTCATTAGGAACATTTATATTTTCATCAATTTTTGAAATAACATCGTCCCAATCAACCCAAGACAAATCAACGGCCTCAGTGATTTTGGGCTTCTTTTTAATTTTCGTTGCTTCAGGGTTTGGGTCGTCTGTCAGGAGA
Organism: Deltaproteobacteria bacterium; assembly: GCA_018436855.1. Lineage (GTDB taxonomy): Bacteria > Desulfobacterota > Desulfomonilia > UBA1062 > UBA1062 > Phosphitivorax. Next base: position 68,396 of record JAHDKO010000016.1, on the reverse strand, counting down.
TCTCGCACCAGGACGGCCTTTTCAACGGATACGGACTCAGCTTCGTATTCTCTTGCCCTGGAATCGGCCTGTCTGAGTAAAATTGTGGATTTATTTTTGGCACTCCTTACATGATGATTCCTGATCGCGTTTATAATATCATCCCTGCCCGGAGTGCCTGGGGGAAGTATGCCCATCATTTTACCCGCAGAAATAATGGGATGATTTCCAGTAATATAATCACTGGACAGAAATTCGGTGATCTTGCCGATGTCGTGTCCAAGACACATAAGAATATATTTTCCCATGGAATATTTCGCATCACGAGAGCCGGATTCTTCGATTATTTTTCCAAGCTCATAGACAACATTGAGAGAGTGTTGCAGTAATGTTATCTGGGTGAAAGTGGCGTAATGACTTCCAAGAATTTTATACTCATCATCATCATTCATAGAGACAATGGAAGGCTGATCTCCATAAGTATCAAGAATCTCCATCACTTTTTGCAGCGGAATGATGTGCTGAGACTGTGCAATGATATTCCTGTATTGACTGACGAAGTTATTTTCAAAGTCGATCAGCTCCTGATGATTCCATTTATTGTTTTCTGCATGAGGAATCTCGGGAACCAGAGAACTCACTTCCTGATCCACTTGTTGAGCAGGAACATCCGGTTTCGGTTTTGCGGGGGTAGGTGATTCCTTGGGAGTAGGCTGCTCGGGCTCAGGAACAGCCTCGACAGGAACGACAGGATCGAGCGTGATTATAGACTCTTTGGTTTTTGATGCCAACTCATCCTCAAGCTCCCGTTCTCGTTTCAGCCAGAGCTTGTTTGCCAATTCTTCAAGTGTCACTGCCCCGGTTTCGGCTTGCTGTACCCGCTTATCAGGGAATAATTTATCACCCCAGAAGATGAGGTAAATTAACAATATAATAAGTGGAATCATAAGGATATAAAATATCATTGGTTCACCTCCACCTGTGGAAATTCGATTATTTGCTTGGGAGATTTGACTGTGCGTACTGTCCCCTTGAACGCGCCGTCGAACGAGAAAAGATAAAACTCCCTTTCTTTTAGGTTCTGGACCTCTTCCGGGCGAATCAAGGGCTCATCAACTTCTCTGATGTTCATCCCGCCGCCGAGTGAAAGCACTGGAGAAAAGCGATTGATGTCTCCAGCGTACTCCGAGATGTACTTACTGGTATTGGGATCATTGACACGCATAAAAATTTTGGTGTTGGTATTATCGAGAATTCTCCGGGCAGCAGCGGGGCCAATGGCATCATCAAGATCGGCAAGAGACTGTGAAAACGCATGCAGCCAAACCCCTGCGCCTCCTGCTTTAGAGAACAAATCCTCGACACCATGATACATGAGGTTTGCGGCCTCATCCATGTACACGCACAATGGGGGGGTGACAGTGCGGCCAGAGGCAAACCGCCTGCCGGCAAATGTTTGGATCATCGATACGAGCATTCTGGATACTGTGTGCGATGTTTTCCCGGTAAGAAGAGCACCGGACTGAACAACCATGATCACGCTTTTTCCGACTTCAAGCGCATGAATAAACTCGTTCTGGGTTGTACCACCAATGATCTGCCTCATGCTGCCGGTCGATAATGTGGTGAGCATGGTACGCAGAGAAGATGATACTTTGGAAAAATAGTCCTGCGGAGAGGATAATACCTGATCGAGAGTAGAGAGAATGTCCGCTTTCTTGTCGGAGTAGGGGAGATTGTTTAAGCGGTCCTGCAACTCACACAACCCCTGGTATGATGCGCGATCCTTAATCTCCTGTATGCTGATCCGGTAGGGCTTACCTTCGTGCTCGGCAAACAGCAACAGCGAGAGCACGATCACAAGCGTTGTCTCGTATGCAATATTGACAAAAAACTCTTCCTTGGCCTGAATACCACTCGTGATATGACCTACAATTTCCTCGGGCATGTAGTAATACGTCAATGGCGAGAGTTTCCCGGAATAATTCGGAAATATAGGAGTGACCAGCGTGATCTCGTTTTCACGACCAACCTCTGATGCAACCTGGACGATCTTGCTGAATATTTCAATGTCACCCTTTGGGTCGAGAAGCAGTACCGATCTGCCTGCGCGTATATCTTGTTCAATGAGGGTTTCAATCAGCTTTGTCTTTCCTACCCTGGTGGTTCCGAAGCAGAACATGTGCGATTTGCGATATGCATTAGGAATTCCCAACGACATAATCCTGGGAAGCTCTTTCCCAAATTTATTGAGCATCTTCCCGGTCCCGACAAGAATGCGATCAGATTTTCTTTTAAACATGTTATTCTCCTAGTGACCTATTTTGGAATTTTGGTACGAAATATAACGATCTCGAAAATAAACGACTCCCCATATTGTGAGGTAGGGAAGCGCAACACCTGTTATTAATATGATCCCCTGATGAATAGCCCGGCGCACCATGATCGGAGGAAGGTTCAGCAAAATATCATACACAGTCTGCGGAATCATAGATCCAGCAGGAAACACTCCCGCCAGATACATGCCGGCACTGTATGCCCTGGCAGGAGTTAACAACGCACCCACTGTTGTAAGGATGGTGAACAGCAAAAAACCTGTGAGAAACAGGGAAGTGGCGCGGCCAAGCAATAAATTATCGATTGCCCGTTTGGTTATGCTGCCAACATAGTATTTACCCATCCAGCAGCACAGCGCACATGCGAAGAGAACCGGGGTTATGGAAAAGAAAATGAGAAACCAGGGAGAGCCCAAAAACGGGATCGCCGTAGTCAGGACGTTCATAGCATGTGTGTCGATTACGAGTGGCATACATATCGTGAGCAGGATGGAAAACATTAACCCCTCAAAAAAACCGGCTCCAAAACCTGTGTTAAAAAATCCGAGAGAATCTCTTATGGTGAGAAATTCATGAGGTATTTCCTGACCCGTTGATTCGAAAATATAATACTGTTGAATATCGCTCATCGCGTCAATCAGATGCGGGAGCCGTCGAGTAGTTTTTTTCGAGTCACCAATGGGTATTACTGCCGCCGATGAAAGAGAGCCCTTACCCATGTCAATCCTCCTAATTTGTCATTATGTGGATTATGTACGGCCAGTGAGAGTGAAACCACTCGGCAACCCACGGTGTAGCAATGGCCGCTGCCATTGAAATAAAAAAAATAATAAAGTTCCGAACGACCATGGCATATGTGAACCCAAAAAGAAAAATACTCCCCGAAGCATAAAGATTACCATCAAACCTCGGAAAATACTCACGAATACTGTTCTCACACCCAATGGCTGCGATAATCGATACGAGAAACAATAGTGTCAACACTGCGAGGATTTGTTTTTTCATCAATTTATTTCCCCCTCAAAGAACATATTCTTTGTGCGGGAAATAAAACGACAAAAAAGGAAATAATACGATGGAAGCCGCAGGACCTACATTTGAATCATTCATAACGGATGTGTGCAAATGGAGAAACACCAACCCTCAAATTGTCAAGGACGGTCTGGAACTTACTTTGGCAACAGTGCTTTCCGAACATTTCCAGGGTGAGGCGTATGCGGAAATTAACAATGGTACTGTCAAGGCATGGTTTTATAGGAATCACTCTTATATACCCATAGAGTTTGATAGGTTGCCAGCGGAGGTAACAAAGGCGGTGCGACAGCGATTACCGGATTGTTTGACGTATATCGAGGACGATTATAATTATAGGCGGTGGAGGGAGAAGGTCCATGAAGCCGTGCGGGGAACCGTTGTACGCATTACCGCCCAGGAAATACACGTGGATTTGAACGGATGGGTAGCAATCATGATGAGACATCGATGGAACTCGCGGGATGGATATAGTTGCGGAAGCTCCATGATGTTTTATGTCGATAAAGTGCTCAGGCCGTGCTCGGTATTTGTCAGCAGGAACACAATCAGTATGGCTCCCGCTTTATTGAGATATTATTATCCATGGGGCGATTTCAAATGCATTAAAAGAATTGTCGGAGTGAAAAGTATCGTTGAAACAAATACATTTGTTAAAAAAGAACATATCAGGGAAATAGCACGTGAAATGGGCGAAATATTAATTCTCAAAAAAAACAAAAAAAATAATCAGACAGAGGAATGATCCGGTTCGTCCTCTTTGTTTAATATCTCCTGTATTTTGGCGCGGGATTCATCATCGAGAGTATTCATGATATCCTCGATAAATTTGAACGAGAACTGGATAAAGGGAATAACCCCCTTGTTTAAAAGCAGCGATGGTTCGGATTGTTCCCGGAGCTGCTGGTTTTCTTTTTCTAATTCCTGAATACGGGACATAAGGACAATTTTTTCCATCTGATGCTTTTCTGTCAACTCCTTGATGAATGCCACCACACTCTCGGATTTGCTATGCATGATACCCTCCACTTGCTTTGTACGACAATGCGATCAAATTAATTACAGACTATGCTTACTGGTTGCCTTATCGTCGTTGCGAGACATTATCTCTTTCAATTCAGCAAGGGCTTTATCGATTTCGTATCTGATATTACGGGGTGTCAGTCCGTATTTTTTTGCCAGATCAAAGGTGGAAGATTGTTCGCAACCCCATAATCCAAACGACTCAATAAGGAAGTGACGGCGGTTGGAATTCAGGAACATGATGCATTGCGAAAGATGGAGCAAAAGATCGGGATCGACTTTAGGAGATTCAGAAGCCTCGTTTCCGCTCTGATTGTCTCTCCACTCATTGTATGAGTGCTGGTCTATGAGATTATTAATCGAGTAATCGTCCGCTGAGTTGCCGGGAAAATCGACAGGTCTGATATAGCAGCGCAAATTACCCATGATGTCAAGGCCCGAAGGAGAGGATTTGATTTTAATATTCCGGCCAAGAATCGATACATTGTATCGATAGTGCCGTAGTGTACTGTTGAGATCCTTTCGCTGATACAAAGTGATATTGATGCTGGTAAAATTCCGTGTAGGCTTGTGACCGATAATCTTGAGTATGTCTTCGATACACGCTGCCGAATCTATGGTGGCGCGGGACAGAAAACGGTAAGGATCGGAGTGTAACTGTGTGATATAACGCTGCACAAGGCGGTGGGCTACCCGCTTAATATTCTTCTCAGGGTTCTGGCGACAAATATCAGCGGCTTCAAGAATTGCGAGGTCGGCAATCTGTGCGGACTCAACCCTCACATTGCCTTCGGGCATAATGTTTGAGAGAGCCCGTAGTGATAATCTTCTAGTTGATGACCGAACTTCGCTGTCAATTCCGTCAATTTCAGCCATGTGCTACTCCTTCACGAGCGTTGTGATAATTTTGTTTTTTCTGATAGCCTCCTTGACCTTGCCGATATATTTTTCTGCGCGTATTTTTGATGCACCCTTGAGTCTGTTCAGACCATGCCCTGCATGATAGCAGGCTACTGCATCCCATGTCTGATCGTATCGATCAATGCATTGACGCAGTATCCATGCCCCGACATATGTTTGATAACAGGAGTGCTCGGGTTCTTTGCCTTTTAGATACTGATAATCCGGGCCGATTTTATCTGCCCAGAAAGAGTTGACTTGCATGTGTCCACAATCAACGGACCCGTTGCGGTTGTGGTTTATCGCCCCTGGCGTATGGTTGCTCTCCACCCAGGATATTGCACTGAGCAGGATGGGCGAAATATTATAATAGCTGCCTGCCTGCTCGAAGCAAAACCCCGAGGATATAAGCCAAAACGCGAACATGGGGAGAAGGGGCAGGGGCTTCAATCCTTAGATCCCCTGATGATGTCCAGCACTTTTTTCTTTGTGTCACTGGAGATGATTGTCGCGGGAGCGGATGACGGTGAAGGAAGAGGAATCGGGTTCTTGAGAATGTTCCAATCTTCATTTGGATACAACAACTCCAGGCGCGATACCTCATAATTGAAGTATTTCTCGATCTGACAAGCGAGGTCGAGAGAAGGCGTTCGCGTCCCATTGATGATCCCGGACAGATAACCCGGCGTTATATCCAGGTCTTTCGCCATTTGTTTCTGCTTTATTTTGTATTTTCTGATATACTCTTTTGGCTTCATGCTGTCTCTATACCAGAAATTACACTAATTGTCAACTATTAATTACAATGATGGCTGTTTATAAAAATAATATTTGACTTTTGGTGAAATTATACATATACAAAAAATATATGGTTTCTAGTTTCAAAAGGGGGTGCAAATGTCGAGTATTACAGATGTTTCGCGGCTAATTCTCGTTACAGCTCTGTCCAAGTATTCTCCTGGGAAGCGGCTGATCTTTTATGAGATTGTTGATCTGAATAAAATGACCATGAGGCCGATTGTGCAGATGCATTCGGATAAACAATCCGGGGAGATATGGTACGATAATAATGATAATGCTCAATTCGATTGGACGGCGAAATACCCGGAAACATTTATTGGCGCAATCAAGATGGATATACTACTCCCCGGAACACTGGACATGTTCTCTTCCGGTGATCAGGATAAACTTGTGGATCAGGAAATACGCTCGTTGCTTGTCAAATCGGTTTTCATCACACGGGCGCACCTGGGGTCTGATGATTTTTTGGGTGTCCTGGTTGTTGAGTCGGATGAAGATTTAAGGTGGAAACAGAATGATTTAATTGAAATTATTAAGGTCAGTGAAAAAATATCGCTTGGAATCATATGCAATGATCTTTTAAAAATCATTCATGATGAGGAAATCAATTCCATCCCGGCAACCATAACCCAAACATCGTCATACAACATCTTCACTGACGGGAATGGAACTATTCTTTATGCGCCCTACAGTATCGAGGATATTTTTGGCTACCGAGCATACGGGGAAATGTTGGCGCGTAATATAGCCAAATTCGTGCATCCCGATGATGTGGCTTTTTTGAAAAAACACATGAGCGGCAAAAGCAGCGGGGGGATGAAAATCATCACTGAAAATATTCGGTACGTTACCCGGACAAAAGGGGTGTGCATGTGTTCTACACGAGTTATCTCCGATGGCAGCGGGAACGTAATTTTAAAAATTGATCCACCGATCTGGAATGATGCCGAGAAGTCCGTCATAGGGAATAGTATTCTTTATAATCCTAAATTCATTGAGTATTTTACGGAACAGATCGAGGGTATTGTGTGGATGGTGAACGACAAGCTGGAATTCACTTACATCTCTTCATATGCAACAAAATTATTAGGATGGAGTGTCGAGCAATTAATTCACGATGCCCGTGTATCAATGTTTGACATTTATACTCTGGAATTATTTGCGGATGCATTAGTTCGCGGGGCCTTGTCGTACCGGGAAAATCCCCAGAAAATGTGGACTGAGGAAATAACAGGAAAATTAAAAACCTGGGACGAAAAGCTGATCGATGTGAACATAGGGATTGCCCTGAATATAAGGGGAGGGGATTACCAGGGGTTCGGGGGAGTGATCAGACCCATCGATGCTTAGTTTTCTGCAGCCTCGATCAGCTTCAGGTAATGTTTCTTCATCAAGGACAGCGGTGTATCAGGCTGGCCGAAATCTCCCTTGTATTGTTCTACAATTTTGATAAATTCCTTGGAAACAGCAACAAGGGGCTGAAGCTCCAGCAGTAACTCATCTATCATTTTGGGATCTTTCAGGACAGGGATCGTTGAGCGCAAACGTTCAAGCAGCGTAACGAGCGAATTTGTTGCCTTGTCAGCCTGGGATCGTGTTGATCGGACGTTTTCCTTAAAATTGTCGAGAGTCATACCGTAACGATTAAACTCTTCCGTCAAAGACGCGCAGGTTCCCTCCATCATTTCGAGCAGCATGTCCATTTCATCGTCTTTGCGGGAAATGGCATCATCAAGGGAGTTGCCTATGAAATCGTCAATATCGGCCTGTTCAAGATCGGGCATTTTGTATTGAGATGTATATAACCCTTCTTCGGTCAATGTTTTGATAACGAAGTATTTGGATATAGACAGCTTTCGTGATATCTGAGCTACTGTGTGACTGTTCAAGTACAGAGACACGATAGCGGAATTCTCATTTTCATTGCTGTCCATGTTGTATTCAATTTTTGCCTTGTTTATATCGAGCAGCGACACTCTAAGGATTTCAGATAAGGTGTTTTTTATGATCGGCTGTTGAGCCGGATCATCGATTGAATTGAGCGTAAGCGCGATTGCAGTATTGCGCTCGTCGCTAGTAAGCGTGTCCGATAACTGCTTACAGGCAAACATGAGTGCGTCTGTGTCGGACCTGATAAGATTATGCACACGCACCGGAACAGTTTTCTTCCGGGCTCTTACTGACGCAATCCACTGTTTGTGACCGCCTATGATACGCATATTTGCATCTATATCAACAGGAGGGCAGGGGATACCCGAGCTGATGCATGACATGGCCTTGTCCAACACGGTTTGGTTATATTTTTTCAGGTACGTATTGGGGTCGAATATCAGGTCGTTGACATTTGCCATTTTTATCATCATGGGCGACTCATATCACAATAAATAAAAAAAGTCAATTATAATTTTACTAATACAATAACAAACCAGTTTGATATTATAAAATATCACAAATAGTATTATTTATGCTTGACATTATACTTAATGTATGTTATAGAGATAGAAGGAGTTAAACAATGAAGAGCTGGAAACATAGAGTTAAGGTGTATCATTTACTGACCAAACAGGAGAATTTGAATAATATTCAATCACTTATGCATCAAATTGCCGACATACTCGATGCTAATGTTCATTTTCTGGACTTTAACACTCGAAAATACAAGATCATGGCAAATAGAGACTGTGATCCTGTTGCCGTTACAAACTCTTTTATCGATGAGTTGTACGATTTCGCAAGAAAACGCGGAATTTGGATAGGCTAAAGAAAGGAGATTGAAATCATGGGCAGAAACTATTACGCAGAGGCAATCGAGATTCTGGGCAACATTAAGGATGGGGAATTCAAGGAAATGTTTTACAAGCTGGCAGCGGAAAAGCCTGGAGTCATCGTGCGTCTGTTCGGGAAAAAACTGGTGAATGTTGTGTTGATGGATGCCGGAAAGGCTAAGATCTGTGTTATCAAGATGATTCGCGAGGTAACGAATCTCGGGCTCAAGGAGGCAAAGGATCTTTCCGAAAATACACCGTCAAAGATTCTGGAATTGGTCGATTCCGAGAATGCTTTTCTCGCCAAGAAAAAGCTGGAAGAGCAGGGAGCACTCGTGGTTATCGAATAACGCGAGTTGAAAAAAAAGGAGGGCGCATGGCTGCGAAAAAGAACGAACCGAAGATCATCACGCCGGGAGAATTGAGCCGTATAATCCTGAGTGAAGCAACCAGGGTTGTCACGGGTACTGTCTGGTTCGTTCGGGGAGTGTACGAGCACGGTAACGGCAAATCCTACCGAGGTTTCTTTTATGATTCACTTGTAGATCAGGAAACCAGGGAAATGCTCAAGCTCAAGATGCCTGCACTGATTCGGGTGAAACTGCAGCCGGGATATGCATACAGCTTTCGGGGAGTTCTGGAGATGGTGAGGGCTTCGGGAGCTGCCGGCATTCAGGTGAGTTTCGTTCCTACCCAGGTTGATGCCGCTGGCAGTCAGGTGGATACTCGGATCATCGAGAGGGCCGAGCTTTTGGAGCGAAAAGTCAGGATCGGGAAAAAGGACGCTGGCGGTGTATTGATCGGTATGATCGCAGAAGGGAAAAAGCCCAGGATCAACATGATCTACGGAAAAAGCGGGATCGTGGATAAGGACGTAATGAGCGCACTTGGTAACGCTGTTGAGCGATACGCGATTACGGAAACCAGGACGGATTTCTCTGATCCTCGCGCTGTGGTGTCTGTACTCTCACGGGCTGACGGCAAATGCGATCTGATTGCCCTGGTCAGGGGAGGGGGAAGCAATCTGGAAGTATTCGATGATCCGGCAATTGCCCGTCAGATGTTGGCGATGAAAACTCCGGTAATAACTGCTCTCGGACATGCCAGCGATGTAACCCTGGCGCAGATGTTGTCCGACAAGAGTTTTACTACTCCAACGGCTTTGGGGCATTTTCTCGCTCAGAAGGTCGAGGACCTGGACACGGGTAACGTCGAGATCGTGAGGATCACGAAGACATCCTGGAAACTGATCTGGATTACTGTTCTTGGATGGCTGGCTTTTCTGGGAACTTTGTTGATCGGGAAGTGATAAGGGGGTTTATGATGTTAGAAAACAAAGTAGTATGGAAACACGATTTTTACGGCGAATGGGCTCCTGGGAATCCTCACTCACTCAGAAGTGCCACGTTCTCAGTCGGGGTGTTTCAATGGCTTCCAAAACTAAATGGACAGGGAATCAGGAAATCCGAAGTCAAGTGCCGAATAAAGGGATACACAAATAAGCCAGAGGATGTTTTCGCAAAAGCAAGAGAGATATGCAAAGAACTGGATGAGGGAAAAATGGCTCAGAAAACATACAGGGTATAATCTATGGTTTTCTCAAAATTTATCAGGAGGTAATAATAATGAAACTAAGTAATGATCAGATGATAGAATTGAAAAAAACACGGGATTTTTTCGAGATGTTGGATTCGTTATTTTTTTTAAGTTTGATCTGTGTTTTTATTGCCTTATTTGTGTGTATATTAGAATTTTCAGGATACGCTATTGTAGCGGCAGTAATCATGGCTGGAGTCTGTTTAATGATTTCGCTGACCCGGAAAGTAAAGATAAACAGACTAGAGAAAACTCGGTATCTCGCAAATTTCGGAGAGTTTGTCCGGGATCATTATTCGAATAGTGCATTTCTTAAAATTATGGTGCTGAGATCTCATGATAAACTGATAAAATCATGGGGTGATGAATATTCTTATAAACGAGCAATCAATATGTTGTACAACAAGGCTGAAACAGTGCAAAATAAAAAACTTGATGTTGAATTACATAATAAATATGAAAAATATTACGGAAAGACTGAGTGTTGACACGATACTCTCATGGAATGTGGTCTTAATTCTGATAAGTTTTTCAAGAAGGGTGACTATTATGGGTAAGGAGTTTTTATTCAGTATTACCAGGAAGGATCTCGATATCCAGGTGTTTCGATCTGGTGGTCCTGGCGGTCAACATCAGAACAAAACCGAGTCCGGGGTGAGGATCGTGCATCGGGAATCCGGGGCCGTGGGAGAATCCCGGTCGGAACGGAGTCAACATGCGAACAGGAAACTCGCCCTGCAGCGGCTGGTTCAGTCGGCCAAGTTCAAGGTTTGGCATGCTCGTAAAGTCCACGAGTTGCGAAAGGGAAAGAGTATTCAACAGCTCGTGGATGAGAGCATGAATCCCGAAAATATCAAGGTCGAGGTGCGGGACGAGAACGGGAAATGGATTGCCGCCGAAGAGATGGAAGGGGTTGTGTGATGTATCCAACAGGACTTGATAGATTTTCACAAAGAGATTTCTCGCTTCGTCGATCTGCCCATCATGCGCCTTGAGAGCAAGTAAAATCGCCTCTTCTAAAGTTATCACGATCAACTCCCTATCTATGTTATCACTATATCATAGATGGATGGATTTGTTAAGTAAAACACCATAAATATCATCTGTTTATGCCGAATTTCCAAGATAATTTGCAACGCACGAGGCATTCTTTATGTGAAGAGAGAGCTGAAGGTCGTGGCGTATTCTTTTATCTATCTTGAGCACTTCGTCTGTCTCCATGACAGCAGTTTCACTCGCGTATGACAGCCAATCTTTCGGAGTGAGATCGAGAACAACAGGACAATCAAGGCCAACACCCGACTCCTTGCGCCACATTTCGTAATACAGATTGTGCGCGTAAAAATGACGCTCACCGTGAAAAACAAATGGCAACTCTTCATCGAGAATAAACGTGAATAATATTGCATACATCGCGTTCAGGTTTGCCAGTATTTGCTTTCGCGGCAAAATTTTACGATTAACAAGAGAAAGGGTGTCAGCTTCCAGATCGTCTTCCGAAAATTCCATTGAGCAGCAATCTATCGTCCGCAAGCCATAACAAGTTTGTAAATAAAGAAGTTTACCCATATTGGCGCATTCATAATCGGGAAGATCCGATTCTATGAGCCATTCTGCAAACGCTTCGGAAGCTGCAGCGGTGTTGCTCTGATCGCATTTAGTGTCTGATAAGCAGTAAGCAATAGGATCAATCAAAAATTGAGACTGAGCTGAAAATCGCAGTATGTTGTTGATTGCATCTAGCTTTTTACGAGCGGTATCAAGAGTGATAACACCGTCTTCCACTTCGTACATAACCAGTTCAAGGTACATGCAAAACCGGAATAATTGGTTCGCCGGGGAATCACTTTTTTCAAAGAATCCCGGATCAGGAAAAGTACCGTAGCCCGTCTTTTTACGAAAATCAGACAGGGGTTTGCAATATTTAATTATATCAGACAGCTTTGTGTTTTCCGGGGATGGTGTTGACAGAGTAGCCATATCGACCTCCTTCTTCATTATCTTCTTCATAAATGGTTCCCTTAAATTGACCGAATTCGACAGCGTGATCGCTGAGTTGAAAATCACCGTGCATGAATCGCAGTCCATGCTTCGATGATACGGTGATTGGATGCGTCATGTGCAGGAATGTATAGATGTCACCTGTGAAAACTTTGCGACCTTTATCAATGAGACCGACATACTGATCAATTCCGATGATAACCCATTTTGGGCCGATGTCTGGAAACGACTGCCCAACGCCGATAACCCTGTATGTGATCTCAGCAGTAGCCCGGTTGCGGTAAGCAACTCTGAAAATAAGCGGTATAGTGCCGATCATGACAAACACTCCTTTTTGACTTTCTTTTTAACTTGTTTATCCAGTTCACCGGGAAACCTGACTATGTGCTTTGGATGAACAATGTATTTCCGGCCCAGGGCTGTAATCTCGTAGTAGCCTTTTTGCCGACCTTTCGTGATCTCGCGGTACTCGACAAATGGCTTAACTTGAGTACGGAAGCCTCTCTGAACATGAGCTAAACCGTATTCAAACGTGGCAGGCGCACTACTCATAGCTGATCCCTCATCGCGGCTTCATATTCCTGGCGATCTGACTCTTTCAGCTTTTCGGCCAACTCAACAGCCTTGATCATGAGATCATCCAGGGTGTCCGCATAGATTATGGGGCAATGAGTGATTGCCCGATGGGCCATGCATCCGTGTTCGGTGAAGCCTGTCTTTAACGGGATATTGAGAACAGCGATAAAGCCATTCTTCTCAGCAAGGTCAAGGTGCTCAAGCACTACTCGCGCAAACTCATCATCCTCGTAATTATCGAGGTCCGGTAATTCAAGATCCTCGAAAATGAGCTGCATATCAGCCGTTGACTGACCTTCAAAAAAATCAACGAACGACTGTGGCGGGTTCTCGGGATCTATCGCCGCAAGCCAAAACATATTTGCGATCTGAACAGTGTGCGCCCGAAAATTTCTCAATGTGTTCATGCGGACGTTCATACATACCCCCTTGTTATGCATCATGGTGGCAATCTCTTGAGACATGATTATTTCCCGAGAGATCAATTTTCGCAAAAGAAGGGAACGACTTGATCCGGTCAGCAGTGACAATGTACTTGTTGTTGTTTACAAGTATCTCGTAAAGGCCCTTGTAGCGACCCTTCGTGATCTGCCGGTATTCCGCAAAGGGCCAAATATACACGCCGATTCGAACCCAACCGTATCTGCTGCTATACCCCATGTTACCTCCTGCCTGATTTATCCGATCATCCTGATCTTATCCTGGTGTTCTATATAAACTTGTGAATCAGGAGCTTGCGCGAATGTTTCCCCGTCAAGTATAAGACGATGAAGTATGCCGATTTCGGCAAATGTCAGACTGTAATCAAAGTCGTTGTCCGAACGAAATATGCTTGCGAAGTTTATCTGCTTACTTGCGAAATCGATATGAGCGTGAACAGCAGTTCGATGCTTTTTGGATACTATCAGGATCTTTAACCCGGATGCGGTGGGCTCATAATATAACTTTTTGCCCAAATACCGGGATGGACGGTCATCATGAGGGTGAGAGCGATAATATAACTCATGGATATCAGCGTACTCAAAATTGTACCCAACCCTGCCGTTGTCTACCCAGATGCTCTCACCGGGCTCTCCGTACTCAAGGAGAGAGTAATAGTGAAACCTTGCCTTAACGGGATCAGTATTACATATCTCTGTCCCGGTATCTCTCGACATGAGTAATATTGATTGATTGATCATGATTTTCTCCCGGTAAACGATAAACTATCGTAATAACGCGATAATATATAGTGATCCAGAATCCATTCCGACCGTATCGCAGCCTTGGAAAGATCGATATCCTCGCAAGACAAGGGGCTGAACAACGGAAAAGAAACTATGCATCGAACCGCTTCTTGATAGAGCTTTCCAAGATCAGACCAGCTTACCTCAATAAAGACAATGGTCTTGAGCATGTGACGAACACGACAAGAAAATCCACGAGCAATCAGGTGGCGGTAAAACACCACCGGAAGCCATACGACAATTATGCCGTCAGACTTCCCGGAATTGATCGCGGTGGAATTGTCACGCATCGATGTCAACACCCCGCTGAGTGAGAAATACGCTGATTTTCTCGGCTACACGATCAGGCATGGGAACAACACCGTTTAAGATATGACTCATGTAGCCATACGATATCCCGCATATCTTCGCTATCTGCCAGTTGCGTACACCGAGCTTCTTCAACTCAACCTTAAACGGGTGTACGTCAAAGGAAGGAAGCGTGATGAAATCAGCCTCCTTGGCTTTCTTGCGCGAACGTGGTTTCTGCGATTTATCGTTAGTCATGACCAACACCCCCTTGATCGCCATCCTTCGCGGCCAGGGCGCGAGAAATACCTTGCGCGACAATTCGCACTTTCAACTTGTGCATCCTATTGCCCGAAAGGCGGTATCCCGTGTCGATACGGTCATTGCCCGTACAGGCCGCAAAAAATTGATCCATGAGATATTTCTTTTTGTTCATAAAAAAATTACCCCTGTTACCGACTTATTCTTTGAGAGGGAAATAAAACGGCCTGAAAAAAAAATAATGGTTCTGAAATAACATATGGATCAAGAACTCGCGTCAGGGTCCTGATCATGGACCTGCTTTTTCGCATTGCGCTCCCGAGCATCCAGCCGAGCTATAGCCCTGTTCTTCTCCCGACGCTCCAACTCCCGCTTCCTTGTCATCTCTATGAAAATGTGGGCAGGAAGACCCTGGGAAAGCCCCGACATCTCGATATAAAGACTCGCAAAAAGCCTTGCGGTAATCAGCGAGGTTAAGTGTCCACGGAGATAATGAGGAAAAAGAAAATCAAAAGGCAGACCAAGCTCTATTGACCAATCCAAAACCTTGGTTTTCTCGTGATACCATTTACGCAATACACGCTTACGGATCGCCTTAATCTTATAAATAATCCACTTGTCGGTTGGAGAAATATCATAGAGGGTTCGAAGCTCTGTCAGTAAACGCTTAATAGAGATATGATAATGCGTTCCGTTTAAGTAATTCCTCTTGAGATGGCTCCAAATACGCGCCTCAATCCATTTGTCCAGCGACGATGCCTCTCTCTTGCGTGACGTGGGATTACTCGATTTGATCGACTTAGTATTGTCCATAGATAACTCCTTCCAAGTTCACTATTCTTTGGAGGGGAAATAAAACGACAAAAAAGAAAATAAGGGCAAAAAAAACGATAACATACCATAATTATTGGATATATTGCGATCCAATAAAGAACGAAATAAAAAGTGAATACGTAACATACCAAAATAACAAGCTAAATTAAAATTGTTGCTCTAATACGACCAGGAAGGCTTTTAGAATATACCGAAACATTATGACTATCAGATGAATACCTCTGAAGATAAAGAGGGTATCAAGAAGGCGAAGGAAGATGGGCGAGAGATGAGAGATCAGACGCGGATAAGAAAAAACCATATATTAAGGGTTTATCTCGAAAAATATCTACAAATGTCTAAAAATATTTTGACGGGCTTCGCCCGTCCGTGGCTGGCGAATGTTGGATTGAAGCGGCTCCACAGCGAAAATTTTTGGACGAAAAATCAGACCAAAATGCACCGAAAAACTAAAACCACCCCGAAAAACACGGCGAATAAAAAAAACAAAATAATGCACAAAACAAAAAGCCACCAAAAAACAATTCCAAAGATCGCCAAACCCCCGTTCCGCAGTCCAGGCGATTTCCGATACGATCATTTTAAACGCCATAACAGCTCTCTTATAGGGATCTTAAAAGAAAAATATCACGAAAGAACAGGGTCCGATAATCCATGGCAAAATGTTGGGAACACGTAAACGCCATAACTGCTCTCTTAAAAGAAAATCATGAAGAAATTATAAAGGAAACATTCGTTCCGATAAACATGGCAAGATTATTGGAAAATATTTTCTTTGCCATAACTGCTCTCTTACTCGGAAAACATGAGGGATATGCTTGGATAAAATTAGATTCCGAAAGAATGGCGATCACATAGGGATCAGCTTGATCGACAATAATAAAACAGGAGGAAAACATGGGGGATTCAAAAGAAGTCAAATCGCAAGTCAACTCTCATGTTCCAATGCTATTTCAAAAATGAATCCGAAACACTTGATCCGATAAACATGCGATGAAAAATGTCATAACAATAAACGCCACGATATCTCTCTGAATTGAATTATACTTGAAATAATTTGAAAATATTTGGTCCGTAAGTATGGCGATCACACTTGGAAAATATTTCAGCTTCATCAGGAGATGCGGCCCAGGAAATACACGGTATTATTACTCGATTTGTTCCAAAATACGCACAATTTTATAAGTGACTGTTATTATTCACATTTTGGCAATACAGGCAAGGCGGGTGAATTGTGAAAGAAGGTGATATTTCGCTACAGGTTTTTACCTATGTGATTAGAAACGAAGTTTCTAAGAAAGAGGGGTCCGGTTTTTATTTTCCGAGGGACTAAAAGATGGGTTCGAATATTCTGCTATTTTCATACTGAAGATCTTATCGGTTAAATTGCTTAAAACTTTAATATATACAGAAGATTATATGATTTTATTTAAATGTTGCATCATATTCTCATCCAACTAATGAATTGTGGAGGTTTTTAGGGCGTGATCTCTTAATATTATGGCCGTTGATATGCTATTTCTAACATACCTATAGGGAATATTAGCTAAACGATATGAGCAATCAAGGGTAGTTTTCGCGGTTAGGTCTATCGCCGTGGGATTGATGTTGTTATTATGTTGTTATTATAGTGTAGTTTTCATGTTCAAAATGCGTCAAACATGCACTTTACCCCCTCTAAGTCGCCCTTTTATGATCATTCAGGG
Organism: Deltaproteobacteria bacterium; assembly: GCA_018436855.1. Taxonomy (GTDB): domain Bacteria; phylum Desulfobacterota; class Desulfomonilia; order UBA1062; family UBA1062; genus Phosphitivorax. The sequence continues at coordinate 51,072 of JAHDKO010000016.1, read as the reverse complement.
GGTGTAACAATATTTCAGTGCGATTTTTAAGTGGGGGGTGTAGAAAATGCCCCAAACATGCACTTAACCCCCTCCAAGGTGGCGTTTTATGATCGTTCAGGGGGTGTAACGACTTTCTCGATTACACTGTATTATAAGAACGGTTTTAATCGGGGAATAAATGAGTAGCCCCCACCCGGTAACCGCATGGCAGTTATCCAAGTGGGGGCAAAAACCATATAGGACTTTCGCTTATACCTATTTTATTAATGGTTGTCAATCCCCTTCATTTTTTTTGAAGCCGTTTTATTTCCCTCTCAAAGAATAAGCACAAGGAGATCAAAAAAAATAAGGAGGCAATCGTGGGAAAAATCGGACTTGATATTGGATTTGGTGATGTGAAGGTAGCAATACCTTATCGCCGTGGAGATAGAATATCAATTCGGACACTGAAGTTTCCTACGGCAATCGGTCGTGCGAAACACGGTATTGTCGATCTTGAATCAAGCGGACGCAAGACATACATTGTCGGCAAAGATACCTATCATCTTGGGACTGATGCTCTTTTTTGCCAGGACATTTTCGATACTCGGGACAGAGAGTTTCTGGAAAGGTTTTCTCCGCTGCTTACCTATAAAGCATTGGAGAATATTCGTCCGCAGGATCGGCACAACGATTTAGTTTTGTGCGTTGGGATTCCTCTTGGTTATTACAGGGATCATCGAAAAAACATAGCCCGTGTTCTGGGAAACATTTCTGTCTGCAATCAAAATATCACTCCCAAAACGGTTGATGTCAGGGCTCAGGGGCAGGGCGTATATTTTGACTATATCTTCGAGAACAGTGGAATAGCTGATCGCTCTAAGATGAACATCAATGCACTCATCCTTGATATCGGGTTCAACACCGTTGACGTGCTCGGTCTGGTGAATGGTCGGCCTACTATGGAATGGTCCGACATGTTCACAAAGGAAGGGGTATCGAGGATTGCCGAGGATCTTAAAACTCATATCAAGAAGGAATTCGACAGAGAAGAATCTGATCAGGTCATATGCCGTATTCTTGAAGACGGGCAGATCAGGCATTTCGGTGAAACTCATGACCTTTCAAAAATAATCAAGGAGTTGACGCGGGTTTATACTGAAAGGTTCGTTCAGTTTATCCGGTCCTCCAGGTGGAATAAATTCTTGGGAAAATCGGACCATCTCATTATTGCCGGTGGCGGTGCGTACTTTGTAGCGGATGCCTTCAAGGCAAATTATCGTGACGGGTTTGTTGTAGTCCCGGCTGCACCGGAATACTCAAACGCACGGGGTTTCCTCAAGTTCAACATGGGAATGCTGAGATGAGAGTCAGGCTGAACGTCGTTTTTACCCAGAACGAGGTTGTAAGGATTCTGAACAGCCTTCCCAGGGGATTAAGGAAGGAAGTTGCGGAGCTTGCCTTGTTGGTATTTTTCAGGAGTGACGCAGGGAGAGCGTACCTGAGCTGCAAGGGGGTGAACAGTGATTTAGGCCCTGCGCGAGAAGTCGGGGAAGTTGATCAGGACATTGATAAAGAAGGGAATAACGACCAGGGCGAATTAATCAGTCAGATGGTCGGAGATATTGATGATTAATAATAAAAGGAGAAAGAGCATGAAAAAAACAGGTTTTTTGATCGGGTTTATTTTTATCGTGGGCGTGGTGACATTTGGAAATTGTTATGCAAATGAATGCGACGGTGTGGATATCGACCATATCAAAACTCACGTTGCATTGCCGGATAATTGCGAAATCATTGCATCAAGGCCAGCCAGCGGTCTTTGCGAGATCATTCTTGGATTCAATAAAACTGAGCACGGGTATGCGGGAATGCAGCCTGCGTGGGTATCGGATGAGTTTGTTTTTATAGGATCGATGTTTTCCTATAAGACGCAGATGGGCATGGATCTGCTGCAGGACATTAAAAAGAAAACATTCGGTGCCGTGAAAGAAAATCTCGATGCGATTGTTTTCACACAGTACGAGCCTGCGGGTAAGAATATCAAGAATGATCTTTATGTATTCACCTCTACCAAGTGTGGGTACTGCAAAAGGCTGGAAGCCAATCTGAAGAAGATCGCTGATGATACCGGCACACGGGTCAACATGATCCTGTACCCTATTCATGGAGATGACAACGCAAAAAAAATCCTGAGCAATGGGGTTACGTTTGACGAGTACGTTTCTCATGTCTGGGAAAAATACGAAGTGGTTTCTGGTAACAGTAAACAGCTCGGAAAAATCAAAAAGGCCCTGGAGATAGGGAACAGTCTCGGTGTAAGGGGTACGCCCACCATGTTTACCGGCAACGGGGATGAGATCGTGGGAGCTGATATCGAGAAAATTTACTCGATTCTTCAGTAACATTTTTTTTGAAGCCGTTTTATTTCCCGCACAAAGAATAATACCAGCATGGGGATAAAAATGAAAATAAAAGCAAAAATCTTTTTAGCAATCATTGCAGCGTTTGCAACGCCATCGATGGTGTGTGCTGCGGAACTTGAGTTCAGACAGGAACATCGGGCCATGAAAGACGCGAATGGTTGCGGGTTATGGTTGCCGGGATGGACGTTCGTTACGACTGTTTCCCAAGGAAACAAAAAGGGGGGCAATGATGCGTTTGTTTTGAAAAACGACACCAGTGAGGGAATCGAAAAAGGGGATCTTGTCGGGGTTGTTTATTTCGGCAAGGCCAAGAGCGATCTGGAGGCTAAGGAGTCTGAGAAGATTCTTTCCCTGATCGATGGGATCAAGAATGAAGATATTATTGTGGAGGGGCATGCATGCTGGATTGGGGATAACGACTATAACAAGACCTTATCGGATATCAGGGGGGGAACCGTAGCAAAATACCTGGAAAAAGGTGGGGTAAAGGTGGTGTCGGTTAGGGGTTATGGAGAGAGTGTGATCATTGATCGCATTAATCCTGCGGCAAATCGCCGTGTGGAAATATACCAAACAAAGAAGGAGCGATAAATGAAAAAGATTTCGGAGAAGTTCATGGAGTTTCAGCACAAGGCAATGGCGGCAGCGGTGGTCAATGGAGCGAGTGACGAGAACAGGGGCAAGGCCGTGAGGGCGATTCCTGCGGGAATTCTGCTCTCGGTCGGTTTCCTGCTTCTCATGGCCGGCAATGTGTTCGCTGTAACTCCCCCCGCCGATGGAACATTCGGGTATGACATCTACGACCTTGCCGTTAATGATATCCTGGACGGGCCTATTGGTTTTGTCGGTGGAACTGCGGCAGTGGTCATGGGCGGCGTGATGGCGGTCAAGAACCAGTTTCTTCCGGCGGTGGGGGCAGTGTTAGGTGGCGCGGCTGTTATCAAAAGTAGCTCGATCACTGAGTCCCTTGGGATGCTGTTTTAAATCGTGCTGTTTTAAATCAGAGAAAGGAGGGGGGAAGGCATGGCAAATAACAGATTTCCGCAGTATTTATCGTCTCCTGTGCAGGTTCTGTGGTTTGAGCTTGACGAAGTAGGAATTATATTTGCTTGCCTTTCCCTTGCCCTGATTTTTGGTGGATGGTTCTGGTGGATTGCTGTGATCGCTGTGCCGTGGGGATACCGGGTGTTCAAGAGCAAGAATCCGAAAGGTTTTGCAAATAACCTTATTTATTTACTCGGATTAAAGGAACTCCCTAATTATCCAGGGGCTTTTCAAGACAGGTACGAGGAATAGGGATATGAAAATCGATATGTATATGGAGGAAAAGGCAAACATGGGAATGGCAAACACTATCATGAAAACAGCCGTGATAGCATTGTCCATAGCCGTATGCATTTCATCGTTTTGTGCATACAAGGCTACGACATCGCAGCGGGTTGTTATATTACCCCCTGTTGTTGATGAACGTATCGAGATTACGAACAATGATGCGAACGATGGATATCTGAAACTTTTCACACGGTATGCATGCTCGTTGTTCACCACATATACTCCAGGAACGGTGAACGGACAGTTTGAGGCAATCAAGGAACTGGCTGCACCGGAATACTATGCTGAATTGAGTAGTGATCTGGAGAAGATCAAGGCTGAAATCATTCGGCTGGAGATGACGAGTGTTTTCTATCCCCGAGAGTTTGAGGTGCGGCGGGATAAAAAGGAAATACTTGTCAGAGGCATAGGGAAGAAAACAGCATCCAATACCACGGTAGAAGATGGTGCCATGTCATATGTTATCGGGTATCGGATTATCAATGGTAAGTTTTTTGTAACGGGGGTGGGATATGTTGAATAGGATCGTAAAGGTTGTTTCTCTTATAATGTTCATCATTGTCTTTATGATCTCCTGCCATCACGGTGTATGGGCAAAGGAGATTGAGGGCAATCATACAACGACCGTAAAACCCGAAATAGTGACGAGAGTCACCATGTCGAGCATGGACACGAATCGTGTTGTATCCACGGGTGGGCAGATCAAGGACGTGGTGTACTCCGAGGAAAAGGGTGTCATGGTCAAGGTTGACGGAAAGAATGCATTTATCAAGTTTTATTCAGCGGAAGACCCAACTACTCAGGAGCGGGAATATGCCAATATACCGACAGAGTTTTATATTATCTGCGCTGATAATTCCGTCTATACGATAATCGCCGTACCTTTGAAGGTTCCGGCACAAACAATTTATTTGGAATCAAAGAAGGACCGGATCAAGGAAAACCTGGAAATATTCAGCGGGGTTCCGTTCGAAAAAAAGGTGACATCGCTGATCAAGAGCGTTTACCAGAATAATATACCGTATCGTTATGAGGTCAAGAAGCACAAGGACAGCAAGGTTCATGAGATCGATGGTGTTTATCGGGTAACTGCAACCAGGGATATTTACATTCCAGGAGAAGGTATCACGCTCATGGAATATCATGTGACCCTGGTTGGCAATGGTAAGCGTGAGCTATCCGAGAAGGATTTTCTTATCACATCTCTGGTGAACAAGCCTGTTGCGATTTCACTTGATAGACACATGATAACCAAGAATCAGATTGCCCGGTTATTCATTGTAAAAGTGGCAGGGGAGGAAAATTAAGATGGGTACGTTTTGGGACAAGATAAAAACATTCTGGAGCAAGATGGACCCCGATAACCAGCGCAAGATTGCTGTGGTAGGTGTGATCTCACTGGTAATCATTCTGGGATTGTGGGGATACAAAGTTACTCACGATGGCAATACTCCTTCCAAAAAGAATGGGGAAAAGACATATTCCAAAATCAGCCTTGACGCGAAGAATACGGAGAAAACCTTATTCGCGCAAACCAGAGAGCAGATTGGAAAACAGAACGACGAGCTTGCGGCACTCCGGGCAGAGCTTAATAAGGTCGTTAAGGCCCAGGAAACGCAGGCCAAGGCACAGGCGAAGGATCAGGACAAGGGGAATGGTTCTGATGGAAAGAAAAAGGATGATACTGTTTCTTTGCCATTTCCTCCCCCTCCTATTCCGCTGGCAGAAGCGAACGCGCAGGGTAAGAATCCTCCGAGATTTTCCAGTGTGCAGGGTGAAAAGACTTTTGTTCCCGAGGTGGTACAGAAGAAAGTTGTTGGTGGAATTGGAATCGTAAGCGTTGCGGTAAGCAATGAACCCAAGGATGATGCCTCAAAAAAAAAGCCGAGCGTGTATTTGCCCCCTTCTTTTATGAAGGCAACTCTTTTGACCGGGGCTATAGCTCCAACGACATCTTCGGGTGCCAATAATCCTGTACCTCTTCTTCTGAGAATCAAAGACCTTGCTGTTCTACCAAACAGTGTGAAGGCAAATCTCAAAGGCTGCTTCGTTATTGCGGAAGGGCATGGGAATCTGGGGGATGAGCGGGTTCATGTACGACTGACTACACTGTCCTGCATAGCGTCGAACGGAACAGCCGTGATTGATCAGCCGATCAATGGATTCTTACAGGACGAGGACGGCAAGGTCGGGCTGAAGGGTAATGTTGTCGCTCCCAACTTGGCTTCTACGCTGGCAAGATCGGCCTTGGCTGGATTCTTTGGCGGTGTTGGAGATGCATTTCAGGAAGCATCCACAACTGTTTCCAGCGGTGCTTATGGCACGACCGAGTTATGGACCGATACTGATACGAACAATCTTATTCGTGCTGGTGTCGGAGGGGGTGTCTCCACGATGGCCGATGATCTTCGGAAATTTTATCTTGAGTTGGCATCCCAGGCGGTGCCGGGAATCGAGATTGGATCAGCTAAGAAGGTTGAGATGATCATTTCCAAGGGAGTGGAGCTTTCGATCAAGGATCTCGACAACACAATCGGTGAGATTTAGGAGGGGGAGAAATGAAATACATTAAATTAATCGCAATTATTGGCTTTTGCGTATCTATTTCCGGGTGCGCGGCAATTTTCAATCCGTACAACAGCGAGTTTAGCTGCCCTGAGACAAATAAGGGGGCGTGTGTCAGCACTACCGAGGCGTACAAACGGAGCCTGTCGGGCGAGGACGAAACAAATCTGGAGCTTTGCAAGGACGGCAAATGTGAGAAGGTGGACAAGTCCTCTGCGAACGGCAAGGTTCATGAGGGAATGAATGGTCAGAGCGGAGCCCCGGAAAGCGTGTATCAGAAAAATCTTTTCAGGGAGTTGACCGCACTGATCGAAGAGCCGGAAACTCCGATAATTGCACCTCCGAATGTCGTGAGAATATTACTCCTGAGTTACACCGGGGAGGATAACCAGTTTTATGGCTGGCGATATGTTTATTTCATGGATGGATCGCCCAAGTGGGTTTACGGGACTTTTGACAGAAGTAGAAAAAACCCTGGAGGTATGTAAATGTTGGGCAATGTCGTTAGCAGATTATCCAAGGTCAGGATGAAGACAATGGTGAAACGGCATCGGTTCAGCCGGTTTTTGCCGTATGTCGCATATGATCCTGAAACCAAATTATATTTCAACCAGGACGATACGGTTGGGTATTTGTGGGAGTGTTCCCCCCTTATTTATGCCGGCAACGATACCTTTGAAATGCTTGAAGGGATGCTGAATATGGGACTTCCCGAGGGAACTTGTTTGCAGTTTATCCTCTATGCGGATTCTCACTATAAGCACATGCTCGATGCTTATAAAACGGATAAGGCAGCAACAAGGCGTAACATGTTACTGAGAGGTGTTATCGAGGGTACTGCAGAGTTTTACCAGGAGGCTCATGATGGTCTTCCTCAGTGTCAGGGAATACCTGTTCGCAATTTCCGGCTGTTCGTCACAATGAAATTCGACAGAAAACACGCCATCAAAACCAATCCAAGGGATCTTCGGGATGCTGTTGCCGAGATTTTAAAAGGATGTCAGTTGTTCCCGTCTTTTGTTGAGCCAGAAGAGCTTATCAGAACAATGGCCGAGCTGATCAATGACCGTGATTTCCATGAGGTTTCAGATATGTATGATGATTCTCGGGAGATCAAGGATCAGATCGTTTTGGGAGATACGCCCATAACAAACAATTGGAGTAACCTGAAGGTTGGCGAAAAAACATTAAAATGCCTGTCTCCCAAAAAAATGCCCACAGAATTGAATGTTTTGTTCATGAATTATGTTTGTGGAGATATCTGGGGTATGCGCTCTGACACCAATCAGATTCAGGTTCCATTTCTGTTGTGCGTGAATATTGTGATCGATAAAAAGATCAAGCCGAAACTTCATGCAAAATGCAACTTCTTGCTACAGCAGGAGTTTGCGGGATCTCTTGCTCCGACACTGGCGCGGAAACAGAGCGAGTACCTGTGGGCAGTTGATGAGATCGAGAAGGGAACAGCTTTTGTGCGCGTGATTCCTACGATGTGGATCATATCGAAGGATGATGACGAGGCAGGACAGGCATTTGCGCGGACGCGAAGACTTTGGGAGTCCAAGGGAGCCGTGATGCAGGAAGAGAAAGGGCTTCTTGATGTTATGTTTCTCGCTAGTCTTCCCTTCGGACTATATAACGTGGGCGATAATGTCGAAATGATTGGTCGGGACATGATCTGTGACGCAAGTTCAGCGGTGAAGTTCCTGCCTGTTCAGGGTGATTTCAGGGGTACATCAAGTCCGGTGCTGATGTTCTTGGGAAGAAAAGGGCAGATTGTCGGTGTTGATCTTTTTGACAAGAGCGCAAATAATCAGAACCTCGTGATTGCGGCTGAATCGGGATCGGGAAAATCGTTTCTGATGAATTACTTGGTAACGAACTATCTGGCATCGGGCGCGGCGATCAGAATCATCGACGTTGGTGGATCATATGAGAAACTGTGCAAAGTGGTTGGAGGGCGATACATATCGTTCAAGCAGGATTCCGGGATTTGTCTGAATCCGTTTACGCATATTGAAGACATCGATTCCGAGCTTCCTGTTCTGTCCACCATTGTTTCGGAGATGATTTTCTCATCCACGGACACTGAGCCCTCGGAAACTGAAATGACACTGATCAAGAGCGCGTGTCGTGCGGCATGGGATAAGAACGGGCAGAACGCTGAAATAGACGATGTTTTTCAGTATCTTGCCAGTATAACCGAGAATCTGAATGACGAAACCATTGTCCTGGCTCGTCAGCTTGCGTTCAATATGCAGGATTTTACCAAGAACGGTGTTTATGGCCGCTGGTTCTCCGGTCCCGCAACGCTCAATATCGCTCAGGATAAACTTGTTGTTCTGGAACTGGAAGAACTGAAGCCTATCAAGGAACTGTTCAATGTCGTGATCTTGCAGCTCATGAACTATATGACCCAGGACCTCTATCTGTCGGATCGCGCTATAAAAAAAGTTGTTGTTTTCGATGAGTCCTGGCAGTTTTTGAACGGTGACGAGACAGCCCAGGGAGCAATGTTGCGAAAAGTTATTGAGGAAGCATACCGCAGGGCTAGAAAATATAACGGATCGGTGGTGACGATTACGCAGTCAATCAAAGACTTCCAGGGGTTCGGAAGAGTCGGGGATGCGATTCTTGGCAACTCAGCATTCAAGTTCCTTCTGGCTTCACATGATTATGGATGGGCGGTAGAAAACAAGATTCTCGCATATAACCAGTTTGTCACAAAAATTCTGGAAAGCGTTCGATCCCGGAAAGGCAATTACTCGGAAATTTTTATGGAAACTCCAGGAGGAAGCGGAGTGGCGAGGCTGGTGGTTGACCCGTATAGTTACTACCTTTATACGTCCGATCCGAACGATATCGCTAAATTGAATAAACTTGTTGATGAAGGCCATTCATATGACGAGGCAATAGGGATACTTGCGAAGAAACGCAAAGATGCAATGGCCCATAAAGCCTAGAACCACATTAATGGAGGTAGTTCATGCGTGTGAGAGCATTGATCATAGTCCTGGTTTGTATGGCATTACCCATGTTTTGCTACGCGAGTGATAAAATCGCTGCCGGGGAACAGGCTGCGAACGAGCTTGGTTTTAAGGCTGTGAACAAGTGGGGATCACCGGGGGGGATTACCATGAATCTCACCGACCCTATCATGAATGGAACCATGCTGATGCCGTTGGATGATGCCAAGTCAACATACCAATGTCCTTCTACCGGGAAATCCTTCAAAGACCCCAACACCTGTAATCAGGTTTGCCCTGAAATCTGTGTCAAGGGTTTTAGTGTTTCAGGAGTATTCAATAGTAGCAACCAGGGCGAGGCATTTCTTGAGATAACCATTGCTCCTTCTGGTGGGGGTGATATTTATCCCCTGTTTGTCAGGTTAGACAGTGATCTCGACGGAACCTTTGACAAAAACAAGCAGTTTTCCACAAACGTATCCGGGATTTGCTCTGACGGGTTTATTTCCTGTGATGCCGGAACCTGGAATAATTGTTTATATTATTCTTGGTCGGCTGATAATAATTTGAATGTGTCTGCAAACTCGGTTGCGTCTACCCAGGTCGGAGGATGCTACTGCATCAACAATAGCTGTGGCACCATGCTTGTCTGGAATAATACCGATGCCATCCTCAAGGCCATCGGGGATGGTATAGCTCTCGCCATTCAGAAAGCGGATGCTCAACTTGTAATAAAACGCGCAAACACTGATGCGGCTAATATGAGGATTACCTATTACGGCATTAAAACGGACGGTGCAGGCGCGAAAAACATTGATACATCGGAATTGAACTATGATTTCCGCTCAGGCATTGATAACCCGGAACAGTATTATTCCTCCCCGGATCTTCTTGTGGTAGCGGGAGACAACGAGCTTACCGGGCAGTCAGGGGATTCTAGCTCATTGTGGGCATTGACGCAACAGGCTGATACCGGGAGTGAGCAGAAAACATGCACTGTAAGGTATGATGTTAATTATTCGACAATGTGGTCTTGTCATATTACCTGTTATACCTATCATGAGGAAACAAAATTAACATCATCGAGAGTGAGCTATTTGTGCGCTAGGGCTTATGACCAATGCAGCACAGGAGTATATGGAGAGTGGTATGGTGGTGGAAGAGATAATTTTCCACCGGCATGTAATCCAAATGGAGCAACACAGCAAAGTTGTAGTGGTACTTGGTCATTAGCTGGAACATATGGATATTCCTTGGAACCTCCTACATGTTATGCGAGGGATAGTTATGGGATCAGAACTGGCTCTCAATGTCCCGAAGGATTAAAACCTAACGGAACGTCAATAGTGGGAGTTGACCAGTATCCTTTTGTTACAATGATTGGAAAAAACACAGGCGCGTTGGTTTGTACCTGGAAGGAATTCTGGGCCGGTTATGTCGATAATTATTACTGCAACTTGGCACACGAGGGCGCGGAGCAGATCGGCACCGACCATAGTCATGTGTCCTCGGTGGACACCTGTAAATCAATGGACAAGGACGGGTGTACTCTGACTTACGAGGAATTGTGCGATGTTCAAGGGAACTGTGTTAAGACAATGATCAACGGGCATCGTACCGGCCTGAGCCCTCTCGAAACGTGCAAGACCGTATCAAGCGAGATGACTACATACGATGTGTGTTGGGATCAGACAGGAAGTATTACTTCAAGGAACCAACAGACCGGGAACACGGAAATACTCGCAAATAATGTCGATGCATGGCAAGTCAAGCGCACCTATTCTTGTAATACCGGAAACGAGTATGATTATTCCGGTATGCTTTCCAGGGACGCATTGATCGAAGATACTTTTTCCGCAAGTGGTAATATGGCTTATGCCACCTTCAGCGATACAGTTATGGGAGGATCTTCAATAGACGTTATTTTAGGCAAAAGCTACGGCGATTGCGAGTATCAGTGCCGGGTTCAGGCTGAAACCCTCAAAACAAACGCGAATGCGGTTACTCAGCAGGGGGAGTATCTTGCTGAGACATCTTCCGTATCGAAATATTCCAAACCTTGCAGGCTTATGCAGGATGGCTCTTATTCCTGTCCCCTGGAAGAGGGGGAATCACAGATAAGCGGCTGTGTTTGCACAACGAATTTTGCCGAGGCAGTAACCGGATTGAGCCTTGCAAAAGAAGTAAGTCAGGACATGATTTGTTCGGATGATTAGTTTTTAACAAGAATAAATGATAGATAGTTTCACCACGTACCACGTATCTTCTCTTTTTGCCCCCTCCCCAAAAGGGGGCATTTTTTTTGTTCCCGTTTTATTTCCCGCCCAAAGAATAATACATGTATGAGCGCAAACAATAGAGGTTTCTTCGATCCGATCACCATTCTGATTGTTCTCGTTCTGTGCATTGGAGCCTATTTATGGGCGGTACACAACGGTTGGAGTGTAGACAAAGTGCGAACGGCCACGAGTGATCATATTGATAATCTTTCCCGTTATGGCGGGAAAATAAAAGATTATGCTGATCACTACAAGGATTTATCAGGCAATTTGAAGGATGAATATTTCAATGAAATGGATGTTTCTGAATTACCCAAGGAAATCAGGGAGTATTTGGCCGAGCGCAAGGATGATGCCTGGGGATATTCACAGACCCCGGAGACTGTGATTCTTGCAGAAATAATGGACAGGTGCGTCAGAAACGGCAAGGTCGCACCTGAATGCAGGGAGTTTGTAAACCAGTTGGTTGCCGGGATGATTCCGGTAAAAAAATAGGAGCGTCAGGTATGAGAAAAAGATGTTTATTTATTCTATTGGTGTTTTTGTTTTCTGGTCAGACGTATGCGTTTCAGGATGATTCGATCATATGCGTTGGTGCTCCGAACGAAGACGGGGATATAACCAGTGATCAGGTCGGGTACTGTATCGAGGCCGAGGATGGCGATCTTTGTCCTGTCGATGCTCTGGATTGTACTTTTGGTAGCGGGGTTGAAATAGGATGTCCTGAAGGGGCTGTACTGGATACAGGCAGTAACAAGTGCGTTAGTAATCCCGGAATATCTTGCACTTCGGGTTTTGATTATATTGAGGAACACAATCTTTGTGCTACAAATGCAGTGTGCAGTGATGGCAGTGTCTTGAATCCCATAACCGATAAATGCGAGATTAATCCTGTATTTAGCTGTCCGAGTGGAACTGTTTTATATAACTGGAACGGGACAAATATTTGTAAAAAATCGCCTATTTGCGCTTCTGGAAGTACATACAACTGTTCGACAAAAAGATGTGAACGGGCAGTATCGTATACCTGTCCATCAGGAACAACTCTGAGAAATGTGGGTGGTTCGTATCGTTGTTATAGAGATGCAACTGTAAATCCTCAATGTGCCACATTATTGTTAGACTTTACTTGTTCAGCTTGGGGATATCAACAAAGCGGTATTACTATATGTCCAGGTACACCACCTATACCACCAGCAGGAACAACAGTAATAGGACATGGCTGCGGCAATGAATTCCAGGGTAAGATTTGGACAATGATTGTTTATGGAAACACAACATGTCCTAGTGGATATACTATAAACGGTACTGAGTGTTATATAGCCGCAACAGCAACTTGCCCTTCAGGTTACACTCGATCCGGGTCTGTTTGTTACAGGGCTGCTACCTGTGATTCCGGGTATACCTACAACGCCAATATTCCAAGTTCTCAGTGTACTGGTGGTGGGGCTTGTTATGTAAATTCAACTGCATGTTCATCGGGGTTTGCTTATGTTTCAGGAAAATGTGTTAAAGATCCGGCATGCTCTTTAGGATCTTACAATCTTGAAATAAACCAGTGTGCCATACCAACATCAGTGGATTGTCCGAGTGGCACAACATACAACGATATTGCAAAACTGTGTGAATCCTATCCGTCTTGCCCTCCTGGATCTATCTATGATGCCGAACGGAATATATGCGTAAGAACCCCTCAGTGTGCCAGTGGAGACACATATAATTGTACGTCAGCAGCTTGTGAACGGGCAGTATCGTATACCTGTCCATCAGGAACAACTCTGAGAAATGTGGGTGGATCGTATCGCTGTTATCGGGATGCACTGGCTTATCTTTGTAGGGAAAAACATGAGTATCCGATAGCTGAATGTTCGAATTATTCCACATGGGGGATTAATTCTGGAGTTGGTATAGTAGATATGTCAAGTTGTCCTGGTAACTTAGTTGGTCAGTCTGTAGCGATAGTAGGTGGAGTTAAATGTTCAGTACTTAACCATTATTTAAGACATTATACGTGTTCTTTCTTTTCAGGATACACCCTGGACGGTGATGAGTGTTATACTACAGCCACACCAACTTGCCCCTCCGGTTACACCCGATCCGGCACTGTTTGCCGGAAAACCCCTGATTGTTCGATTGTAGGACCGGAATGGGAATTTGATGCTGCCATAACGCATGATGGCTGTAAGGGTGTTTGTTTTGCCGAGGGTGTTGTGAGCGTGTGTCCTCACGGTGATCAATTCGCATGCATGTATAATCCTATAACCGGAACCAAACAGTGTAGTCCGAATGAATGTTTTGTATTTATCGAGGGAACTGAGGATGATGATACCGAAGAGGGTATCACTGATAAAACCGACATAGGGTTTGAGGAAGACGGCTCTTGTGTCGGAGATATTTACTTATTTAATGGATATGACTACCGTTGTAGAGAAGCAGGATATAAAACTACGTGGCATAATTGCTGTTCCACTTCGTCTAATCTTAATGACATTTGCAATGATCGTGAACAAACATTGGCAAATATGAGATCCAACAACCAGTGCCACCAAGTCGGCAGCTATTGCTCAAAGAAGGCAAAATTGGGGGGTGGATGTCTCCAGAGGGTTAAGACTTTCTGTTGTTATAATTCCGAATTCGGATACATCGTACAAACTCAGGGACGGGATTTAATGAAAAGCCCCTTGCCTTGGGGTTCACCAAAAGCTCCGAATTGTGTTGGGTTCAAGCCGAGCGAGTTCGAAATGCTCGATTTCGACAGTATAGATTTTTCGGGCATGTTCGATGACGTAGTATATCCTGACACGAATAATCTGAGACAGGAGGGGGAGAGTAAAATTAATGAATTTTATCAGCAATATTCTAATTAATATTACTGTCCTGATCATGCTTTTCATTCCTTGCATGATTCATGGCACTTCCTGGGGGAAGGTGATCGATCTTGGTGTGGTTGGCGCAACATATCCGGTGATCGAGCCTGATATGCTCGATGAAATGCAGGAAATGGCCGCACAAATAAAGATGCCGAGCCTTGAAGAGCGCAGGGAAGCTCTGTTGAATTATCGGCCAAGGGGCTTGAAAAACCTACCTAGAGCAACAGAGGAAAGGGTGTTTCATCCAGATTTAACATACACACTCCCCTATGACATTCCACAAGTGGATCAGACAGGAAATATTATTGGTGTTTTGTATCCTGCAGGGTACACGTTCAATCCTCTGGATTATATTCAGTGGGACGGGATTCTGGTCATCCTCAACGGGGAAGACGAGGATCAGGTGAAATGGTTCAAAACATTTGAACATAGGGAAGATTACCGAACCAAGCTGCTTCTCACTCAAGGGGGATGGTATGATATCGAACAGGATCTCAAAACAGCCGTATTCTATGCGGATGAGTTCTTGATTAACAAGTTGAACGTGAAACATGTTCCCGCAGTAGTGCGTCAGGTGGGTTCGGTCATGGAAGTAAGGGAGATTTTGATATGCGATCAGGAATAAGAACGATATTTCTTGCGGCTATTTTGTGCATGACGATCCCCACATTATCATGGGGGGTTTGCAGAGTCACAATATTGAATCCTGTAACCGATGTATGCTGGAATTGTTTATTTCCGCTAAGAATAGCATCGGTTCCAATAATACCGAATAGCAGCGGTTTACCTGATTATAATCAGCAGAAAACGCCTATTTGTCAATGTCCTGCGCCACCTCCAATATTTATACGAGTAGGCATCCCAATGGAATATTGGGCTCCCACATACACGATGGAAGTGGTGAAAGATCCAATGTGCTTTGTGGCTCTCGGGCTGAAATTACCGAATCCATTCCCAGGAAGAGGGAAAGGCGATCAGGCGAGTAAAACATGGTCAACAGGGGAGTTTTTCCATGCCCATATGCTGTTTAATCCTGCTACTGCCGTGATTAACGCCATAGTGGGAGCTGCTTGTGCTGGTGGCGGGGGAGAACCTTTCGATGTTATGTATTTGAGCGAAGTGGACCCTCTTTGGCAGGATGATAAAATCAACACATTGATGTGGGCTCCAGAAACACTCCTTTTTGCAAATCCTATCGCGCAGCTTGCTTGCACGGCAGAATCGGTTTCATCTCTTGTGGGTTATCCTCTCCAGCATTTATTCTGGTGCCAGGGCGCATGGGGTCCGATCTATCCGAATTCGGGACACACATTCCAATCGGGATTGTTAAACGGCAGCGCGGGAGTGACCGGGAAAGTATTGGCAAAGACAGCGAAAACCACCTTGTTGAAGGATCACCAGAAAAACTTGTGCGCTGCCACTACGCAACCAATCTGGAATAAGAGATTGTACCGTTATCAAATTGCACGGCCTGGGATTGGGGCTCAGTGTGTTCCTATCGGAAGAACAAGCATGATCTGGGGTATTGGAAAAAATCTCCCAAACAGGGCTGATAATTTTCTCTATAATGTTTTTGAAAAAAGAGCATGTTGCATGTTTTAGGCAGACCTGATCGTCTTTTTTGAGGGATATTTTTTTTGAGGGCGTTTTATTTCCCGCTCAAAGAATAATACCCTCATGAACGCGAAGAAAAAAATAATACTGATCGCCATTTTTGCGTCCTTGGCATGTCCAGTTTATGCGGATAACGAGGATGTGCATGATTTTATTAACGATCTAAAAAATAACGATGCGGTAAACAAAACCGAAGAAGTAGGTAGGAAAATGGCTAAGGATTGGGAGAATTACGAGATCGATCCCGCCATGCTCGAAAAGGCAAAAAAAACCGTCGAAATAACAAAATCGCCTGAATTTAATAAACAAGTGGAAAAGTATCAGAAAAAAACCCTGGAAGCCATCGAGCGTTATGTTCCCGCTGCCCAGGCCAAGGAGGGCGATGTTGCAGAAGATGTTGCGGGTGCCTTACTGAACGCAGATGAGAGGCTTTATGTACTTGTTTCCACTTCGATGCCCAAGGGAACAATCAAGAGATATCTTGCAGATATAAATAAAATTGGTGATCCGAATGTGATCATGGTTCTCAGGGGTGTTCCTGGTGGCGTGAAAAATCAGAATCTTGCCGGGTTCAGGAACATGATTGTTGAACAGTGGGGCATCTCGGATTTGGATTTCACGAATATTCAGATCGATCCTCTTATTTTCCGGGCGTACAGCATCGAGGCGGTCCCGGCAATTATTTATGCGGATGGCCTGAAGTTGGTGGATATCGAACAAAGCGAAGGCTGGAGCGAGAATGCCAAGGTGAAGGATGCGTATATTGTTCGCGGCGATGCGTCATTGGATTACGCTGTGGAGAGTATTTATCAGAAAACCGGGAATTCGCGGGTTCTTGAAATTCTTCAAAAAATGAGAAGGGGATTTTATGGAAACTGAAAAAAAGAGAAACGGTTGCAGCGTGTTTATGGCTTTGGTGATTTCAATGATAGTGAGCACTGTTTTTATGACCGCAGGGCTATTGCTGTACGAAAAACACTACGCAACCAGGGTGTATTCATTCGACCTCGCGGAATACAGTCAGACCTTGGCAGAAAATGTTGCCATGAACAAACTCACCATAGAGCAGGCAAACGAGGCTCTGGATAAAGTGGATGCCATGCTTGAGAGATATGGCGCGGAAAGGGGTAGCGTGATCCTGTTCACCGGAGCGGTAAGGGGGAATGGTGTTGAACAGATCAACCCCTAAAAAGCTCTTTGTTTGTGGAATTCTCATCATTGCTGCACTGGTGGGGTTTAAGATCCCCGAATATATCATGGTGACACTGACCCCTTCACTGAATCACCGGATATTTATTTATGACCGGACTTTTGAGGCTGATGAGATTGGCGAAGGATCTTATATCGTGTTCGATCTCAAGACCGAGTTCATACCTGACGCGGTACAGGTTGCCAAAAGGGTAGCTTGTAATGAGGGCCAGGAGCTTTGCAACGAGGGAAGGGATTTCTATTGCGATGGAAAGTATCTCGGGACGGCAAAGACGCACACTCTCGATGGTCGAGAGCATACGTTGTTCATACATAAAGGCAAGGTGCCGGCAAACCATGTGTTTTGCATGGGGGATCATTATGACAGTTATGATGGGCGGTATTATGGATTCATTAACAAAAGCACAATCAAGGCCATTGTTCACCCTGTTTTGTAGCTTGCTGGTTATGACGTATGCTTTCCCGGCAACGGTGATCGCCGTCGAACCGGAAAGACAAACACCGGGACTGACCAACGAGTTCTATAATGACAAGTACAGGGGATGGTACTGGTTCGAAGATCCTCCTGTTGAAGAAGATGAGAGCGAACAGGTGAATGCCTCGGAACCCGATAAGGAGGCATCTCTTGATGATTATACTTATGACGAAATCTGGAGCATGAACACGGACGATTTCCATAAGCTGTCTGATGATATTCGCAAAAAGGCGGTTCGGGAACCGAGCGAAAAAAATGTTCTTGAGTACGCTTTTCTACAGGATATTGCTCGTCGGAAGGCGGCGGCGTTTGCCGGAACATACATGCTTGTTTCTCAGAAATACCCGTATCTGGGAAACCGGGATGTTTCCCCAATTACCGGGCCGGGATTGAAGGCCAGAACCGTTATGCAGAAAGAAAGCGTTGAGCAGACCTTGTTTAATAACCGGGATAATTTTGGAATGTTCGTGTTCACGGGAGAAGGCTGTGGTTTCTGTGATGCTCAGGTATCGATCCTGGAGTATTTCCAGAAAGAATACGGTTGGGCGGTCAAATACGCGGATATCGATGGCGGGACACAGAGCGCGAATCTTGCTGCAAGGCACGGCATTACCCAGGTGCCTTCTATTCTACTTGTTCACCGGGAAAGCGGAGAAGCGATGCCGGTTTCTCAAGGAGTTGTCTCAATGGCCGATCTGTCTCACCGGCTTTACCGAACTATCAACTACATGAACGGTGAGAGAGCACCGGAACAGTATTTCTTGTACGACTACGAGAGCGGCAGCGGAGCCGATCCGCTGTCATTGGGAGAGAAGAAACACTTATTTCCCGGTGGCGGGAATTTTGGGAGGGAGCATGAATAATACGTTGAAAGCAATCACTATCGCCGTCTTTTCTGTCCTGGCATTTGCGGGAACGTCCCAAGCAGGCTGGATGGACGATTGGTTCGATCAGTCCACAACCATGAACCCGAGCGCATACAAGGGGCAGCAGAGAAACTATGCCACGGGAGGCGGGATGTCTGTCAGGTGGAAGGGAACTACGGACTATCCTATCTCGATATCCGGTCCCAGGATGAACAGCAGCGGATGCGGAGGAATTGACCTGTTCATGGGTTCGATGTCGTTTGTTGATCCCGAGTATTTGGTGAGCAAGCTGCAAAACATTGCCTCGGGTGCTGCGGTGATTGCCCTCCAGGTGGGATTGAAAACGCTGAACGAGCCCCTGGCAACGTCAATTGAAAACACGGAACACATGCTGGATGCCTTGAACCAACTTCAGTTTGATGATTGCTCTACGTCAAAAACCCTGGTGACTGCGAGTGCGGAAACATTCCATGGCAATACTGATGGAGCCAAGGAAACTCTGACGAAATGGAGGACGGATACCGGGCTTGATGATGTATGGGATTCCGGGAAGAAGGCTTATGACGATACGACTGCGTGGGCGGCTGCAATGCTCAACGACGCTAAGGATGATATTGAGGGAAAAACAAAAGACGGAGAGCAGATCAGGACCGATGCTCCATCAATGATAGAAGAAATGATTAGTGAAAGATCCGACCTGATTGATGAAGATGATCTCATGGCTCTCATGAAGGGTCTTCTTGGGGATATTGATGCTGAATCGAAGTGGTTTATTGATCCAGTAAATAAGCCTGGATGCGCGAAAAATGTGGCGGGAGAAGGGTTGCTGGAAATGTTTGTTAATGGCGAGATACACGCGATGGATGAAAGTGGCGTATGTTCTCCGATGAATTCGATCAGCATTAACGGGATATCCTATGACTCAATTAAGGATTGGGTTGATACAAATACACGGGCAATGTTGACAGCGATGGTAACTCCGGGGGGAGGGGGAAGTCCTGATACGGATGTTACACATTTTATAAACAATGTTGATGATTCAATTTATTTGGCAGGAAAAACTTATTCAATAATTTTTCAGGATGCCGACATGGCGTTCGCCACTATGGACGATATCAGATGGATTGCAGCCAATCGATACGCGATGGGTATATTGGACAACGTTCTTGGATTGCTTGAGAAATTATACAGGGAGAAGGGTAATCAGGTGGAAGCCGAGGCAAATGAAAAGAACGCGCAGTGGGCTTCAAAGCTCAAAGCTACCCTTGATAAAAAAGTCAATGAAATAAGAATATACCGGAATTATATGTACGCTGCACACAGGTTGGATTTGGAGAAAAGGCAGTGGGAAATCGAGGCCGCAAGGAACCGACTCGATATGTATAGCGATGTTCTTGAGAAGGTGTCGGAGAGACTCATGCCAAACAAGCTGAAAGCAATGTAATTGATGGAGACAAATTATGAGCGTTAGAAACATCCATATAGGACTTGCCGGTGTAATAGGGTTGTTGGTGTTACTTACTCCTGATGCCGTAATTGCCGGAAATGCGGCTATTTTCCAGGAATACCACACCTATGGAGGGACGGCGCATATTATCGCGGACGCATTTCAGAAAGTTGCCCTTATCGTGTCTTCGGACGCATACAAGGGGCTGTTTTTTGGAATAATTGTTTTGAGCTTTGTGATCGGCGGGTTTGGTGTTGTCATCCGAGGGATGGATAAACTGGAAATTGGCGCAGGGCAGTGGATTAAATGGTTCATGACAATAATTTTCAGTGTGATCATTTACCTTGTGTTCGTAAACCAGACTGACACCATGTTTATTTACGATGAAACCACGAATACTACTACCAGCGTTGGCGGTGTCCCGGATGGAATCATTACCATTGCGGGGATGGCAAATAAGATAGAAACCGGAATGATCGAGTTATTTGATACTGCATCCATGTCGGGTATAACATATAGAGATATGGCTGGTGGTGCTGTCATAGGAGCCCTGTTCAATCTTTTTATGGGTGATGAAATTCCCCTTGAAGAATGGACCATGCATGATCGGATATCATTGCGAGAATATTATGAGAATTGTGTTATTTGGGAGATGTACCAACCTGGGGCAACGATAGTGCCAAATGATCTTGAGAACCCAAAAGAAGACTGTGAAAATAATTTAGCATGCGTCCTGGGGAAAGCATCTCATTGGGATGGAATTTTTACTACGTTATATTCGCAAAATGAGCCGCAGGGGGAAACCGTAACCTGTAATGCTGCATGGAACGGCACTGATAGCAATAATTTGGGTCTGAATGGAAGATTAAATAATTTTGTAAATCTTGAAGTTACAAACAATGACGAATCTCTACTGATGAGGTCTGTTTGCAGTGGAGCGGGATGGGATATTACAAATGGTTCTCATATGATAATGTGCAGAAACTGGTTATTGAACACTATAAACATTCTATCGTCAGGTCAGTCTTGGAGTGTTCATGGGAGTAGCGGCGGTGAAATGGGATCGAGCGATGGGTTGCCTGGGCTTGGCAATATTCTTTCTGCCAGGATAATATCGGACGAAATATTGAAGTATCATATCGATGCTCGACCCGGAACCAAGATAGCAGCAGAGGTAAGTCAAGCCTGGACGGCAGGGGGCATGGGCGTTGGAATTGCTGCGAATAATTATGTCCCGATTATGAAAGCCGCAATCATTGCAATTTTTGTGGGGATGCTTCCTGTTTTGATGTTGTTGATCCCTACTCCCCTGTTTGGCAAGGTGTTGGGCGCGATTTGTGGTGGTTTCTGCTTCCTTTCTTTGTGGGGTGTGGCTGATGCGGTAGTGAACTCATATCTTATGGAATACGGAATTCATACGTTCAGTAAAGCAATGCATGGTGAAAACTTCGGGGTGAACAATGTTGCCTTTATGGCCCCACATTCTATGTTGAAAACATTGGCGGCGTTTGGGTACATGAGAACCAGCGCGGTCATGCTTGCCGGGGCTTTTTCTGCAATTCTTTTTAAGTTTGGCGGTTATATGCTTGGCAGTTTTGTTGGTGGGGCAATGGGACCGATTAAGAACGCAGGAGCGCGAGAGGGCTTGGAGGCACAAAGAGAATTGCTCAATAAGGATCTGCCCAAAGGTCTTACCGCTGCAGAAAACCTGGGTCGGTACGGTGCAAGAGATGAAGAGTTCAGAATGGAAAGAGCTATGGGGAGCGGAGTTTTTGAGGCATCGAGAGGCATAGGACGGCAACAGGCTTTTAGCAGTGATGCAAATAATATTGAAGCCGAGAAACGTGATTTGAATTTTGGAAACCATTGGGGAGATGTTGGCGGCAAGGTGATGGGGCAGAGTGAGGCAAATATACGGGAAGCTCAACATGGAGCAAAAGACAAAGGATTGGGGAGCGTTGGAAATCTCTATGAGCCTCTTGGTGAAGAGAATGCGAAAAAAGACATAGGTAGAGCCGCTATCATGGATAGCAGGGGTGGAGAGACAACCCAGAGATCGCAAGAATATACTCAGAATTTAGATCGGACTGTCCAAGGATCTCAGAGACTCGACAATGATATAAGAAAGACGGGTTCGATCTCACCTGAAACAATGAATGAGATCAGAGCAATCAACAGTAGCGGTCCAGGGCAGGAAGCCTGGGCTAGAAATGGCAAAATCAATAGTTTTATTGGCAGTCCCGAAGAAAGAGATAATATGAAGGGATGGTTGGCAGCACAAGGTATAGATACCAGAGGAATCGAGGTAGGGAAAAATGTATCTATGGGTCTGGGATACAATGAAAAATCTGGAGTATTTGCGACAAACGTGAACACAACCGATATGGTATCTGACAATAGTGGAGTTGATCAAACCCGTGGGATTGCCGTTAAGAATAGAGGCGAGGAATTTGAAATAGGTACAGGGTCCATAGTGGGAAATCAGGAAATACAGGGTGATAATCGTCGCATTACGCGAGGAACACTTGTTAATGGAAATGGGAGTGCCGGTGGAATGGTAACTGTGGATGAAACTGGTGGTGAAGTTGTTGGAATGAAATTTGAGTCAAATGGTTCTGCTTTTGCGTCAGCGAGAAGGGGGGATGCTCCTACAGAAATCTTGGATGAACTGGATAACAGTGCTTTTAGGATGCAGTATGTGGGGGCTCTTGGAGATGATGTTAAACATCTTATAGACGCCAACCAAACATCTAAGAATACAGAAAAGTTCCAAGAGACTGCTGGTTTAAAAGCAAGTATGAAAGCATCGTTTTTTTCCTTATTTGCAGCCGAAGGGCATGCTGGAACAGAATGGTCGGATGATAAAATAAATCAGGCAAGAACAGGGCATGACGTTTATAAAACGGCATCTATGTCGATCATGGAAAACGACAATCTGTCCTCCGCAGAAAAAGCTCACGGTATTAAGATGGTATCCGACACTATGATGGACTGGATAAATGAGGCGGGAAGTGAAGGAAAAGCTGGAGAGTTGGCTGAAGCATCTATAAACAGTCATGCCAGCATTCTTGAGCAGCAACGAAGCGAAGGGGAGGGTACTGGCATTACTCGTCCTGGAGAGGACTCGACATTGGTTGCTGGAAGGGCAGCGGATAAAGTTATCGATGCCACAAGATCTCAGAGTATGGCAGAGAAAATTGCATTCGATCATGCAGAACTAGCACGGGAAAAGGATGAGTTGGCAATAGGGGAAGATCTTAAAAAAATAACCCCCGATGACTGATAATGAAAATAATACTTGACAAATAACTTCAAGTATGCTATATGTCATATAGAGGTAAGAGAAATGAAGAAGATTAAAGAGTGGATCATCATTCTGGCGGTAATTGGAGGGTGGGCTTGGGCTCATGCTACTCTGGATGGTATCACCCTGGATGACTTCAAGCCGGTCGATATGAAAGCGAAGCACATTGCAGAGCTTCATGTTCTTGGAAAAAGTGATCTGATCGCAGAGTTTTACCCGGATGAGGCTCAGATAAAGGAGGTGGCAAGCAAATGAAGGTTGCTGATCGCATCAAGCGAATTGTAAATTATATTTTTGCAACTATCATCATTTTTATTGCTGCGGTGATTCTAGTCACACTCGGTAGCGAATATCCGATTGTGTACCTGATCTGTCCCATTGTGATATTCCTTATTGGTTGGGACATGAAGAGGCTTTACTGTGGGGAAGTGCGGAAAAGACATGACACCGATGATTGGATTGATGGTGAATCCGAACATTGGACGAATGATACCGCCTACTCGGATATACCGGGGAATATTTATTATAGTTCCCATGATGATTGATAAAAAACCCGGAGACAGCCTTAAAGCCGTTTCCGGGTTTTTTTGTTCTAGGTGCTGTACGCAAACCTAATCGTATCAAGAGAGCAGTAATTCCCGCTAAAGCGGCAATCCATGAAATAGCTGGAGGTCCGGTTCCTCTGCTTTCGCATGAATTACAGTTTGCATGCAGCTCCTAGACATCTCTCTTACCTCCATGATTAAGAAAGTCCGAATACAGCTTTAAAACCATATTCGGACTTTCCCTATAATTCGTTAGACTTTATGCGAATCCCCAGGCATTTTCATCGATTTCCCGGAATTCGCTTCCCTCTGGAGCAATTCGATTCATGAAATCGAATATTCGCTCTGCTGTTTCCTTTCCCCAGAACGGATCTTCCAGGGCGGCATACAGCCGGTCATACGGCTCAGGGGTGTTGATTCCTTGTTTTTTGAGGAATTCCAAACACGCCTGGGCAACCGAGATTCCATCAAAACCAATAAGTATGGTTTTTCTGATGAAATCTCTTCCGAGTCTCTGGTTCTGGTGTGGATTTTTTCTTTTCGATTCTTTTTTGAGAGCATGATCCTTTTTGCTATTTTGCCTCGCCTGCTTATGAAGAGCTAACAAGTGGATCAGTACCACATAGGTCATGATTATGGTAAAAACCACAACCATTGTAATGCTGAACAAGTTGCCATTTCTCCATGTGCAAAACCCAAAGAAAGCGACCAGGACGGTGGGGCCAATAATATCCCACATAGTATCATGCCTTTCAATTCTACTCACCTTTCTTTGCATAATAATCCTCCTATATAGTTTTTTTTTAATACCTTTTTATATCTGGGATCACCCATACCAACACATACGTAGAGAGTATGCGGCTTACGGTAAGGATGATGTACCTTGACTTGAATGTTTGGAGAAATTACCTGAAAACTGCTTGGGAACTACTTTTACCACTCTTCGGTGGCTCAATGATCAAATAAATTGATCAAGGATATGTTATAAATGAAGTATAAGCATACTTTGGTTAAAATGTCAAGGAAATTGTGAGATTAAAGCAAAATTTTAGAGAATTTAAAGAAAGCTAAAATAATACTTGACATTATACGCTAAGTATGTTATACAAGTATCATGGGAGGCGTAAAATGGGTAACAAAACAGAGAAAGCAAGGATGGTAATTAAGGCGGCTTGGGAGTATCTGAAATACGCCAGGGCTGATGGAGTGTTTGAGGCAAGGATGGTTTTTCCCGGAGCCCTTGTCCTGATGATCGTGTCTTTTATCATGGTGCATAACGTGATTCGCGGGTTGTGCGAGACAGATTGGGGCCTTGTCGGTATGGCAGGGATCGCAGCCGTCATGCTCTGGTCTAGTATTGTAATGCTCATTCATGCACATTTCAAGGGAGAGGCATATGCGAGGGCTGTCAGGGAAGAGCAGGATGAGAAAAAATACGTGACCGAGTTGGAGAACAGACTGATCAATCATGATCTGAGCAAGGGTAAAGGGATGGTTCTTTTCGCTCCTGGTGCAGAATATGAGGCATTCTTCATCGTGGGGCGGGACGAGTACACACGAAACCAGTAATCTGAACTGATGGCATTAGTTCAGAGGGCATAATCTTTCACTGAAAAAAGGAAAAGATATGAGCATGACTGAATCCGAAGTATTGGAAAGGATTTCACTTATTATTGGGTTGTTCTCATTCTGTTGATGGGCGTAAACAACAGGAACTTACAGCTCTTGGTGGGATAGATGTAACCATTGGTGATGGTGATTGGTAAATAGAAATAAATAAGCGAAAATAATAAGGGAGGAACGTGCTTTCTGTCTGGAAGTATTCGATTTTGAGCACGAAAAACTATGAAAGTGATTGTTGGCACAATGACACCCGGCGATCTTGCCGAGGCCATGAAAGAGCTTGGGTTGGGCGTAACGGAGTTTGGTGAGCGTATCGGCGTGAGACAACCGACTGCCAGCCGGTATCTGCGTGGCGATCTCAAGATTCCACTTACCATCGAGCGAATCGTCCAGTATATGCTTAGAGAACATCGGGCTAAGAATATCGAGGCAAGCAAGAAGGACTTGTATATTCTCGGGGATGATGATCTTGATCATCTTATCGGAGAGATCAAGGATTTCATTCAGACGCGCAAGAAAACCTGATTAAGATACACCTTTTTGCACAAAAGCATACCTGCTTTTGTAATCCTGTATCAAAGAAATATATCCATTTTTTTTCCCGGCGTTTTATTTCCCCCTCAAAGAATAATACCAACATGAACGCAAAATTTTAGAGGGGGATTTGTCGCGTGAGGATCGCTATTTGTGGAGTTGAGCTGAAAACCAGAATGGAATTAGCAAGAAGGTTGAGCGAGGAACTGGTGTGTCCGTTTCTGGAAAATCGCGCAGATGAGTGGATTCGATCAAACTTTTTCAAGGATGTATGCCCTGGCAAGATGCCGATAAATATGTTTTTTCGGATGAAGGAGGATATTCTTTTCGATAAAATTTGGAAAGAAACAAACTTGCCTTATTTTGTGGCAGATGGAACCACAATTGAGAGTGCTATTGAAATTGTAGCAAGATGCTCCTGCGAAATTAACCCAAAAAAACCCGCTCAAAAATCATCTCTTAAAAATGATGTAGCCCGATTTTCCAAGTATGCGCTCCACCATGCAGAGAAAATATATGATGTGATCGCGTTCATGTTGCTGGATGGGAATGAGAGCAATGAGCAGATAGCCTCTTTCGGAGAGTTATCCGAAATTCTTGAGAGATATAGGGAAAAGGTCTATGTGATCCGATCACGAAAAATCGAGGATCAGGTAGACGAAATACTCTGGCATTTAGGGGAAAGAACCAAGCTGGTGGCTTCCGGTAAAGCCTTTAAAGAACTTTGTTAATTTAAAACAACAGGAGGGAATGTGATCACTCAGCAACAGGAAAGTTTTTCTTACGGGAGAACAAACCAGAAACCCGGAACCAGAACGAGAGGTGTGGCGCATGATGTTAATAATATTCTTACCGTAGTGATAAACTGTATCGAGCTGGCGAAGGCTCACCTGGATAATCCTGGAGAGGTGGAAGCCAGCCTTGGTAATGCTGCAAACGCTGCAGAACAGGCGAGAACCCTTATTCAGCAGATATTTACCCTGAAAGAAGACGGGGATGCCAACTTTGAGCGGGTGACTATTGAGCCTGTCATGCGAACATTCATTGAGATGGTTCGTGCATTCGTACCCAGAGATATTATCATTGAATGCAATCTCAATATAACGGGCGACATTATGACCAGTATAGGCCAGATGAATCGCCTTTTCATGAATCTCTGCACTAATGCCATCCAGGCCATGCCGGGAGGGGGAAAGATCGGGATCGAGGTTAAGAACACGGTCTTGGATACAGGGAACATGCCACCGCAAAATTATATGATTATGTCCATATCCGACACAGGAATAGGCATTCCCGATAAGCTGGTTGACAGGATCTTTGAACCGCACTTTACGACAAAAGAAGACGGAAACGGCCTGGGGCTTGCGATCGTTGACGAGATCGTAAAGATTCACAAGGGATTTATTACCTGTAAAAGCAATGAGGGAAAGGGCTCCACGTTCACCGTCTATCTCCCTATGTGTGAAGAGGGAGATAGACAGCAAGAACAAAAGAAAAACTTGTTAATCAAGAATGTGCAGGAACATAGACCAACCGGGCATACGGTTCTTTTTGTGGACGATGAGCAGAATGTATCATTTCTCGCCAAGGAGGTTCTGAAGCGGGATGGATACGAAGTAGCTGTTGCCTCAAACGGGAAGGAAGCCCTGAACCTCTTCATGGAAACGCCTGACAGGTTCGACATCATGATCTCTGATATCAATATGCCCGAGATGGACGGCGAAGAACTCACGGTGAAGGTTCTGCAAAAAAGACCTGATTTCCCAATAATCTTATGCACCGGCTACAGCAATCTGGTTACCAGGGGAAAATTACACAAGCTCGGCGTGAAAAAGGTGCTCCAAAAGCCGTATGCGATGATAGAGCTGTCAAGGGCTATCCAGGAAGTTTTGGGTAAACGACTGAGTTAAAAAAAAGGAGGAAATATGAATAGAAAGATCGTGTTTTTGGGAATTATTTTGGCGGTATTTGTCCTGAGCGGATGTTCGGCAACCAGAACGGCAATCGAGCACAGGAACCTCGATGTTGATGTAAAAACGGAGGGTAATATTTTTCTGAATATCATGGGCGATTTCGAGAGAACCGCTTTCGTGGATGTCCGAAATACAACGCAGCACAATTTTCAGATCAAGGACTTGATCGAAAAGGAGCTGATCAGCAAAGGGTATGAGATCACGGCATCCCCAAGGGATAGCTATTACGTTCTCCAGGTCAAAATTCTTTATATAGGAGAGGACGATCCCGCAATGCTCCAGAAAGTCGTGAATGCCGGGTACGGTGCTCCAATGGAGGGGTTGGTTGCTGGAGCGGCGATAGGCGGTTTGATAAATCAGCGTGTTTCCGGCATAGGGATCGGGGGCGCAATAGGTGCGGGAGCTGGATTTGTCGCGGACTCGCTTGTGAAAAATGTTACCTACTCCATGATGATTGATCTGCAAATTTCCGAGAGGTCGGATGTTGCTATAGAACAGACCGTGGAGAGCGACATCAAGCAGGGAACATCGACACAGGTCAAGCAGACCGCAACGTCCAAGAGCGACTTCATGAGATACAATTTAAGGGTTCTCGCGTCCGCAAACAAGGTGAATCTCGATTTCGAAGAAGCACGGCCAGTGCTTGAGGCGCAGATTTCCAAGACGATAGTCGGGAATTTCTAAGAAGAACACTACGTTGATATGACAAGCAAGAACAGGGATTAAGAGGATAAACCAGGGGGTGTAGTATGAGAGATGGAAATAAAGTTGTTTTTGAGGACAGACCGGCATGGAGAGAGCAGTCATTGGGAATCATCGGGCTGATCGTGGTTTGCATTCTGCTTTTGATATACACCTCGGTAGCATTCAAGTACGTTGCCGGGTTGTTTGTCATTCTTGGGGCGGCAATAGCTCTTCAGCGTTGCATGTGGCACTATCTGGTAACGAATGATTTTATTCAAAGCACCCAGGGAATTTTGAGCAAGAGCACCAGCACGATTCGAATAGCCGATCTGAGAAGCGTCAATGTCAAGCAGTCGATCCTTCAGCGCATGCTCGGAACCGGAGATGTCGAGTTTGGATCAGCGGGAAGCGCCGGAATCGAAGTGGTTTTCAAGGGTGTTCTGAGTCCCAACGATCTAAGGGAAGATATCTATGCGATCATGAAAGGCGAGTATGCCGGCAGAAAATGCGAACTCGACCTTGATGGTATCGATAAATTCAAAGAGATAGATAAGGGTTCGGATGACGAGATTTGCCCGGATCGGGGAATGGGATCGGGACCGGGAAGTTAAGAAAGATGCTGGCGTGATGCCCACTGTTCTGTGCGTCAAGCATGGAATGGTGGGCATCCTGAATGATTGGAATTAAGAAATGAGGCATGAGAAAAAGAAAATAATTGATTACGCAACATTGCAAACCCTCAGATCCTTCCATGATCAGGCTAATAGCTCCGATGTTCAGGGCTTTTATGTATTAACAATTAACGGTTATACACGCTGCTTCGGTGTCTGGCTCTAAGAATCAGAACGGTGAGAATCTTGTCCTGGATATGGCAAACAAGACGATAATCCCCTATGCGATATTTCCAAAAGCCCTTGAACTTGCCTTGAAGGGGTTTGCCGATCCTTCGTGGATCATCTTCTGTCTCGATCTGATCTACAATGAAACTGTAGATCTTTTCTTGCCATACCCTATCGATTTTCTCAAATTCTCTGAATGCTCTTTTATCCCATTGAAGATTTCCATACCCCTCCCCCAGGTTCAGTCAATAAGTTTCAAGATTCATTTTAATCCAAGTCGTTCTCCTACTTCTTTGTTTGATATCCGTTCGTCAGGATTCTCAAGCCGATACAAGGCGATATACATATCTTCCATGTTTTCCAGATATTTTTCAATAGCCTCACGGATATAAAATGTTTTACTCCTTTTCGTTACTTCAGCTAGGTCCGTTAATCGATCCTCCAACTCCTTTGGGAGCCTCACTGATAACATTTGACAATTCCTCCTTACTGTCTCTCTTCCTCATTCTTGATGCACTAGTAAGATAATAACAGTATGAATAATACATGCAACACATGTAATACATGTCATGCATGTATGTCAACTATAAATATTCGTCGAGCGAGAAATCAATCAAGATTGCTTGCTCAATCCACGGGACTTAATAAACCTATCGAGTGTCAACCAGGACACGCCGGTGATCCTGGCAATGGCAGCTTTAGACACCTTCGATTCCAGCAATCGGGCAATCTCCCCCTCCTTTCCATCGAGCTTGCTCTTTCCCAGGGAGCCCTTCGGCCTGCCGAGTACCTTCCCCTGGGCCTTCTTCGCGGCAAGAGCCTCTTTGGTTCTCATGCTGATCAGATCCCGCTCAAGCTCTGCCATGAGCCCGAAGAGCGTCACGATGATCTTACTGGACATATCGTGACCATTGTTGATGCTGAGATTCTGCTTGATGGCGATGAATCGGATCTTCTTTTTGACCAGCTCGTTGACAAGCTCGATCACTTCGCCTGTTGATCTGCCCAGACGGGACAACTCGGATACGATCAGGGTATCTCCCGAAGAAAGTTCCTGCAGGATCTCATCAATTCGTCTCTGCTTTCTGTCCTTCCGAGATGATATCTCAATTTCGATGAACCGATCAATCTGCAGATCATGCGTTCGGGCATACTCCAGGATTTCGTACCGCTGATTCTTAACGTCCTGCGTGTTTGTGCTCACCCGGATATAGGATAAAACGCTCATCTTGATCCTCTCTTTATATAATCGTCATAATCGAGTTATTCTTAATGGTTTTGATTAAAATAAACAACCCGTTTATGTATCTTGTTGCCATGAGCAAAAAACGAACGTTTATTGTTAATAAAAAGTGGGCTCCATCACTTCCTGGTCCACAAATTTATCAAATAGCGACTCAAGTTTTGTTTTCTCATGCCCGATTCCCGGTTGGCTTTCTTTACTGCGGCCTTGACCAAGGGAATGATGTGCGAAGGAAATTTGTAGTCGATATCAGGAATCTTTTTTGCCAAGTCAACGGCATCTATGCGCCATTCAGGTTTGTCGGAAAGTTCGTCTGACAAAAGTTGATTCAGAACAGGGGCAATATTTCTTTGACTCATATAAGAAACTCCTATCAAGAAGGTCGTGCAATATGTTTTTGGGAAAAAGAAACACAGTCTAGTTCTTTGATTACATCATCAAGCGAGTATGCCAGAATTGCTACACCATTGTTTCTTTTAATTGCAGCCAAAAATTTCTCTTGATCATCGGATGGTTTTTTGCCTTTTTTTTTAACCTCGATAGCCAGCAGTCTTCCATCGGGCAGTATTCCCAGAATGTCGGAGATCCCGTTGACGGAAGCGAACCGGACGAACCGCTTATTCCTGTTTTCGTCCTCGTATACGACAGCACCGGAATTTTGCCGCCAAACAAAGACATGTCTCCATGCAAGATAATCAAGTATTTGTTTTTGAACATCTGCCTCGGGAATAATCAAGGTTCGTCTTGCCCCCTTCTGGTTCTCTGTGCATACCCCTTCGATTTAACCTCTTCGTGGATCTTCCTGAGCTTCTTTGTGTCAACCCGGATATCCCCCTTGAGCCAAAGGCGAAGAAGCTCAAGGATCAAGTGCTTCAAATGGATATCCTCTTGCTGCGTCTTCTTCTTAACCGTGGTCCAAAAGGAATCGTCTACGTCTTTGAGCAAAAAGTTCGTCATGGTTTAACCCTTTCACCAAGCATGATAGTTGCACTCGTTCTCAATTACATCCTCGATATGATCCGGGAGCCCGGAGAAAAAATCAATGCCGGTTATGACCTCAATACTAGCAACAGATAGGGCGAATTGTTCAAGATCGTCAACACAGGGAACATTGGGAAAGAAAAAGCCGATGGCCTTTATCTCGGGTTCATTATAATCCAGGATCACTTTGTAATAGTATTCCGGCACACAAACATTGTTCGGTCCAATGAACTTGGTATCCTTGTTCGGCTGGCCCCTTAATACGGGACCGCTCACAACATACAGATCACCATGTTTGTTTGACCATCGCCTTACCTTATCCTCAAGTTTTTTCCAGATACCCCGGTTTAAGCCTGGATGCTGTGGGCTCATGTTCGACATATAGAACGACTCGCTCATGGTGATTTTCGAGTATTTCATGGATGCAGCCGGGGCAAGATGACCTCGATCATACCCGGAACCCCGATAATCTGCTAGTGTGGCAGACTTCGTTATTACCTTGGGGTCTACCCGAAAATTATCTGAGCGTTTGATCGAATGAATCAGCTTATCATACTCGATCTTGTACGCAACCCAGGCAGCTTGTTCACAGTCTTCCTTGTATTGAAGCGAGTAGGCCGTATGATGAACGATCTGATCCAACTTGTTGAATAGAACATCCTCATAGACCGGCAAGCCGGGATTACCGGCATGTACGCCCGAAAAACCAAACGCCAGAAACAAGCAAACACTAAATATTACCCTCTTAACATTCACTTCCCACCCCCCATGTGCTATTTGAAAGTGCCTCCTGATCTATTTTGTTATCTAAATAACATAGATGGAATAATTTGTCAAGGAAAATAAGCATTTTATGCTTGACTTTTTGTGTTGAATATGCTTATACTTCACTCATAACATATCCTTGATCAATTTATTTGATCATTGAGCCGTCGATGAACGGTAAAAGTAGTTCAAGCAATTCCTACAAACATTCAATCAAAGATTAATTTCGACCACTCCAGAAGCGCATAACATGTGGGTTATATTCCCCTTTTTGCGTCCTTTTTTTGGTCAACAAATAATAAAAACAACTAATTAGGAGGTAGTTTATGACTATCAGGGAAATTTTAAGGAGAGAGTCTGGTAAACATGTCGGTTACATGCCTGTTGGTGTTTCAAAAACTTCGTATGATCCTTCGGATTGCGGATCAAATCCCATGCAAAGAGTACCGAGAAAAATTACTGCGTATTTTCATAGGAGTATGATTTCTCAGGTATTCAAACTCGGCATAAAGAACGTGGCTGATGATTATATCATCAAAGCAACAGACGGAACTTTGTTCCATGTGGATTACTGAAGTTTCAGATAAACATGTTTAACAGGAGGTTTTAATGAGACTGTCAAAAGATCAGATAAACATCATGATATCAATCTACGTTAACACAGAAAGAGGTTTAAGGAGCAAAACATTTTCTCGTGAAACTTCGGTGGGAAAAAATATGAACAGGCTGATCCAGAAAGGGTTGGTGAAATTCGATCAGGTAGGCAAATTGAATGGCTATCGCCTTACCCCGGTAGGATTGGCAATGGTGTCCAGGTAAAGAATAATAAAAACCATATAGGAGAAAGAGCATGGAAATCGAAAGGCCAACTGGAAAGGACTTCACAAAAATGATTGTCGAGCATGTGAGCTGTAATTCGAACAGAAGGGTTATTAACGAGATCATGTGTGCGCTCGTGGATGAAATCAATGCCAAGGTGGATCTGTTGGAAAAACTTCTTGGCAATCTGCCCTTTATGCACACGGTCCCGGATACAGCAAGGATCAAGCTGGCCTATGATCACATACTTGACAGCAAGGTGACAATCGGCGAATTGCGGAGAGAAACGTCCATTTTTCGGGTCATTCCTGCACTACCACAGCAAGAGTGGTGCGAGATGGAAACCATTCACGACTTCAGGGAAATGAAAAAGAAAAAAGCCATATAGGGAGGCAGAAATGAAAAAATTACTTGGAAAAGTAGGCGAGACAGTTCTCCGTGCCTATTATGTAAATGCAGCTTTCGTGGTGAAAGGGCCGTGGGATCGATACGATGATATCTCCTATGACGCTTTTATCGAGGCGTTGGAGCGGCATGTGAATCACCTCAAAGCCTGTCGGGAGAAGAACAAAGCCAATAATGATTGGCGAGTGGATTTTTCTCTTGAGTGTGATCTGGGTGAAGTCAGAAAGATCAGCAAAGGATTGTTGAAGGAGATGATCCGGGATCTTGAAAATCAGTTGATGAAGGCAGACGGAGAAACTGTTCCGGTCCCCAAACACTGATTAGTCTATGCCTGAAAAGACTAAAGGGCTACCCATTCGTGGGTGGCCCTTTTTTTTCGAGGAATCTCATGAAGACATATTATCATGTGACCACAGATAAATATCTCAAGAATATCCGGCACCAAGGACTTATTCCCCAAAAAGGAAAGCGGAGTAGAGCAGCGGGTGAAATACAGGATGCAATTTACCTGTTCACTTCTCCCGAAGCTGTTCATGACGCATTGATGAATTGGTTGCTGGATGAGCTTGAAGAAGATGAGTTGATCATACTCGATATCTTGCTGCCTGATGATTTTGAAATTACCCAAAAACCGGGCAGTTTCGAGGCAACAAGTCCGAGATGTATTTCCTTCTCACATATCACGGCTGTCAAAAGGATCTCATAGGCCGTGGTCCAGGATAAAAATAAACCAACCAAAGGAGATTGACATGAGATTGGCAGGACAAGCAAAAATGGGGTTTTACCCTACTCCTTTGTGCGTGATTGAAGCACTCAGGAAGATTCTAGTGATTCAGGGGAAAACCAGATATCTTGATACATGCTGCGGGGATGGTGAACCATTGTCCCTTCTCGCAGATGGTTACGAAGAGTGTTCCACATACGGGATTGAGCTTGATGAGAATCGGGCTGATGTAGCAGATGGGAGGCTCGATGCTGTACTGAAATGCGATAGTATTTTCGAAACACACATTTCTCGTGCAGCTTTCGGAGCCCTGCTTCTGAACCCTCCCTATGACGATGAGACAGGAGATGTTGATGATAACAAAATCCGAGTAGAAGCCCGTTTTTTACACCAACATTTCACGTACCTCGCGCCAAAAGGAGTTCTCATCTATATCATTCCCTGGAGCACAGTGAAAAAGGTGAAAAAGTTCCTGATCATGCGCCTGGAAAACCCTGCAATCTTCGCCTTTCCTGGTGAAGAATTTGATCGGTTCAAACAGGTAGTGATCATGGGACAAAGGCCAACTGGGCCGTTCCCGGAAAAGGTTTACAAAAGCAACAAAGATTTCTGGGACGCTGTAACATCGGTTCCTGTGGAAGACGTTCAGGTTCATATTCCACAAGTGAATAGCGAAGAGTTTTATCGCTGTTCATACCCGGTGCCGGTAATCGACCGAAACGAGAAAACTTTCATGTTCAGAAGCACCCGTTTTGATCCTGATAAGGCTTATGTTCAGGTTCAGAATGATGGGCTTACGGACTCATTCCTACTGGAAACCAAGATTCAAACCATGTCATCACTTCAGCCGCTTACCCCTTTGCGAAACGGTCACATGGCTATGTTGATGGCAAGCGGCATGATGAATGGAATGGTCGGTAAGGGTGATCGAAAATTTCTCATCAAAGGATCGGTCAGAAAATACCAGGAAGAAACCGGGTATGAGGATACCGAAGCTGATGATGGTGACGAAAAAACAAAAATCACCGTCATTGAACGGTTCGAAATCATTGTCCGGGCTTTGGATTACCAAACCCAGAGCTTCATCGATATAAAATAGGAGAATTACCATGTATGGAGTTATATCAGTGATGGGTAATGGAATTCGCTGCTATTGCGATAAAGTTATCCTATCAAAACATGGATATAGGCCAGAGTGCTATTTCCTGTCCGTATTCGGTAGAGAGGGCGATGTTCTTGCTTTGACGGCAATGTTTCTTCAGAACCAGGAAATCGATCTGGAACACGAGGAAGCATCCTGTTTTATGACAAGAACAAGTTACGGCAATTACCGGGTAATCAGCAAGAGAATCGAGAACGGACTTCACCGGATTTTGTATAATAAGGATTTATTCGGGGAATCGAATGAATCCCGGATCTTGTACGGTACATCCGATGAAAATATTCTCGATCAGTTTCATAAATGGCTGGATGCCACCGTATCCACCCCACTCAAACAGGAATGGTCAGAAATGATCTTCAGATGGCTATGGGCCGAAAAAGGAGAAACGGTTCGTTGCATCGGCCTGGGCGAAGGCGTGAAGGGTTGTGTAATGCAAACACCTGACGAAGCGCAGTTGGAAGGCTTTATTCTTACACAGATCGTTCAGGAAGAGTTATGGAAATAAAGTCATAAAAAGGCAACTCTTCATAATATGTAGTTCGTAGCACACTCCCTTTCAATTATTCCAAACAAACATTATTCCTACAGGGAACAACTTTTTCCCTGCGGGGATAGTTGTCTTGTGGGCAAACTTCGGAGGAAACATGTCAACGGATACTATTTCATTAAAGGATTTTCTATCCGAGTTCTCGGAAGAATTAAAAGATCGTGTCAAGAGTGAGTTGAAGCCCTTGTACGATCCTAAGAACCGAGATGTTTTGGATATTAAAAGGGCTAGTCGGTTGGATAATCTCAAGCGCAAGCTCTTTCCCGCCCAGGAGGATGCCGTTTTAGCTGTGACAAAAGGTTTTCAGGTTGCAAGAGGGGAAACCCTTTGTGGCGAGATGGGAACCGGCAAAACTATCATGGCTTTAGCAGTAGCCTACTTGCTCGATGCCAAGCGCGTCCTGGTTATGTGTCCTGGTCATCTGGTTCAGAAATGGATCAGGGAAGCAGAGGAAACCATACCTGGATGCACTGTTATCAATCTTAACGGAAAATCTATGGCAGAGCTTGTAAATCTCCGAAAAAACCGCACCAAACCCAAGAACATGGAAGTGTGGGTTATCGGGAAAGAGAGGGCAAAGCTGCATTACCAGATCGAGGGTGTAATATCGTGCCAGGGTAAAAGCAAGGCTCTCTATGAGCAAAAACATATTGCTCATAACGGATATTGCCCTCGGTGTGGCAGAGAGATTGATCCTGATTTAATCGAGAGTGTTCGAAAGAACAAAAAGACAAAATGCATCAATGAAATTCGGACCAACGATGACGGAACCACTGTACTGTGTGGTGAGCCATTGTATCAGCCTGGAGGTCGATTCAGGCGTTACGCAAAAGCTGAATATATCAAACGATATCTGAAAGGCGCGTTTGATCTGTTTCTGGCTGATGAAGTTCATGAGTTGAAAGGCGGCGGTACAGGCCAGGGTCAGGCTTTCGCTGATCTTGCTTCTTCGTGCAAACGTACACTTGCATTAACCGGTACTTTGCTCGGAGGGTACAGCACAAACCTGTACTACATCATGTGGAGACTCAATCCGCAAAAGATGAATGCCAAGGGTTTGAAGTACGGGAAGACCATGCAGTTCGCAAAGCTGTATGGAATTCTTGAACATGTTTATGTCGAGGACGGGAAACACAATGTCGCAAGTATTGGTGGGACAAACCGGAAGCTGGTAAGCTCCAGAGAGAAACCCGGAATAAGCCCACTGATATTAACTGACATGCTTCTCGAAAACAGTGTGTTTGTACGACTTTCTGATGTTTCAAAATCATTGCCACCTTATGATGAAATTATCGTTCCGGTGTCGATGGATGAGATCCAGAAGATTGAGTACAAAGATTTCGAGGAAACCCTGACAAATGCGGTTAAAGAAGCCTTGGCTCGTGGTGATAAGCGGCTTTTGGGCAAAATGATCAATTCCCTTCTGGCTTATCCTGACGGATGCCGAAAACCTGAGTTGATCACTCTCATGAACGACAATGGTGTGAATGAGGTTATTGCCGAGGCTCCTGCATTAGACATCGATGTTTTGCCCAAAGAGGAAAAGATCATTGAGCTGGCAAAACAGGAATTGGCTGAAGGCCGGAAATGTCTGGTGTGTTTGGAGCATACAGGTACAAGGGATCTGATACCTGAAATCGTGGAAAAATTCGAAAGAGAAGGTATCAGGTTACTCGTTCTCAGATCAAACACGGTGAGCACGGAAAAACGTGAAGCGTGGGTTAAAGAAAAGATCGCAACTGGTGAGTATGACGGGCTTATTACAAATCCCCGTTTGGTTCAGACAGGACTCGATCTTTACGAATTCCCCACAATCTTGTTTTTCCAGACAGGGTATTCCATCTATACTCTGCGTCAAACATCCCGGCGTAGCTGGAGAATAGGCCAGAATAAAGATGTGAGAGTTTATTACCTGTCATACGCTGAAACCGTGCAGGAAAAGGCTCTTACGCTCATTGCAAGCAAGCTCGAAACGGCCATGGCTGTTGAAGGCGATCTGAGCGATAAGGGACTGGCGGCAATAGCAAACAGCGAAAGCAGCATGCTCTTTGCTCTTGCCAGGGAATTGTTGGGTAACCGGCATGAGAACAAATCCTCTTTGCAGGAGGTATGGAACAGATATAAGAAGCAGGAAGTTGAATCTGACTCATACCTTAATGATCCCGAAACCACTGAAACAGTAACCACCACCTATACAAAAGGCGATCATACCGCTTCTGTTCAATATCAGCAAGTAGTCAGAGGAATGGTATATGCCCAGAGAACCATTGGTGGCGAGTTTATCGGAGTTGCCCATGTTGACGGAAAGCATGAGTTCATCTTTTTTAAGGGTGATATCTACTATCGCAAGAAAAAGGTGGGGTCATACGACAAGAAACATGGGGAGCTTAATGGAAAGCCAATCCGACTGATCGAGGTTCCGGGAAAAAAACAGTTTGTTCTCTATGAGCTGAAGGCTGCGTAAGTATGGTGGCAAGCGTTTGTGTAAAGAAATTGGTTTATCACTTTACACAAACGTCTGTTGTTGTCACCTTGTTTTGCACAAACACCAGGACGGGGGGGTCACCTTCTCCCCCTCCGTTTTTTAACAGGGAGAAAATTATGGAAAAGATTTCATGGGAAACAATAACGAAGGCAGCGAAGAAAGAGAACGTGAGAAACTATCTGGATCTTTCTACAGGTCATGCCATGAAGGAAGATTTCAATATCCTCAACGATCTGACTGACAAAGATGCGTTTAGGGCGAATTCGCTTACTTGCAATTCAGCGCATTTTGATCATGGGGAATGGGGTCTGTTAATGTGGATATTACATGATCATGGAGCATGGATTCATGTACCGGATGATCCAGATTATTATGACGAAAGTATCCGGGTTGCTGTCAAGATCAGACTGAGCAAAAATTTTATCAACTGTATGAAACTCGCATATTGTCTGGGATGCTTCTGGATCAAGTTCGATAGTGATGCTCCCTATATCGAAGGTCTGCCCAAAGGCACCGATTGGGAATGAAAGGAGTGTACTATGAAGACATTGGCTGAAATATTGGCCCCATTCTGTAACCCAGACAGCGAACGGTGCAAGTACCCCTGGAAGAACGATGGCTATATTGATGCATCGCTTATACTTCGCCTTGCGACGGTTTTTGGTGATCTAAAACTCTATCCTGGAGAAAGACTTGGCCCGATAGGGTTTACTTTCAAAGGAGGAGATGGATTATTCATGCCGTTGATGTATTAAAAAGTTATAGACCAAAAGAGCTGGTTTCCTGAAAAGGGAACTGGCTCTTTTTTTGTGCTCAATTTATTTCCTGCTCAAAGAATAATACCTGTATGCATACTTGGATAGTTTCTCATAAACTTATTCAACAGGAAATAATACTTGACAAAATGGCCTATCTATGTTATGTAGATAATAATGAATAAATGGAGGTTGAGTAATGGAGAAGAAAAAAGCATGGGCTGATAGCGAAGATCATATATTTGTATCTCTTGGTAATGTTGAGCATGGGATGTCGGTCGATGAAGCAAAAAATTTGGCGAGGGATATTTATCGGGCAACTGCTAAAACGCTAAAGGAGAATGGTTCACGGATATGCATGGATGGTGGAGATAATGAGTATTGGTGTCGTTGTCTTGACTGTGGATGTACGGCTCCCTTTGATGTTTGGCAGTCTCGTTTTATCCCGCCGATATGGAAAGATCAGAAACTTAAATCGATTTCATTTCTTGTTGATCATATATTTCGGGAAAACGAAAGGCAGATCCAGAAATGGGGTGTTCAGGAGCGGTCACCTTTTGAGTGGGAAACATATCTTTCCGAGGAAGTTGGAGAGGTAGCCGAGGCTATTTCTGAGTTTGTTTATCGCAATGGCACTCGTGAGGATATATTCAAAGAATCAATCCAGGTTGCGACGCTTGCCCTTAAAATAGCTGAGATGTCACAGGGGGGCGGTAAATGAGCGGAAATCTTTACACCATAGGGTATGCTGCTTTTGATTCCTTTGAGGAATTTTTGGAACCTCTCAAGTTTTTCAAAATAAATTCCATAATTGATGTGAGAAGCAAGCCCTTTTCTTCGCGGTATCCTGATTATAACCAGGACGTTTTAAGAAAAAAACTCAAGGACGCTGGAATTCTTTATGTGCCAATGCCTGATCTGGGGGTACATCCTTCAAATGAAAACTTTTTTAGAAATGGAACACCTGATTGGGAGCTTATCGCACAATCAAAAGCATTCCGGGGAAGCATTGGCCGGGTAAAAAAGGGAATGGAGATGTATAGGTGTTGTCTCTTGTGCGCGGAGAAGGAACCACAGAATTGCCATCGGGCAATCCTGATCGGGAGATATCTCAGGAGAAGTGTTCCTATGCTTCATATAGAGGCTCAAGGGGGGCTTACTGATACTGTAGTGGTTGAACTCAGGTTACTTGAGATGTACGGGATGGATCGGCAAGAAAACCTTTTTGAATCGCGTGAGGATGCCATTGCCGAGGTATACAAAAGACAGTCGAAGAAACTCATCAAGAAGTGGATCAGGAAAAACGAGGTAGGCTATGATCAAGCAGTTAATATGCCCGGAATGTAAAACGAGTATGCAGCTTGTCAATAAAAAGGATTCATTGGTTTTCCGGGGAGTCAGGGTGTCGTATCAGTCGCAAATTTCTATGTGTCCCTCTTGTGGACTTGAGTCTGCAACCATCGAGCAGACAGCAGATATTCAAAGAAAAATTTTCAGAGAGTGGAGGAAGAAGAATGCGAATCGCCATTAGTGGGTCTGAAGGAACCGGGAAAAGCATCTTGTCGAGAGGTTTGGAACAGGAGTTCGGAATACCTCGGGTTGAGGAAGGGGTGAGGTCATACATAAAAGAGCACGGCATCGATAATTTGCGGGAAATGTCACCAGGGGAATACATGAAAATGCAGTGGTGCATTTTGTATAAAAAGATCGAGCAGGAGAACGGTGTGGGCTCCTTTGTTGCGGATCGTTCTGTGGCAGATAATGTGGCCTATGTACTCCGGTGGTGTGCAAGAGAATTCTCAGATATCATGCTGGATGATTTTATTCGCACAGCCAAGGAACATGCTCAGGATACATATGACTTGATTCTGTTTCTTCCGTGGGGGGAAATCCCCATCGAGGATGATGGCGTTCGATCCCCGAGAAAGTGGTATCAGTATGAGATTGATCGCCTGATCTGGGGCATTCTGCGAGATTGGGACATGCCGGTTGCAAGGATTGGGGCAGAGAATCGTCTTGCCTGGGCCAAACTTGAGGTAACGCGATCCATCCAGGACACAGTAGCGGCACAGAGTCGCTTAGGGCTGGCTGTGTAAACTTGGTATTCAATGAAAGCATTGATAATCACAGAGAAACCATCGGTGGCCTTTGATTTTGCCAAGGGCCTGGGAGCAAGCTCGTCCACGAAAAACCAGGGATATATCGAGAATGGTTCATATATTATTACTTGGGCAGTCGGTCATCTTGTCGAGCTTTATGAGCCGGGAGACTATAACGATCAATGGGGCAAACCCTGGAAGCTCGATGTTCTTCCTATGATCCCTGAAAAATACCGTAGGAAACCAATTGAAAATGTCAAGGATCAGCTCAAAGTTATTTTAACCCTTCTTGCAAGAAAGGATGTTTCGTCCGTGATTGAGGCAACGGACGCGGGAAGGGAAGGGGAGGTAATTTTTAGAACAATTTTGGGACAAGGCAAGTATAAGGGACCTGTTTATCGTTTTTGGTCTTCGCAGGCCCTCACTCCTAAAGTCATCCAGGACGGAATGAATAATCTCAAGCCAGCCAGCGAATATGATAGATTATGGGCCGCAGGAGGTGCGAGACAGGTGTCCGATTGGCTCATCGGCATGAATATAACCAGAGCAATGACGCTTAAAATGGGCGAGTTTTTTTCCGTGGGGAGAGTGCAAACTGCATGTGTGGCTCTTCTGGTTGATCGGCTCAGGGAAAGGGATGGTTTCAAGGCCGAACCATACTGGATCTTGCAGGCGGTTTTCGAGAATCCAAAGGGAACCTGGGAAGGGCATTGGTTCAGTGATGATCAGGAAAAATTCATCTCGGAGAACGACGCTGTTGCTGCTCTGAATAAAATCCAGGGCAAAACGGGCGTTGTGCTGTCTGTCAAGAAGGAAAAGGGAGAGCAGGCCCCGCCTCTGTTGTTTTCCCTGACAGAGCTACAGAGAGCTGCTAACGTAAAATACGGGTTCTCAGCGCAGCATACTCTTGATGTTGCCCAGGAGCTTTATGATACGCACAAGGTGTTGAGCTACCCGAGAACAGACAGTCAGGTCATGGGGGAAAGCAACGTGGGCATGGTGAAAAGGATCGTTCAGGACCTCCAGCCAATATATCCTTCGCTCTTCGGGGGAATTGATCATAGCCTGATTTCATTGAAAAATAAACGAGTTTTTAATAATGCGAAGCTGACCGATCATCCTGCACTTACACCACTGGCTCCGATTCCATCAAACGCAAGCAAGGACGAAGAGAAGCTATTTCAGCTTGTTTTGGAGCGGTTTGCAGCCGCCTTTTATCCTGCCTGCAAGTATGAATCGACCGAGGTTGTGACCGAAGTCCAAGGTGAAAAATTCATTACCAGGGGAAGGATTATTCTCATACCTGGATGGAGAGCAGTCTATGGTGGTGCAAAGGACCAGCAGGATGTTGTTCTTCCTCCCTTGGCGAAGGACGATCCCGCCCAGGTAGTCAAGGCCGAGAATATAAAGAAGATGACAACGCCACCGCCACATTATACCGAGGCATTGCTTCTGAAAGACATGGCGAATCCTGGTAAATATGTTGACGAGGATGAGTACAAGAAGGTGTTCAGGGGCAATGCTTGCGGGTTGGGAACGCAGGCTACAAGAGCTGGAATTATTGAGACTATTCTAGCAAGAGAATATGCGATAAGAGACAAGAAGGCCATCATTGCCACACCCAAAGGATGCAAGCTCATAGATACCCTGAGAAAATCAACCGTGGCCGCAACATTGACTTCCCCCACTGAGACTGCTCGTTGGGAAATGATCCTGGATCGTATTTCCAAGGGTGAGAATATCACAAAAAAGTTTCTGGAAGGAATAGAGCGGTTTGTGGAACATATTACCAAGGAGCTTAAAAGTATGCCCTCTTCTAAATCTATAAGTTTTTCTGGAGAAAACAAGATGGGAGGCAATAAGCAGCCAAGAGATGATAAACAGAAGCAGGCCAGAAAATCGGTCGGAAAATGTCCATTGTGCGGGAGCGATATCTTTGAGGGGAAAAAAGGGTATGGCTGTTCCAGGTGGAAAGAGGGCTGTGGGATGGTTGTCTGGAAAAGCATTGCAGGGACGAAAATACCTATTGCTGTTGTAAAAAAACTGCTCAAGGGCGAGGAATCCGACCTGATGAATTTCATGTCTGTGAAGGGAAAACCATTTTCTGCAAGGTTGAAGGTAGACCCGAAAAATGACGGGAAAGTGATATTTGTTTTCAATGATAATTCTGACGAAAATCGTGGTGATCGCGGATCTAAAGATCAGGGGGAAGTTGTTGGATATTGCCCTGGCTGCGGAGGGGAGGTTGTCGAAAACGGCAAGGGGTTCGGGTGCATTAATTGGAAAAGCGGATGCAAATTTAT
The DNA here is from genome assembly GCA_018436855.1 of Deltaproteobacteria bacterium. Classification (GTDB taxonomy): domain Bacteria; phylum Desulfobacterota; class Desulfomonilia; order UBA1062; family UBA1062; genus Phosphitivorax. Next base: position 7,272 of record JAHDKO010000016.1, on the reverse strand, counting down.
TATCTGGAAAACAGTTGCCGGGACCGGGATTACAAAAGATATGGTGGCAACGCTTCTTGACGGGGATGCGACGGAACAGATGACGTTCATATCTAAGAAGGGAACCCAATTTAATGCGAAATTGGCATTAACTGAAGAAGATGATAATTGGAGAGTGAAGTTTATTTTTAATTAATATACTTGACATTATACATGAAGTATGATATAAGGTCATTATTATGGTGGTAGAAAGGAGAATATATGGCTGGAATTAAGGAGTTATCAGTCGGTAGAAAAGACGTATTCATGGTTGATCCTCGGATACTTACGGTGAATGATGGCTGGAATGTACGAAAGCCGAGCAAGGAACTTGATGAGCATATCAGGAAATTAGCGGACAGCATCAAGGAAAACGGTGTACTGGAGCCCCTTGTTGTTTATCTCAGGGATGGAAAGCTGGTGGTGGTAAGCGGTCATTGCCGTAGAGAAGCCACCCTTCTCGCAATCTCCGAAGGCGCAGATATTAAGGCCGTGCCGGTTCGCAACGAAGAGAAGGGAACCAATGATGCTGATCGCATCGTGTCGCTGATCACCAGGAATGATGGTTTACCCCTGACCATGCTGGAGAAAACTGAGGTGGTCAAAAGACTTCTGAAATTCGGTTGGTCACAGAAAGAGATCGCCCAGAAAACCGGCTACAGCCAGCCTTATATTCACAAGCTGCTGGATCTGGCTGAAAGCGATCCTGAGCTTCTGAAGCACGTTAAGGATGGCACGATTTCGGCAACGGCTGCTCTGGATGCCCGGAAGCAGTTGGGTGAGAAAGAGGCAATCGAGGCAATCGAGAAGGTCAAGGAGATAAACGAGGACCAGCCGGAAAACAAAGTTGCCAGGATCGCTCCCAAGCACCTGAATGCCGAGAATAAGCAGAGGGCGAAGACCTTAGCAAGTGAATTGGGTATTCCCGCCAAGTATTTGAAGGCGGCAAAAGAAGAGAATGTTTTTCAGCTTCATATTCCGAATCTCAAGGCTGATGATATCAAGGCTCTCCTGGAGACAATCGGGGTAAAATATTTCGAAAAGGTGGTAAAGGAATAGCACATTATCATGAGAACAATTATTGCCGGCTCAAGAACCTTCGATGACTTTGACCTACTGTGTTCCACGATCTCGGGATTACCTTGGTCGATCAGCGAGGTAGTCAGCGGCGGTGCTTATGGCGCAGACGCTCTCGGGGAGAAGTGGGCCAGAGAGCATCATGTTTTCTTAAAACGGTTTCCTGCTCAGTGGGAGAAATATGGCAAAAGAGCGGGGTATCTTCGCAATGTAGAAATGGGAGAGTATGGCGAAGCGTTGTTGGCATTCTGGGACGGGGTTAGCCGGGGTACAAAACACATGATCAATATCGCCAGAAAAAAAGGTCTGCAAGTTATGGTGATTTATTTTTAATCAGAAAGGAGAACATATGCCAATCGATTGGAATGTGACCAAAGAAGATGCAGAAAACTGATCTCATGATGGATATTACTGCTACACATTGCAACGGGTGTCCTCTCAACTTGGAAAAGCTCCTGAAAGCCGATGATTTCAATTTTAACCATGATATAGGCGGTATCATGGGGCACATCAACAGGGAAACCGGGAGATTGGTGCGCGGTTTTCTTCCTCGACACTGCAAGTGATCTCTGATGGGCAAAAAAAAAGAGGCCGAATCCCTGATGGACTCAACCTCTTTAATCTATAACTTTCTATTACTTTAAGGAGGATTAAGTTTCTTTTTACAATGTTTAACTGATGTTCTCGTGAAAATGGCGAGGGCAATCATCCTCCCACTCACCAATTCCTAGAGAACCATCGGCCCAAACGGTTGTGTAGTAAATGCATCCACACGGGTATGCTTTCCCATAATCGCCAACGCATACCTTTAATCCGTTTGTAGAAGCGATCCAGCTCCGATCATCAAATGCAATCGGATTACCGGTCCTTATGGCTGTTCTACCAGCCTCAGATGCGGACATTCTGACATGTTTTTCCATGTCTCTTCCTCTTCAGATCACGCAATACGTGTCATTGAATGCCCTTCTCTCAATGAGAGAAGACTTGAGGATTTCCAGTTCCACCATCTCATCCGCAGTGATTTCATAAGTCTGTACTGTGACGAAATCACGAACAAAGGGCCGGGAATCGCTATTCTTCTGAAACAAACTCATGAGTTTTTTAAACATTTTACTCTCCTATATGGTTTGTTTTATTTTTATACACGGGATCACCCATACCAACACATACGTAGAGCGCATGTGACTTACGGTAAGGATGATATACTTAGACTTGAATGTTTTGAGAAATTGCCTGAAAACTTCTTTATCAGGAACTACTTTTACCACTCTTCGGTGGCTCAATGATCAAATAAATTGATCAAGGATATGTTATGTTTCGTATATAAGCATACTTTGGTTAAAATGTCAAGAAAAATATTGAGTTTAATAAAAAAGCCGATCCAAAAAGGACCGGCTTTTTTCTCTATATCCTGATTAATTTGTTTTTGTAATCTTAGTGAAGCAAATCTCCTAGGCCGAGTGACCGGAATTTATTTGCCATATTCTCACGAGTGCCTGTGTCAATCCCAAGAAGACGATGGCCGAGACTTTCCTGAAAACTCTTGATCTGCAGGATTTTCTCGGTAAATTCCTGTGGGTTTTCGGCTCTTTCCCTATAAACATCACCCTCACAGTATGAGACAATCTCTAAACTGTCGGGGTTTGCCCATATTCCGTGATAGCTGGCATCCTGGGTAGTATCGATCTGAGCGAATCCTCTGTCGAGCGTACATTCGCCAAAATCGAAAAGATATCTGTCCGCATATACGAATGTGTGTTCATTTTTCATGACATTTGTCCTCTCATGATTTCAAGCTGCCAGTCCTGCCAATTAAGCCAGTAACCTGGAGTTGTAATACCCGATCCGTTGCATACCGGGCATTGGTGCCGTAATCCATTGGAAGGCTCGGAACCGCCTTTTCCTTCACATATCGGGCATGTTACCATTTTGGGAAGCCGTATTTTTGATGCAGTTATTTTTGAACAACCGAGAATGTTTCGACCCGTTTTTGTTTGTGCTTCCCATTCAACGATTTCATCGTTGTTTTTCTTTGCCATCTCCATTTGTTGAGCCATTTCTCGACGGTTTATTGCTGGATAGATACTTCTTTTACCATCGATTATATGACCCAGACCCAAGAAATGATATGTGTACGATCTACCCATAACGCACCTCCTGATCGCGGTTTGGATAAAATTCTGCAGTTGCCAAGAAATCAAGCAACCGTCCCTTTCTCCTTTCATTTTTTTTAAAAAAAAAGAGGGAGAATGAATCTCCCTCTTGTCTATCACCTCGACTTTTACCTTATTTCTCGTAAGGAACAATCTCGCCCCACGGCGGGTTGATTTGGGGATATGATTTTCGCAGTTGTTTAAAATCCCTCCAGTTGGTGATTACCCACAGAACCGGAACATCGGGCTCCTTGGCTGGATAGTCCGTGCATTGCCCGTCAGTCATGTAAATGATGCAAACGGGATCGTACTCGTCGTTGTGCTCTTCGATATACTTGAACGTAGGAGAGAACGCTGTCCCGCCACCACCAAACGGATGAAGATCAATAGGAACATCATCTTTTGTGATGATTTCCGATCCTCTTACATCTGTATCAGCATAGAGCACAACAATGTCGATATCGAATTCGGCAACCAGCTCCTGAACCTCAGTTGCCATGATCTGCAATTGCATGAAGTCCACGGACCCAGAGGTATCAAAAACAAGCAGAACCTCGCCAAGATGAGGCCGATTTGTGCGCGGAAGGTAGATCCCGCTGCCGGTATATCGACGGTTTGGCTTCGACCAATCAAGACCCTTATCAATGCTCTGATCTAAAAAACGAGCAACAGCATCTCGCCAGGATATTTTGGGCTCAAGAAGGTCTTCGATAACCGCCATTATGTTCCCAGGCATATTGCCCACCTTGGCAGCTATCTGAGCAGCTTCAGTGATGGACATAAGAATCTCCTGTTCGTGAATCTTCTTTTCCATCTCTGTCGCGTTACCTGTTTCACCCGGATAATCCCTGACTTCACCCCAGGTCTGAGGCTTAAAGTTACCAGTAACCGATTGTCCCTCATCTGATCCAGTCTGCGTTCCTGATCCACTTGTTGAACCAGAATCGGTTGAATTGCTCTGATTCCGATCCTGACTATCATTCTGACCAGAATTATCATGATCTGTCTGATCTTGATCTGAGGAATCACCCGTATCAGATTTGCCTGAGCTGTCGGACTCAGAATCGCCTTCAGCGGTGTTCTGGCTATCATCTGATCCTTGATCATCCTCCTGATCTTGAGACTGACCACTGTTGTCATCGGACCTGTCATCATAGGAATCATCACCAGTATCATCTTTCTCATCATCGCTGGTGTCTTGATTGCTACTCTGATCCTGTTCGTCCTGAGATTGATCATCCTGGGACTGATTGGAACCTTGATCATCTTGGGACTGATTTTCATCCTGTTCAGAATTTTGGTCCTGATCGGAATCCTGATCCTGGTTGTCTTGAGACTGATCGCCAGTTTCATCCTGGTTTTCCTGATCATTGTCATTATCCTGAGACTGATCGGAATTGTCGGAATTATCCTGATTATCGTCGGAATCCTGATTCTGATTTTGCGCCTGATCCTGAGCCTCCTGGAGAAGAATATCGTATATTTTTTCAGCGGTCATGTTTATAAACCGAGCGTCATACAAATATCCTTCCGGCATCTTGAACCCTGCCTGGAGAATCAGGGGGTTGATCGCCAGATCACATGCGATGTTCCAGAGCATAGGATCTCGATCTCCACGGCGAAGATGATGCAGAAATATCAAGTGAAGTATCTCATGCACCCACAAGCCAATTCGCTCGTTACTCGTGGTCTGATCGATAAACTCTGGATTAAAGCCAAGGTGAACTCCGTCCACATAACAGGTGTCAGTGGAAGAATCCTCGACGAGCTTCTGTTTCAACGCCACCAGGGCATAGAAACAAGACTTGATAAGCAAGTCTCCCCGTGCTTCAACCATGCGATCCATCGGGCTTTTCTTATTTTTAACCTTCATGGTTTTTCCCTCTTACAAAAAAGGGACCGAGTAAATACCCGGCCCCTTTCATCTTTTTAGAAATATGCAGTCAGCTTCTCAGATACTTCCTTCGCCTTATCTGCAATTTCATGCCTCTTGGTTTCATTGTCCCGAAGCTCATCCGCTGAAGTGACGGTAAGAGCACCCTCGATCTGATCCAGAAGATCCTTGGTCGAAGGGTCAAGGAACGGTATATACTCTCTGCTCATGACAAGAAGATCCTGAATGTTCGTAACAACCGACGAATAGACCCTCTTGTCCTTGGAGAAAGATTCTGCCATCTTGTTCACAACCTTGAACAACCTTTTGAAAATGGTCTGACTTACCTCTGCAATCGCATTTTCGTGCGATTCAAGAACCATCTTCTCAAGAGCATCTTTCGCTGCTCCCTGAGCCGCAACACGGATATCATTCGGATTGTTAATAGGCGAGTAAATCACCTTCATGTAGAAGGATGCCCTAACATCCTCGGGGGAAGGATAATCATTCGGGTTAAACATGCCGTTCAAGCGTTTCCGCTCATTTTCGAGCAGATCACTTACATAATACTGCATAAAACTTTCAACGGCATCTTCGCAATCCCGAACGAGCTGATCCATGGTTGCGCGGTAATGATCATACGATGCCACGGTCAGAAGACCCGTGCCGTCAAACATCCATGGAACTGTTCTTTCCCGATGAAAAGCCCGTGCTCTGGAGATAAATATGTTAATCTCCTTGAACGCTTCCCTCGTCACAAGGTCTTTACTGAAAACACCTGCGGTATCCTCAGAGCCATACCTTGCGATTGTATCTGTTGTAACATCCTTATCGATCTTCCGAGCCGACCATCTGCCGGTTTTCAATGTTGCCAACATAGCCACTTCCTGAAGTGTTTTGATATTCACCTTCATGGTTTTATCTCCTTTCCACGTTACGGGCGTTTCCATCCTCAACAGCCCAATCAATGTAACCGGCGCACTCTTTCAATTCCGGGTTCTTGGTTGTTGCCATCAACACCAGGAACTTCCCGTATTCCTTGGGAATTCTGAGTGCAAAGCGATACACGTTTTCTGCCTGATTATGCTTCCCGCATAACTCTCCAACTGCCGAACACAGTGCATACATCGCGGAGGGTTCAGTGATCCGATCCAGATCGATATCATCGGGATTTTCAAGCACTTCAGCAGGAGAAGAGGGGAGCGAACGGAACACACTGAGCCAACCGACAAATTCGGTGGCAAAAGATGTTCCGGCTGCGCCCTGGAATAGCTCGTAATAAGCCTCTTCCGGGTATCCGCTCAACATGATCTTACCCACGTTTGCGAGTGTTCGGGGGCAGGGAGAATTGACCAGATCCTTTGTTGCCTCAAAGGCCAGGATATAATCGGGCCGATAGGGCAGGAACCCAATCAATTCAAGCGGCATGCCGTTTTCTGTTGCCCACTCGATCCATTCATACAGATCAACATCAAGATGAACGATGGTCACAAACCTCGATTTGACAGGCTCAAGTATACCAGCAACACCGGCCTTATGCCCCCTATCATTGGTGGCAGCGAGGAAGGCTATATTGTCGCTGATCTTGTGACCATTCAAAGACCGCTCAAGCAGAATCTGCATGATGGCCTTCTGAACATCTTCGGATGCCTGACCGAAATCATCAAAGAAGACCACGGTCTTTTCCTGGGCATTGATCATTGAGAGAAACTGACCGAAAGGCACGAAATCAGCTACCATTTCACCAGTGCTTTCTTTGATATGAACCCATGGCATACCGCCGAAATCGACACGTTCTCTCACGACCAGATGAACAATCATGAGCTGGAGCCCCATGGCCGCAACCACCTGTTTAATGATATCCGTCTTCCCACAACCGGGAGAGGAAACCACCAACAACGGATGATTGCTGTTGATTGCAGACTTCAAAACCTTTTTCAACATACTTGGTTTCATAGACATTCCTCCTATATGGCTTATTTTTTTATTTTTATATTTGGAATCACCTAGACCAACGCATACGTAGAGCGCATGCGGTTTAAGGTAATAGGATGATATACTTAGACTTGAATGTTTTGAGAAATTGCCTGAAAACTTCTTTATCAGGAACTACTTTTACAGCTCTTCGGCTGCTCAATGATCAAATTAATT
>JAHDKO010000039.1 GCA_018436855.1 Deltaproteobacteria bacterium | reverse complement strand
TGCTTTGATGCCTTATAATGGCATATATTGCCAATTATTACAACTTATTAACTACTCTGATTGCAAGATAATACCAGATGTCTTCAGGATTGTTATTCAGTCAATTGCTATGCCTTAAAAGTGTTTGGGCAACAGGCCGTAGAGACCTGACCCCGATCTCTAGCTACAGGGAGTGTCATATGGCTCGCTTCCTTGAATTCATTTCAATCGAGATTATAAACACTTCTATATTCAAGTTGTAATTTTCAAGAGGTACCATGAAAACCGAACGAAACAAACTCCTGTGCGGCATGCTGCCTGCGGCTTTGGGCGACCACGCGATGTACCATGATGGCTGGATAGCCGGCACCGAGGTCTTTCGTGTTCCGTGGGACAGGGCCGGTCCGGTCAATCAGGATCCCTTCAGCTCGCGACCAAGCGGGTGAACAGGAGGTTTTTGATGTTCGACCGCTACTTTGGCCCTCAGCTTGTGGGCAAGGCGCATCGCAGGTTCCACGCCATGATCAAGCCCATCGGCTCCACCTGCAATCTGAGCTGCACGTACTGCTACTACCGGAGCAAGGCCCGCCTCCTCCGCGGTCCCGGGACAGGGCGCATGTCGAAAGAGGTGCTTGAGCAGTTCATCAGAACATACATCGAGAGCATAACCGGAGACGAGGTCGTTTTTACCTGGCAGGGAGGCGAGCCCACGCTGCTCGGCCTCGATTTCTTCCGGACCGTTGTCGCTCTGGAGAGAAAATATTCAAAGCCGGGCCAGAGGATCGAGAACGATCTGCAGACCAACGGGACCCTGATCACCGGCGAGTGGTGCGAGTTTCTGAAGGAGAACCGGTTCCTGGTAGGCCTGAGCATTGATGGCCCCCGGGAGATCCACGACAGGTTCCGGATCGCGAAGAGCGGCGAGCCCAGCTTTGAGAAGGTCCTCAATGCAGCGAGGCTTCTGACCCAATACCGCATACCGTTCAATACGCTGACATGCATCAGCCGATTCAACGCCCGGAGGCCATTGGATGTGTATCGTTTTCTCCGAAGGGAAATTGGCTCGACGTATCTGCAATTCATCCCTGTCGTCGAGTACAAGGGCTTCGAGGGTACCGCACCCCGTATGTGGAATGAGGCGACATTGCCCAGAGAGGGCGACCCTGAGGCACGTCCCGGTCATCCGAATTCAATAGTGACTGAATGGTCGGTTGATCCGGAAGACTGGGGATATTTTCTGTGCAAGACGTTCGACGAGTGGCTGAACAGGGATGTGGGAAAGGTTCTCGTCAACCATTTCGAGACCCTGGTGGCACAGCACCTGGGTCTGCCCTCCCAGTTGTGTGTCTACGGGGAATTCTGCGGCAAATGCGTGGCAGTGGAGCATGACGGAAGCGTCTACTCCTGCGACCACTACGTCTATCCGGCAAATCGTCTGGGCAGCATCCGGGACAAACATCTGGGAGATCTCGTGTTCTCCCGGACACAGGCGGAATTCGGTTATGCCAAGAACGAGACCCTGCCGCAGCAATGCTTCCGATGTCCTTATCTGAACGACTGCTGGGGAGAATGTCCGAAAAACCGGATCATCCGCACCCTGGACAATGAGCCGGGCCTGAACTATCTCTGCCCGGGGTTCAAGAAATACTTTCAGCATGCCATTCCCCACGTTGACCGGATTGCGGCAAGGGTGTGGAAACAGCCCGGGAAACAAAATCGCCGCAGGTGGTGGGAAAGCTGAAAAAATCAGATAGAATCACTACTGTCCAAAATAAATTCAATTAATGATTTGGGACGCGACAAATCAATGAGTTAGGCTTGAGATAAGCGATATTTCATGACCTGGTTCCCCTTTTTTGTATCTTACACACCTGCTGTCCAAGACCTGGAATGGG
>JAHDKO010000069.1:52500-84130 GCA_018436855.1 Deltaproteobacteria bacterium | reverse complement strand
CCCATTCCAGGTCTTGGACAGCAGGTGTGTAAGATACAAAAAAGGGGAACCAGGTCATGAAATATCGCTTATCTCAAGCCTAACTCATTGATTTGTCGCGTCCCAAATCATTAATTGAATTTATTTTGGACAGTAGTGATTAACCATATTAATTCAATCCGGCATGCCTTTCCGCTGTCCGGCGATACGCGCAATCCCCTGATTCAGGCCATGCGACCTGCAGGAGATTTTTTTCCGCGAATGCAGTCTCTTTCCCTGCTGCCCGCAGAAAACGGGCTTGTATCTGCAGCGATCGCCCCGGCATCCAGACATCAAGGAGGCTTTGGGGGCCGCCTTGGCAAGAATGCGATTCGGGTCTGTGGCTTCATCAAATGATTATATCGCTTTCCTTCGAGGCTCCGGGACCGGTCAGGGGTCGTGGTCGATCAGATAGACAGCGCCCGGAACGAGGACGAGCTGAACCACGAGAACCTGCCTTACGGACAGCTTTCCGTATTTCCCCTGGCTCATGAAAGCCCCCTTCCATATACATCGGGCATGGAACAGACACTGCCGGCCTCCCCCGGCCCCGGCCGGGGCAAATGAGCTTGGAAACGAAAAACCTCTCGGTATCCTCCGCCACTATGCGGAGAAAACCGATAACCGACAACATTCCCGCAAGACCGATGCACGGCGCGTCCGGGGATATCGACAGCTGTCTTCCGTGTCTCGTCGATCCAGCTGAGATCAGGCCCTATGCCTTCCTCTGCCCGGCAAGCGCCAGCCTCTCAAGGAGTTCGTCCGGGCCGGGCTTGCGTCTCGAGGGCCGGAGCGGGGGAACCTTGAGCCTGCCTTCGGCGCACTGTATCACCTCTTCAAGGCGGGACACCTGGTGGCTCAGGAGATGCGGGCCGATCTTTTCTCTCAGAAGGCGCACGACCATGTCCACATCGTCCAGGGCGTGGTGCTTCTGCTGCTTCGCGATTCCGAACGCCTTGAGCACCGTGATCAGCCGGTAGTTGTAAAGGCGAGGCACCACGTTGCGGACAAGGCTGAGCACACAGAACCCGGGCCGCAGGGTATCGGGCATGCCCATGCACCGGAAGGTGGGCGCCAGTACCCGGTCCCAGTCAAAGGAGAGGTTGTACGAGGCCAGAGGCAGATCGCGGACAAAGAGACAGAACCGTTCAAGGGTCTCCCGCGGGGGGCTGCCCTGCTCTCTGAGATAGCTCCGGGTGTAGCTGTGGATCCGTACGGCAGCGGGCTCCAGGGGCACGTCGAAGTCTATGAGCTCCCGGAACGGCTCACCCTCGGGCTCCCACCCCTGCATGATCCGGGCGGCAATCTCTACCGGGTACACCGGATCGTTGAGCCCGGTCGTCTCGGTGTCGATGAGCACCCATCGGTCTGCATGATTCTTTCCGCTGTCTGTCACCTGTTCAACCGCCTTGATAGAGAAGATGAACCTCCCATTGCACCTGGGCACAAGGGCCATGCCAATGCACCTTGATAGCATTGTATGGATATCGAACAAAATACACGCAAGCACAAGAAAGAAATGAACGGCATGAGGAAATACCAGCCCGGACAGCCCGGCACGAGCGGATCTCATTGTATGGCCTGTCGCTTGGGGGCGAGAAATTCTCCCCCGGGGAAGAGAAAGACAGTGCAGGAAAGGACCGGCTCATGCCGCCCCGGAAAGGGCAGCCTCTCTCCCGTGGCCTGTCCCGCTCACGCGCGGCCGATAATGCGGGCGGGCGAACCCGGGAAGAGCCCGCCCGGATCACGTTCGGTCTGCATCTCCGGTGTTTTTCTTTGCCTTGCTCTTCCCATCCTCGACCGGACAGGTGCGGCTCATTCAGGTCCGCACGCCCAGCTTGGGAAGCAGCCATGCCTGGAGGAAAAACCAGGCTCCGATTATGAGAAGAAGGATCCCGAGATCGGCCATGACAACACTCCTTGTCTTTTTATATTCTCAATCAAGAGTTCTTGGGGCGTCTTCCGCCATTCCTGCCCTCATCATGCACCTCAAGCATTCTCAAGGTCATTGATCCGGATCAATAAACGATACTTCTTCTAAAAGGGTCAAATCCCAGCGCAGGCAGAAGACAAAAAAAAAGGATGGCGGTTAGGGCATAGGACGCGCCATCCTAAAGAGGAGGTTTTATGTTTGTACTATTTGAGATGCACGGCAACGGAAATGGATTCACTTTTTGTGGGTAATTTAATAAATATCCCCACGCGGTCCCCGTTCGAGGGAAATCCATCCCATGTTGGCTCATAATGTCCTTTTGTAGGATGCCATAAGATCCGGCAATCGTCCATCATTCCCATCCGCTCAATAGGCAATTAATATATTTATTGCCTATTGGATCCATGAGCGGTCAGATACGCCGTCTTCGGCCCGGGCGCTCGGCGCCCTGCGGAATGTGCCCTCGAAACGATCGGGGAAGATGGGGACAGGTATCGGGAGAACGGCAAAAGCAACACGCAACCGCACGAAAATGGGCGCGTGCGAGATCCGAATCCCCCCACCCCGGCAGGCCTTATACCGGAAGTGGTTATCGCTGATCGGGATGGGAGGCTTTCGCTTATTGATGAGCGCTGTTAGGCTTTATAGACGTTTGATGCCTGGGGTCCCTTCGGTCCGTTCGTGATGTCGAAGGTCACTCTCTGCCCCTCTTCGAGAGACCGGAAACCTTCCTGCTTGATGGATGTGTGGTGCACGAAGACATCCTGCCCGTCATCCGATGTAATGAAACCAAAACCTTTTGAATCATTGAACCACTTTACTTTTCCCTGTGCCATGAAAGACCTCTTTCCAGATGCCCTGACCGGCAAAGCCAGAGACCTGTTTTTTAGAATTTCTGAAAATGAGAATTATCGTGAATGATCCGTTGGCTTTTTGAAGTGAACCGAAGGTTGCATTCATACAGCACTTTTCATATCACATAGATCTCTCTTTCAGATCTTATTTGCCTTTAGTGCAAAACAGGGGGCATGTCAACAAAAAACATTTTTATGAAAAAAGAAGGCTCCCTCAATCACTTTCCGATACCGAGCTTCTTCATGCGGGCCTGGAGTGTGGTCCGCTTCATGCCCAGAATTTCAGCGGCACCTCCGGGTCCGCCCAGCCTGCCGCGTGTGAGGTCGAGCACGTGGAGGATATAGCGGCGCTGGATCTCGTCCATGGTGGGCGTATCGGCAAAGGCGGATTCCAATACGGGTCGCGACGCCGCAGGCAGATTGAGCTGGAGCCTGTCTCCGGACGAGAGAATGGCGCAGCGCTCGATCACGTTCCTCAGCTCGCGCACGTTGCCGGGCCAGGAGTATTCCGCGAGGGCCTTTTCATCCTCGCGGGTCAGGGCGGGCAGGCTCCGGTGATACTTTCTTTCGTACTGCCTGAGAAACTCCCGGGCCAGCTCCACCACGTCCTGCCCCCGGTCCCTGAGCGGCGGCATCACCAGCGGCACCACATTGAGCCGGAAATACAGATCCTGACGGAAGCGCCCCGATGCCACGTCCCTGGTCAGATCCCGGTTGGTTGCCGCCACGAGGCGAAAGTCCGAAAGGATGGTCCGCGTGCCGCCCACGCGCGAGAAGCTCTTTTCCTGAATGACTCTGAGCAGCTTCACCTGTGCGCTCAAGGGCACGTCGCCGATCTCGTCGATGAAGAGGGTACCCCGGTGGGCCAGCTCCACCCTGCCCGGCTTCTGCCGGTCGGCCCCGGTGAACGCGCCCTTTTCGTGACCGAACAGCTCGCTCTCCACCAGGGTATCGGGTATGCTCGCCAGATTCACGGCCACGAAGGGGCCGTCTCTGCGTGTGCTCGTCTCGTGTATTCTCCGGGCCAGGAGCTCCTTCCCCACGCCGGTCTCCCCGGTAATGAGCACGGTGGCCTCACTCAGGGCCGTCTGGTCCGCGAGGGCCAGGAGAACCTCCATGACGGGGCTGCTGCCGATGATCGCTCCCGATGCATCCTCCCCGTCCCCCGAGGGACTGACCGAAACAGCGCGCGACCTGTCCGCCTCGATCATGCCCGCGTACCGGAGAATGCGCTCGATGGAAAGGCTCACCTGCCTGGCGATGCGCAGCGCCGAATCCCGGTCGAGATCTTCTCCCTCGTCTTCCGCATAGGAATGATCGAGATAGAGAACACCCCGGGCCTCGCCCTTGATGACCACCGGCAGGCAGTACACGGAAAGTACACGGGGACCGCCCTCCATGCGGTTTCCGGCCGGGGCGCACTTGATGATCAGGGGCTCCTTGTTGCGGAAGGTTTTGAATACGAGTCTGAGCGAATCCCGGAAAGGCCCTGATGAGATATCGGCCTTTTCGAGATTATAGGCCGCCCTGAGCGCCGGACGGCCCGTATCCCGTCCCACCGAGAACCAGAAGAGACCTCCCCGTTCCGCCCCGAGAAACCTTCCCGTGGCTGCAACGAGCCGGTTGAGAAGCTCATCTCCGTCCGTGCTCGGGATAAAGCCGTCCATCAGGTCCGCAAACCTCTCCGCCAGATCCTGCCTCCTCGTGCCGGGACGTCGATCCACGCCGATCCTCAGCAGGGGAACCAGGTCGTCGGGGAAGAAATCCTGTCCGTAGCCGCTCAGGCCCTCCCAGGCCATGAGGGCATAGTTCCGGGCGCCCTGCCTGTCATGTGCCGCGAGCTTCACCCGTGCCATCTCCGCCCTGGTTTTGGCGAGCTCCACCGGGTCTCCCGTGAGCAACAGCTCGGTCTCGCTGGACGTGAGGAGGGCCAGTACATCGTCACAGCCCTCTCCCCTCTCCTGGGCCTGGAGCGCACGGATCCGGAGCGCCACGCCCCGAAGGTGATGATTCGGCCCGGCGAGGACCCGCATGATTTCCTGCTCGAACGCAAGAGAGGGCATAGCGGGAAGAAGGTCCTGCCGTTCGAACGCATAGAGCATCTCCAGATGCACGGGCCAGTTGTACTGCGGCCCGATGGACTCGGTGTACGGCATACTCATGGTGATCCAGTAGGCGTCCTCGATCCTGCCCTCGAAGTAGGCGTGATAGGCGAGCCCTTTCTTGATCACGTGAAAGGCCTGTTTGTTGTCGAGCTCGAGGGCCTCTTTTTGGGCCGCCTTGAGGTGGGAATAGGCCTCGCTCCTCCTGCCCATGATAATGAGCACGATGCCCAGCAGGGCCTCATAGAAACATGCGTTGCGGTCGTTCTTCCTCATCCGGGCCCTGCGCCAGTGAGAATCCAGGAGCCCGACCGCCCGGTGATATTGACCCAGAAGCGCGCTGATGTACCCGAGAGCAGAGGAAGACGCGAGATACTCGGGCAGGAAGGTGGGAACCCTCTTGCCGGCCTGCAGGCTATTCATCTGCATCACCTGGTCGAACGCATCCACGGCCTCCTTGTACATGCCCCTGAGATAATGATAGATGCCGCGGAACTCTGAAGAGATCACCATGATATCCTCGTCGCCCAGGTCTTCCGCCTGCTGCAGACCTGACGAGATGTGCTCGAGCCCCCTGGCCGTTTCACCAATCAGGTAGTGGTACAGCCCCGAGACAAGATCGATTCGCGCAAGGGTCCGCTGGTCTCCCAGCCTCAATGCCACCGGCTTCTCCCCCTCCAGGAGGGACGGTATCTCTTCGATGCCCCGGGCAAGGGTGACTCTGAGGCGACACAACTCATTGACGATCTGGACGAACAGGGTGTCCCAATGGAGGCCTCCCAGATTCCGTGCAGCGATCTCACAGGCGGTATCGAGGAGATCGATCGCATGGTGCGCATCGCCTTCATGGGCGGATTTCTCTGCAGCGCCCTGCGCCAGGAGCGCAGCATCATAGTCGAGGCCGGCCCTGACAAGAACAGCAACCCGCGCGGAAACGGCCAGCCTGTCCTGGAGATCGGGGCGTTGAATCCGCGCTGCAAGGGACGCCGCATGCCTTTTCGTGTTTATCCGCGAGAGCCTGCGCATGATGTGCGGTGACAGGTCCGGAGCCAGGGCTGGGCCTGTGTCTTCCGCCTGCTCCACGATGCCCAGAGACACGGATTTTTCCACCAATGCCTGAAGCTCCTGTCGCGTGAGCGGCGAAAGCCGTTCCAGGACGTCCAGGCTCACCGCCCCGGACAGCGCGTCCAGGACGGCCAGGGCCTGCCATTCCGCTCTGCTCAGATCCTTCATGAGAAACATCTCCTCCCGCAAGCGCCGGAGACTCCAAGGAATGCATCCAACCGGACAGAGGGCCGGGGAGAGGGAAACACCGACCGGCTGCCCTGTCCCGGCCTGCGGGAAATCATCCGGCTGTTCATCGACTTATCTTTCACCCATCACTCTCCCAACGTCAAGCCCATATTTGGGCTTGACGTTGCCCATATATGGGCTATCCGCAAGAGTATAAAGCTGATTATCCTTCAATAACAAGAGGTTGAACAATCCTGCAGAGTGGCATGAGACGTGCTCTATGACCCGGCACGCAGGCAGGCACGTATGAAAGAGGGAGCGGGGAGAGCCGGTGAATTTCATTGTTTCGTGCAAGACCGGTTGTCCGGTCCGGGAAAAATTGGCAGCACAAAATGTTAAAATTATGTTAACATGATAAAACGATTACGATGACACCCGTCATGACCTGCATCAAATGCCCTGCCGGTGTTCGCGGCGCGGCGGATTTTATTGGAATAAACCCCGGAGAAGATCTTGGGCAGGGTCTTTCGGAGCGCCTTATCGGACAGCCGGGGAAAATGCAAGAGGCCGGCATGTGATATCCAGACCGTCGCGTGGACGCCACATACCGTTTCTGGATAATGATTGAGCATATTAATGAAAGAAGGAGAGTGATATGAACTATTTGATTCAGCCGAAGAAGTACGTTTCGCTGATGGCGGACGAGGGTTCCCGGGCAATCATGGACAAGACCATTGCCTTTTTCGAGAAGATGGGCAAAACCCGGCTCTTGGACGACTACAACAAGAAGGTCTGGTACCGTGAATTCGTGGATTTCATCGGCCGCGAGCAGATCTTCGCCAAGCTCCTCACCCCGAAGGAGTATGCCGGCGGAGATCCGGACTGCCGCTGGGACACTGCGCGCAACAGCGAGTACAGCGAGCTGCTCGCCTTTTACGGGCTGGGATACTGGTACTGCTTCCAGGTGACCATCCTGGGCCTGGGTCCCATCTGGATGAGTCCTAATGAAGCTGCCAAAAAGAAGGCGGCAAAGCTCCTCAAAGAGGGCGCCATCTTCGCGTTCGGCCTCTCCGAGCGGACCCACGGCGCAGACATCTATTCCACCGAGACAGCGCTCACCCCGAACGGCGACGGCACGTACAAGGCCAACGGCGAAAAGTATTACATCGGAAACGGCAACGAGGCCGAGATGGTCTCCACCCTGGGCAAGGTCAAGGACGGCACGGACGACTACACATTCTTCGTCACCAACTACCGGCACAAGGCCTACGAACTCAAGAAAAACGTCATCTCCCACCAGGAATATGTGTCCAACTTCGCCCTGCACGACTACCCCATCACCGAAGAGGACATCCTCTCGCGCGGGCCGCACGCATGGGACTCGGCGCTCAACACCGTGAACATCGGCAAGTTCAACATCGGCCCGGCATCATTGGGCCTGGCGGAGCACTGCTTCTACGAGGCCATAACGCACGCGTCGAACCGCATCCTCTACGGCATGAAGGTCACGGACATGCCCCATGTAAAAAAGAACTTCATGGACGCCTGGCTGAGGCTGGTTGCAATGAAGATGTACCAGCGCCGCTCCACCGACTATTTCCGTGGCGCCGGCGCGAACGACCGCCGCTACCTGCTCTATAACCCCACCAGCAAGATGAAGGTGACGCTCCAGTCCGAGGACGTGGTCAACCTGCTCTGGGACGTCATCGCGGCCAGGGGCTTCGAGAAGGACACCTACTTCCACATGGCAGCCGCCGATATGCGCGGCCCGTCCAAGCTCGAGGGCACGGTTCACGTGAACGTGCAGCTCATCCGCAAGTTCATGAAAAACTACTTCTTCAACCCGGCCGAGTACACCCCGGTTGAACCGGACTTCTCGCTCGATGACGACCTCTTCCTCTTCGACCAGGGCCCGACCAAGGGCCTGGGCAAGGTGCAGTTCCACGACTACCGGCCGGTCTTTGAGGCCAGCAAGGATCTGCCCAACGTGGCCACCTTCATGAAGCAGACCGCGATCTTCAAGGAGATGCTGGAGAAGGCGGGCCCGGACAAGATGCAGGACATGGACCCCTCGTGGTCCCTGCCGCTGGGTGAGATGTTTTCCATCGTGGTCTACGGCCAGCTCATCCTCGAGCAGGCAGTGTTCGACAAGACGGACCCGGACATCTTAAACCAGATCTTCGACTTCATGGTGCGCGACTTCTCGCTCTTCGCCCTGCAGATCTACGGCAACCACAGCACCAAGGACGATCAGCGCGCGTACTGCAAGGACATCATGCTCATCAAGGCCGTGCCCGATCCTGCCCAGTACGACAAGGTCTGGGAGAAGTACGTCTCCGTGCTCAACGGCGAGTACGCAATGAACGAGTAGCAGGCAGAAAAGGCGGCGGTCCGCTCGCGCGGACCACGCCGATTCTTTTACAGGAAAAGGCTTTTCAAAGGGCGGGGACGGAGGCTCCCCCCCTTTCCATACACAGTCTCCCCGGACTTAAGCGGCAATCGGGAGAGCACAGCGGCAATCTTCGCCTGCTCTCGTACGGCCGCTCATCCGCCGGTTCATCCCGCGGCAGTTCGCTACAGGATCACTAGAACTTGTACTTCAGCTCGGCGTGGTATTGAACCGCCTCGGGCTCATTGTCCCGCTCCAGCGCCTCGTAGATATAGACATTGCCTCCCACGGTGAAACACTTGGTCACGTTGAAATCGAGGCTGATGATGTGCCCCTTGAGATCCGTGTCTCCCACCCCGTCTCCGAAGGTGGCATCGGTGAGTCCGGGCACGAAGGCATCGGCGCCGAGCTCCGCATAGGTATACTCCAGTACGAAGCGCATGAATTCCGCCTCGATCCCGGCCGCCCAGCCCATATTTTCCTCCTCGGGATCGAGGGTGCCTCCCAGCACGCTCTGTCCCGTGTTTCCTTCGGCCCCGATGTTCTCGAACACCTGCCCGTACACCGTGAGTCCGATATCGCCGAAATCCATCTCGACACTGGCGTACAGGTCGATCACATTGAACTCATAATCCGGGTCGAGGTTAGGGTTGTCCCGCCTGAACTGCCTCTCGAAATCCCCGTCGAAGTCGTAGTACGCAAGGGCAAGACTGATCCCGGCTTCCTGAAGCTCGATCTCCGTGCCTGCCTGCACGGCATAGAGGATACCGAAATCCTGATCGACCTCGATCTGGATGATGTCATATCCTCCGGCTGTCACGAAGAACATGCCGGGATCGATCTGAAGGGTGAACCCGGCAGGGCGCACATCGCTGTCCCAGAGAAGCCAGCTCGTCTGATAAGGATTCTTCTGCTGCCCTGCGATGAACGTCACCGGGCCGATATTATGGCTTGCATAGGCATAATCGAGGCGTATGTCTCCGGTCTCGAAATACTCTTCTTCGCTCCAGGTATCCAGTGTGGAGGTGGCGGACAGCCCTCCGGTCGCAAGCCCTGCGCTCAACTGCCAGTTTTCGTCACGGCTCTTCCAGTCAAATCCCAGCCTGAACCGTGTCCGGATGCGGTCCCGGGTCTCGTCAGGCTCCACCGGATTGTCCAGATCCCGGAGCTCGTACCGGATCATCATGTCGCCTTCAAGGGTGAGATTCTCGATGCAGTCCCGCAGGGTAACACTGCCTGCCGCCTGCTCTTCGTCGGCCCTGCCGTTCTCCTGCCCGAGGAGCGGGACCGGGAGAAGCAGACAGGCGATCAGGGAAATACCTAAGAACTTGCCGAGCTTCATTCTTCCTCCTCCTGTACATGGGTAAATGTCGATCGCAAGGTGTTATTTGGTTTATGCAGACATACATAAATAATATGATGATGTGATCATCACTCAAGAGGGGAAACGGCATCATTGATATGAGGTAATGCATGCATGGGGCGGATCCCGACGGATCATTGGCGGGTGGTCGGCTCCTTGGGGAGGATATGAGCGCGAGGGCCGATCAAAGGGAAAAAGGCGCTCCTTGAGAAACCCTGCGGGAACAAGGATCGAGAGGGGGACCCCTCTCTCAGAACTGGTCTTTTTCGGCAGGCAGTCTTTCTGCGCGGAATATGCCGGGAACCGGACCGCCCGGCCGAGCTCTTCCCCGCCTCACTCCCCGAAGAACCTGCCCTCTTCCCAGGCCACCTTGTGCTCCATGATGACCTGGAACTGGTGGCTGATGTCCGAGATCTCCCGTTGCCAGAAGGTCTCACCGCCCCAGTCGGGATGGTTTGCCCGGAAATCGTAGTCGTCCAGCTGCCGGGCGCACCAGGCGAGGTAGTAGATGATGCGCATGAAGCGAAGCGGCTCGATGAGTTGGAGCGATGAAAAGTCGAACTCGCGGAACTGCTCGTACCCGTCCAGCAGCAGGTCGATCTCGCGCCTGGAGCGGCCCGCGTGATCGGTAAGGAGCATCCAGAGGTCCTGGGCCGGCGGGCCCAGCATCATATCGTCGAAGTCGATGGCCATGAGCCCCTCGCCGGGACGGTCGAGCAGGTTGCCGCGGTGGCAGTCGCCGTGAATCCGGATGAACTCTTCCTCGTGGAAGAGCCCGGAGATGTTCTCCACGATCCGGGAGGTGAGGTCTGCAAAGGCCGCCCGGTGCTCGGGCGTGATGAACCCGCCGCGGGTGAGAAAATCCAGATCGTTCCGGGTGGCCTTCTCCGGGCTGAGGACGATTCGGTCATTCGGAACCCGCTCCTGGCCCGCGAGGTGGATCCGTGCGATGAGCCTCCCCACCCGCCTCAGGTCGTCGCCGGTGTTGATCTCGAACTCGCGGCCCGATTTCTTTGGAAAGAGCGCGAAGAACCCGCCGTCGGTCCCGGCCAGGGTGCCTCCGCCCGGCAGGGCGAGGGGGCAGACCACGGGAATCTCGGCTGCCGCGCAATCCGCGAGGAACCGGTGCTCGTCTTCGAGCGCGGTCCTGCTCCAGCGGCCCGGGCGGTAGAACTTGGCGATGATCCGTTCACCCCTCCTGGCCTGCAGCTCGTAGACCCGGTTGATATAGCTGGGAAGCGGTATGGTGAGCCCGGTCATGGGAATGCCGGATGCCTCTTCCACGAGGTCCAGCAGAACCTCTGGCGTGAGGTGCTTGTAATCAGCGATCTTTGCGGCTTCGTTCATTATCACTCTTCTCGAGCACGAGTATAGGTCAATTATGCTCCCGTGTCTTCAGGAAAACCAGATCGGGCCATTCCTTCATGGTGTGATTCAGCCGCCACTCGCTGGGCGCCATGTAGGTGAGGTATCCCCCGGCGTCCCGGGCCAGGTGCGTCTGGAGGGCCTTTTCGAAGTCCATAAGCATCTTCCTGTCGCCGCACTCGATCCAGCGGGCCGTGACATAGTCCACGGGCTCGTAGAAGGCCTCGGCTCCATACTCGGCCTTGAGACGCTCCATGACCACGTCGAACTGCAGCGGCCCCACCGCGCCCAGGATATAGTGATTGCCGGCCAGAGGCTTGAACACCTGCACCGCGCCCTCCTCGCTCAACTGGGTGAGCCCTTTCTGGAGCTGCTTGAACTTCATGGGGTTCTTCAGGATCACCCGCCGGAAGTGCTCGGGCGCGAAATAGGGGATGCCCAGGAACTTCAGGGGTTCCTTGTCGGTGAAGGTGTCGCCGATGGCGATGGTGCCGTGGTTGTGGATGCCGATGATATCGCCCGGATAGGCCTCTTCGACATTCTCCCGGTCCTGGGCCATGAACACGGTGGCGTTGGAGAGGGTCATCTCCTTGCCGGTGCGGTGGTGGACCACCCGCATCCCGCGCGCGAACCTGCCGGAGCAGACCCGGAAAAAGGCGATGCGGTCCCGGTGGGCAGGGTCCATGTTCGCCTGGATCTTGAACACGAAGCCGGAGAAAGACCCCTCGAAGGGGGAGACATCCCTGCTCTCGGCGGTCCGTACGCCGGGGCACGGGGCGGTCTCAACGAAGGCGTCGAGCATCTCCCTGACCCCGAAGTTGTTGATCGCGCTGCCGAAGAAGACCGGGGTCTGGTTGCCTTTGAGATATTCCGCGCGGTCGAACCGGGGCAGCACCCCCTCGATGAGCGCCACGTCTTCCCTGAGCTGGTCTGCCTGGGTGCCCAGGTGCTCGTCGAGAGCGGGATCGGCCAGGTCGGTGATCACGATGCCGTCCTGGTCCCTGGTGGCCCTGCCGGGCGTGAACAGGTGGAGCTGCCTGCGGTAGAGGTCATAGACCCCCTTGAACGCCTTGCCCATGCCGATGGGCCAGCTCGCGGGCACGCACTCGATCTGCAGCTTGTCTTCGATGTCGCTCAGAAGATCCAGGGGCGAGAGCCCGTCGCGGTCGAGCTTGTTGATGAAGGTCACGATCGGGGTGTTGCGCATCCGGCAGACCTCCATGAGCTTCTCGGTCTGGGTCTCCACTCCCTTGGAGCTGTCGATCACCATGAGCGCGGAGTCCACTGCGGTGAGCACCCGGTAGGTGTCCTCGGAGAAGTCCTGGTGGCCCGGGGTGTCGAGCAGGTTGACCTCGCAGCCCTGGTAGCTGAACTTCATCACCGAGGTGGTCACGGATATGCCGCGCTCCTGCTCGATCTTCATCCAGTCGCTGGTAGCGTACCGGCCGGCCTTGCGCGCCTTCACCGTGCCGGCGAGCTGAACCGCCCCGCCGAAGAGCAGCAGCTTTTCGGTGAGCGTGGTCTTGCCCGCATCCGGATGGCTGATGATGCCGAAGGTGCGGCGCCTGAGCACCTCTCTTTCATGATGTTTTCCCGACCCCTGCCGGTCGGCTGTTTCCCGGTCCTCTCCGATTGTGTGGCATCTCTCGACTGCTTCCATGACGTCTGTCCTGTTTTTTGTAAGATTTGTAAGAAGTGTGTACGAAGGGCGTACAGACCCGAACGTCGTTCGATGCACTCCGTTCGAGCGTGAAAAAGGTTCGCTTCAGAGAAATCCGTGTTTCATATGCGGGTATGCTTTAATCTGCCCGGACCGTGATGTCAATGATAAAAATCGAACCTTATTCCAAGACTTATTCTCGCATGGGAATCGTCTCAGCCCCCTGAAGGGCCCTGAGCGCAACCCGCGCTGCATCCCTTTCGGCCCCGGCCTTGACGTCCAGATCGATATCCTCTCCCGTGGTGCGGTCGTCGAGCACCCCGCACACGCATCCGGCCGAGAAGCCGTAGACCCCCGCCATCTTGAGCAGGGTCCCGCACTCCATCTCGAAGTTGAGGATATTGAGCCTCCGGTACTCCTCGGTGATGCCCGTGAGGCGCCGCAGGAGGTAAGGGTTTGCCGAGGTCCGGGTCCGCTCCTGGCCCTCGAAGAAGGTGTCCACCGAGGCAGTGATGCCCAGGTGCCAGTCCACCCCGAGCTCTCGGGCCGCCTGCACCAGGGCCATGGTGAGAAAGAGATCCGCGGCCGCGGGATACTCGGGCGGGGCGATGTCCAGCGACGCCCCCTGCCGGCACAGCGCGGCCCGGGTGATGACAACGCTGCCGGCCCGGACATGGTCCTGGATGGAGCCCGTGGTGCCCGCGCGGACGATCCGGGAGACCCCGAGTGAGACGAGCTCGTTCACCACGATGCTCAGCGAGGGAGCCCCCATCCCGCTGGTCGCGCACACAACCTTCCTCCCGCCCGGTATTCTCACCAGGAAACTGGAGAGCCCCCGGTTCCCGGACAAGGGCCTGATCAGCTCCACGCCCTCGGTCTCTGTGGCGATCCTGCGCGTCCTGTCCGGGTCGCCGCACAGGATAACGTCCGTGGGGGGATCTTCGCCCAGATCCTGCCGTGAAAAACCGATATGATACTTCCTGTCTTCTTCCATCACTCGTCCTCTGCCTTCCGGCCGGGATCTATGATCACCCCGGAGCGACTATAATATGTTTTTCATCGCAAAATATAAACTTGGCTCTATTTCCCCACCGGCTCCCATGCGCTATCCTCGTAGTACCAATGATCGCAGCAAGAAGGCAATAGCTTCCCATCTTATAAGGCCTGGACGATCGTCTTCCATCTGTCCGGGCCCGGATGATCCCAGGCGCATATGACGAACATGAACGCTGCAACACCCGCAACCATATGAAGGAACGTGGCCAAAACAACTTAAGAATGAGGAGGAATCACCATGAAGCAAAGGTCAACATGGGTTGGAATCGCAACATGCCTGTTTCTTGCAACTGCCTGCCTGGGAATCGTCAAGCCGGGGGATGTCCGGGCCGAGAACGACGCTCTGGACTACATGTGTCCCCCAGCCCCGGGCACCCTGATCGGTTTCTATCATGACTACATGTCGGGAAACAATGTGTACACCGACGGACACAAGACAGGAGAGGACTTCAACTTCTCCGGCAACGTGGGGGTGTTCAGGTTTGCACACTTCATGGACGTAGGCCCTCTCACCATTGACCCCACCATTCTGATCCCGACGGGCCATATCTCCGCCGACGGCGGGGACCTCGGAAACCAGAACCTTTCGAGCTCGGGGCTCGGTGATATGGTCCTGGCGTCCGGGTTCTGGTTTATCAAAGATCCCCAGAAAAAGTTCTGGGCCGCCTATTCGCAGTATATCACCATGCCGACCGGCGAGTACAGCAACACCAAGGCCCTCAACTTCGGCGCGAACCGGTGGTCGTTCAGGGAGGAGCTGGGCTTCGTCAAGGGCCTGGACAACGGGATCTTTCTCAGCGGGGTGGCAAACGTGGAATACTTCCTTGACAATGATGACTACGGGGCCAATTCCGTCACCCAGGAGAAGGACCCCCTGTACACCCTCGAGGGGCACCTCGCCTACAACATCAGCCCTGCATGCTTCGTGTCTGCGGACTACTACTACCATTTTGGAGGTGAGACCACCATCGCCGGGGCGGCACAGGACGATGACGCAGGCGACCACCTTGCACAGCTGTCCGTGGGTTTCTGGCTCAACCAGAACTACCAGCTGCTGATCAAGTACCGCACCCCGCTCAAGACCGAAAACGGGGTCGAGACCAATGTGCTGGGGGTGCGCTTCATCTACTACTTCCAGAACACCTGAAGGCAGGGAGACTGCATGTCATAGATCCTGATCAACAGGTTACCACCTCCCAGTTTCCACTCGGGGCCATGCTCGAGAGCATGGCCCCATTTTTGGTTTTTTAAGATAACCCGTTTCCGCCACACCTCCCGGTTATAACCTTCCCGGATTGGATTCCTCATCCTCCGGCCCTGCATTCATAACCTTGGTTCTATGGCGCCCGCCGGGCGGTTGCGCCTATAATCCCCATGCGACCCGGGAACACTGCGATCATTGGAACACTAAAAAAGAAAGGGATAACACTATGGAGAAAGAGAATCTCTACACCCCGTACCGGTGGCTCATGCTCATGTCGGTAAGTATCGCGATGATCTCCATCTACATCCATATGACCGACATCGCGCCCCTGCTGGGTGAGATCGCGCAGAGTCTGGACGTGAACATGGGCGCTGCGACCAACCTCATGACGGTCATGGTCGCCTCGGTTGCCTGCGTGATGATCTTCGGCGGAACCGTGTGCGACAAGTATGGCATCACGACAGCACTTGTCATGGGCCTCCTGCTCTCGGGCATCGCATCTGTCTGCTATCCGCTGATCGGGTCCAGTTATGGCATTGTCGTGTTTCTGCGAATTCTGCAGGGCGCGGCCATCGGGATCATCTTCGCCGTCATAGGCCCGGTCATCGCCATCTGGTTTCCGCCAAAGGAACAGGGCCTCGCAAGCGGCCTTTTGATCGGATCGCTCTCCGTGGGCACCGCGGTAGGGGTCTGGCTTGGACCGGTGTTTTTCAATGTCTCGGGAAGCTGGCAGAGCGCGGTCGCGATCCTGTCGGTGTTCAACTGGATCGCAATCGTCTTCGCGCTGCTATTCACCCGCCGGAAGCCGTCCCCCGCTGTTCTTCAGATGCTCGGCAGCGCCCTCGCGGGCCAGCAGGGCGATCTCTCGTTCAAACAGGCGCTTAGCATGCCCATAACCTGGATCGGGACTGCGCTCTGCTTCATCAACGCGTGGGCCTTTTTCGGCCTGATAAACCTCGTGCCCGCGTATCTGGCCTCCGAGGCCCCCATGGGTGTCGGACTGGGTCCGGTGCTGGCAGGAAAAATGTCCTTTGCGCTCTCGATCACCGGTATCTTCGCCATGGTGATCGGAGGAATCTTCTTCGACAAGGTGGCAAAGGGCAACGCCCGCATCGCCGTATATATCGGGTTTGTCCTCACGGCCGTGTTCGGTTATCTCCTGCTCGCTCCGTCGGTGTACGGCGCGATGTCCCTGCTCGTCATCTGCCTCGTGCTTGCGGGCTGGGGACTGCCCTTCATGAATCCGGGATTGAGCGCCTTCGTGGCGATCAACTACCCCCCGGGGATTGTGGGGCGCATGATGGGGATATGGTTCGGGATCGGCAGCTTCGGGCCGGTTCTCAGTCTGTATTTTTCAGGCGTACTCATTGCACAGACCGGCCGCTTCAACGGTGCCATCATCCTGCTCTGTCTGGCATCGGTCATTGGTCTGGTCATCGGATATTTCCTGCGCATGGGCACGAAACCCGCGGTTGAAGCCGCAGCCACATCAAAAATCTAATCGGAGGATACCATGAGCACATCAACGAGTATTGCAGATCTGATCATCACGAACGCCAAGGTCGTCACGGTCGACAAGAACTTCTCCATCCAGCAGGCCATTGCCGTGAAGGACGGCTGGATCATCGCCGTTGGTTCACAGGACGAGATCAACGCCCTCATGGGGCCCTCCACCAAGGTGCTCGACCTCAAGGGCAAAACCATCCTGCCCGGTGCCAACGACACGCACATGCACGGGGTCTACTACGGTTCGACCAGGCCGCCGCTGTGCCTCAACCTGACCTATCCGGGAACCAAGTCGATCACGGACATGGTGGAGCAGGTTCGCAAAGAAGCGGAGAAGATCCCTGCAGGGAAATGGATCAAGGGCTTCGGCTGGGACCAGGGCTTTCTCGACGAGTGCAAGCACGATACCAGCAGACTCCCGCGGCGGTCGGACTTCGATGCGGTGTCTCCCGACAACCCCATCGTCCTGGTCGACTTCTCCGCGCACATCGCGGTGGTGAACAGCAAGGCCCTGGAGCTGGCCGGGATCACCAAGGACACCCCTGACCCGGGAGAAGGGGTCATGGAGCGCGACCCCGGGACAGGCGAGCCCACGGGGGTGTTCATCGAGTTCCCCGCCCAGGCCATGGTCATGGGTGTGGTGCCGCTCCTGTCCGATGACGAGATCGAACTGGCGATCAGGACGGTTCAGCACGAGCTGAACAAGAACGGCATCACCAGCTACACCGATGCATCACTCGGCGTGGGCGGCAACACGTTGATGGGCGGGGCCATGGGGGCCCGGGCGATCGACATCTACAAGAAGATGCAGGACGAGGGAAAACTCTCCGCGCGGGTGAGCATCGGGCTGCTCATGGGCGACTACGGCGCACTGAGCTATGACGATGTCAAGAAAGGGCTCGAAGAGCTCGTTCTCCCCGACAACATGGACCCCTACTGGGTGCGCATTCCCATGCTCAAGGTCTTTGCCGACGGCGTCCCCATGGTGAAGACCGCCTGGTTGTGGGAGGATTACATCGGTGGCGGCCACGGTGCCCTCTCGGTCCCGGGAGCCACCGAAGAAGAGCGGTACGATCACCTCATCAGAATCATCGGCCTCGCCCATTCCATGGGCTACCAGGTGGGGGTCCACGCCATCGGCGACAGGGCATCGGATGCGGCGCTCGACGGCTTCATCAAGGCCATGCACGACTTTCCGCGCGGCGACCCGCGCCATTATGTAATCCACGGCGACTTTGTGACCAAAGAATGGGCACGGCGCGCCGCGAAATATCGGGTCAGCGTCGCCATGCAGCCCACGATCGGCGCGCAGATCGCCGATATTGAGGAGCTTTTCGTGGGCGTTGAGCGAGCGGCGTATGAATGGCCGACCCGCATGGTTCTGGATGCCGGGGTGATGCTCACCGGAGGTTCTGACACCCCGATCACCTACCCCAACTGGCTGACAGGCGTCCAGGATGCGGTTCTCCGCATCGCATGGGGATCGGGCAAGGTGAGCGGCCCCGACCAGTGCATCACCGTGGAGGAGGCAATCCGAATGTACACGATCAACGGGGCCTGGCAGGATCGCATGGAGCACATCAAGGGATCCATCGAGGCCGGCAAGCTGGCCGACCTGCAGGTCCTGAGCGACGACATCCTGAGCGTTGACCCGCACGATATCGGGAAGATACAGGTGGAAACGACTTTCGTCGGCGGCAAGATCGTCTACGAGGCATAAAACCTGAGCAACGCCAAGGAGCGGGCCTGCGGCACATCGGCGCAGGCCCGCCGCCGTGAATGCCCGGACGCCATCATGAATCCGGGATGAAACACAACCCCCGGCCCTCCCCGTTGCCGGGTCTATGCAGGCGCCTCACATAATCCGGTGCAGGAAAAGATCCAGCCCCGTGATCTCCGGCATGATCCCGATAATTGGGCATCTATTCCGTCTCTCACCATGCGATTCGCGGCTTGCGCGCACAGATCCCGTTTCCCTGAGAGGGCAAGTATGGTACCATGCTCGTCATTGGCTCAACGAAGTCGCACGGGAAAGCATCCATGAAAGAGAAGTACACCGTTGTCGTGGTCGAAGATCACACCATTGTCCGGGACGGGCTCATATCGCTCATATCGTCAAACGAACAGCTCGAGGTCGTGGGTGAAGCAGGAGACGGTCTCGAGGCATCCAGGGTTATCGATCAGCTGAAGCCGGACCTGGTCCTGCTCGATCTCTCGATGCCCAAGATGGACGGGTTCGACGTGATCACCGATGTCAAGAAATCCTCTCCGCGTACGAAAGTGCTCGTCCTGACCGTTCACAGCACCGAGGGGTATGTGCGCAAATGCCTCAGAACCGGGGCGGACGGATATATCCTGAAAAAGGCCACCCGCAACGAGCTCATGAGCGCCGTCATGCACATCCTGGCAGGGGAAAGCTACATCTATCCCGGCATCGCGGACAGCATTATCCAGGGATACCTCGCCACCCCGCAGGAAGAGCAGGAGATCTCCTCGTTTGACAGCCTGACCAGGAGGGAGAGGGAAATACTCAAGCTCGTGGCCGAAGGATACAAGAACCGCGAGATCGCGGACTACCTCTGCATCAGCAGGGGAACCGTGGTGCAGCACCGGCACCATCTCATGAAAAAGCTCAAGCTGCACAACACCGCGGCATTGACCAACTATGCCATCGAGCAGGGGCTGGTCACGAAATAACGCTCGCGCAGGCGCCCGGTCTCAAAGGAGGGGACTGTATGTGCCGGCACACCGGTCGCGCTGCAGACCCCGGTATCCGGGCGGAAACGTCCGCTACAAGGCCGCACTGCTCACCTGCACGGCCATCCCGCGGTTATCATGGTGTATGTTCCCTTTTCGGAGGTGAGGGAGAAATTCCCGCCGTTGAGCTTCGTGCGTTCTTTCATGCTGGGGATGCCGAATCCCTTGTGTAGAGAGGCCGATGGATCCATTGTTTCCGCGTCCAGACCGACGCCGTTGTCCCGGACCGTGAGTTCCAGCATGCCTGCCTTTTTCCTGAGCCCCACGTCCACCCGGGTAGCACGGCTGTGCTTCACCGCATTGTTCAGGGCCTCCTGCACAATCCTGAATATGTTGATCTTGAGCTTGGGCTCGATATCGTCCTCGCTCAGCCGGAAGTCCTGGTGCACCCGGATATGTCGATATATCTTGTTGTGCTCCCCGCAGTACCACGTCAGCGTCTCGATGATCCCCAGATCGTCGAGAACGGTGGGCCTGAGGGACATGCAAATCTTATACACCTCGTCGATGGTGTCCTGGATGATCGGGATGGTTTCCTTGAGCGATTCGCATGTGTCCACCGGCTTGCCCTGCTCCAGATCGTTGATGATGTTCTCGGTACGGTATTTGATGGCGCTCAGGTACTGGCCGATGCTGTCGTGAAGCTCCTGCGAGATGCGCTTCCGCTCGTTTTCCTCGGCATTCATGAGCCTCAGAGAGAGGGTCCTCAACTCCTGCTCCGTCGCCTTCATCGCCGCGATAGCCTGCCTCTGCCTGGTTCTGTCGAGACTGAAGATCGCAAGCTGCGCCAGTCTTCCCTCCAGATCGAAAATCGGACAGAGATGGGTTTCCAGATGCTTGCCGTGCACTTCTTCGATAATCTGAACACTGCCCCGGGTGATGATGACCTCGTTCACCTGGTCTCTCAGCCTCTGTGCACGGTCCGGGTCCACGAGATCGTACAGGCAGGATCCGACCAGGGCGTTCATCGGCCTGTCCAGCCATCTCGATGCTGTCAGATTCGCATCCAGCACCGTGCCTCCGGGGCTGATCAGCATGAGCGATTCAGGGTTTGCATCGATCAATGACCGGAGAAACTCCTCCACCCGCATCTTTTCCGTGACATCCGAGATGAATCCGTTGAAATACACCGCATCCCCGTCATGATCGACGGTGGGAACGGACAGCACATCCAGCCAGCGCCGTTCTCCCCTGACCCTGTTGTTGATGCGGAACACCTCGTTAAAGACCTTTCCATCCTCCAGAGAAGCCTTGTTTGCCTGGAGCACCCTTTCCACATCATCTTCGTGGATATTTTCGAACCATGTCTTGAAGTTCAGGGGGTCGGTGTGGCCCACGATATCGATGATCGACGGGCTTACAAAGACGACCTCGGCGTCATCACGGGCCGCGCCGTGTGAACGGCCTCTCCTGAGCCGGTAGAGCGCCACGGACTTGGCGCTGTCCATGAGGTCCTGGATGTAGTCGTTGCGTTCCTTCAGGGCCTGTCCGGTCCGCTGGTGTTCCTGGGTCTCCTTCTGCAGCCGGATATTCACCCTGGCCAGCTCCATGGTCCGTTCTTTTACCCGCTGCTCGAGATGCTCATGCGACCTTTCCAGCTCCTCTTCGATGCGTTTGCGCTCCAGTGCGTTCACGAATATCTCGCCTACGATCGACAGAAGCGAGATCACGTGCTCGGACCACTGCCTTGGATATCTGATCGCATCGAACCCGATAAAACCAATCAGATTGTTTTTCAATTTCATGGGCACCAGGATCAGCGAGAGGATGTTCAGAGACTTGAACAGCTCCTTTTCCCTTTCAACGTGGGACGGCATCTCGCCGACACAGGGAATATACACGGTCTCGAACCGCTTCAGACGTGTCATCTGGTAGGGAATATTGCTTACCGGGAACCAGGCGAGCCGCTCCTTCTGCGACGCCACCCCCGGGGCACACCACTCGTGGGTGTTGGTGAGGTTGCTCATGTCGGATGAAAACTTGAACACATAGCACCGGTCAACACCGGCATACTCACCGATCAGCTTGAGGGTATGCTCGATCCCGCGGTCGATCTCGTGGGAGTCGAGGTTGATGAAATTCGTGGAAATCGAGGTGATGAGCCTTTCAAAGCTGGAATTCGATCTCTGCTGCATGACGACCTCTCTCGATGTTTTCGCATGGTTGCCGTCTTCGTGTTCGCGGATTTCCCATCCACAGGCTGCGCCGGCGGGGAATCAAACAGGTTCCGGCACCTCTGTCCGCCATCGCCCGCCAGACGTGCGGAGCACGCTCAGTCCTCCCTGCCGTCCTGGTCGCCGTTCTCAGGCAGAATCACGTCATCTTCGCCTTCCGGGGCTGGCACGACTCTCACGGCGGCGCGCCTGATGGTATCCGGCTGCATCTTGCGGGCGAATATCAGGTAACTGGTGTGACCGATCATCCGGTCCATGGGGCGGAGCCTCGCCGGAACGGGCTTATAGGTGCGCAGGAAGGTCTCGGCCACCTCGGTGACCAGGAAATCCCAGTTATTGAAGGCCAGCAGCGCCCGGCTCACCTGGTTGGTGGTGGGCACCAGGACCCCCAGATGACCTCCCGGCTTCAGGCAGCCGTACACCTCACCGAGCAGCTTCCAGGGCTCTCTCACATCCAGGAAGAACGCATCGAGGTCCTGCTCGTGAATTCCCTGCTCCAGGCTCTGGTGGTGGATGACCACATTCGAGTCACCCGCATCCAGCTTGAGGTTCTTCACGGCATGGTTGATGAGCCCGATATCCTGCTCGTAGGAATAGACCCTGCCTTCGCTCCCCACGGCCCGCGAGAAGATCGCGGTCATGGCGCCCGAGCCGGTGCCTGCCTCGGCGATCTTCTTGCCCGGGAAGATATCCAGCTTCAGGAGGATATAGCCCGAGTCCTTGGGATAGACGATCTGGGTGTTGCGCTTGAGCCCCTCCATCACAAAGTCGTGCATGTCGCACGGCAGCACATAGTAGCGCTTGTCGCGCACCTCGAACGACCCGCCGGCAGGGATCTTTTTCAGCTCTTCGCGGCTGATGTGGCCGCTCGGAAGCCCCACCGATTCGGACGTCCGCAGATCGACCACCCGTCTGAACCTCGACAGATCGGTGATCAGCACTTTCTCTGCGAGCACGTCTTCCATGGCATTCCCTCTTTCCTGATTCTAAAAAAAGAATCGTCTGCCGGCGCTTCGGGCCACGGACGGACAGCAGGGCCCCTGCCCTGCCCCTCCTGTCCCACTGTTCCGTCCCGGCAACTCCTCCGGTGCTGCCCGCATTCCGCAGTCTCTGTCCGGGCAGGAGGCTTCAGAATTCTGCCTCATCCCGGGCCGTCACTCGATTGCGATACCGGGCTTTTCCCTGGAGCATGCGAAAAACCCCTGGAGAACTTCTGCATACAGGGAGGTATCAGGGTGTGTCAACCGAACAAGTAAAACCGACAGGGGCAGCGCCAGACATTTGTGATGGATGCCTGGCAATCCTCTGGTATTGATCAAATGATGCTGTTATATAGTATACTTGTTGGTGCATGATTTATTGCAAGCATGTACAATTTTCACTGTGGATGATGTTTAAAAGAGAGCCCTTTCAGATACCTTTTACCTCCCACAGACGGAGTATGCACGAAATCATGACATTGCAAGTGATGAAAAATGCTTCGGATTCAGCGTTTCCGGCTCGGCTCAGCAATCAGGATCACGGAAGAAAGGAGCTGCCAAGACGCATGAATGAGGATACCGCACGTCCGCTCTCCCTTCGGAAAAAATTCAGTGCGGGCGGTTATGTCTGAAACCAGGGCTTGAAGGATCATATGGTGAAAAGAGGATAGGGATTCGGGAAGAACAGAGCGGTGAAAATTTTCAAGCCATGTGAGACACCCGCACAGAAATACCGGCTGCAATCCATTTTCTCTGAGAAATGACTGATAGCTGATATAATGATATAGAATTAAAGGAGATTATATCATGGGTTTTCGAATTTCACCCTTATGGTGGCCGGTTCTGGCTGCCGCTTCACCGGTCATAGCACCTCTGCTGGTGCGCCGGAACCGTTGTTTCAAGAAAAACAGGGCACTGGCCTCCGAGAACAACCGGGCGCGCATAAGCCGGGCAGAACATCTCGACCTGCCCGAGCTCGACTCCATGGAGCTCACTGTCCTGGTGGAGTCAAAAGCAAGAGAAGGGTTCATAGGCGATGCGGGAGTATCTTACCGACTCAAGACAGATCTGGGGTCCATGCTGTTCGACATAGGATTCGGACCGACCCGCCCGGCTTTCAGCCACAATGCATCCAGGCTCGGCTTCACCCTGGACCAGGTCGATACCCTGACGATCTCACATCTCCATTGCGACCACATGGGCGGTTTGTCGGCTCAACGGTCCGGCAAGGTGACGGTGCCGGAAGATTTCATGCCCTCGAGCCCGATCCCCTGTCTCCTGCCCGACAAGGCCGAGGCACCGGGATTCGACCCCAGACTGATCGATAAACCCCAGGTCATAAGTGCCGGCATTGCATCCACGGGCCCTTTGTCGAGAAGCCTCTTCTTTTTCGGCTATACCGAGGAACAGGCACTCCTGGCCCGCATCAGGGGCAAGGGCCTCGTTGTCTTTACCGGCTGCGGGCACCCGACCATCGAAGTCATTCTGGAAATGGTCAAGCGTCTGTCCGATGAACCCCTCTACGCTGTCGGAGGAGGGCTTCATTTCCCCGTCACCGACGGAAGAGGCAACCGGGCCGGCATCAAGTTCCAGATGATCATCGGCACAGGGAAACAGCCCTGGCAGAGGATCACGGACGAAGACCTGAGCAGGACCATTCAGGCCATCAACGAGGCCGGCCCCCGGAAGGTCTTCCTCTCGGGCCACGACACCTGCGATCATTCCCTCGACCGGATGAAGAAGGAGCTCAAGGCGACGACCGAGGTGCTCGCGGCAGGAGGTACGTATAATATCTGATCCTTCCCCCACTGCACGGCCATGCAGCACGGGAAAAAGGGGATGATTATCTGTGACGGGTCCGCGCCGCCGGCCTCAACCGTTTGAGCACAGCATCATTTTTCCAGGATAGCTTGCTCACAGAGGGGATTGTGGAATGAAAAAGATCGGCATACTCATTTGTCACTGTTATCACACTTATGCAGGCGGAAATGTCGAGTATGCTCCGGCAGAGATGAAAAAGAACGGTGCAGACGTAATACACCTGGCCACCGGGTTGGTTGAGGACGAAATGGGATGAAAAAAGTTCTGTTGACTATTACGATGGTACCCGCCCTTGGAGTGCTGGTGCTGCTCATAATAAATGCGTGTGCGGACACTGATGAAAAGCCTTTCAGCTTCCACGTTCCAGAGGTCGAATATTGGCAGGACACGGATGTGAGCTGCCTGGATGCAGATGATGCTCTCAGGCTTGCATACCGCGAGAGCGGGAATATCTCAGCCGATATGGCGGTGATACTCGTTCCAGGCAGTACCATGTACGGGTATTATTACATCCCGTTCATCAACGGTCTTTCCCGCGAGGACACCTATGTGAGGGTAATCGATCTGAGAGGCCACGGTGACTCGGAAGGTCCACGCGGTGATGTGCCTCACGAAGATACCCTGATCGAAGATCTGAATAAACATATCGAACAGATACGATCGAAAAATCCCCAGGTGAAAATCATTATTTCCGGCCATTCCATGGGGGCCGGAGTTTGCGGGAGATATCTCGAAAAACACGGCTATAACAGTGTTCATGGCGCGATATACCTGGCTCCTTTCTTCCACTGGCGCCAACCAGGGATGAAACCTGCACGCTATGTTGATGTGAATATCTTCAAAACAATCTTTGGCGACGACCATGAGGTGACCCAGGTGTATCATCCTGCGAGCGATGACCCGAAGCTGGTGAGAGAATATACCAAGATGATGAGCAGGGCGTCTATGGTGAAGGATTACCGTTCATTCAGAACCAACCACACCACCCCATCGCTTTATCTGATAGGGAAAAACGATGAGCTGTTTGACTGGGAAAAGTCCCCTGCGATTTTCAACAACCAGGAGAATATGCACCTGCTCATTGTCGATCAAGCCACGCACCTGGACATTCATATCAGGGCATCCCGTGAGATATCACAATGGCTGGATAACCGGTAAGACCTGCACATTCCTGACTCTCTGGCGGCCACACATCTACTGAGAACGGTCTTTTTCCTGAGTAATCAAAGACCCCGCAGACAACCGCCCCCGCATAGTTATGGTACCTCTGCATCCTTCGTCTATCCGGCTCTGCATGGTGCAGGGAGCGGTCGATCGCACTCATCCCGGCACCTTGTCACCCTTGAGCCGCTCAGATATATCGTCAGGGGCACCGGATTTACCGACCCTCAGGTTGTCCCTCATGAAGAGCACCGTGAGCACGAGCCCCACGAGTGCGGAGACCGCGATCATCCCGATCGCCCACCCGTATCCGCCGGTCACGCCGATCAGGATCGAGCCGCAGAACAGCCCGGCCACGGACCCGAACGCCCCGATCCCGTACCACCACCCCATCATCCGTGCGACCCCATCGGCAGGGTAGACCTTTACGATGTACGAGCTGATGGCAGGATTCTGGAAGGGAATGGCAAAGCCGGCCACCATGAGGATCAGGGCGATGAGCGGGACGTTTGCCTGTATGAGCGGAAGCACGAGCAGGATTGAAAGCGCCCCCAGAACGAATGCGCTGCCCACATGAGGCCGTGCGCGCCCCTTGAACACCCTGCCGTAGGCAAAGCCTCCGATAAGGCCGGAAACCACTCCGATCACCATGAGACTCAGCGAGAGATAGCCTGACGCAACCGGACCCAGACCGACGCCCAGAGGCGCGGGTGAGGAGAGGAAGCTCGGGATGAAATTGTACAACCCGAAGAAAACCCAGCCGTTGGCAAAAACGATGAGCGGGCCGATCCAGGAAATAGGGCTTCTGAGGCATTCGCGGAAGCCGGCACTGTCAGGCTCATCCCGGCCGGGGACGGCACCCTGCACCGGGACGACCGGGGCCTTCTGCCGCGCAACGGCCAGGGCCAAGAGGATCGCTGCTGCGTTGAAGACCCCCAGGGATGCAATGGATATCCTCCAGTCTCCGATCACCTCGAGAATGAGCGGGGTGACGAACACCCCCACAGCAGACCCCAGGGACACGAAACCAAAATAGATGCCCGTGGCCAGCCCATGCTCCTTTTCAGGAAACCATCGGGCACCTATGAATCCGATGACCGGGAAGACAAATCCCACGGACGCGCCCTGGAGCAGCCGGAGGAAGAAAAAGGGCCAGAAGCTGGTCCCCGCCACCGGGGTGAGCAGTGCGGACGCCAGCGAGGCCAGCATCCCCGCCGCGATCGCGACGGTGAGGCCGAAGCGGTCGCAGACAAACCCGAATACAATGCCCGACACTGCCATGGCGAGCTGCCACCCGGTCATGAACTGCGAGGCCGTGCCCATATTCAGGTTCATGTCCCCGGCAATGGTCCCCAGGATGACGGGGACCGAGGTCATGTGTATATGGGTGGTGCACATGGCGAAGCAGCCTACGAACAGGACAAACCACCTCAAACGTGGGAAAACCGTATCATGATCCATACATACCTCTCGTGCTGTGGGTAAGAGTTTTTCTTCCCGTCCCGGCTGTGCTCGGGCAGGGAGAAAGATTCCCGGTTCTGCATCCGGGGACGTGTATACTCTAGCACTTACCGCTGCCCGGTTCCACATCAAAGGATGCAGCGGGGAGACGAGAGTGGGATGTATCAATATTCTCATTCGAATAGAAACGTCCCCGTTGCCCGCATCGCAGGCTGCATGTCCCTTCACGGACCAGGCCGGGCTCTCCGTGCGGCGGATGGGAGAGTTGCGGCGTGCCGGATCGCCCTTATACATAACCGGTAGATGCTAAAAAATTACCCGAAACCGGGAGAGCCGTGCTTTTCCGCATAGCTGGGAAGGGAGGTAGTATGGCCGATCACGGATCCTCGGGGCGGCATGCCGCTTTGTTCGAGCTCGAGGTGACCCATTCCTCCGAAGAGCTGATATGGAGAGAGGCGCGGTGGGGAGGCATGCGCGTGGGCTATGAGACCTATCTCAAGAACTTCACCGACGAGGAGCTGCTGAAGGGGCTTCCCGGCGACCGGTGCCCGTGCCCTCATTGGGGATATCTAGTCGCGGGGCGGATGACTGTCAAGTATCCCGACCACGAGGATGTCGTCAGGGCCGGCGAGGTGTATTACATGGCTCCGGGCCACACGATCGCCGTGGATGCAGGCACGGTTCTCGTCGAGTTCAGCCCCTGGGACGAGTTCCGTAAACTGATGGAGTTCGCCGAGCAGAAGATGGCGTAGACAAAAGGAAAGAACCCGCCAAGGTGAGAAAAGTCCGAAAGGAGACAGGGGGAGGCCCGCCGTTTCCGCCTTTCTTCTCTACGGCTTCCCGGGGTTTAAGTTATAGCAGGAGGGCAATGAGGAACAGGAAAAATAAGAGCCCATCAATCATAAAAGACGAAAATCTCGTGCCAGGACCAATGTCCTGAATTTCACGACAGGAAAACATAGATGTCTTCAGGATACCATAGGTTTTTGAGATATTCGAATATCAACATTTATTACAGATACCAAAGAAAGGCAGTGATATGGGGTCCCTCACCTCAGAAGAAGTGCTCGCCTTCCTCAACCAGTTGTGTGACAAGACAAACAAAGGACAGAAAGATCAGGGTACTTGAGCTTAAGAGCCTTCTTCAACTTCATCAGAAATAATATTAATCACGACTCCGTAAGCCCTTGCGATACTCCGATTTTCAAGAGAATCTACCGTCACCCGGAAACCACGCACTGGGATACCCTGGAGAAGGAGGTAGTCGATGAGGTGATCTTCAGGACAATGAATCCCAGAAATCGTCTCATCCTTGAACTGATGGCTCGGGGGAGGATTGAGGATAAGCGAGGTCCTGAAGCTGACCTCTGCAGATGTCATCGATCAGAAGCTGATATTTAGAAATCCGAAAAGCGGCAAGGAACACGAATCGGTTTACACTCCCCAGAGGCTTGCTGAAAGAGTATATTGCTGCCAAGAAGATCGATCTGTATTGCTGACACAAACCGGAAGGGATGAACTGAGTTCGCCCCTTCTCCATGTATTTGTATTGGATATCATAAGTTCTGGGAGTTCTGAATAAACTGCTATCCTTTACAGATATTCACTTTTACTCACGTGCCGCAGGCTTATAGAAACATGGGTCCCGGACTTCATGATCTCCTCTTGAGGTATCCAGCTAATATGGAAAGAAGGTTTACCCTTACGGTATGCTCACTTTCCGTAAGGTTACTTTTTCATGTTACTCATAGGCTGTTTCGCGATACCACTCTCGCTGATACCGATGAAGTCTTCGATCGGGTTAACAGTACGATGCCTGCTGTTCCAGCGACAACGAGGCCCAGGTCCTGGTGCACCCCCAGGAGGAACGCAGCCTGCGTCCCTACCAGGCACCACAGAACCGGGACAATAAAAGGGCTGCGCGGATATGGGGGCACGAGGAAAGCAAGCAGGCCGATCGTGAATATGGTGGTGGGACAGGGAAGGCCAAATGTGGGCATATGCGGATACGCATGGCCTCCACACCAGGACCAGAGTGGATACAGGACAAGCGCGAAAACTATGAGACCAACACCCACAAGCGCGCGACTTCCGCCAACCCAGGCAAACCGGAGCCGATGGCGGACCATCCCCTGCCACACAAAAATGAGCGTTCCCACCAGTGACACGGCAGAGAACACATAGGCCAATGGATTAATGCGCGCAAAGAATACTATATGATAAACCACCGCGAGCCATGCCCACAGAAAGACAAGAATGGACGATATCCCGACACTGGTCCATCGCCTTGGCTTGAGCACCAGAGCGATAGCCGCGAGCGCCAGTCCAATCAAAACTGCCTGAATCGGCCACAGAGCCTCATTATATGCGCGGAATACCCCAAAGAACTCGTCGACAGTGAACGGAAGCTGCATGCATTGGTTCTCTTGATGTATGAAGGTGACTTCGATCTGAGCTGACAGGTATTAGTCTTCCAGCATACGTCTGCTCGAACCGAACTATCAGGCAATCACCCATGTGTCCCTCATCCATATAACCGGTCTTGAGATCTTGCGTCAAAGGAAAGTATTCTACCAAGTATTCATAGAATTCACCAATTCACGAAACTGGAAATGCTACCACTTCCATTGCACTGAGCACATAGTAAAAAAGCCCTCCAGCTTATCGCTGGAAGGCTTTTTTGGATATTGAAATGGTCCCGGCAACTACCTATTCTCCCACGCAGTTACCCACGCAGTACCTTCGGCGTAATAGGGCTTAACTGCCGAGTTCGGGATGGGATCGGGTGTTTCCCCTATGCCATGGTCACCGGGAACATTCGTCTAATTTGTCCGGTTAAACCCGGTATGATACCTTTAAAGAAATAAAAGGAAGAGAGTGATTAATGGGTCAAGCCTCACGGCCGATTAGTACTGGTTAGCTCAACGCATTGCTGCGCTTACACACCCAGCCTATCAATCCTGTAGTCTTCAGGAGGCCTTCAGTCTACCGAAGTAGATGGGAGATCTAATCTTGAGAACGGCTTCCCACTTAGATGCTTTCAGCGGTTATCCGTTCCGAACGTAGCTACCCTGCTATGCCGTTGGCACGACAACAGGAGCACCAGAGGTTCGTCCATCCCGGTCCTCTCGTACTAGGGACAGCTTCTCTCAAATCTCCTCCGCCCACGGAGGATAGGGACCGAACTGTCTCACGACGTTCTAAACCCAGCTCGCGTACCGCTTTAAATGGCGAACAGCCATACCCTTGGGACCTGCTCCAGCCCCAGGATGCGATGAGCCGACATCGAGGTGCCAAACCTCCCCGTCGATGTGAACTCTTGGGGGAGATAAGCCTGTTATCCCCGGGGTACCTTTTATCCGTTGAGCGATGGCCCTTCCATTCGGAACCACCGGATCACTAAGACCTGCTTTCGCACCTGCTCGACGTGTCCGTCTCGCAGTCAGGCTCCCTTATGCCTTTACACTCGTCGGCTGGTTTCCAATCAGCCTGAGGGAACCATTGCGCGCCTCCGTTACATTTTTGGAGGCGACCGCCCCAGTCAAACTACCCACCAGACAGTGTCCTTCTCCCGGATAACGGGAGCAAGTTAGTATCCCGAGCAAATCAGGGTGGTATTTCAAGGCTGACTCCACCGAAACTAGCGTCCCGGCTTCAAAGTCTCCCACCTATCCTACACAGACTTACCCAAAATACACTGTCAAGTTGTAGTAAAGGTCCACGGGGTCTTTCCGTCCTTCCGCGGGTTGCCAGTATCTTCACTGGCACTGCAATTTCACTGAGCCCCTCGTTGAGACACCGCCGAGATCGTTATGCCATTCGTGCAGGTCGGAACTTACCCGACAAGGAATTTCGCTACCTTAGGACCGTTATAGTTACGGCCGCCGTTTACTGGGGCTTCGGTTCAACGCTTCGCCCTGACGGACTAACGCATCCCCTTAACCTTCCAGCACCGGGCAGGCATCAGACCCTATACATCATCTTGCGATTTAGCAGAGTCCTATGTTTTTAGTAAACAGTCGCCCCGGCCATTTCTCTGCGACCCCCTTCAGCTTAAGAAGTGAATTCTCTTACCAAAAGGGGCACACCTTCTCCCGAAGTTACGGTGTCAAGTTGCCGAGTTCCTTAACGAGGTTTCACTCAACGCCTTAGGATTCTCACCCCACCCACCTGAGTCGGTTTACAGTACGGACACC
This sequence comes from Deltaproteobacteria bacterium, assembly GCA_018436855.1. Taxonomy (GTDB): domain Bacteria; phylum Desulfobacterota; class Desulfomonilia; order UBA1062; family UBA1062; genus Phosphitivorax. The sequence continues at coordinate 52,897 of JAHDKO010000069.1, read as the reverse complement.
AATAGAACTCGCTAGAGGCTTTTCTTGTCAGTGTGGGATTTGCCGCTTCGTTCATAATTGAACTCGTCATCACCTCTCAGGATTAACGGATCTCCGGATTTGCCTGGAAATCCTCCCTACGGGCTTGAACCGGGACAACCAACGCCCGGCACGGCATACCCTCCTGCGTCCCCCCATTGCTGATAACGCTCTATCAGTGGTACAGGAATATTAACCTGTTTGCCATCGCCTACGCCTTTCGGCCTCAGCTTAGGGTCCGACTAACCCTGCGCGGATCAACCTTGCGCAGGAAACCTTGGGTTTTCGGCGTACAGGATTCTCACCTGTATTATCGCTACTCATGTCAGCATAAGCACTACCAGGACCTCCACCGCTCCTTTCGGTACGGCTTCACAGG
>JAHDKO010000069.1:0-47500 GCA_018436855.1 Deltaproteobacteria bacterium | reverse complement strand
CGCCGATAAGGCAGATCACCTCATGGCCTGCATCCTGAAACTGGCGCATCTTCTGCAGCACCACGGTGTGGCCCAGATGGATGTCGGGAGCGGTCGGGTCGAAACCCACCTTCACCTTCAGGGGCCTGCCCTTCTTCAGCTTGGCTATGAGTTCTTCTTCGGAAATGATGTCGACGATTCCCCGTTTGAGCTCTCTCAACTGGTCCTGAATGCCCATGATTCTCCCCTCTTATTTCGCATACCGCACTGCCCGGGTCTCTCTGATCACCACCACGCGAATCTGCCCGGGATAGGTCATCTTCTCCTCGATATCCTTGGTGAGCTGCTTGGCCAGGAGATCGGCATCCTCGTCGTTGATCCGGTCGACATCCACCATGACACGCACCTCTCTGCCGGCCTGTACGGCGAACGCCTTTGCCACCCCGTCGAGGGCACAGGCAATGGCCTCCAGGTCCGCGAGCCTCTTGACATAGTTCTCCAGCATCTCCCTTCTGGCCCCCGGCCGTGCTGCGGAGAGAGAGTCGGCCGCCTGGACCAGAAAGCCGTAGACCGAGTTCACCGGGGCCTCGTTGTGGTGCGAGGCAATGGCGTCGACCACCTTGGGCGATTCACCGTGACGTTTGGCGATCTCGGCCCCGATGACGGCGTGCGACCCCTCGACCTCGTGGTCCATGGCCTTGCCGATATCGTGCAGCAGGCCGATCCGCTTGGCGATCTTCTGGTTCACGCCGAGCTCGGCCGCGATGATCCCGCAGAGATGGGCCACCTCAAGTGAGTGCTGGTAGACGTTCTGGGAAAAGCTGGTCCGGTACTTGAGCTTGCCCACCAGCTTGATGAGCTCGGGACTGATTCCGTGGACTCCCACGTCGAACGTGGCCTGCTGGCCCGCCTCCCAGATGCCGTCGTTGAGATCCTTGGTGACCTTCTCCACCACCTCTTCGATGCGCGAGGGGTGAATCCTGCCGTCGATGACCAGGGTCTCCAGGGAAAGCCTGGCCACCTCTCGCTTGATGGGATCGAAGCTCGATATGATCACCGCGTCGGGCGTGTCGTCGATTATGAGATCCACCCCGGTGACCGCCTCGATGGCCCGGATGTTGCGCCCTTCCCGTCCGATGATCCGCCCCTTCATCTCCTCGCTGGGAAGGTTGACCACCGAAACCGTCCGGGAGCTCACCACGTCCGCCGAGTACCGCTGGATGGCGGTCGCCAGGATGCCCTTGGCCTTGCGGTCGGCCTCGGCCTCGGCCTCGTCGGAGATCTGCTTGAGGAGCTTGGCCGCCTCGTGCCGTGCCTCGCTCTCCAGGGACTGCATGAGCTCCTTCTTCGCCTGCTTGGAGTCCATGCCGCTGATCTCTTCCAGCTTGGCTATCTGCTGCTTGCGCAGGTTTTCGACCTCGGTCTTGACGTTTTCCAGGTGCCGCTGCCGGTCGGCCTGGGACTGCTCGTTTTTCTTGAGCTCCTGCTCCCGTTTGTCAAGGGTGGTCAGCTTGCTGTCGATCAGCTCTTCGCGCTGGTGAATCCGCTTCTCGATGGCGGACACCTCCTTGAGGCGTTCCTTGGCCTCCTGGTCGCTCTGGCTCTTGGCGGTGAAGATGATCTCCTTGGCCTCGATCTGGGCATCGGCAATGATGTTCGACGCCTCCTTCCGGGACTCTTCGGTCATCCTCCGGGATATCTCCTCTGCATCCCGACCCTTCTTTTTGCTGATGTACGTATTGAGCACGTATCCACCGGCAAGGCCGATGATCACGGCAATGAGTAAAAAGAGCATCTCCATTATCGCACCTCATTCTTTGATCTAAAAAACACGTTTGTCTGAGTCACTACACATTCCACTTGAACATCCCAGGAATCCGCAGGCAAACGATCCACCAGACACTCATCGAAGCATACTCCGACAGTGGTGACATGCCCGTTTGCCCGCATGAGCCTGTCATAATACCCTTTCCCGTATCCAATGCGATGACCGGTTCGGTCGAAAGAAATACCGGGAATAAACATCAGGTCGATGTCGCTGACGGGAAAAACCGGGCCTTCAGGCGGCTCGGGGATCCCGAACCGTCCGGGAACGAACGTGTCGATGCCCGCTGCGGGATAAAACGCCAGATCCTCCCCATAAACCTTGGGAAAAAGGGATGTCTTTGGGGTATCTTCCAGGAGGGGGAGCAGGTCCACCTCACCCCGCACCGGCACATAGAGCGCGATCACGCGCGCCTCCCGGTATTGCGGGAGGGCACGAATACGGGTGATAATCTGCGATTCCGATCGTATCTTGTCTTCGCCGGCGATGCGCTGGCGACAAACGAGCATGGACTTCCTGATAGCCGATTTGCTCCCCATCTTCTCTTCTTGGTATACGGTTATCTTAAAGGAGAGGAGGGAACAGGGAGGTTCAAAGGATGCCGGACAACGGCTCTCGCCTTCTGTTCTCTTTCACGTCCGCCACTGCAATCACGCCAGTCCCGGGTGATTGCGGGACAGACTATCATCTCAAGGGAGAATGTTCTGTCGCCGGACTGTTCAAAAAAACCTCTGCCCCGGTTTCGGGCACGGAGGCCCTTGAGCAGCTCATTCGTCCAAAAAGGCCTCTATTTCACTCCTCTGTCGATGGCTTCCACAAGCTGATCGACCTTTCCGGCAACCGATTCTTTGTAGCTCCTCAACTCCGATTTCGCCTGTGCGATATCGTCAGCCAGATTCAGCATCACCACGGTCACGAGCTCCATGGTGGAAACAGCCGAGCCCTTCTGCTGAATGTCGAGAATCCTTTCGTTCACATACCGTGATAATGACTGGACATGCTCTTCATTACCACCGGTCTTGACCTTATACTCCTGCCCTAATATTCGTATCGTTATCGTGTCATGCACAAGATATCAGAATGCTTCCACGCACTCGATGAGGTGCGCGACCTTTTGCTTCACCTGTTCTTTTTCTCCCAAGAGACTCTCCATCTCCTGTCTCAACCCGTTTACCTCTTCCTCCTTTTCTTTCAGCTTGGCGGCCAACTCCCCATTGAGGTTTTTGAGCGTGGCAACCAACTCTACTAAGCCAAGTATCTTTTGCTCCAATATATCGAGTTTTTCCAACAGTATCACCTCGTGTATCTGTCGTTTGATTATACATCTATTCTACCCTCCCAAGTCAAGAACCTATTCTCCAGGCATTTGAGCTGCTGTCTGCCTAGTTCTCCTAGAGGCAGAGAATTTCACATTCTGTTGAGAAAATCGGCACGGATATTTTCCGGTTCTTGCCTGAGAGCCATCATAAAGATTGCTTAACAATCCCCGGCAAAACGTCCGATAGATATGGATAATATCAAACCACGGAGGTAACGATGAACGAGTCCCACCTCGATATGCTCTATACCCTGGCAAAGGAGCTCAATACCTCGGAAGACATTCCCACCATGCTCGATGCCGTCATCACCCACCTTCCCAAGGTAGTAGGCGCCAGATACTGCTCGCTCTTTATCAGAAACCCCTCTTCGGGCGAGCTCGAGATCAAGGCGCACAACCATACCGACATTGGAGAAGACCCGTTTATCCATGTGGGATCGCAACAGGAGAGCATCATGAATCTCGTCCTGACCCGCAACGCCTCGCTCATCATCCGGGACATCGAAGAGGAGATCGGCATCCAGAACAAGAACAAGTATACCACCAAGTCTTTCATGTGCATCCTCATCAGACACGCCGATGATACGAAAGGGGTCCTGAATCTCGCAGACAAGGCAAACGGCGGCTTTTCCAAGGAGGACATGCTCATCAGCTCGATTATCAGCGAGCTTCTCGCTGCTCTGCTTGCGCGCATCGACCTGAATACCGTATAATACGGTTCATGGGATTCTTAAGCGGGATTGTCGGACTTCCCAATACGGGAAAGTCGACCTTGTTCAACCTGATCACCAAAGCCGGTGTGCCGGCCGAGAACTACCCCTTCTGCACCATCGACCCCAATGTCGGGATCGTGAACGTCCCTGATGAAAATCTCCGGAAGATCGCCGAGATCGTCCAGCCCGAAAAGATCACCCCCACCACCCTGAAGATCTACGACATCGCGGGCCTGGTCAAGGGCGCATATAAGGGCGAAGGGCTCGGCAACCAGTTTCTCGGGCACATCCGGGGAGTGGACGCCATCATCCATGTGGTCCGGTGCTTCGAGGCAGCCAGCGTCACCCATGTCTATAACGAGATAAACCCGGTCTCGGACATGGAGATCATTCTCACCGAGCTGGTCATGGCGGACCTGGAGATCGTCCAGAAACGCAAGGAAGCCGTGATCAAAGGCATGCGCGTGGGCAAGAAGGACGTCGCCAGGGCGGAGATCGAGATGATCGAGGAGATGGAGCGGATCCTTCTTCAGGGCATATGCCTGATCGACACCGGCATGGACCTGGACCGGTCTCTCATGAAATCCTGGGGGATGCTCACGGCAAAACCCTACCTGGTGGTGGCGAACATCGGCGAGGACGACGTCATCGAGCATACGAGAAAGTACGAGCAGCTCGCACAATGGGGGAGAGAACGGGGGAGAAAGGTCATCCCCATCTGCACGAAGTTCGAGCTCGAGGCCTCGGAGCTCACCGAGGAAGAGCGCAGTGAGTTCCTCATCTCCGTCGGGATCGAGCGGTCCGGGATGGATATCCTGATCCGGGCCTGTTACGAGATCCTGAACCTGATCACCTTCTACACCCCGGTGGGCCATGAGCTCAAGGCATGGACCATCAGGGAAGGCGGCACCCTCCATGACGCCGCCGGCCTCATTCACACCGATATCCAGGAAGGGTTCATCCGGGCCGACGTGGTGGGATTGCAGGATTTCCTCTCGCACCGGGGCATGCACGGGGCAAAAGAGGCAGGCGCCGTGCTCACCGAGGGACGGGAGTTTGTGTTGCGCGACAAGGACGTGGTCGTCATCCACTTCCGGTGAGCGGAGAAACGGCATGAGCCCCTGGAAGGCAAAAACGTGCCTCCCCGTAGTCACGGCCCTTTAACGTCCGATCCTGTCCCGCTCCCGGTTCACCGCCTCGGGCGGGAAGTAATGCGAGGTATTGTTCCGCATGTCATACACTGTGACCCCGCCGAGGGAACACTGCTGCGAAGAGTAGAGAACCTTTCCCCCTTCATCCATGGCAATCACCCCGCTTCGGGTAGCGGCGAGATAGAACGGCTCACCAGCGCCTGCACCGGGGCATACCTCCACCACCCGGGTGCTTGGATCATACCGCATGGTGACGCTTTCTTCGCCCTCCCCGGCGATCACCTCCCGGTCACTGTCCGGAATGGTCTCGTCCCCGCTTGCCTCCAGGGGATTCTCGCCGGTCCAGAATTCAATCGAGTTCAGGAGTACCGCATCTGCGATCAATGCCGTGCCGTATACCGGGGTCACCGCAAAGACGAGAAACAGCGCTTCATCCACCCACCGCTCCTTCTCCCTGTGGAACTGATACAGCTCGTTGGTAAGCGGGAAAGGGCCGGTGCACCCGGCAGCGATAACAGCAGTAAGGGCAAGGCCCATGAGTGTCTTTTTCATGGCTTCGTCTCCTTTGAAAATGGCAATGGTCCACTCTTTTAAAATAATGAATAACCGGGTGTGCGGGGAAAGCAACAAGCGCTTCCGCAGGGGTAATGAGCGTGTTGACACTTGATTTCAAGGCTTGCGGAGATTTCCTGCCGGGAGGCCCCGGCTGGTCCCGGGTATTGTGCGAAGCAATCGCCGGCAGATCCCCCGAGCGGGACCCGGCATCAGGGATCGAAGGCCGGCCGGCCAGATCTATGACCGGTCCGCCTTCATCCGGTTCATCCGGTAGACGAAGGCCAGTATCTCGGCAATGACCCGGTACAGGTCTTCGGGTATCTCTTCATTGATATCGAGACGGTACAAGGCATCGAGAAGCGCCTTGTCCTGCCTGACCGGGATGTTGTGCTCCCGGGCTACGGCAAGGATCTTCTCCGCCACAACACCCCGTCCCTTGGCCGCCACCCGGGGGGCGGGGTCCTTGCCTCGTTCGTACTTCAGCGCAACCGCCTTGTCCTGTTCTTTTTTCATACGAGGACATCCACCCCCTGAAGCGATCCTTCTCTCAACGTCGCAAGGGAGATCCCGATGTGCCGGACGCCGAAGGGTTCCAGGCTCTGCTGAAGCTCGTGCACGTGCCGGTTCAGGAGGTCTGCGGTTTCGGGCAGGGGCGTTCTGATCTCCACGTCGATGGCCTGATCCACCCGGGCAGTGCACTCGAGGCTTCCCAAGTGGTCGGTTTCGATCCGGAACTGGAGGGCATATGCGTCCCCGTCCCGCTCGATCCATACCCTGGCGCTGCCCTGTGAGCCGTCGTCCACCAGGGGGACGAACAGAAAGGCCAATGCCTCGGGGTGCTGGAGCACCTGTTCGATGAGCGAAGCGACTGCCCGATTCTGTGATGCATCACCACCCGACTGCGAGGAAAGACGACCGAGAATCTCCTGGACGAGAAAGGCTTCCACCGGCTTTTCACCAAAGCTCCCCGCCAGGCGGCTCACCACGGAGCCTGCGTTCCTCCATCCGTCTTCCGGGGTATCCGATCCCGTCCCTGCAGGCTTCAGCACGATCCTGGGGCTCAGTGCATGAACCTTGAGATTGAGTACCTGCCCCTTGTGAAGCGCCATGGTGGTCTCCACCTGGATATGTTTTCCAAACAGGGAGACAAGCACCCGGCCTGCCTTGGGTGTGGACAGGACCGTGACGACGAGGGTCTTGCCGATGGTGAGGGAGGGTATCTTCCCGCTGAGAACGATCGAGTCCGGACGGATCTGCCCGGTGAGAATCTGCGTCCCGAGGTTATGCATCATCCTGGTTGTTCATCTTGATCATGAGCTGAACCTCGCCAAGGGGGATCCCGGTCAGCCGTGAGATTTCTCCGGGCTCGTATCCTCCCTTGGACAGCTTCAACACATCCGAGGCAGTAAAGTCCCGTGACTGCCGGGTGAACAGATTCACCTTCTCGATCTCCTCCGCTGTCAGGCGGGCCTCGCGGATCTTGTCATCGAGCTCGGCCATTACCCGGTTGACGAGGTCGATCTTTATCTGAATCTGCTCCTGAAAGCTCCCCGAGAGATCCCTTGTCTGCTGGATGACATCCTTGAGCTCGTCGAAGGCGTTCGGCAGGGGCTTTTTCCTTTTATCGAGAATCAGGAAGAATATCACCACCGCCAGGAGAACGACCATCACGGCGATCTGAACGAGGAGCAGAACTCTGGTCGGATCCAAGGCTTACACCACCACGTCGATGAGATGTTTCTTCACCTGATCAGGCGAGGACTCATCCGGTGCATCGCCGTTCCTGTCGGCCGGCTGCCTCTTGCGCTCATCCCGGGCACCCCGCCTGTCACGCTCCCTGGCGGCGATCTGCTGCCCCTTTTGAGACTCGTTGACCTCCCTGCTCTTCCGGAGCCGTTCCTTGGCCTCTTCCTCCGTGAGAACCTGTTTGGCGATATCGGGCTGGACAAACGAGCTCTGACTTATCTTCTCGATCCTCCCGCCCTGGGAGAGTATAGCAGATATGTCGGACGGCCCTGGCATCAAAGCACCTCTCACTTATTCTATCGTCCAGTAATCCTACCAACTTAAGCTTGCATTTGCAACTCCGAATCAACGGCTGGGTAAAGGGCGGCAACGAAAGTGTCATTGCGCGCGGGCCTCGCCCGATGCGTCCCGGGGAAGCTCGCCGGGATTTCTGAATGCTTCAGCGGATCGGCCTGCCTTTTTAGAAGTGAAGTCAGAAGGCAGGCGAAGCCCTACAGGGCTTCGCCGACCTTCTGGATTGACCCTCTCATGCCTGCGGAGAACAGCCTGCCGCAGGATTCGAAGAGAATGAACTTTGTTCCGAGCAGGGGGATGTTCTTCTCCTTTGCCAGCTTAACGGCATCCGGAGACGGACGCTTTCCCCGCACGAAGATGATGGCCCTCAAGTCCAGCGTCTCCGCCGTCCTGACGACCAGAGGATTGGTGAGTCCGGTCAGGAGAATCGACCCTTCCTTGGCGAATGCGAGAACGTCGCTCATCAGATCCGCTGCAAAACCGGTGTTTACTTCCATGTTCAGCATTTCTTCCCCGACGACGACGTCCGCGTCAAGAAGGTTCTTGATTTCGGCAAGGGTCATATTCTCTCCTCTAGAGACTGTATCTTACTTGGACATCACATACTTATGAATCGCCCTGGCCGCCTTTCTGCCGGCACCCATGGCCAGGATGACCGTTGCGGCGCCCGTGACGATATCGCCGCCGGCAAAAACGCCTTCGCGCGAGGTCTGGCCGGTTTCTTCATCGGCAACGATATAGTTCCATTTGTTGGTGTCCAGACCAGGGGTCGTGCTCTGCACCAGGGGATTGGAGCCCGCGCCGATGGCGACCACCACGGTGTCTACGTCCTTGATGAACTCGCTCCCCTTGATGGGAACCGGCCTGCGCCTTCCGGAATCGTCCGGCTCACCCAGTTCCATCTGCAGACACTCGATGCCCGTGACCCAGCCCTTGTCGTTGCCGATGTACCGGATGGGGTTCGTGAGAAGATGAAGCTCTATCCCCTCTTCTTCCGCATGGTGGATCTCCTCGATCCTCGCCGGCATTTCCTGGCGTGACCTGCGGTAGACGAGGTAGACATGGTCCGCGCCGAGCCTCATGGCGGTACGGGCCGAGTCCATGGCCACGTTTCCGCCGCCGATGACGGCCACGTTCTTGCCGCGGACAATGGGGGTGTCGTACTCGGGGAACCGGTATGCCTTCATGAGGTTCGACCGGGTGAGGTACTCGTTGGCGGAATAGACACCGTTGAGGTTTTCACCGGGGATGTTCATGAACGAGGGCAGTCCCGCGCCGGTGCCCAGGAATACTGCATCGTAGCCCTCTGCAAAGAGTTCATCCACGGTTGCCACCTTACCGATCACATTCGACGTCTCTATTTTTACACCCAATTTCTTCAGATAGTCAACCTCTGCCGCCACAATGGCCTTGGGCAGCCTGAACTCGGGGATTCCATACACCAGGACTCCCCCGGCTGCATGCAGGGCCTCGAATATCGTGACGTCATGGCCCATCTGCACCAGGTCTCCCGCCACGGTCAAACCGGAGGGACCGGAGCCCACGACAGCGATTTTCTTTCCGGTCATGTTCTCGATCTTCGGGATGGACACCTCACCCGCAGCGCGCTCGTAATCGGCCACAAAACGCTCGAGCCTTCCGATGGCCACGGGCTCCGCCTTCTTTCCGCGCACGCACCTGACCTCGCACTGGACTTCCTGAGGGCATACCCTGCCGCAAACCGCAGGCAGCGCATTGGTCTGCTTGATCTTCCTGGCCGCATCGATGAACTTGCCTTCGGCGATCAGGGCTATGAACCCGGGAATATCGACCTCGACCGGGCACCCTTCGACGCATTCGGGCTTCTTGCACTGGATGCACCTCAGCGCCTCGGCCTTTGCAACTTCGGGGGTATAACCCAATGGAACTTCGTCGAAGTTTCTCTTGCGTACCTGCGGATCCTGTTCCGGCATCGGCTGACGAAGGATCTTCAGTCTTTCTTTCATTTCCATGGTATTATGCCCCCTTTCCCTGTTGTCTGCATGTGCAGTAATGGTCGTAGCATTGTTTTTCCTGGTCGAGATAAATGCGCTGCCGGTCTATGAGCTCCTTGAAGTCCACCTGGTGCCCGTCGAATTCCGGTCCGTCAACGCAGACGAAACGGGTCTTGCCGCCTACCGTAACCCTGCAGGCTCCGCACATTCCCGTCGCATCGACCATGATAGAGTTCAGGGACACCACGGTGGGGACATTGTACTTCTTTGTCACGTCGCACAGCGCCCGCATCATGGGAACCGGCCCGATGGCCACCACCATGTCGATTTTCTTGTCGCCCGTCATGAGATACTTCTCTTCGAGGGCCTGGCTCACGAACCCGTGATACCCGTAAGACCCGTCATCCGTGGTCACGATGATCTCATCGGAGACCGCCTTCATCTCCTCTTCCATGATGATGAGGTCCTTGCATCTGGCTCCGATGATGGAGATGACATGGTTTCCGGCATTCTTCATGGCCTGGGTGATGGGATAGACCGGCGCCACGCCCACACCGCCGCCGACGCAGACCACTGTCCCGATCTTTTCGACATGGGTCGGCTGACCCATGGGCCCCACGAGATCCAGCAGGCTGTCGCCGGCCTCGAGTCCGGAAAGGTGAGCGGTGCTTTTTCCTACTACCTGGAAAATGATGGTCAACGTTCCCTTCGCAGGATCGGCATCAGCAATGGTGAGGGGAATCCTCTCTCCCTCTTCGTGGATTCTCAAGACCACGAACTGTCCAGCCTTTCTCTTCTTTGCGATCTTTGGAGCGTCTAAGACCAGTTTAAAGACGTTCTCTGACAACTGCTGTTTTTCCAAGATCTTGGCTGACATATTTCCTCCATTCTTTCGATCTGTATTTTTCTACTGCTGAAAACACTCCTGTAAGGACCCCCAGGGTAAGGAACGCACCCGGCGGCAGTATCATGACCAGAACCGGCTCAAAGCCGCTGCCGAAGATGCTGAAATCGAAAATCGTGCCGTTTCCGAAAATCTCCCTGACGCTTCCGAGCATCACCAGCGCCAGGGTAAAACCCGCGCCCATGCCCACGGCATCGGCAATGGAGAGCGGGATGGACTTCTTGGAGGCAAAGGCCTCGGCCCGTCCGAGGATGATGCAGTTCACCACGATCAGGGGGATAAAGAGTCCGAGCGCGTGGTACAACCCCCGGAAATACCCGCTCATGGTGAGATCCACGATGGTGACGAACGAGGCGATCACCACGATGAACACCGGGATCCTCACCCGGTCGGGAACATACGAGCGAATGATGGAGACCACGATGTTCGAGCAGATGAGCACAAAGGTCGTGGCAACGCCCATCCCCAGGCCGTTGATCGCCGAAGTGGTGACCGCAAGCACGGGGCACATCCCGAGAACGAGGATGAATACCGGATTTTCCTTCCATATTCCTTTTATCAGTTCTTTACTGAACGACATCGCCGCCTCCGAGAATCTCCTGCTTGTTTTCCTGGTATGCCTGCAGCCCCTTCTGGACCGCACCGGTGACCGCACGCGGTGATATGGTTGCCCCGGAGATCTGTTCGAAGTCTCCGCTGTCTTTTTTCACCGCCCACCTGGCATTTTCCAGGGATTTCCCTTTGTACTGATCGATGAACCAGTCTTCGGTGATCTTCGAACCCAGCCCGGGGGTCTCCTTCTGCTCGAGGATTCCGATGGAGACGATCTCTCCGTCGGGCTGCACGCCGACGATGACCCTGATAAGACCGCTGTAGCCCTTGTCGGTCGAGGTGATAAATGCGATGCCGTTCACCTCCCCATCCTTTCTGGCGAGATAATAGGTGTCGCCCGTGACTTCCGCGACATCCTTGTCGGGTTCGTTGTCATGTTCGGGAAGGACCATGTTGAGCGAGCTCAGGAGCTCAAGCCTGTCCTGGTAATCGCGCGCATCCTGGGTGGCGCTGCTGACAAAGGACAGTGACAGCCCCGCCAGCACACATACGACCGTTAGCACTGATATGAGTTTGACGATCTCTTTCATCGCACGGCTCCAAATTTCGTCGGCCTGGTGGCTCGATTGATCAGGGGGACGAAGGCGTTCATGATCAGGATCGCGAACGACACCCCTTCAGGGTATCCTCCCCACAGACGTATCACTACGGTGATCACCCCGCATCCTGCGGCAAAGACGACCTTTCCCGTGTTCGTGATGGGCGAGGTCACCATGTCGGTGGCCATGAAGAATGCACCGAGCATGAGCCCGCCGGCAACGAGATGAAAGGCCGGGCTGGCATATCCCTCAGGGTTGACGAGCCAGAGTATGCCGGTAAGCACGGCAACCGTTGCGATGTATACCACCGGGATATGCCAGGTGATGATCCTCCTGGCGATGAGATAGATGCCTCCCAGGATCAGCGCCAGCGCCGAGATTTCGCCCAGGGATCCGCCCACATTGCCCAGGAACGGGTCCATGAGGTTCATTCCGGGCGCGGCCGCGATGGTGCCGTGCTCGAAGATCGCGGTCTTCAGCGCGCCGAGCGGCGTGGCACCGGTGGTCGCGTCCGCGGCCTGGGAAAAGAACGACCGCGGCTCGGGCCAGGTGGTCATGGCCACCGGGAATGAGATCAGGAGGAACACCCGCCCGACCAGCGCAGGGTTGAACGGGTTGTTGCCGATCCCGCCGAAGAGCTGCTTGGCGATGATGATAGCCACCAGCGAGCCGATCACCACGAGCCACCAGGGAGCCCCGGAAGGAAGGTTCATCGCCAGCAGCAGCCCGGTCAGCACAGCCGAGCCGTCCTTTATGGTGATGGGGTTTCCCGTGAGCTTCTGCCACAGCGCCTCCATGACTACGCAGGACACCACCGCAAGGGCGATGACCTTGAGGGCGGGGATGCCGAAAAAGTAGACCCCTACCAGGGCGCCGGGAATCAATGCATAAATGACCTGCCGCATGATCCATGGCACATCCTCTGTCGAATGCACGTGGGGCGAACTCGAAACATACACGCTGAGTTTCGAGGCCTGTTCCTTTGCCTGATCTTCAGCAGGGTTCGAAGCGGATATATTCTTCATTTCATGCCCCTTTTACTTCTTGGCGCTTGCTGCACGGCTGAGCGCCTTGAGGTGTTTGACGAAGTGAACGATCGGCCTGTTGGCCGGACAGACATAGGTACAGCTCCCGCATTCCACGCAATCCAGCAGGTTGTTCTCCATGGCCTTCTGGTACATCCCCTTCTCGCCGAGCTTGCTCAGCACAGAGGGAATGAGCTCCATGGGACACGCCTCCACGCACCTTCCGCAGGATATGCACGCGGAATAGGCGGTTATGTTGGTATCTTCTTCCCGCAGCACCAGCACACCCGAGGTGCCCTTCATGATAGCGATGTCCTGCGTGAACTGCGCGATGCCCATCATGGGCCCGCCGAATATGATCTTGGCGGCGCCGTTGAGCCCGCCGCAGAAATCGATGACCTCTCTTAAAAGAGTGCCTACGCGCACCCGGATGTTCTTGGGCTGCACGATTCCCCGGCCGGTCACCGAGGTTATCCGCTCGATGAGGGGAATGCCGCGCGCGCATGCATCCCAGACCGCGGCGCAGGTTCCCGCATTCTGGACCACGGCCCCCACATCCATGGGCAGCCCGCCCGAGGGGACCTCGCGGCCGGTCAGGGCATTGATGAGCTGTTTCTCCGCGCCCTGGGGATATTTGACTTTGAGTGTCTCCACCTGGATCTCAGCCGGCGCCTTTTCCCGCATGAGCTTGATGGCGTCCGGCTTGTTCGCCTCTATGGCGATGGTGGCCCGGTCGAGGCCGAGAGCCTTCATGATCACACCCGCCCCCTTCAGAACCCGTTCGGGCTGTTCCAGCATGAGCCGGTGGTCGGAGGAGAGATAGGGTTCGCACTCGGCACCGTTCACGATAAAGGTGTCGATGGTCTTGTCCTTGGGAGGGGAGAGCTTCACGTGGGTGGGGAAGGTTGCGCCGCCCATGCCCACGACCCCTGCCGTCTTTATGGCGTCCAGGAGCTCTTCTCTGCTCATGGCGAACGGGTCGCGCTCCAGGGGAAGCCCTTCGGCCCACTCGTCGCGGCCATCCGCATCGATGACGATACAGGGGGCCAAAAGCCCGGTCACGGGATGAACGATCCTGCCGATCTCCTTGACCCGCCCGGAGGTGGGCGCATGGACGGGCACGGATACGAAACCCAGGGGCTCGGAGAGTACCTGCCCCTTCTTCACCTCGTCTCCCGCCTTTACGACGGGTTTCGCCGGTGCGCCCAGATGCTGCTGAACGAGCACGTGATATCGGGAGCTCAAGGGGAAGTCGACAATGGGATTGTCTTTGACGAGCTGCTTTTCCTCAGGTGGATGAATGCCGCCCTTGAACGTTTTCATGAGATGATCCTCTCTATGGCATCGGAGGGACACTTTGCGATACACAGTCCGCAGCCGATGCACTTGCCTTCATTGACGAAATATGGTTCCTTCACCTTCCCGGAAATGGCCTCGGCCGGGCACACCTGTTCGCAGATGCTGCATCCCTTGCACTTCTCGGCAATGATGCGGACCTTCTGAGGCACTCTCAGGGCCGAGATGACGCCGGTCGGGCACGCGCTCACGCACAGGCCGCATCTTTGGCACTTGTCCTGATCGATCTCGGCCGAGGTGGTCTTGGAAACCGTGATCGCATCGAAGGGGCACACATCGGCGCAGATTCCGCACTTGATGCATCCCACCTTGCACAGCGGCTTCATGTCCTTTGCCGTATCCTTGGAAATACAGCCCACACAGTAATTTCCGGTTTTGGGAATGAGCTGGATGATACCCCGGGGACAGACGCTCACGCACTTGCCACATCCGGTGCACAGCGATTCTATCACGCGGGGAAGCCCGTCCTCGCCCATGATGATGGCCCCGAAGGGGCACACCTCTTCACAGGTTCCCAGACCCAGGCAGCCATACTGGCATCCCTTTGATCCGCCGGCCACGATCTGTGCGGCCCGGCAGTCCTTTGGCCCTACATAGCCGTATCGGTTTGTCGTCTCCGCAGGAGCGCCCTTGCAGCGTATGCACGCGATGAGCGGAGCGCTTCCGCCCAGGGACCTGCCGAGGATCCCGGACATGGCTTCGAGCGCCTCTTCATTCACCGCCGGACACGCCATCTCGGCCTCCGGATTCACGGTGATCTCATGGGCAAAGGCTGCACAGCCCGCAAAGCCGCAGGCGCCGCAGTTCGCACCCGGCAGCTGATCGAGAACCGCCTTTTCCCGGGGATCCATCTTCACGGCAAAGGTCACCGCGGAAATCCCGAGGATGAGGGCAGCCAGAAAACCGATTCCACCCAACAGCAAGATTGAACTGATCATCTTATTTCACCAATCCTGAGAATCCCATGAATGCGAGTGAGAGTATACCGGCCGTGACGAGTGCGATAGGGGTCCCCCGAAATGCCTCGGGGATGTTATTGAGCTCGAAGTCCTCGCGCATGCCGGCGAATATCACCAGGGCCAGACCGAAGCCCAGGGCTGCACCCACCGCGAAAATACACGCATCGAGCAGGCTATGCCCCAGCTGGATATTGAGGATGGCCACACCCAGCACGGCGCAGTTCGTCGTGATCAGGGGAAGAAAGATCCCCAGTGCCTGATACAAAGGGGGGCTGACCCGCTGGATGATCATTTCCACGAGCTGGACCAGCGACGCGATCACCAGGATGAAGGCGATCGTCTGCAGATACTGCAGCTCAAAGGGAATGAGCAGGTAGAAGTTGATCAGCCAGGTGACGAAAGTGGCGAGGGTCATGACAAAGATAACTGCCATGCTCATTCCGACCGCTGTATCGATGCTCTTGGATACCCCCATGAACGGGCATATGCCAAGGAAGCGCGCCAGAACGAAATTGTTCACCAGAGCCGCACCTACGATTAATAATATGTAGTACATGTGCTGCCTCCTGTGCGATTCGAGCCTGATGTTATAAATCAGAAAGCCATGTATATGTCAATAACTTCTTTCAATTCGGTTTTATAACTTATTGTAATCATTTGATATTATATCATTCATGAATGAGCGCTCATTGTGGGCAGTGTGTTAAGTGTTGTTTTTTCAACAGGAAATAGAGCCGGCATGAGCAGCCCGCTGGAAAGTCTCCATGAAAATGGTCCTATACAGGCGTCACGATGTGCCGGATCTTTCTGGGGCAGATCCTGGAAAAGAAGGGCTCACGAAGAAAGGGCGGCAGCTCCTGCCGGAAGCCGCCACCCATGGGGTACTGCTATGGCAAGGATGGAATTACCGTCTAGTCTTCGTCGTCATGCCCCGGCATCGAGTCCGTGTCTTTCGCGGCCCTCTGGATCGAGCGGTAGAGCCCGCGTGCGAGGATGAGCGCGATGATGAAGAGGAGAATGAGCGACACGAAGACGACCACGATGCTCGACTTCTGCCACCTTTCGACCTTGGCTCGGATTTCCTCGACCTTCTCCTGGCTCAGGTTGTGATACCTGTCGATATCGACGATCATACCCACCCAGCCGAAACCCTGGGGCTTGGAAAACCCGTTGCCGTAGTAGGGAATGGGGGCATATGCCGTGAATATCCGGGTATCGTCCAGGTTATAGGTGAGCGACCCCGACCTGCCCTCGGAGGCAAGCGCGTGGATCTTGGGAAGGTTCTCGTCGAGGAACCCCATATTCAGAACATTTATCCCGCCGTCGCCGGTCTGAGAGAGCTGCGCGTAATTCGTCTCGTCCCATACCGGTGCAGGCTGATCATTTTCATCATATCCCCAGATCACGTAATCCGCAGGATGGGATATGATGAGGCCGTTTCGATATACCATGAAGGCATAGTTCAGGTCGTCCGCCTGCACATCGGCGAAAACCATGCCGGGCTCTGTCGGCACGATATGATCCGTGAACTCCGTGAGGTGCACGACATTGAGCGCCAGCTCAACGACGCCGGCAAAGCCGGTCGAATCGAACACGGGAGACGCCAGGCGGATAACGCCCTCGAACTTTTTCCCGGCCGCGGCCTCCTCCCTGCTCACATCGGTCCCCACCACCGGACCCATGTAGAACTCTCCGGGCGCGAGCCCTTTTGCCCGGACAAAGAATTCCTCCTGCGCATACGATCCGTTCCCGGTGACGGCCGTGCCGTCCGAGGTGACCCTGAGAACCGTATTCCCTTCTCTGTTCAGGAAGGCGATCTCATGGTACACGGGAACGGGAATCCTTACGATCCCCGCCTGAGAAGATTCAATGACCCCCCGGGTATTGGACTTGAGAAAGGTGGCGTACGAGCCGGCATCACGGGGGAGAATCGAAGCTATCCGGACATCCTTCTCCACATCGGAGAGAAACTGGGCCACTGCATCAGCCACAGTCTGTGCCCGCGCACCTATGGACAGCTTCTGACTATCATCGAGTATGCGCAAGTTTGCCTGCGTCGCTTCTTCCCCCACCTTGACAACCCCCTTGCTGATGATGACACCCGTGATGGTAAGGGGAAGCACGATGAGGATGAAGAAGCTCACGGCAATACTGGCAAAGCTAAAACTGGACTTGGCTTCCTGATCCATATCAATCTCCTACAACGTCTGAAAACAACCCGCTTGTGAACCGGCAAACCTTTGCGGTCGTCTCGGACCCGGGAGGCTTTGAACCCGCCTCCCCGGACATCTCCACCAGAATTCCCCACGCAGAACCATCTCCTTGAAAAGGAATGGGGGTCTGCCGGCTGCCGGTTGCATGGAAATCATCAATTCTGCTTGCCCTAACCCAGAATGATAGCCTTGAAGGGGTTCGCGTAGAGGATTATCAGGGTAACAACGAGAGCATAGATTGCAATGGATTCGGTCATTGCCAGACCGACCATGAGGGTGAGCATGATCTTTCCCTGAGCATTGGGGTTGCGGCCAACCGCTTCTGTTGCTCCAGACGTCGCGTTCCCCATGCCGGCGCCGGCGCCGATCGCACCAAGACCCATACAGAGACCTGCCGCCAGCAGCGAAGCCGCCACAAAGATTATCTTGGACCAGTCTACGTATCCTGCCGCCACCCCATCAGTGGCAAAAGCAACGCTGGAAACTGCGAATAACATAAAAGCAACGGAAACAAAGGTCTTAGATCTGCTCATCGCACACTCCTCGAAATTATTATTTGTGAATTCAGAGAATTATTCTGAATCACGGTTCATTAAATACACTATCGGACTATGCGATGCAAGCGAAATTTGCAATGAATGAGGGCTCGTTTCTGATTAATCGCCCGGAATCGCGAAGTTACTACCTGTCGAGATAGATCCTCAGGACATCCTGATTTATCCACGGTTCCGTCAGTATCGTCTCTCCGCCGAGCACCCCGCTCTTGACCGCCCGGGCAAGGCTCTCTTCGACGGGGAAATACTCGCCTTTCAGGGATGTTGCCTGTCCCTTGATATAGTATATCTTATCGTCGCGGATGTATTTCTGGATCCGGGGCGTTCCCAGGAGATGCTCCCAGATGAGCACCCGTTTTTTTGTGCTCTTCGACCAGATGAGGCGCTGGGCGAACGCGGCAAGAAGCGAGCGGGAAAAGAGCGCCTTCATGTAATCGTCCGAGAGCGTTGAGATGAGCTGCTCGATGGCGCTGAACACATCGATGGCGTTGAGCCCCACGATTACCAGTATCCCCTTCTGTGCGGCGAGCACCGCGGTCTCGACCATGAAGGTGTCCTTGATGCTGGAGATCACGAGCACATCCGGATCATGGTTGTTGACGCGGTCGAAGATCTCTGAGAAGTTCCGCCCCGTGTCCTTGCCGAGCTCGCGCTGGTTGACGTTGGACGATTTGTGGTGATGAATATACTCGATGGGGTCTTCGAAGGTGATGATGTTGCAGCACCTCGTCGAATTGATATGGTCCACCAGGGCCGCGATGGTCGTGTCCTTCCCCTGCCCCCTTGCCGAGCTCACCACGAGCAGCCCCTTGCGGTCGAGCTGCGAGGTAAGGGATTCCGGCAGTCCCAGTGAAGCGAGAGAAGGGATGTCTTCCACCAGCTTCTTTGCCGCGACCGTGACCTCTCCGCCCTTCTGATAATACATGTTCATGCGGTATCGCCCGATACCCGGCTTGAGGTAGGTGAACTCTATCTCTTTTTTCTCTTCCAGCTCCCGCCTTTCATCCTCGGTCAGGACCTCTTTGAGGAACTCCTGCATGATACCCGGAGTGATGATGGGCATGTGGCAGCGCTTGAACACTCCTCCGCTCCTGACCGCGGGGGCCGCTCCCAGGGAGATGTGAAGATCGGTGCTCTCCGGGTCGTCCAGGAGCTTCAGGATGTTGGAAGGCCGCATCTCCTGAATGGTTATGCCGGAAATGCTCCTCCTTACCTCCGAGAGCACGAGCGGTTTCTTTCCATGCCCATTGCGCTCCATCTGTTCCTGAATATCCTCGACCTGTGCCTCTGAAGCGAGAACCGGCGTCACGTCCCGGTTCAGAAGAAACTTGACGTTTTCGACCGCCACGTAGTTCAGAGGATCGGCAAAGGCCACTACCGCCATCTTATCCCTCACTTCTAAGGGCACGACCTTCAGCTCCCTCATCCTGTCGGGCGGCAGCACGGTCTGGGCCTGCTTTCCGATCACGCCCTCCTTCATGTCGAGGGCCGGCACCCCGGTAAGGTTCTTCAATATCCCCAGGACCTGGTCCTCGCTGAGATAGGCCAGGCGGATGAGTGTTTCGCCGAGCTTTCTTTTCTTTTTCCTGGCAATATCCAATGCATGTCTGAGCCTGTGTTCATCGATCAGACCGAGCTCAACCAGAATCTCGCCCATCCGCCTCTTTTCGGTCATGAACCCTCCCCTTGCACTCGATAATCGTTCATGTGAGGATTATCGGAATTCATGGGCCGGAACCTTAACGGGTTTTCTCATACCTGCTCATCCAGAGCGGTACTGCGGGCACGATGGTCCGCCGGCTTTTTCAGGCGCACAACCTTCTGGACGGTGCAACCCGGCATGGTTGGGCTAAAGTGCTGATCGGTTCCCGGTGCCCGCGGCCCTTATCGGCCAAACCGCATGAGCTCGAAGCTGTTCTCCTGCAGATCGATCATCAGGACACCTCCCCTGAGCGGCTTCCCCTTGTTCAGAAGAATTTTGATGACCTCGGAGCCCTCGATGGCGGCTGTCATGATCGCTGTCTGCGGCATTGTTCCGATCATTGTCTCGATCCCCTTCTCAGGGGCATCGAGTGGATCTCCGTAAAGGACCTCCAGTCCTGGATCGCCCGGAAATATCGTCATGACGTGCGCGGACATGCCTGCCACCGCCGCGCTCACGAACGGCCGGTCCGCTTTCTCCGCAATCCGCTGCAGGACAAACCTCGTGGGAATGGAGTCGAGGCAGTCAACGATGACATCGGCCCCCTGGACAAGAACATGTGCGTTGTCTGCGGTGAGATACTCGCCATAAGCGTGCACGTCCAGAAAGTGATCAATCTCATGAACGCGTCTCATCGCGACATCTACCTTCGATTCTCCCAGGTTCGCCTCCGAGCTCACGATCTGGCGGTTCAGGTTGTGCTCCTCGAAGCTGTCGTGATCGATCAGGGTCAGGGTGCCTACACCGGCCCGCGCCAGCACCTCGGTTACCGTCCCCCCGAGACCGCCGAGGCCGATGACTGCCGCATGGGACGTGAGAAGGCGCACCTGATCCGCAGGAGAGAGTGTGTTCATGTTCCTGATGTATCTCTCGGGAACGATGCCCAAGTGAAGCGCCCTTACCGCAAGGTCTTTTCCCGGAGTCCCCACTTCTGCGGCAATCCGGCCCAGGTCATTGATCGATACGACCGGACAACGTGTTGCGTCGGGGCACACGGTTACCCTCGCCAGGCGACGGATCTTTTCATCCAGGTCCGGCGGCATGTGCTCCTACCCTCCTCCAATCGCGATAAACATCTTGACTTCGTCCCGTTCGGCCAGCTTCGTGTTGAGATCCTTCACGATCCCGCCGTTTACGAAGACCACCAGCCCCTTGTGTATCTTCTCCGGAATGTCCAGGGCTCTGATCAGGTGAGAAAGACTTGCGCCTTCCGGAATCGGATAGCTGGCAGCGTTATCAGGCATATATTTGACCAGAATGCTGTAGAGCTTCACCGATACATGCATATGATGTCCTCTATCCGGTTTTTCCCGGTTCTTGCGGTAATGCGTTCCCTGTTATCACATGTTGACGCATGATGCAGAGTTGTACCTGCCGCTCTGAGCGGCAGGTACAACTCTGTTTGGTGCAATTGGCTCGAATCGTATTGTATTTTCTTTTTATTTTGGTTGCTTATCCCATAATCTGGTCGATAAATTTCTTGTCCAGAGGCTCGGTGTTCTTGCTCACGGCAAAATAGGTGATGAGCGAACAGATCAGACCCGGGATGATGGGGTGGATCCCCATGGCCTTCTGTCCGTTCAACCCGAAGATCAGAGCCCAGAGCAGAACCACGAGGAATCCCACCCAGGCGGTTGCAACAGCGCCCTTGCTCGTTCCGACCCGCAGGAACACCCCGCCGACAAGCAGCGGTATGAACACTGCGCAGCTTACCGCGGCGCCAATGTTGAAGATGGCCGCGATGTTGGACATCTCCATGTATGCCATGATGATGGATATGATGATCACCACCAGGGTGGTGACCTTGGATATCTTCAGGATCTTCTCGTCACTGGTATCCTTGAAAATGGTCTTCTGATAGAGGTCCCGCGCAAAGGCAAAGGACGCCTGCAACGCGGTCGCCGCCATGGTGGACATGGACGCGGCCGCGATTGCCGCCAGAACCACGCCGATCCCGAACGGCGACATCACGCTCTTGATCAGGGTGGGGATGACCTTGTCGACGTGCACCCCTTCGCCGAGAATAACGCGCGATACCGGACCGACATAGTACAACGAAAACAGGATGACGCCCGACCAGATGGTGACGATGGGCACTGCCCTGTTGACGTCCTTCGGCTTGCGGGCCAGGAACATGTAGTGCACGATCTGCGGCATGCCCCATGGCAGCAGCGATGTTATCAGACAGACCGATATGAGTCCCCACCAGGTGATGTTCCCGGGCAGGGTTACGAACTGCTCGCCGAACTGGGCGGCGAGCTCCGCATAACCGGTGGAAAATCCCGTCGTGCTGTATACGGCTATGCCCAGCCACAGCAAACCCACGAACATCACGATACCCTGGAGGAAGTTGTTGTACACCGTGGCGACGATGCCCCCGGTCGTTACATAAAAGCCCACCACCACCGCCACGATGATCAGCGACCAGAAGAAGGGTATGTGGAAAAGCACCTCAAAGAGCCGTGCCGTTGCCGTGAGCACGGCAATGGTATAGGCCATCATGGCAAAGAGGATGACGATCGCCAGAATCGGCCTGAGCTTGGGTGCCTGGTAGCGGACCACGATCATCTCGGTCACGGTGAACGATCCGATACGCGCCACCAGATTCCGGACCTTCTTGCCGAGGACCACCCAGACCAGATAGGTCATGAAAAACAGGTTGGTCGCCGCTATCCAGATATACGATGCACCCACATTATATGCCGCTCCGCCGTATCCGATGATCAAAGTCGCGCTGTAACAGGTCGCGCCGAATGCCAGAGCAATAGCCCAGGGTCCCATACCCGTTTCCGAGGTATAGTAGCCTGCGGCGCTCTTGACCTTCATCATCGACCAGACCCCTATCCCGACATTAATGAGGAGGTATATTATAAACACCCCGATTGCTATGGTGATATAATTTTCGTTCATAAACAGCTCCTGATGATCTTTCTTGCCGTGTCTATGAGTATGGTCTTATTCTTGGTTTATCTTCTCTACCCATTCGCCTTCGCTGGCCATGAACGGGTAGACGACAGCGAGGACAATGGTTACCGCCCCGATGATATAAGCCAGAAAATTTCCCCAACCCATTCCCATAATCATACGACGCCTCCTTTGTTTCTCTTCGTTGGTTTTTTTGCCTAAAAGAAGTGACGTTATCGACGATGCAGCGTCTGAGGATGGGTTGGTCTGCGGGCACTTTTCTTACTCGCAGATTTCATATGTGATGCCGTACCCATCTTAGGGCTCCGAGGCTGCATCTTCATCCGGATATCCGGTTGTTAGCTGATAAACTCCTGCATGCAGAAAAAGCCGCACCGGCATTTGAAGCCGACGGTCTTTTCTCTCATTCTGGCAATATTTCTTTTTATAGTAGCATTCAGAATATGATTCATGATGGTTCCCTTTACTTTCGTTCCGGATAGAGGGCCAGGTAAAAGCACCAGCCGATCAATACACCCTGCGCATCCGGCACACCCCTTCAAGTAAGATCTGAATATGAAATGCCTTCTCTCAGAAACCCGACACACTGCCGACTGCTCGCAATCCGTAGCATGACAGTCAACTGGAAGGCTTGGTGGGAACCCCTTGATCAAGGGGTTCCCACTTTCTTGCGCCTTGTTTTTCTATTTAAGACATACCTATTACCTGCTTTTCCCTGTTCTCTATCGTGTCCATTCCTTCGCGATTTCCCGAGACCTGGGATGATCCATGATGAGATTGTGCTTGAGATAGAGCATGGTCAGGATGAAACCCACCACGGCGGCGATCGAGATCATGACCAGGGCGGTGTTGAAGCTGCCGGTCTTCTCGATGGTTATGGATCCGAGGAACAGACCCACAGCCGCGCCGAAGGTCCCGCCGCCGAACCAGAAACCGATCATGGAACCAGCAACCTCGGGCGGATAGACCTTGACCACGTATGCGCTCAGAGCCGGGTTCTGGAACGGAATCCCGAAGCCGCCGAGCATGAGAATGACAACGATCAGGAACATGCTGGCCTGTACGCCCTGATAAATGAGCAGGAATGCCACCATGGTCGATACAAAACCGAGTGCTACAGGGATCTTGGCCTTGCCCTTCATGACCGTATCGAAGAACCAGCCGCCCAGAAGCACGGCCAAGATTCCGATAAGGGTCAGTGCGAGATTGAGCACGCCGGCGGTCTCGGCACCGAGACCTGCACCCATCGGCTGGGGCTCTGCCAGGAATGCCGGGATGAAATTCGTGAGGCCGAAGAATATCCAGGCATTTGCAAAGACAATAAGCATGCCGATCCAGGTGATGGGGAACTTGAGGGTGTCTGCATAGGTCATAGGATTCTCGACGGCCACTGTCTGACCCTGATCGGCCATCTCCTGCATGGGGCCCTTCTTGCCTGCCACCATGTAAGCGAACACGATGCCGATGATATTGAAGATACCGAGTATCGCTATGGTCCATTCCCAACTGCCGGTAGCTGACATGATGAAGGGAGACAGGAGCGCACCAACCGCTGCGCCTACACAGACCGATCCGAAGAACAGACCGTTGGCCAGACCGTGCTCCCTTTCAGGGAACCAGTGCGCAGCCACGTAGCCTACGACCGGGAAGATGGTCCCGATGGCTATGGCCTGCAGGAAACGCGCAACCAGGAATCCTGCATAGCTGCCGGATATGAACGGTGTGCTCAGTACTGACAACAGACCGACAAACAGGCCTACGATGATCGCCTTGGAGATACCGTGCTTATCAACGTACCAGCCGACAAAAACCATCCAGACCGCCTCACCCAGCATTCTTGCCGTGAAGAGCTGTGTGGCCTGGCCCATGGTGAGATTCATCTGCTCTGCAATGGTACCCAGTATCGGGGCAATAGAGGTCATGTGAATGTACATGGTCCCTACCGCGAAACAAGCGACGAATAAAACAAACCAGCGATACGGGGGGAAAACTACTGCTGCTTCGGCATTATTGCTGTTATTCATTTCTTGTGTTGGATTTTCCATAAAACCCTCCCAGTTTTCCGTTTTTTATATATCAAGCCCCGCTCTTCTCACGGTTCCATGACTGGAGAACGCTCGTGCACAGTCGAAGACTCCGGCACGCGACCAAAGGTCTTCATCCGCACAATGCTCGTTCCCGTTCTGAAAAAGTGTGAGTTTCCCGGAGCAGTCGCAGAGTAATGTACCCGTTGTGGAAAGCCTGTGTCCTGCGGAGCTGCTCGATCGAGAGCCCGCAATCGGGTATCCCGATTTCGGGCTTTTTCTCGTGCCGGTATGATTATTCACCAGCCCTGAGGCATGATGAAATCCGAGCGAACGCGAGGACGCGAAATATTCATGCCCTCTTTCCGTCCGGGTGTTTCCCTGGGGAGTCGTTCCGAAAGCTGATCGTACGTGTCCTCGGCCCAGGCATGAGAGGAACATCCCGTGTTCATCATATAAAAATATCGTGGGATTTTTCAGGTTCGGACATCGATCTGGTTCATGATCCGGATGTACTTGGACGTCCGATAGAGGATGCATGCTCTCGGTTGTGGCCCGAAGATTCGTGCTTGAAACGGTCTTTCTTCGGATGGAGTCCCTCGGGCCAACCTGTGGAACTGTTGCAGGGTTTCTGAGCTGATTATGAATCATGAGTTTCGCATCAACCTTCCCAGTCGCTTTTCCTGCTTCCGTCTCAGATGCAGTAGAGATCATCTCAACCAGACCCATACGCCCTGCAACAATTGGTGCTGACAACCTTATTCTTTGATGATTAACGATCGTGAACCGCCTCGATCTCCTTGGGGTCGACATCGAATACCTGATCACAGGTATCGAGCTTCTCGGTGTAGAAGAAGTCGGGCAGCTTGTCGTCCGCCTTGGTGATGCCGGCGGTTTCATTGAACTTGAGCTCCATGTTGATGACGTCCGCCCCGAGCTCGATGAAATAATTCTCCGAGACATCCTCGCCCAGCATGATCCCTGCGCACGCGTTGATATGCTGATAGAGCGCGGGTACCGCGCAGCAGACGAGATAGGGGAAGAGGCAGAACCCCATGCAGTCAACCGCAGTGTTGTGCCTCTGAACGAATGTGGACACGGGGCCCTGGCCGGTCTGTGCAATGGGATTATAGTCACCGTCCGGGGTCGGGATGATATTACCGGAAGTGTGGTCTGCACCCATGGGCGATGTAGCGTAAGTGACGCCTGTTCCCTTCAGGAAGCGAGGATCATAGCCTGCGAGGGCCTGGCGCTTCACGGTGGGAATCCGGGTGACCCCGAGTTTTTCACCGGTTGCCTGGGCGCCGTCGATGAGCATAGAGCCTCTCTCGGTTCCTGCCCTCATCTCGGCGGTAAGCTTGACCGCGGCATCCCCGTCGCCCCATGCGAGAAGCCCGGCATCCATGCAGATAGCCAGGGCGCAGCCGATTTCCATGGTGTCCACCCCGACATCGTTGCAGATATAGTTGATCCTGGCCACGGCATCGAGATCGGTGATGCAGCAATTGGTGCCCACCAGGGCCAGAGTCTCGTACTCGACGCTCGCGCAGAGCAGGTTACCTTTCTCGTCGGTGAGAATGTTGGAGCAGCTTACGAGACAGCCGTCGCTGCACTTATGGGTCATGACGAAGTTCGGCCTTTTCTGTGAGAGCTCCATCATGTATTCGCCCGAGAGCTTCTCGTGGCCTTCGCAACGCCCGTAACGGAAATTCTTGGTCGGCGCGCAGCCCATCTGATCCACCAGGTTCACCAGCACGGCCGTTCCCAGAGCCTTCAGACCGCCCGTCATGGGGAAATCCATGATGGCCTTGCTCATGGCCCGTGTGTTTTCCCTGAAAACATCTTTCTTGTCGGCCGGGATCTCTACCTTGCCGGCACCGGTATCATCGAGGAGTACGAGCTTGAGCTTTTTCGAGCCCATAACGGCCCCGATGCCTCCACGTGCAGCCATGCGCGGGTGACCATCGGATGTGCCCACCGAAATCGATGAGCCCTTCGCAAGCTTCTCGCCCGCCTGTCCGATGGAGATAACCGACGCATAATCATTATTGTACGTATTCAGGATGTCATAGTTACCCTTACCCACCAAAGCAGATGCGTCCTCAAAGATTGCGCTGTCTATGGTAACCTTGACGGATGTCCATTCATCGGCCACATCCTCGAAAACGACTGCTGCGATCCCCATCTGGGCCAGAACCTTTGCTGCGGAACCGCCGGAGTTCGCCTCCTTGATGCCGCCGGTCAGCGGGCTCTTGGCACCTATGCTGACTCGGTTCGCATTGGGAAAGGGTGTACCCGACAAAAGACCCGGAGCGATGATGAGCTTGTTATCCGGGCCGAGCGCATCTGCTTTCGGGTCCATCTCGTTGAACAGGATGCTGGTGATGAGTCCGTGTCCGGCGTATTTCTTATACGTGGAATTCAACTCCTCCCAGGCATACGTCTTCTTTTTCAGATTGACTCGTAATAACCTTCTCATTGAGTTTCCCCCATTTTCTCTCTTGCTCTGTTTTCATGAGATTACAGGCAAGACGGCCTGTAATCCCCCCTCGATGATTCAGGTTCTTAAACGTTCACGGGAAGAGCTGGCTGGAGATCAGCGACTCGTGAACATCTCTGGGCATGTGTATCCTTAAAACTGTTTGCTGCATGTTCTCTTCACGTTTGGACATGGGTACTGTTTTGGTATTCGTCATCCTTATGTATGGATGATCCTGGCCCCGGCTTGAAAGCCGGGACCAGGATGTCGTTCACGGGGTACGTTCGTACTATTTCTTGCCTGCCATCTTGTCCTTGAACTCGCCGAGGGTTTCGATGACGATGTCGAGCGCCTTGTCGAAATGCTCCTGGGTGATCGTCAGAGCGGGCATGAACCGCATGACGTTCGCAAACTTGCCACACGGAATGCTCAGAACACCCTTGGAGTAGATCGCGGGAAGAAGCTCGTTAAAGAGATCCGGAGCGGTCGGTTCCTTGGTCGCCGGATCTTTGACCAGCTCGATGGACCGGAAGAGACCTACGCCTCTGATGTCGCCGATCTGCTCGATGGTCTTCTGGGCTTCCTTCATCCTTGCTTCAAAATGTGCACCGAGCTCATTGGCGCGGGCCATGAGATTCATCTCGGGATCGAGCATGACATCGAAATTGGCCTTTGCCGCCGCCATGGTGATACCGTTGCCGGCAAAGGTGTTCGGCTGGGACTGCCCGACCAGCTTATCCCAGTACTTGCTGTCGGTCATGACACCGGTAACCGGCATGTCATTGCCCACGCCCTTACCGAAGATCTCGATATCCGGGTCGAAGTCATAGTACTCGGCTGCCCAGAGCTTGCCGCTGCGGCCGAATCCGGACTGCACCTCGTCACAGATGCACAGTGCGCCCGCCTTCTCGGCTGTCTTTTTGAGCATCGGCCACCACTCCTTGGGAGCGACCAGGTATCCGCCCTCACCCTGCAGACCTTCGCACACGATGGCCGCGACGTCGTCCACTCCGGTGTAGGGGGTGTTGATCTTCCACTCGACATACTTAGCACACTGCATGTCGCACTTGGGATACTCCATCCCGAAGGGGCAGCGATAGCAGTACGGATAGGGCAGATGCACGATGCCGGGCATGAGCTGGCCGTAACCGTGGCGGTAACCCTCGCCGGTGGTCATGGCGTTGGTGTGTCCGTACACGCCGTGATATGCACCCTCGAATACCACGATCTGATTTCTGCCGGTGATCATCTTCGCCTGCTTTATGGCGGTTTCGCCGGCTGCGGTTCCGCTCTGGCAGAATGCCAGGAAGCAGTTGTCCTTCAGTCCGTTCGGAGCGGTCTTGCGCATGATCTTGACGAGCTCGTGCTTGACCGGAGTGGCGAAGTCCACAGCGTGGCCCTGGATGCCGGCCTGCTTCCTGATGGCCTCCACCACCTTGGGGTGGCAGCTGCCGGTGGATTTTACACCCACGCCGCCCGCGAGGTCGATGAGAACGTTCCCGTCAACATCCTTGAAGCATGCGCCGAAGGACTCTGCCGAGGCAATGGGGAACACCGAGCCGGCTGGCCTCTGAACGGTCTCCCACTGCATCGCCTCCTGGAACATCTCAAGACCCTTGGGGCCGGGAAGGCTCGTGACGAGCTTCGGGGCTTCAGGCCAATTGAGTTCCGCAATCTTTGCTTCTCTTTGTTCTTTGGTCATTTCATCCTCCTAGTTGTTTGTCAGTAATGACACCGGCCGATACACCCTGACTCTTTCCTCGTGAGAAACCCTGTAGTCGTGCCTCGTGCCGATGCCATGTGTCTGCTGCTGACGCTAGAGAACGGACTCGGGAGCCACGCAGGGGATATTCTGATCCTTACCCACCGGTACGCAGGTGAGTTTGCCGTCGTGGGTGTTCAGCCCCATCAGGAATCCCGGATCGCTTGCCAGGGCCTTTTTCCAGCCCATGTTCACCAGTTTCATCGCATAGGGGAACGTCGCATTCGCAAGGGCCTGCGAAGAGGTTCTCGCATAGGCACCGGGCATATTCCCCACGCAATAATGGCACACACCGTGCTTCATGAAGACCGGGTCCGTGTGATAGGTGACATGGGATGTCTCGACAGCCCCACCCTGGTCTATGGCCACGTCCACGATTACGGCGCCCTTCTTCATGGTCTTGACGATATCTTCGGTCACGAGCTGGGGTGCCTTGGCGCCCTTGATCAGCACGCTGCCCACGAGGATATCTGCCTGAGCGGCATAATCGGCGATCGCTGCCGGTGAAGAGGCAATGGTTTTCACCGTGCCGCCGAAGATGTCGTCCAGGTAGCGAAGCCTGTCGAGGTCGATGTCGGTGATCACGACATTGGCACGGAGGCCGACCGCCATCTTTGCAGCGTTCGTTCCCACGATACCGCCGCCCACGATCAGCACGTTGCCGGGAGCAACGCCGGGAACACCGCCGGGCAGTGTGCCCGTGCCGCCTGCATGAATCTGGGAGAAGTATGCGCCGCAGATAATGGACATGCGGCCTGCGATCTCGCTCATGGGTGCGAGCAGGGGAAGCGTTCTGCCCTTTTCAATGGTCTCGAACGCAATACAGGTGGCCTTACTCTTCAGACAGGCCTGGGTGAGCTCCGGTGCCGGGGCGAGATGGAAGTAGGTGAAGACCACCTGGCCTTCTCTCATCCTCGGATACTCGGCCTCGAGCGGCTCCTTGACCTTGTAGATCATATCCGCCTTGGCCCATACCATATCGGCGCTGTCGACGACCTCTGCGCCCGCAGCAGCATACTCGCTGTCAGGAAAACCTGCGCCGGTGCCGGCATTCTTCTCTACAAGAACCTTATGCCCCGCAGCAACAAACCCGTATGCCTGCACCGGGGTTGCTGAAACTCTGAATTCCTTATCCTTGATTTCCTTTGGAACTCCAATGACCATCTTGTTCCTCCTGGAGAATTTATTCTACGGTGTTTATCCACTTTTGGTCTGAAAAGGTCCATAGAGCCAAAACCTCATATTCTTAGGAAATAACATCATTGAATCGGGAGATTTCCCTAACTGGGCTAGGTAAAACACCCCATACGTGAATCAAGACACGATTCCCTCTGCTGACTCTCTTATCGAGGGTCCAGGAAGACAGGGCATCCTTTGAAGAACGGACTGTGGTATATGCAGCCCGAAAAGACCGCGCTGCTACTCCTTCCAGCTGTCCACATCGATCAGGCCCAGCCGCGCGGCGTACCGGATCAGCTCGACCGTTCGGTGAATACCGAGCTTGTTCATGATATTGGTGCGGTGGTTTTCAACCGTCTTGGGGCTGATGCAGAGCTTGTCGGATATCTCCTTCGAGGTAAAACCCTCGACCAGCAGCCGCATGACCTCCTGCTCCCGCGACGTCAGATCGCGGTAGGCGATATCGGACATGCTCTGTTCCTTTGCAGAAAACCCGATCAGGTTCGAGACGATCTCCTGGGAAAGGGAGTTGTCCAGGAAATATTCGCCCTTGGCGACCTTTTGGAGCCCCTGGATCAGCATATCCGACGCGGTTTCCTTGATCAGATAACCGGATGCGCCGCTCTTGAGTGATTCCGTGACATAATCGATCTTGGAGTGCATACTGATGACCATCACCCTGGCCTTGGGCAAGATACCGCGGATCTCCCGGGTTACCTGAATACCGCTCTTATCCGGCAGCGAAATATCCACGACCACGAGGTCGGGCTTCATCTCGCTCGCAACCCGGATACCTTCCCGGCCGGTCCCGGCCTCTCCGACGACCTCGAAATGAGGATCGCGGGAGATCATTGACTTCAAGCCTTCTCTGAACAGCGGGTGGTCATCGATGATCACAATGGTTTTCTTATCGCTCATACCTCTTCCCTTCGGGCCTGGGTGGTGATTCCACCAGGATCTTCGTTCCTTTCTTCAGCTTCGACTGGATCTTCATCTTACCCTGAATCAGGCGGACTCGTTCGTGCATGCTCTGCAGCCCCATGCACTTCTTGTTCAGGAGAATATCGTAGTGGTCCGGCACTTCGAATCCTTTGCCGTTGTCCTCGATGCGGAGCAGTATGTTCGGATAGGACGCCACCAGCCTGACAACGACCAGGTCGGCCTCGGCGTGCTTTTTGACATTGTTGAGGGCCTCCTGCACGATGCGGTACAGGTTGATCTCGGTATCGAAATCCAGCTTGAGATCATCCATCCCGGCGGAGTAAAAATCCACGGCGATTCCGCTGCGCTTCTGAAAATCCTCGCAGAGCCGGAAAATCGTCCGGGCAAGACCCATCTGTTCCAGGCCCGGGGGGCGCAGGTCGTACGACAGGTTGCGCACCTCGGCAATGGTGAGCTGAAGGATGTCCGACATCTCGGACGCCTTGCCCTTCAGCGCCGGATGCTGCACCGAGAGGTCCTTGCACAGTGTCTCGCAGTCCATGCGCACGGTCGAGAGGTTCTGCGCCACGTTGTCGTGGAGGTAGCGGGAGATTCTCTGGCGTTCGATTTCCTGGGCCTTGATCAGCTTCTGGCTCAGTGAGAGGATGACCTCCTGTGCGATCTGATAATCCGATACATCGAGCGAGAACCCGATGACCCCGATGGTTTTTCCGCTGTTGTCCGTATACGGGATCTTGTCGGTCAGCACCCACTTCGGCTGGTTGTCTATGGTGAACTTTCTGAGAATGTGCCGCTTGGGCCGGCCCGTGCGGATGATCTCTTCGTCTTCCTTTGCGAACGCCTGTGCATCGTTCTCATCCAGACCGATGGAGAAATACGACTCACCCTCGAGCTCCTCCTTCGTCTTCCCGAACAGCTCGGCAAAGGCCTTGTTGACCCGGATCATCCGGTAATCGCTGCTCATGAAAAAGATGAGGGCGGGAACCGTATCGAGCAGGATCTGCTGCTCCTGGAGCAATTGGGTTATCATCTGCTCCGCCCACTGGTACTCCTCGACCTTTTGCCTGAGCTGGAGATTGGCATCGCGCAGCTCGGCTGTACGTTCCTGCACCCGCCTCTCGAGCTCTTCCTTGGCTGTCCGGAGGTTATCCTCGATCTTTTTCCGCTTGGTGATGTCGTGTGCCAATCCCTCGACGGCGACAGCACGCCCCTCCTCATAGGAGATCAGTATCTCCTGCACCTCCAGGACGACCTTCTGACCATCCTTGCGGACCGCTTCGAGCTCGTAGGGTTCCTGCTTGATTCCCTGGAGGCTCTTCAGCGTCCGTCCAATGACCTCTTTATTGATCGGGTTGTCCGTGAGATATCTGGTATATTCGGTCAGAAACTCTTCCCGGGAATAGCCCAGGACATTCAGCACCGACGAGCTCACGTCCGTGAAGATGCCGCCGGCGTCGTGGCGGTAAAAGAAATAGTCGTCCTTGAGCTGCTCGATAATCCGGCGGGTTTTTTCCTCGCTTCGCTCAAGGGCTTCTTCAATCCTCTTGCGCTCCAGGGCGTTCACGAAGATCTCTCCGACGATATTGAGCAGTGATATGGCGTGCCGGGACCAGACCTTGCGGGAACGGACCGAGTCAAAACCGAGAAGACCCCAGAGTGCCCCCCGGGTTATCATGGGAACCATGACGCACGACTTGATGTCCTGTATCTCAAGGAGCCTCTTCTCTGTCGATGCTTCTTCAGGCAGGCTGCACACGTCAGGGACATAGATTGTTTCGAATCGACTCAGCCGCTCGGCCTGCCAGGGATAGTCGGCGACCTTCAGGTCCTTGAGCAGGCCTATCTGCGGCTCGATACCGGGAGCGCACCACTCATGGGTGTTTCTCCACATTTCACCGTTCCGATAAAACTCGTAGACATAGCAGCGATCAACACCGGCGAATTCGCCGATCATCTTCAGGGTATTTTCTATCTCCCAATCGATCATCTTCGGATCGATGTTGATGAACCTGGTCGATATATTGGTTGCCAGGCGCTCGAACGCGGCCTGATACGCGAGAGATTCCCCTGCTTCGTCCTGGGTCCGGTCTTTCTCCCGGAGCAGCGAGAGCTCAGTCTCTAAGTCGTTTATTCTCTTCTGCAGCAACTTGCACTGTGCGCACTCAGACATGGGTGACTGTCCGGTTCTTTTTCGAAATAAGAAAAGCCGGATCCTCCTGTTTTTCTCTCATGATGCCATTACCCCGGCGCTCCGTCAGCCGTCATCCGGCTCCTGCCCCTTGCGGCGGTACGGCAACGCGCCTTGTCTGCGGAAGCAAAGGCGGCCGCCCTTCCGGGAGCACTCCCTCATGCTGTATCAGACCGGTTATTCCCTGTGCTGCCTGTAGAACTCGCCCTTGTTCATAGGTTCACATTTTTGGTTTGCTGTTCAGACAGGCTTGCATTTATCATGCTTCTCCCGAACACGCAACCAGTGATCCGGCGGCAAGCCATGCACATCACCTGATCAAGAACGCAAAACCTGCCGCATATTGCCGTGTCAACACAAGACCGGCCGGTTTTCCAGGATCTTATCCCGTTCCCTGCGGCCCGGAATGTCGCGGCTGAGCAGATCGAGTTTCCCCTCGATATGTCTTTTACACCAGGACCCAGAAACCGTTCGTGAAACATCCGTCTCCCATCGGTGAAAAAAACATTCATCCGTGCCCTTTCCCCTTCAGACGCCCCCCAAGGACATCCCCCTGCCGGGAAGCGTCTGCGCCCACCTTTTTTTAGCAGATTACGCAGAATGAGTACATAGACCCATGTCCTTATTTTCCCATAGCGTCATAGTCTCTTTTCTCTAGGAGATTCCCCGTGCCGCACTGTGCATTTACCCATGCGGTTCATTCGAAGCCTTGTCATTCCCGATCTTTCCTCCGTCCTTGGAGCAGGGAAGACACCCCGGCGCATCAGGTCAAACATTCCAGACTTTCGAGAGAGCACAAGCGCACACAACGAAAAAGACGGGCTCCCTGCGGGATGCCCGTCTTTTTCGTGATGCCGTTCCTTTAAAACCTATTTTCGGTTAGAACACATAGACCATGTGAGGCATGATCACGTATGCGGTCTCGTCGTCTCCCCACATCTCTTCTGCGGCATCGCCGGGCTTGGCCGCGCCGAGAAGGATCCCGCCGAACACAAAGTCCGGGGCGATGGGGAATTCGAAGAGCAGGTTCACTTCGTCGGCATAATCGTCTTCCGTCAGACCAAAGGCCTCTTTTTCGTTGATCATGGTCTTGAAATACATGGCCTTGGCGTGGAGCCACTCGGTCGGATAGAAGCCGGCCTCGGCCTTATAGCAGGTCATGTTGGAGTTGAAGACCTGCTGCTCGCCCACGATCTCGCCCAGGAACCAGGTGCCCCATCCGGTGAACCCATAGGAGAAGCCGTAGAAGTCCTCACGCTTGTCGGCAGTATCGACATCATCGCCGGAGAAGCTCAGGATCGTGGCCCTCACATAGGGAGAGGTCGCCGCATCGGCAAAGGTGTAGTCGGCCGAGAAGAAGTAGGCCCATGCATCGCGGTCCACGTCACCGGCCATGTCGCCGAACTCGAGCACATACTCGCCTTCGAAATGCAGGTTGCCCAGGGTCAGGTCTGCACCGGCGTATGCGGCGGCGGTATCGTCGTCGAAGTCGGTGTCTCTCTGCTGCAGGTAACCGCCGTATGCATAGAAGGCATCCGAGAAGTCGTAGTGCAGGTTGGCGTTGTAGAGGTAGAGCCCGTTTCCGAACAATTCCTCTGCGCGCGCGTCATTGGAATCGATCTTCGCTCCGAACAGGGTTGCCTGGAGTTTGCCGAAGTCAGCATCCACCCGCACCGCAATGGGGAAGGCCCGCTCCGAGTTCAGCCAGGTCGCGGAATCCGCGTCCTTGGTGCCGTCGCTTACCAGGAACTGCTTCTCCAGCTCGTAATACTGCTTGCCCACGGTGATGCTGAAGGGGCTGTCGAACACCGTATTGAACTTCAGGTATGCGGTGTCGACCGTGAAGTCGCTGCTGTTGCTGGTAGCCAGCCCGTCATCGCGGTAGGTGTAGCCGAAAAAGAGCGGATCCGAATAAAAGTCCTCGCCCGCCGTCCATTTGTACACGAGACCGAAATTGGCCTCCACGTCGTTGGCCATCACTGCATTCACGTGCAGCTTTGCGTGCCCTTCAGCCCATCGGTAGTCCTTATCCTTTGTAAAGAATGCCGAGTTGTCGCCGCGCCACGTGGTGAACACCTCGCCGCCCAGTGATGCGCTCTTAACGATGCTGGGCAGGTCTTTGAACTCCACTTCGGCTTTTGCAACGGCAGGATTCCACAAGCAGATACTCGCTACGAAGAATGCTGCCAGACCAAGTTGAGCATGTTTCCACAAATAACTTTTCATTGTTGCCACCCCCTCGTAGTAATCTTGGCCGCAATTATCCGTGAACATTTTAAATTCATCCATAGAGATGACCACTCATTTGAATGGGTTGTTCACCCTAGTCAATCGGGTGTTTCACCCGGTTCGATCAGGATATTTACCCAGTCTGTAAGCATTTCACACCTGCCGGAAATGAGGGTTTGGATCTATGGACACATTACCTTCTCTATGAAAAAGCATAGGATATCTGCCCGGGACTGATCTCTCGAGAGAAACCCGGCAAAGGAGCGATACGACATGAAAACCCTGCCAGCCGGCAAGATCAACGCAGACATCCTCAACGGGCTCATTTCGAACTACACGCATTCCGGAGACCGGGTAGTCCTGGGACCGGCGATCGGCGAAGATGCCACGGTGATCGACATGGGAACCCGCTATCTCATCGCCAAGACAGACCCCGTAACCGCGGTAACTCATGATACGGGCTACTATGCAGTCAACGTGAACGCCAACGACATCGCGTCCATGGGGGGCACCCCGTTGTGGTTTCTGGCCGCGATCCTCGCGCCGGAAAACACGGCCGATGACGACCTGGAGCGCGTGTTTTCCCAGATATCGGCCGCCTGCAGGGCACTCGGCATCTCGTACTGCGGCGGGCACACCGAGGTCACATCCAGTGTCACGAATATGGTAGTGAACGGCCTGATGCTGGGCGAGGTAAAAAAATCCGGCTTGAAGTCCACTGCCGCCGCCCGGCCGGGTGATGACCTGATCCTGACGAAATGGGCGGCCATCGAGGCAACGTCCATCCTGGCGCGACGTGAGTGCAAAAAGCTGTTGGAGCATTTTCCCGACATGCTGGTGTCACGCGCCCGTGACTACCTCTACAATCCCGGCATCAGTGTGGTGGAGGATGCGCGCACCATCGCGCACCATCGGGGTGTCCACGCGCTCCACGACCCGACCGAGGGAGGCATAGCGACAGGCATCTTCGAGATGGCGCAGGCCAGCAGGGTGGGGGTCGAGGTGTACTACGACCGGATACCCATCAGCCCCGAGACCATGAGCCTGTGCATGTTCTATGGCATCGACCCCCTGGGCACCTTTGCGTCGGGCTCTCTGCTCATTGCAGCCGCCCCGTCGATCTCCTCCCGGGTGATCGCGGACCTGACTGGCAACGACATCAAGGCCACCGTGATCGGGCGGCTTCTCGTCGAGGAACAGGGACTCACCCTGATCAGGAAGGGCAGGCAGATCCCTTTGCCGGTATACCATCAGGACGAACTTTTCAGGGTCCTGCCCTGAAGAACATACCAATTGGAAAGGAGGCCACCTATGAGAATGTTGGCCGAATTCTTTCCGGAATTCACCGAGCTGCTGGATTCCTGTGACGATCTGTACCGGAACGAGCGCACCATCGACGAAAAGACCTACCAGTTCATCTGCTTCGCCCTCTCGATCAAGGCCCGCTCGAAGCCCTGCGTGATCAAGCACTTCAAGGGCGCGCTCGAGGCCGGAGCCACGGTCAAGGAGCTGGCGTATATCCTGGCCCTGGTCATGCGGGAGGCGGCCGGCGCGGACGATTGCTGGACCCACGATGCCCTTGGAGATTTCAAGGAGATCCTCGCGGGCAATATCACCTGCATCTGCGAGAAATAGGGTTTCTTTTCTTCAGGAACGATATATCGGGATCATGAGATCAGGCCGTTCATACTACGGTAAGGGCCTGATCTCATGATCCCCTCGTCACAAAGAAGATTACTTTACTGGGAGGGCAACGCTTCATCTTCTCCGTGGTTCATCCTTATATCTGTTTTTCCCATCCTTTTATTACCGGGATGAGATTGCTGCCTGGGAGCCGGGCTCCCAGGCAGTTGTTCGAAGGTGCTCTGACCAAAACAAATCCTATCAGTTGTGCCTTGTCTCTACCCTTTAGTATTAAGCAATCTCCGTGCCACCACGCATGGGCAGAGTTTTTCTGTCAACCAATTAATATTATTGATTTATTGTCCATGTGTTCCTGAACGGCCGCCATCACGGCCGTCCAGGTGTGTAACTCCTTTTCGCACCTAGCACCCTGATATGGTTCATTTTGTTGATTTCATTATTTATTATACTGCGTAATCTCATTACTCACCCTTGAAGTTCTCGATGTTGAGCCCGTGCTTTTTCATGAGGTTCTGGATCTGGCGTCGGTCGTATCCACTCAACCGGGCGGCCCTGGTAACGTTTCCGCCGGTCTCCCTGAGGAGGCGCGACAGGAACGCATACTCCACCTCGTTGATGATCTTTTCCGTTCTCAGGAGTTTCTCTTTCTGGACCGACTCCTTTTTCAACGGTATCTCCGAAAGTCCGGATTCATGATGATCACGAATTTCCGGGGGAAGGAGGTCGGCGGTTATCTCACTGTCCCGGGCAAAGATCATGGCCTGCGAAATGACGTTCTCGAGCTCGCGCACATTCCCGGGCCAGGGGTACTGCTGCAGGATCACGAGTGCCTCATCGGAAAGGGTGCTGATCGGGACGGCGTTGAGCTCCCGGTGCTTTTTGAAGAAATGCTGTGTCAGGAGCGGGATATCTTCAGGGCGCTCGCGCAGGGGCGGAACGTGGATGTAGACGATCTTCAGCCGGAAATAGAGGTCCTGCCTGAAGTCTCCCCTGCGGACAGCCTCCTGCAGGTCCCGGTTGGTTGCCGCGACGATCCGGGCATTGGTCTGGATAAACTGGGTGCCGCCGACGCGGGTAAAGGTCTGTTTCTCGATGATGTGCAGCAGCTTGACCTGAAGATCGAGAGGCAGCTCGCCGATCTCGTCAAGGAAGAGCGTGCCCTGATCCGCCAGCTCGAACTTGCCCTTCTTGGTCTGGACCGCTCCGGTAAAGGCGCCCTTTTCATGCCCGAACAGCTCGCTCTCCAGAAGGTCGCGGGGAATCGCCCCGCAGTTGATCTCGATGAAGGGGTTCGCGGCGCGCTGGCTCAGATAATGCGCGGCGCGTGCGAACAGGGCCTTGCCGGTGCCCGACTCGCCATCGATGAGGATCGTGGCGCGGGTCGAGGACACCTGCCGGACACTGTCCAGAAGGGACTGCATGTGAGGGTTGGCCGTGATGATGTCCTGAAGGCCTTCATACTTCTTCAGTCGCGACTTGAGCTGCACGTTCTCTTCCAGCACCTGGCCGTAGTGAATGGACTTTTCGATGATCTTCTCGATTTCCGCGATCTGAACAGGCTTGGTGATATAGTCGTACGCGCCCATCTTCATTGCCTGGACCGCGTTGTCCACTGTGCCGAAGGCCGTGATCAGCACTACGGGTATATAGGGATACTCGCGCTGGATATGCTGCAGCAGCTCGATCCCGTCCACTTCGGGCATGCGCACATCGGTGAGCACGAGATGAACCCGTTCGCGCTCAAGATGCTTCATGGCCTCAAGGCCGTTCTGGGCCAGCAGCACCCGGTAACGATCCTGGAAATTGATCTTCAGGATCTTCCGGGTCTTTTCCTCGTCGTCCACCACCAGGATGGCGGGTTTCTGTACCTTCATGACTCTTCCTCGCCGTATTCTCGCTCCAGAGGCACGCTCACGGAGATTACCGTGGGGTCCTTGATCGACTCGATCCGGATCTCCCCACCCAGTGTTTCGATGATATTATGGACAATGTACAGGCCCAGGCCGGTGCCGCTCTTCTTGGTCGTGTAGAAGGGATCGAAAATGGTCTCCTGAAACCCGCCGGGAATGCCGACACCGTTGTCCCGGACCATGAGAACGAGCCGGGTCAGGTCCCCGGAAACCGTGAAGGTGATCTCGCCCGAGTCCATGGTGAAGGCCCCCTGAGCCCGGGACCGTTCACGGATCGCCTCCACCGCGTTGATGCCGAGATTCAGCAGAAGCTGATAGAGCAGATCGCCGTCAGTATATGCCGTTTTTTCCTCGAAGTTCATCTCGGCTCTGACGGTCACGGCCTCGGAAAACTTGTTCTTCAGCACGAAGACGATACGGTCGATGAGCTTCTCGATATCCACTGATATGATCCGCGCTGGGGGAATCTGAGAAAGCAGGAGGAAATCCTCCAGGATGCGATCGAGTCTCCTGGCCTCTTCCAGGATATACTGCTGAAGCTCTCTGCGGTCCTCAAGGGGCAGGCTTTTATTGAGCAGGGTCTCGGCGGAGGTGCAGATGGTGTTGAGGGGATTGCGGATCTCGTGGGCCACGCCTGCGGTCATGCGGCCGAGAGAGGCCATCTTGTCCTGCATGGCCACCACGCGTTCGAGCTCCCGCGCCCGCGTGATATCCATGACATTGACCAGGATGGCGTCGCCTCCCTTGTACTGAATACTGGCAGCCCTGCAGGAGACCCACCGCATATCGTTCCTGCTGCCCGATCTGCCCGGGGGATAGAACCGGAAATCCACGTCGCCCGCAGGCACCCTGCCTGATGATATGTCTTCGAAAAGATTCTTTATCTTGTTCTCGTCATCAGGGTCGATCTCGCTGACGCTCCAGATATCGGCCCCGGTCTCGATCGCGCCCAGCAGATGTCTCATCTCGGGGTTGAAGTACACGATGCGGTTGTTCTGGAGAATGAATATCCCGGTCAGAGAATGCTCGACCACGTCACGAAAATGCTTTTCGCTCTCAGCCAGCGCCTCCTCGACTCGTTTTCGCTCAAGGGCATTGACAATGATCTCCCCCACGATGGTGAGCAGGGAGATGGTGTTCTCCGAGAAGGACTGGGGCCGCCGAACCGAGTCGAACCCGAGCATGCCCTTGAACTGCCCGCGCGACATCATGGGAACCGTGATCAGGGACTGGATCCGCTGGGACTCGAAGATCTTCTTCTCACTGGCGGCGCTGGCCGGGAGATCCGTTACCCGGGGGATGTGAACGGTCCCGCTCAAGAGCATCTGCTCCATCTGCCAGGGAAGCTCGGATACCGGGATGGCCTGCAGGCTGCTGTTCTGGGGCTCGATGCCCTCGGCACACCACTCGTGCGTATACTTGAGCACCCGGGTGTTGCTTTCGTACAGGAACATATAGCTGCGGTCAACTCCAGCGAATTTCCCCACACGTTTCAGGGTGGCCTCGATCTCTCGATCGATCTCGTCCGGCTGGAGGTTGATGAACCGGGTGGATATCGTCGTGATGAGCCGTTCAAACTCTGCCTGATACCGGGACGTTTCGATAATTTTCTCATTCATTGGACTGCTCTCGTGCCGGGGGTTGCCCACGTTTATCCAAGCATGCGATCCTGAAAGAAAAGGGCTTCGGCCCGGCCACCCCTTCCCTTCGATGCCATGAAAAACCTTCCAAGTGCGGCGCGCCGGCACCATGCGTTTCTTTTGCCGCCGGGGCTTATGGACATGATTGAATTTCTCCTAAAGGGCTCATCCGGGCAAGTCAAGGGGAAACAGGAACCAGAGGAGTGAACGGGCAAGGACCTTCGTCCGGCACGGCACTGGTGAGGTCTGCGGTAATCAGACCGGCCGGAAGAAGCATACCGCTCCTCCGGGTAGTCCCGTTTGTTCAGGCGTTGACACGCCGCGATATTGACAGCTCTTTTCCGGGCGGTCTCCCCGGTTTTTTCCATGGTCATGCGCTTCCTTTCCTTCCTTAAGGGCCGGACAGGCGCCTGTACCCGGCCATGCCCATCCCAAGAGGAAAGGATCTGCCGGAAATCTGCAGCACGTGAAAAAGAGGGCCTGAAAAAACCGGAAAAAAGGCTTTCGGGCCCGAGGCGTTCAGTGCCGGGACCCGACCCTGGCAACGTTATCTGCCGGGCTTCTTTCCCCGGCCTTCTGATGAGATGGATCATCGATTTCTTCCATGGTGACCGAACCGATATAGGCAAGCAGCAAGGCCATGAGGGCATTGTTCATCAGGAAGAGGGAGAAATTTCCCGCAAAGGCAGGGAAAAATCCCGTGATTGCCAGCCAGGTGCCTACGGCAAGGGCCCCAAGCGACCCATACCTCTTTTTCCATCCGGTGTCGCCTGCCCGGTATATATCGAAATAGGCAGTGACCCAGACGGCCAGACCAGCCGTCACGTTCACCCAGAGGTTGCCCTCCCGCGAGAAATTCACCATCGCCGCGACGAGAATCCATATGGCTGCCGCTATGTACACCCATGATTTCCTGTTCATAACCCACCCTCCTTCGATATAATCAATGACATGAACCCCGGGGCAAGCCTTGGACCCTACTTCAAGCCGCAAGCTTAAGAGGAATGCGACCCCACCTTCAAAGTCCTTCAGGAAGCGGGCTTTAGAAGGAGGATTCATGTCCCGATCCCAACTCTGCACAGGTCGTGCCATGCAAGTGGATTCATATATCCTTATGATTTAATTGATATATTAAACCACTCAAGAAATCCTTCTTCCCGATTACCCGGCAAGTGGGTATTCCGGGTTCACAATCCTTCTGATTACTGTTCTCAACATTATGATATCATTATATGTTTATTGCTATTGCACTGCGCAATGGCTTTTCGCACCACTGCCGGCACGCCGGGCGTATGCTGTTCGATGAGTTCATCCTTTCCGGAGAACGCGGGAGAACGGCGCCCGGCAGGAATGCGCGCAGCATCTTCAGGCAGCGCGGGCCTGCACGGCTATATCCCCGGGTAAGGCCGGACTCCCGTGAGGCTCTATTCCTTCTTTCCCGGAAATCCGTTCGGATACCGTCTGAACATCTCCTGCATCACGGTGTACATGAACCCACCTTGATCGAACCCGTCCCGGCCGCCAGGGCGGCCGTCGCCCTCCCCGTGGGGGGAGACGGAAGCGCCGGCCGTATCATAGGCCCTGCGTTTTTCCGCATCGGAAAGCACTCCATAGGCCTCGCCGATTTCCTTGAACCGTTCATGGGCCGCTGCACAGCCGGGGTTCACATCGGGATGGCACTGCTTTGCGAGCCTTTTGTAGGCGCCCTTGATCTCTCTGACGGATGCTCCCTTGGAGATGCCCAGTATCTCGTAGTAGTCCTTGCGCATGGCTGGGTAAAATTATCATGACTGCCGGGAAAACAAAAGGACATTCACGGGGCTTCTCTTCCAGGCTGTGGTCCGGCGCGTCATTGATGGGGCATCGGGTTCGGGCCGTTTCATCCCCGGCTCCCCGCAAAGGCGTCTTTCGCTCTCCCCGGCTCTAAGGTTCAGCCGGCCGCGGTCCTGACGACGATTTCTTCCATGACCGCTTCGAGCTGTCTCAAGTTCCGGCACTCGAACACCCGGTCACAGCAGCCGGCAAAGAGCCCCATCACGCTGTCGCCGGCGTCCCACTCCTCCCTGGGCTGGGGGTTGATCCACAGGAGGTCCTTCACCTGGTCCCGGATTTTTCTGAGAAAGGACAGCTCAGGGGGAAGACCGTTGTTC
The DNA here is from genome assembly GCA_018436855.1 of Deltaproteobacteria bacterium. GTDB lineage: Bacteria > Desulfobacterota > Desulfomonilia > UBA1062 > UBA1062 > Phosphitivorax. The sequence continues at coordinate 5,010 of JAHDKO010000069.1, read as the reverse complement.
CGTGCATCCCCCAGAATGATCACCGTGCTGCGGCGCGAGACCCCGTCGAGATATTTGTCGGCAAAAGTCTCGAACACCCTGGTATAGTCGGAGGTGACGCCCTCGGCGTACCCTGCGCGGGTGATGGCGGACCTGACGGCCTCGTCGACCTCCGGGTTGAGGAAATACCCCGTGACCTCGTCGATGCGGTCGACGAAGAGAAAACTCCTCACATGCCGGAAGCAGTTCTGAAGGGTATAGACCAGTAGCAGCATGAACTCGCTGAAGGCCTCCACGGACAGGGATACGTCGCACAGCAGGACGATTTCGGGGCGGGCAATGACCCGCTTCTTGTGCAGCAGCCTCACGGGGATTCCCCCGGTCTCCTGGAAGGCCTTCTGCATGGATCTTCTCAGGTCGATGCCGCCCCGCCTGGCCTTTCTCAGATGCAGCGCATACCGGCTTCTCAAGGAACGGGCAAGCTTCATCACCCTGCGCCTCATCTCCGCCCGGTATGCATCGTCGGAAAAATACATGTCGAGCAGGGAGAATTCCCGGTCCTCCATCTCGGAATCGTCGAGATAGCGTTCGAGCTCTTCCACCTCGAGGGTCCGGGCGAGCTGCATGAGGATGATTTCTTCGACGAAGTCGAGACGTTTCCGGTAGAGGGCCCGGGGTCCGGTCGGCTCGTGCATGCCGGGTTCTCTCCCGCTCATCTGGTGTACCCCGCCTGGAAGTGGTATTCCGCGCGAAAAAGGACAGTGGACACGGTCCGGCTCATGCATCATCCTTTCCGGATGGATCGGAGGCACAGAGGGTGTCCCATGCACGCTGCCAGCCGATGCTCCTCTTTGCCCTCGCCAGGAGCTCGCGAACCCTGAAGACATCTCGCGAATGCAGCCTACCGAGACCGTCCACCGCCGATTTCCCGATCCGGTGCAACATCAGGTAGTCACCTTCCTGAACAGCCCTGAGAAGCATCTGATACCGCGGGTCGTCCTCGGCCGCATCGTCGTCATCCGGGGCCTTGTCCTCGTCTTCTTCAGCGTTTTCTCCGGCATCCTCCTCGCGGAGCGTCTCTTCCTCCGGCTGCTCCTCATCCGGGGCGGGCGCACCGAAGTATCTCGCGAAAAGCTCTTCGAAGACCGGATAATCTTCGATATCCTTAATCAGGGTGCACGCAAGAGCGGTCTCGAATCCACGCCTGTCCGTTCCGACCAGCACGGCCGACTCCAGGGCGTCAGCGATCTGGGAGTGCGTGACATTGACGCATCGCTTCCGAAGCAGATGGCCGAACTCGAGAATCTTCTCGTCGAGGCTCTTCATGGCAGACCTCAGTCGAGCAGCTCAGGCAGCTCCCGGGAGCAGATCTTCTCTATGTCTTCCCGGTATTTCAGAAACACCCCGGCGGTCTGATCGATGACCTTTTCCGTGATCTCATCAATCCCCAGCTCCAGCAGGGCCTCGGCCCAGTTGATGGTCTCCGCGATGCTCGGCGCCTTCCGGAGCCGGTCTTTCCGAATATTCTGGATAAACGACACGATCCGGTGCGCAAACCTCTCGTCGATGCCCGGCACCTTGAGGCGGACGATCTGAAGCTCCTGATCAAAGTCGGGATAGTCGATATAGAGATGAATGCATCTCCTCTTGAGCGCGTCGCCGAAATTGCGGAAATTGTTGCTCGTGAGCACTACTGCGGGGATCTGCTCCGCCCGCACCGTTCCCAGCTCCGGGATACTGATCTGATACTCGGAGAGAATCTCCAGAAGAAAGCTCTCGAATTCCTCGTCGCTCTTGTCGAGCTCATCGATGAGCAAGACCACGGGGTCCTTCTGCGACAGGGCCTTGAGGAGCGGCCGGTCCAGCAGGAACTCGGAGGTATAGATGGACTGCCTGATGTGCTCCCAGGTTTTGTTCTCCTGGTGATCCGCATAGATCCTCAGCAGCTGCTTGTGGTAGTTCCACTCGTAGAGGGCCTTGCACTCGTCGAGACCCTCGTAACACTGAAGCCGGATGAACCGGCTGCCGGTGGTTTCGGCCAGGACGCGGGCGAGCTCGGTCTTGCCCACGCCCGCAGGCCCTTCCACCAGCAGGGGGCGGTGGAGCCTCAATGCGAGAAAGACCACGGTCGCGGGCTTGAGCCCGATGATGAATTTGCGCCTCGCGAACTGCTCCTGGATGTCTTCCGGTGAGGTAAACATGATGCCCTCCTGATTCATATGCAGTTATTTTCCTTCATGAGACGGCCCGCTCCGGCTGATATTCAAAATCGGCGCCGTCCTTTTCCCGGTCCCGGGAGTTGACGTCCGGGCTGCGCTTCCCGATGGGAAGAGCAGCCCTTGCCCCGGGCCGGAGCCGTTCGAGAAAACCCTCGCCGGATCATGAGATTCCGTGCCGCGGGTAATTTTTTTTGAGTCATCACGCCGGGAAGCTCTCACACCAGGGTATCCAGAACCTTTTCCAGCTGCCTCAGAGTGCTGCATTCAAACACCTCGCGGCAATGTGCCCGGTATACCTCCATGATGTTGTCCCGGGTGTTCCATTCGCCTCTGGGCTGGGGATTGAGCCAGATTACCCGCTTCACCCCCCTGCAGATCTTTCCGAAGGATTTTCCGTATTCAGGAAAATGGTTGTTGCGGGCATCGCCCATGACGATCAGGGTGCTCCGCGCGGAGATCGCGGGAAGATAGGCGCGCGCAAAGGTGTCGAACACCCTGCCGTAGTCAGAGAACACCCCGCTCGAGTACTTGCCTTTTCCCAGGGCATCCTGCATGGCCCTCTCGATGCTGCGGTTCCTGAAGTGCCGGGTCACCTCATCGATCATGTCTACGAAAAGAAACGACCTGACGTGGGAGAAATGCTTCTGGATGGTGTAGACCAGGAGCAGCATGAACCGGCTGAAGCTCGCGACCGACTCGGAGACATCGCACAGGAGCACGATCTCGGGGCGGGAAACGATGCGCTTCTTATATCGCAGCTCCACCGGGACCGACCCGGTCGAGATGCAGGCGTGCCGGATGGTCTGCCGCAGATCCACGCAGCCCCTCTTCGCCCTCTTCCACCGCGCAGAGTACCGGGTGGAGAGCTTTCGCGCGAGCCTGACCACAATCCGCCTCATCTGCTCCTGCTCAAGACGGTCCATGTCCTCGATGCGCAGGTGGTAGAGGCTCATCTCGGCGGGGTCCGCCCTGTCGAGGAAGTCATTCGTGCTCTCATGCGGCCCGTCTTTGTCGAGCAGTTCCGCGACGAGCTTGACGATGGTGTCTTCGACATACTTGAACCGCTTGTAGTACTCTGGAAAATTCGATGCGCGGTTTTTCGAGGTACGGCCTTCACTGCCCATGCACACTCCTTCAGCCCATTGATCCGGCCAGCTTCAGCGGTCTCAGAAAAAGCTCGCCCGCGACGACAGGACGCCTTCGAACACCTCGTCCATCGCCTTTTCCCATCCCAGGAAGATCTGTGCCCTCTTCACCAACTCCCTTGCGTCGTCGAGGCCGTGGGGGCGCCTTCCGCTGATGTTCTGCACCGCGTGGTGGGCAAGGGCCTGGAGCAGATCGTAATCGCCCTCCTTCACCGCCTTGATGAGCAGGGCGCAGGGTTCGCCATCGATCCCCGACCTCATTCGCTGCTCGCTGACCACGCCGGATGAGTTCGCCGCCTCAACCCGTGCGGGCTCTCTGCCGTCGTTTCCCGGGCCGTTCACATCCTCGAAGGGGTCTCCGGTGTCCTCCTCGGGGGCTTTCGTGGATTTCCCCTTGAAATACATCCGGAAAAGGCTCGTGAAGATCGACATATCCGCCTTTTCCTTGATCAGGGTGCAGGCAAGCGCGCCGTATACGTCGTCGCGTTCCAGGCCCACCAGGGAAAGGGCGCGCAGCGCATCGGCAATCTCGGAGCCGGCCACACTGATGCCGAACCTGCGAAGGCAGCGGCAGAAATCCGTGATCTTCTCCTCGAGAGGCTTCACGGGCGCTACCCATTCCCCCGGCACACAGGCAATGACGACTTGATCTGCTCGATATCGTCCTTGTACTTGAGCAGCACGCCCGCGGTATCCGCGAACATCTCGCCGTCTATTTCGACGGCCTTCAGCTCGAGGAGGGCCTCCGCCCAGTTGAGGGTCTCGGCGATGCTCGGGACTTTCTTGAGGTCGACCAGCCTGATTGCCTGGACGAACTCAACGACCTTGCGGGCAAGGGCCTCTCTGATACCGGGCACCTTGAGCAGCACGATCCTGAGCTCCTGCTCGAAGGTCGGGTAATCGAGGTAGAGGTGGATGCACCTTCTCTTGAGCGCATCACCGAATTCTCTGAAGTTGTTGCTGGTGAGTATCACCACCGGTATGTGACGGGCGGAAATCGTGGTGAGCTCGGGTATGCTGATCTGATAGTCAGAGAGGATCTCTAGGAGAAAGCTCTCGAACTCCTCGTCGCTCTTGTCCACCTCGTCGATGAGGAGCACGGTCTCGGACTCGGCGGTCAGGGCCTTGAGCAGAGGACGCCTGAGGAGAAATTCTTCCGCATAGATGGTTTCCCTGATCTCCTTCCAGTCCCTGTCCCGGCTCTGGTCCATGAAGATCCGCAGGAGCTGCTTCTGGTAATTCCATTCGTAGAGCGCCTTGCTCTCGTCGAGGCCCTCGTAGCACTGGAGCCGGATGAGCTCCCGTCCCGTGCTCCGGGAAAGGACGCGCGCGAGCTCGGTCTTGCCCACTCCCGCCGGTCCCTCCACCAGAAGCGGCCGCCCGAGCTTTATCGCCAGATATACGACCGTGCTCACCGGCCGGTCCACGATGAACTGATGCTGCTCGAACCTGCTGCGGATTTCTTCGGGTGAAGAAAACATGTTCCGCTCCTTTGTCCCGAGAGAAAGGGCTTTGCCTTGTCCAAAAATGAAGCCCGCCCGGGGTGCATCATGAAGGATGCATTTCTTTAGGGAGACAGTCTGCACCCTGGGCAGGCGGGAGGTTATTCAGCGTAGATGAGTTTCGCGGGCACTTCCTTGGCCATGACGTTGATCATCTCCTCGCTG
>JAHDKO010000045.1 GCA_018436855.1 Deltaproteobacteria bacterium | reverse complement strand
GAAAATGCCCAAATACATGTTCGATGAGTGTAAATCCAAACCCACATACAACTCTCGCATAAGACGCCTCCTCTTTTTTCTTTCTCAACGTCTTGTGCAATGGCTTGAGTTTAACCTTTTAGATGATTATCAGGTCTCAACGGGCTGTTGTCCGCCCGTACATTGTACGGTCCGTGATAAACGACGGCTTTCATGGCTTCCTCCGGATAGCGTGGTATGTTCTCACAGGACGCATCCGGACGTGCACAGTCCCGGCGTATGGTCTCATTGAAAAGGCCCTTCGATCTTCGGATATTCTCAAGGGGCTTCAGGGCCTGGCACCGCCGCCCGCAGAAAAACAGGCCAGGCAGGCTTTATGAAAATGCTGGCCTGTGAGAGACCGCTATCGGATGAACAGTGGAGCGACAACCATGCCAAACCTTTCGAATCAATGCCATAGGACCGCTCCCCAATCAAAGTTGCGGCCGGTACATCCTCTCGCGAGGGAAACTTTGTCCTGAAACAAAAGATTCAAGGACTGCGATCCAGGAATACCCATGCCGGGTACAACCGGCCGATCCGTCACTACTCGGAAATGAGAGGATCGCCGGTATACGAATGCTTACTCTCCCGGTACACCGGGCATGGGCACCTGGAGAGAACAGGTCTTTGTCGTCAGGGAGAAGAAACAAATGAGGCAGGGGAGAGTCCCCTGCCTTTCTCATGCCGGAGGCGGATATTCCGATGAAAGGCTCTATGAGAGGAAAATGCTTACGAAATCGGAGGCAGAGACCTGTTTTCTGTTCTTGATCGTCCTCTTGCCATCGGAGAGGCTCGTTACCGTGCACTGTCCGTACGCCGTGCAGTCGCCGCTGTCATCGGGTGAATATCCGTTGCACACCCGCAACACGTCCGGGGATATCTCGTCGATGAGCACGATCTTGTCGTCGCCGTATTTCAGCCTGCCCAGCTCGAACTTGCCGTCGATGACATGGAGGTTCTTCGATGCGAATTCCGCGGACACGATCTCCGCGATGTCCTTGACGAGCTCGACGCTCCGGGCGATCTCGTCGCCGGTCAATGCGCCCGTCTCTTCCAGGGCCTCGAACGTGATGAGGAGATCGCTGTCACCCTTTGTCCATGCCTCGACCACCCGGTGAAGATTCTTGCCGGGTTTCACGAAGGGATATCTCCTCCAGAAGCTCCCGGTCGCGTTGTTCCGCCAGGTGAACTCGAGATTCAGGAGCGGAGCCGACCCGGGAAGCTCCGGCGAGCCTGCGGGCATGCAGAGCGGGATGGCGGGCTCCACGATCATCTCGTTTTCACTGATCGTATCGATGTAGTGCGAAGGAACATCCTTTTCCTTGAGCAGCCTGAAGAAGTGCGTGGCAAACCTGCAGGCGATAGCGCCTTTTCCGGGGATTTCACCGACAACGGTGTCATAGCCGGGATCGAAAACAGCCTTGCCGTTTTCCATATAGCCGGTGGCTCTGTCGGTAAAAACAAATCGATATTTGCCGGAGTGAGGCCCCTCAGTGATGTTGTAGACATCTTTCGATTTTCCTCGGTAAACCAGATCTTGTTCTGCCACGAGTAGTTGTCTCCTCTATCGTTTTTTTCGAGAATATCGGAAAGGAGAGTTTATACGCGAAATGTTCCCGTCAGGCAACACCGATGATCGATTTTTTTCGGATCGCCCGGAAAAAAATATTTCTCCAGTCGTTACATCAACGTGCCGGGTATTCACGGACAAGCTGCATATCCAGTCTCGAGCAACGCACCTGCCCGATTATCAGAACCTGTCCCTCCCGTATCCGGGTCCGGACTGTGCATTCGTGGGATCGGAAGCATTATAATACGATAGAATGCTTGAATCCCGCTTGCGGCACTGAGTTTCTCGGAGGACACGACTTTTCCTTAAATATAACCGGGGAATTCTTTGGTATGCTTTTCGTGCTCAATACAGCGGGGTTGTTGAGAACCAATGGCCCATAATCTGACGATCCAGGAGGAAGTCATGAGAGAAGTCGTTTTGACCAGCGCGGTAAGAACGCCTATCGGCGGTTTCAACGGCAGCCTTGCAGGCATCGACGCAAACAGGCTGGGCGCCATTGTGATAGAAGAGGCGATCAGCCGCTCCGGGATAAGAAAGGAAGATGTCGACGAGGTCATCATGGGCATTGTCCTTCCCTGCGGCCTGGGACAGAACCCGGCCCGGCAGACAGCCGTTCAGGCAGGCATGCCCTGGGAGGTGCAGTGCCTCACCGTCAACAAGGTCTGCGGCTCCGGACTCAAGTCGGTCATGCTCGCGGCCCAGGCCATAGCCCTGGGCGACGCGGACATCATCGTGGCCGGCGGCATGGAGAGCATGAGCAAGGCCCCGTACTATCTCGACAAGGCCCGTTTCGGCTACCGCATGGGGCCGGGCACGATCAATGACCACATGATGCACGACGGTCTGTGGGACATCGTGAATGATTTCCATATGGGGGCCTCGAACGAGCTGGTCATCGACCGGTACAGCGTGAGCAGGGAAGATCAGGACCGGTACGCCCTGAGAAGCCATGAACGCGCATTGAACGCGATCGGAAAAGGGCTGTTCAGGGAGGAGATCGTACCGGTGGAGGTCCCGCAGAAAAAGGGCGGACATAAGATCTTCGATACGGACGAGCATCCCCGGGAGACGAGCATGGAGGCCCTGTCAAAGCTGAAACCCGTGTTCAAGGTGGGCGGCAAGACCACTGCGGGCAACGCATCGGGAATATCCGACGGTGCATCCGCCACGGTGGTCATGGCCCGCGAAAAGGCAAAAGAGCTGGGCTGTCCCGAGCTGGCTGTTGTCAGGTCGCAGGCCAGTGCGGGCATCGATATGAAGTTCATTCTCGTGGCACCCACGCTCGCCATACCCAAGGTCCTGAAGAAGGAAGGCCTCAAAATCGAGGACGTCGACCTCTTCGAGATCAACGAGGCCTTTGCCGGCTCAACGGTCTCGGTCATCAGGGAGCTGGGCATCGACATGGAAAAGGTCAACGTCAACGGAGGGGCCATCGCGCTGGGCCACCCCATCGGTGCCAGCGGCGCGAGGGTGCTCACCACGCTGATCTATGAGATGATGCGCAGAAACAGCAAGATCGGGCTCGCCTCGTTGTGCCTGGGCGGCGGTGAGGCCGTGGCGCTGATTATTAGGAAAGATCTGTAAGTCCGGAGCCGTACGGCCCGTATTCTTCAGGGCCGGCAGAACAGAAAAAGGAGGGTGCATTGAACAAGGCCGTTTTCCTTCCGCCTGTCGTGGTTGCAGTAATCGTCATCATTTTCTCCGGCATTCTCGTTCTTCGCGACGGTGATGCCCGGCAGCAGAGTGATCCCCAGTCTACTGTCATGACAAAATGTACCGCGTGCCACACCACCCGGCGGATCTGCGACAATCTGGGCGAGAAAGACCGCGAGGAATGGATCCGGACCGTCTCCGAGATGGTGTCCAAAGGCGCTGATGTGGCCGGGCAGGACATCCCTGCGGTCGCCGAGTACCTCGCGAATCTGGAGCCGGGGTCAGAGCCCGTGTGCAGGTGAGGTGCAGGTCACGAGATAGGCCCGTGCGCCATGTGCTCCAGGCGCCTGATCCGCTCTTCCATTGGCGGGTGGGTCGAGAACAGGGCAAGGATTGAATTGCCCCTCAAGGGGTTTGCGATGAACAGGTGGGCCGTGCTTGGATTGACCTCTGCGCGGCTGCGCTGAACCCCTGATTCGAGCTTTCGCAGTGCGCTGGCCAATGACAGCGGGTCTCCCGAGATGTGTGCGCCGCTCGCATCCGCCTGGTATTCCCGCGAGCGCGAGATCGCCATCCGGACGATCATCGCTGCGATCGGGGCGATGATTGCGATCGCCAGCAGTCCGAATACGCCGCCCCTGCTGTCGTGGCCGCCCCGGCCTCCTCCGAAGATGGCTGCAAACTGCGCCATCCTCGCCAGGATGAACACGGCCCCTGCAAAGGTTGCCGCTATGGTCGATATCAGGATGTCACGGTTCTTTACGTGGGAAAGCTCGTGCGCGATCACCCCGCTCAGCTCGCGCGAGTCGAGCAGGTCCACGATTCCCCTGGTCACGGCCACGGCTGCGTGGTTCGGGTTGCGGCCCGTAGCGAATGCATTGGGCATGGGCGTGTCGATGAAATACAGCCCGGGCATGGGCAGCGACGCCTGGCGGGTGAGAGTCCTGACCGTGGAATAGAGCTCGGGCATATCCTGCTCCTCGATCTTTTTCGCCCGGTACATGGAGAGCACGATCCTGTCCGAGAACCAGTACGAGACGAAATTCATGACTGCGGCCAGCACAAAGGCGATGATCATCCCCTGCGTGCCGCCCAGGATGTTTCCGATGCCGATCAGGATCAGTGTCATGACCAGCATCAGGAAAAAGGTCTTGAGGTTGTTCATGGGTTTACCCCCCGGTTTGTCGGCGTGACAGGATAGTGCCGAAACTAAGAATCCCGTTCACTGCTCACTATAGATGCGCATGCCCGGCGCATGGATGCACAGGACATGGAAAAACCGCCCGCGCCCTGGATTGAGGGTGTGGACCGGAAGAGAATACCGGACCGGCCGGCATATCCTTGTAATCTTTCGATAGACACCGCACACGCTCGTGGTTACTATAATACATAACATTTGTTTTGCTTTCAATGAGAGGAGGGATCCATGAAGAGAAATATCATCCTGCCTTGGGCCATGATGATTCTGCTGCTCGGCGCCGCCTGCAACCACCGGCAGTCGGAAGAGGGCGGGAGCCCGGAAGGCCTCGTCGCGCAGCCTTCCCTGAAGGCGCACACCGAAATCTTCAGCAAGGGCGTGGAAAAGGTGGCGGGCAACGTCTATGCAGCCATCGGCTACGGGCTGGCGAATTCCATCATGATCGAGGGCGACGACGGCCTGATCATCGTGGATACCATGGAGTCGTGCGAGGCCGCGTCCGAGGTGCTCTCCGAGTTCAGAAAGATATCGGACAAGCCCGTCAAAGCCATCATCTATACCCACAACCATGTCGACCACATCTTTGGGGCCGAGGTGTTCGCGCCCGACGGCGGCGTGCCGATCTATGCCCACGAGACAACGGCCGGGCTTGTCGGGCGGATCGTGAGCAAGATGCGCACAGTGACCGACATGCGGGGCATGCGCATGTTCGGCGGCTTCCTCGACGATGAAGGGCTCGTCAACTGCGGGATCGGCCCCTTTCTCCGGTACGATCGGGACAGCTCCATCGGCTACCTGCCGCCCTCCCGGACTTTTTCCGATACACTCAACGACACGGTCGCCGGGATCGAATTCGAGCTGGTCCACGCCCCGGGTGAGACCGACGACCAGATCTTCGTGTGGCTGCCGAGCGAGCGGGTGCTCCTGTGCGGCGACAACTTCTACTGGGCCTTTCCGAACCTGTATACGATCCGGGGCACGCCCTATCGCAGCCTGCAGCAGTGGTACCGCAGCATCGACAAGATGCGCGACAGGCGCCCGGAATACCTGGTGCCCGGCCACACCAGGCCCGTCATCGGGCAGGAGAGGATCGAAACCGTGCTCAGGGACTACCGTGATGCGATCCAGTTCGTGCACGACCAGGCCATTCGCGGCATCAACCAGGGTATGACCCCGGACGAGCTCGTGGAATACATCAAGCTGCCCCTGCACCTGGCAGAAGCCCCATATCTCCAGCCCTTCTACGGCACGGTCGCATGGTCGGTCCGCTCCGTGTTCGCCGGAGAGCTCGGGTGGTTCGACGGCGACTCAGCCCACCTCAACCCGCTCACCCGCCCCGAGAAGGCCCGCCTGCTGGTGCGCCTCGCAGGGAGCGAGAAGGCCCTTCGGGCACATGCGCAGCAGGCCCTGGACAACGGCGAGTATCAGGCGGCGCTCGAGCTCTCCGGCCACCTGATACGCCTGGACCCCGATAATCCTTCAGCGCGTGATATCCGGGTGCAATCGCTCATCGCCCTGGGCGAGCGGGAAGAGAACCCCAATGCACGCCACTACTACCTGACCGAGGCCCTGGAGATCCGAGGCGGGTTCGTGGCCCTGGCCGATGCGGGGCAGAAGCCAGAGCAGGTGCGCCGCTTTCCGCTCGAGGGCTTTTTCGAGCTCCTGGCGGTGAACCTCGACCCTAAGGGGAGCGCCCACCTGGACCAGCGGGTTGGCATGAGGTTCGAGGACGAGAAAACAGCCTATCTCATCCACGTGCGCAGGGGTGTCGCGGAGATCAGGCAATGCAGGCCCGCCGCCCTCGACGGCATGGACCTGGATATCGAGGTCACGGCGAATGCGGCCGCGTTCAAGGAGATGCTCGCCAGGATCCGCAACCCCGTGATCACCCTGGCCGGTTTCGACTATGAGCAGGGCAATGCTGTCAGTTTTGCGCGGTTCCTCGGCTTGTTCTCGCTTCAGAAACCCAAGCTGCCCCATGAACCGCTGAGACAGTGATCCCCGGTCTTCAAGCCTGGTTCGGCGCGATAGGGACGGCCCGTGGCCTGCGGCTGATGTATCCTTCCGCAGCATAGACCGCCAGGGCCGACCATACGATGACGAACCCGATGAGCCTCTCGCGGGTGAACGGCTCGTGGTAGACGAACACCCCCAGGGCGAACTGCATCGAGGGTGCGATGTATTGCATGATGCCCAGAAGCGAGAGATCGATCCGCCTGGCCGCCGACGAAAAAAGCAGCATGGGGACCACGGTGACGAGCCCTGTGCCGACGAGCAGGATGCCGGTGACTAATCCTGTGTGGAGGGACACACCCCGGCCTGCCTGACCGGAATATGCCAGAAAGGCCAGAGCCGGCAGAAGCAGCACCGCGGTCTCCACGGTGAGCCCCTGGAGCGAGCCCAGGGGGGCGATCTTCTTGACCAGGCCGTAGAGGCTGAAGGAGACTGCAAGGACGAGCGCGATCCAGGGCAGGGACCCATGGGCGACCCAGATGTAGCACACGCCCGCGGCCGCCAGGGCGATAGCGGCCCACTGTGCGGGCCGGAGACGCTCGTGCAGGACCACGACCCCCATCAGGACGCTGAGCAGGGGATTGATGAAGTAACCGAGGCTGGTCTCCAGGATAAACCCGGCGCCCACGGCCCAGATATAGGTGAGCCAGTTGGCCGTGATCAGAACACCGGCTGCAATGTACGCACACAGCACCCGCGTACTGAAGAGGTCGCGGCGAAGCTTTTTCCACCGGCCCGTGATCGCGACCACGAACGCCAGCATGAAAAACGACCAGATGATCCGGTGACAGAGCACCTCGAAGGCGGGAATGTGCTGGAGCCACTTCCAATATACCGGCAGAAGGCCCCACAGCACAAAGGCTGCGGCTGCGTACAGGACTCCTCGGTTCATGCTCCATTGTCCCTTCGTGTGGTGTGTTCGTCTCTGGCGGCAAGACAACAGGGAAGAGAAGATACCAGCTTGAGAGGGGCAGACGCAACGGTTATTTCATGTGTCGACGGGAACATGCACCTGTTCCAGGGCAAAGAGAGAGATTACCCGTACCCCAACTCCGCAAGCCGCTCCTCGCTGATGCCGAAGTAGTGGGCGATCTCGTGGACCACCGTGACCTCGATCTCTTCCTCCAGTTCCTCGATATCCCTGCAGACATCCAGCAGCGGCTCCTTGAAGAGGATGATGGTGTCCGGGTAGAACGAGGGGAAGGTGAGAAGGCGGTCGGGAAGGGCCTCGCCGGTGTACACGCCGAGCAGGAGCTCGTCTTCGGGCATGCCCATTTCCTCGAGCAGGTCCGGGGACGGCCGGTCTTCCACCCGGATGGCCACGTTCTTGACGTGAAGCATGAGCTCTTCAGGGATCCGGTCGAGCGACCTGTCCACGATCCGCTCGAACTCCTCATCGGTTATCTTCATCTCGTCTACGGTTGATACCAGCACGCAACCGGTAGAATCAACCGGTTTTTTAAGGAAATCCTGCGAGCTATTCCTCGAATGGCGTGATGCGCAGCATGGCCGCGGCCTTGTCAAAGGTGTCCGGGTCCCATTGCGGGCGGTTGTCCCGGTCGATAAGCCGGGCCCTGACCCCTTCCTTAAAGTCGTGCTGCTCCATGAGATACCTGGCAACCTTGAGATCCGACTGGTAGACCTCACGGAGGTCTCTGCCCTCGTCGAGGCGCAGGCATTGCAGTGTTATGGTCACCGCGATGGGAGAGCGCTCCGAGAGTCTCTCGAACACACCTTCGCACAGGTCGTCCTGCGTTATGCAGTCCCTGAGCTCATCCAGAATGCCGCTCACCGATGTCTTGCCCGCAAAATACTCTTCGACCCATTGGTCCATCTCCGGGTCGGCCGGGATATCCTTCAGCGTGAAGGGGGCGAGGATCTCCCGGACCCGGTTCGAGGCGGCATGCCGATCTGACATCAGCACGGGCGCATGGCTGCTCATGGCCCCGATCGCCCCGGGGATCTCGGACTCGGGGATGAGGCAGTCTGCCAGCCCCACACGAACGCAGTGAGCACCCTTGAGCTCATATCCTGTCAGACCGAGAAACTCCGGATACCCCTTGCCGCACTTTTCGAACAGCCAGCCCGTGGAACCCACGTCCGGGAAGAACCCGATGCGGGTCTCGGGCATGGCCATGCGCGTGGTCTCGGTCGCCGCCACGACATCCGCACCGGCGGCTATCCCGAGCCCGCCTCCCATGGTGATGCCGTGGGCAAGTACGACCACCGGCTTGGGGTAACGGTGAACGGCCAGATCGAGATCGTTTTCCTCCATCAGAAACTGCATGGCCGGCCGTATGTCGTTCTCTTCTGCGGCCCGCGCCATGATCTTGATGTCGCCGCCGGCGCAGAAACCCTTTTCGCCCCGGCCGCTCAGCAGAACGAGATTCACGCCCGTGTCTTCCCGCGCGGCTTCCAGTTCGTGAGCCATCAGACGCACCATGTCGAGGGTGAGGCTGTTGATGGCCTCGGGCCGGTTGAGCGCGAGGTGCAGCATTCCGGGCGATCGCCGGATCAACACGGCCCCTCCGGGCGATTCGAATTCGGCTTCCAACTTTCATCCTCCTATGCCGGTATACCGCTGCAGCCCCCAGACACAGGCCGCGCGATCCGCCAAGGCTTTATGCAACCAGAGAGAACTCTTCTTGGGCCTCTTATTTTCATTATGCAAACCCGTAAGGGCAAATTCAAACAGCCACCGGCACAAGATGACTTTCTCGGTCTCGTCCGGGAAAGATGATTGTTCTTGCAGGGACAATCGTATATAAGGGGCACGTGAGCAGCCGGGTAAAGAGCTGCATCCCATGGCCGGGCATACGGCCTGATGCATTGACCGGCACTATCTTTAAAATTACAGCAATCATACGGATAAGGAGAGTTATGGCCGGAGCGATCGGGTTCGACAACGAGAAGTATATCAGGGAACAGGCACAGGAAATTCTCGAGCGCGTGAAGCGCTTCGACAACAAACTCTATCTCGAGTTCGGCGGAAAGCTGATGTACGACTACCACGCGGCCCGGGTGCTGCCGGGATACGACCCGAACGTAAAGATGAGGCTGCTCCGGGAGCTCAAGGACAAGGCCGACCTCCTGCTGTGCATCTATGCGGGGGACATCGAGCGCAAGAAAATCAGGGCGGACTTCGGCATCACCTACGACTCGGACGCCATGAAGCTCATCGACGATCTCAAGGAGTGGGGCATCAATGTGCTGGGCGTGGTGATCACGCGCTTCGAGGGCCAGCCCGCAGCGGTCCAGTTCAAAAACAAGCTGGAGCGGCGCGGGATCAAGGTCTACACGCACCGGTTCACCAAAGGCTATCCAACGGACATCGAGGTCATCGTGAGCGACGAGGGATACGGCGCGAACGACTACATCGAGACGACCAGACCCCTGGTGATCGTGACCGGACCCGGCCCGGGCAGCGGCAAGCTCGCAACCAGCCTCTCCCAGCTCTACCACGACTATCGCAGGAACATCCGCTCGGGCTATGCGAAGTTCGAGACCTTCCCCATCTGGAACATCCCTTTGAAGCACCCGGCCAACATCGCCTACGAGGCCGCAACCGCGGATATCCGCGACTTCAACCTCATCGACCCTTTCCACCTGGAGACCTACGGCACCACGGTGGTGAACTATAACCGCGACGTCGAGGTGTTCCCCGTGCTCAGGCGTATACTGGAGAAGATCACGGGGTGCGATTCGTTCTACAAGTCGCCCACCGACATGGGCGTGAACCGGGCCGGGTTCGCAATCACGGACGACGAGGTGGTCAGGGAGGCCTCCCGGCAGGAGGTGATCCGCCGCTACTTCCGCTATCAGTGCGAGTACGCAATGGGCTTTACCGAAAAGGAGACCGTGCAGCGGGTCGAGCTTCTCCTCAAGGAGTTCCGCATCACGCCCGAGAACCGCAGCGTTGTCCACCCCGCCAGAAAGGCGGCCCAGGACGCCATGAGCGACGAGACAAAGGGGAACGAGGGCATCTACTGCGGTGCCGCAATCCAGCTCAGAGACGGCACCATCGTCACGGGCAGCAACTCTCCCATGATGCATGCGGCTTCGAGCCTGATCATCAAGGCCATCAAGCACCTGGCCGAGATCCCGGCGCGGATCGATCTGCTGCCCAGCAACATCATCGAGTCGCTGCGCAACTTCAAGACAGACATCCTGGCCGAAAAGTCGGTGAGCCTCGATCTCGAGGAGGCCCTCGTGGCCCTGAGCATCAGCGCGACAGCAAATCCGGCCGCCCAGATCGCCCTGGAGAAGATCCGGGACCTGAGCGGCTGCGAGGTGCACATGACCCACATCCCTACCCCGGGAGACGAGGCCGGCCTGAGGCGCATCGGGGTCAATCTCACGAGCGACCCGAACTTCGCCACCAACAATCTCTTCATCTCCTGATGCAGTCCTGACCGGGACCGACAGGGGTTTCTCTCCCAGGTACACCTGTTGATACCCGGCCTGCCTATCCTGCCGGATTTTCCGGCCTGGACACGGAAGATGCACCGGCCTCTATTCTCCGGGGCCGCTCCTGCCGATGGAGAACACAAAGGCGATGCGTCTGTCCTGCCCGGTCAGCAGGGGGAGAGAGGCCTTCTCGAGCCGACAGGCCTTTTCCTGACGGCCCGGGGGGAGATCGGCCCATGGTGTTTTGAGGAGGTGGCTGGATGAAGCAAGTGTTTCTGAACTCGGTCCTTGGCCACGCGGCACTGTCCGCGCGCGACAGGTTCGATCTCCTGCGTGCATTGCTCTGTAATCCCGAGGCGGTGGGGTCTCTCGTCAACGACCAGATCGCGTTTTCGATAGTCACGAAGCTCTGCCGGCCCGGCAAGGTGTTCGTCGATGTGGGCGCGCACATCGGCTCGGTCATTTCCGAAGTTCACCGCAGCGATAAGCGCGTGGATATCGTGGCGATCGAGGCCATTCCCGAGAAGGCGGACAGGCTCAGGTGGAAGTTTCCGTTTGCACGGATCCATCAGTGTGCGCTCGGTGAATCCCGGGGTGAGGTCTCCTTCTTCATCCACACCCTCAGGTCCGGGTACAGCTCGCTTTCGCGGCCGTCGGGGAAAGATGATTCCATACGTGAGATCGTCACGCCCATGGACACACTGGACAACCTCGTTTCATCGCTCCCTGTCGATGTGATCAAGATCGACGTCGAAGGCGCCGAGCTCGGGGTTGTCTGCGGCGGGAAACAGGTACTTTCGGAAAGCCGCCCGGTCGTCATGTTCGAGAGCGCACCTTCTGAGGGGAACTCCCTGGGGTATACCAAAGAGGCATTGTGGGAGCAGCTCGGCGAGCTCGAATATCTGATCTTCGTGCCCAACCGCCTTGCTCACGACGGCGAAAGCCTTTCTCTGCAATGCTTCCTGGACAGTCATGTATATCCCAGGCGCACGACGAACTATTTCGCGGTTCCGAGAGAGCGCCGGATCGAGGTCCGCGACCGCACGCGCCTGATCAGGGGAGTCCGGGCGTGACTATCCGGGTGACAACCCGTGATCCGGACTCTATAGGGCGTCCGGCAAAAAGAATCAGGGCCTGAATCCTCCTTCTAAAGTCCGCATGTTGAAGGACTTTGAAGGTGCGGTCACATTCCCCGCCGCTTGCGGCTTGAAGTAGGGTCCAGGGCTTGCCCTTGGCGATGTCGGCTGTATGGCGATAACCGCGGGCCCGATTACAGACAGAGCTCCAGAATATTCCGGACCGTTTCGGGCGTTATGTCCGAGCGTTCGCCCAGGCGGGTCAGGCCGTGCTGCTCCAGCAGCTCGGCCACGCGCGGGATGCATTCGTTCGAGATGCCGTAGGCGCTCAGGCTGGTGCGCACCCCGAGGCTCTCGAAAAACGCCCGGGTCTTCTCGATGGCGGCATCGATCATTGCATCATTGTCCCCTTCCGCGATTCCCCAGACACGCTTCGCATACTGCAGGAGCTTATCGCGCTTTTCGCTTCTGCGCGCATTGAGCAGGGCGGGCAGCACGACGGCCAGGGTCTTGCCGTGATCCAGGCCGTACAGGGCAGTGAGCTCGTGGCCTACCATGTGCGTGGCCCAGTCCTGGGGCACGCCAGCGCCGATGAGGCCGTTGAGGCCCAGCGTGGCGCACCACATCAGATTGGCCCGCACGTCGTAGTTCTCGGGCTCCTTCAGCGCAATCGGCCCGTCCTCGATCAGGGTCAGCAGCAGGCCCTCAGCGAAGCGGTCCTGAATCTTGCCCTGCACCGGATAGGTGAGGTACTGCTCCGTGACATGGACAAAGGTGTCCACGACCCCGTTGCTGATCTGCTCCGCGGGCAGGGTGTAGGTGGTGGTGGGGTCGAGAACCGAAAACACCGGGAACAGCGACGGGTGGCCGAACGACAGCTTGGCGTTCAGGGACCTCCGGGAGACTACGGCTCCGTTGTTCATCTCCGAGCCGGTGGCGGGCAGGGTGAGAACGCTGCCGAAGGGAAGGGACCCGCCCACACGTCTGCCGAAGCTGGTCGCGATCTCCCACGGGTCCCCCTGGTGCGGAACTGCAGCCGCGATGAACTTGGTCCCGTCGATTACGGACCCGCCGCCCACGGCGAGAAGAAAATCGACACGTTCGCTGCGCGCCAGCTCGACGCATTTCATCAGCGTATCATACTCGGGGTTGGGCTCGATGCCGCCGAACTCGAGGACATCACGGCCTTCAAGGGCCTTCATCACCTGGTCGAACACCCCGTTTCTGCGGATGCTGCCGCCTCCATAGGTGATCAGGATCCTCGACCCTTCCGGAATCTCTTTTGCCACGGTCCTGATGCGTCCTTTGCCGAAGATGATTCTGGTGGGGTTATGATACTTGAAATTGAGCATGTTTCCTCCTTCCGACATCACTTTCGTGCAATTCGCTGTATGCATTGCCCCGCATCATGCAGACAGCCGGTATTTCACGGGTAATAATAAACGCGAAAGCCATACTCATGCAACCATCACATGATGAAACCGAAGAAAAAGGGAAGGGTGGCTGTTCAGGGTCCTGATCAGTACCCGGCCGGAAAGGCCGCTCCTGCAGGACATTTTTCTTAGAACCGTTGAAAAAAATGTACCAGGAGCGGGTTGACCCTATCCGAGCATTCCTGGTGAGGGATGTGCCCGCAGTTTTCGATCACCTGCAGGGTGGAGTTCTCCATACGTCCGTGCAGCATGGCGCCCTGTTCTTCAGGGAGCCATGTATCTTCTTTTCCCCAGATGATCAACACCGGCGCCTGAATCTGGCCGTAGCTTTCCGCCATCTT
Source organism: Deltaproteobacteria bacterium (assembly GCA_018436855.1). Classification (GTDB taxonomy): domain Bacteria; phylum Desulfobacterota; class Desulfomonilia; order UBA1062; family UBA1062; genus Phosphitivorax. The sequence continues at coordinate 3,557 of JAHDKO010000045.1, read as the reverse complement.
GTGGAAGCCCGGAGAATAGAACTCTTTTTCCAGAGAAATGAGGGTCCGGTAATATTCGGGCCGGGCCAGGGGCCGGGAATACTCGTCCACCAGGGCCTCATCGACCCGGTAGCCGTCGTAATAGGCATCCTCCAGCCCTGTCCGGACAGACCAGCGGCCGCCGAACACATTCGCCAGGAATTCCATGCCGGGAATCTTCAACAGCTGCACTGAAGGCGGCTTGAAGCAGACCGGGTCGATCACGACTGCCTGCTGCACCCTTCCCGGATGGTTGAGCATGATGAAAAGAGCAATGCTGCCGCCTGTGGAGTGCCCGATGATGTTGAACTTCCAGAGACCCAGGTGCTCGGTGAGCTTCACGACCGCCTCGGCCTGATTTTCGAGGGTGTAGGCGTACGGCCCGCCGGGTGCGCCCGACCGGCCGTGCCCGGGCTGGTCGATCATGATCAGCCTGAACCCGGCCTCTCTCAGCGCCGGGACATTCTCGTGCCAGGAATAGACGGTCTCGGCGAATCCGTGCACCAGCACAACAGGCTCGCCGGTGCCCATATCGATGTAGTGCAGAGAATATCCGTCCACGTCGAGGGTTTTGCCGAGCTGGTCGTTTTCCCTGCTCCAGGCCCTGTCACCCGGACCGATAGCGGTCCTGCACGAGAGAAGCCCTGTCCCCAGGATCAGGAACGCAAAAAGGAACAGGAGACATCGCCCCTTCATGCCGGTCACTCGATCATTGCCGTGAGCAGTTTCTTTTGCGCGTCTAGGCGGCGGAAACCCGCGATCCTGTGCCATGAAGCCAAAGGCAGGGGCCGGTGCACTGCGAGTCCGGGCGTTGCGGAACAGGAGGCAGTTTCTCTGTTCGATCCGATAGTCCATAAACAAACCTCCTCTCACAGGATACAAAGGTGCGGTTGGTGCCGACGGCATGTATATGCCTGATTATACCGTTTCTCTCACCGGAATACAAAGAGAAATGAATCACCGCCCACGTTGCGCTGTGCACCATTGCAGCGCCCGGTCACGGCCGTATTCTCCAGGGGCCGTACGGCTCGTCATCCGGGTACCGGTTGTGGGGATAGTCGTCACGGGGTACCGGCGCTCCGGGGTAAGGGTATCGGGGTGCCGGAGGTTCTCTCCCGGGACGATAATCCGATTCTCCCGCCAGTTTGACCCAGAGCTTGATCCGATCGAACTCATATGCGGTGATGCCTCTGACCTCTCTGAGCCCCCGGATATCATTGAACGGACCGTTCAACTGGCGATAGCTCACGATGTTCTCGGAGAGCTCCACCGCATTGCCGAGCCCGTTTCTCCAGAGAAACCAGGCCAGCTCCTGCTGCGTGGCCGTGTTTATGTTCAGCTTGCCCGTTGCCTCTCCATCGATTCCGTATGCAGCGGTGCCGATGAACGCGGCGAATACCAGCACCCCTGCCAGTATCGTGATGAGCCGCCTTATGGATCGAACTCTTGATCGCATGATTTTTTCTCCCAATGGATACAGTTTTCATAGGGATCGGATGCATGAGAAAAAAGATCATCGAGCGAGACATTCGAAAAAAGACCGACGGCACCCTGCCTTTGTCTCCCGAACCCGGCGCCATGCACGGCAGAGTGCCCGTGCACTCGTGAGACTGGGCGGATAATCACCCCCCCTTTTCCCCGGTGTTGACAGCGCGGCGGCTCCGGGATATCCATTGCCGCAGACCACTGAAGGGAAGGTGTGGAGAAGGATGGAACGTGCACGACAACTTGGTGAACAGGGCATTGCAGGACTTCTGTGGAGGTTTTCCCTCCCGGCGGTGGTAGGCATGCTCGTGCACGCGCTCTATAACGTGGTCGACCGGATTTTCATCGGCCGCGCCGTGGGTGCTGTGGGCATTGCGGGAATCAGTGTGGCGTTCCCCATGATGATCATTCTCATGGCCTTCGGCATGCTCGTGGGCATCGGGGCCACCTCACTGATCTCCATCCGGCTCGGACAGCAGAGGAAGGACGAGGCGGAAACCGTCATGGGCAACGCCCTTGTCCTGTTCATCATCGTCTCCGCCGCGCTGACCCTCCTCGGCCTGGCGTTCACCACGCCGATTCTCCTGATGTTCGGGGCCAGTGCCGATATCCTGCCCTATTCACGTGATTATCTCCAGATCATCCTTGTCGGGACGATTTTCCAGTGCATCGGCTTCGGAATGAACAACTTCATCCGGGGCGAGGGCAATCCGAACACGGCCATGTCCACCATGCTGATCGGGGCGTTCCTGAATATCCTGCTCGATCCAATCTTCATCTTCTGGCTCGATATGGGAATCAGGGGTGCGGCCATAGCAACGGTCATCTCCCAGGCGTGCTCTTCCGCTCTGGTGCTCTGGTATTTCCTGGGTGGCAGGAGCCTGCTCAGGATCCGCGCACGGGCCTTCAAACTGAAGAAGCGCATCGTGCTCGACATCATGGCGATCGGCTCAGCGCCCTTTGCCATGCAGATTGCCGCCAGCGTGGTCATCTCGCTCTTCAATCACCAGCTCAGGATATACGGCGGGACCACCGCGCTGTCGGCCATGGGCATCATATTCAGCATCCTGATGCTGATCCTCATGCCGGTGGTCGGGATCTCGCAGGGGGCCCAGCCCATTATCGGCTACAACTACGGCGCGGGAAACTTCGACCGGGTGATCAAAACCCTTCGGCTCGCATCCATTGTCGCAACCGGGGTGACCCTCACAGGCTTCGTCTTTGCCATGCTTTTTCCCTCGCTGATCATCTCTGCATTCAGCGGTAAGGATACCGGGCTTATCGCCATGGGCAGTCATGCCCTGCGCCTCTTCTTTGTTATGCTGCCCGTTATCGGCTTCCAGATCGTGGGGGCAAACTATTTTCAGGCCGTAGGAAAGGCGAGGCAAGCGATCTTTCTGAACCTCGCGAGGCAGGTGCTGCTGCTGATACCGGCCCTGCTGATCCTTCCGGGATTTCTCGGCCTGAACGGCGTATGGCTGGCCGGCCCGGTTTCCGACCTGGGTGCGGCGCTCCTTACCGGGACCTGCCTGTTCTGGGAGATTCAGTTTCTGAAGAAAAAGGCCGGGGACGGGGCGGTCAGGGAGGATGTTCCGGTGCAGGAGCTCGAGTCGGAGCCGGCTGAAAGCTGATAGCGAGACGAAGGCCCGCGGCCTGTCCCGGGATGAACATGTACGGTGCGGTATCTTGCGCTCACTACCGGTTTTTAGGAACATCGAGCCCGCCAGAAAACTGCTCAATGTCATCACCCGGGCGCTCATGCCCGGGGACCTGCTCTCGTAGGCCAGCAGCAGCCTTGGCGCCGGGATCGTAGAATGTGAACCCGTCCCCAAAACGGGGCTTGTAGACCGGCGGCAGCCCTGGTTCCGGGATCGTGAAAAATGAACCCGTTCCGAAAAACGGCGGTGGCCGTTAAATGTGAACCCGTCCCAATACTGTTCGGCATAAGAAATGCGTAAGAGATGCGAGCTGGCCGAAGTAATCTGAGAGGGGAAGATCAAGGGGTGGCACAGTCACAGGAGTATGGAAGCGATACAGGATATGTGACAAGGGAT
>JAHDKO010000166.1 GCA_018436855.1 Deltaproteobacteria bacterium | reverse complement strand
GTCCAGTCCCAGTTCGGCCAGTTTATCTTTTGTGGGTATGCCGGTCTTTTTGTCCCACTCCCTGCACTCGTAGTAATCGTCCAGGTTATCCTGCACGTCTTCCTTCTTGAGAAGGTCTTTCTCGTAGTAATCCTTCATCACGTGTTCCTTCTCATCGGCTGTGGTAAGCGGCTTGAACCACCGATCGGGTATCTGGCTATCGTCTCTCACCTTGCCTTCCCGAACATTGGACATCCTCGATATCGTCCAGATTCGCTCCACCGCCTTCATCACCGAAGGCACATCGACCTCATGTCCGGTCGCGGCAGAGTACAGCTCCGCCAGCAGCGCAGCAGAATAATACCGGTCGTTGCCCCCCCGGTTGCACACCCCCATGCTGCTCATCAGACACACCCAGTCCTCGAAGCACCGGGTGAAGCTCCCCAGCCTGAACCCGTTTTCAACCGCAAAGATCCGTTCTATGAGCTCGGGCGATGCCCCTACCCGGCCGCAGTGCCGCTGCATGACTTCGGGCGGTAGGTTCGGCACGGTCGTGGGCGACCCGCCATATGCGGAGTACGGACCCCTGGGACTCACCAGCTGCTCGAACTCCATGGTCCCCAGCACCCCCAGCCGCGGCTCCCAGATCACGTTGATGCCGTTAATCGTATAGGCGTGCTCCCTGGCCTTGTCCCCCACAAAACCGACCATGCCTTCCCAGCCCTCTGCCATGGCTTCGCCAAAACCCTCGCGCGCAACCATCATGTCCACGAGCCGGTTGATGGTCTCGTAGTCCCTTTTCAGCTCAAAGCCGATGTCTTCCTTCTTCAGCAGACCCGCCTCGTAGAGCTCGAAGGGAAAGTCCAGCAGACCCTCCAAGGTCTGACCGCACAGCCCCAGACAATCGAACCGGTGGTAGATGCGCGCGGCCTGCTTGATGTCGTTGATGCCAAACCTGGTCGCAAAGGCAGGTATGTTGATGAACGAGGTGATCCCCATGGTGAACCGGGAGCATTCGCCCTCGTCGAACTCCAGAAGGTCCTTGCACCCCACCAAGCACGACGTGCAGGCCACCCGGGACTTCTTGATGCTCTTGTACGAGGGGATGCCGAAGGTCTTGGTCACCTGCTCGGGCGTCAGGTGCTCGGTGCAGAAATATTCCTGCAGCAGCCCTTCCCAGCCCGCCATCATCCCTAAATCCACCACCTGGCTGCGGCCCTTGAACTCCATCATCCGCTTGACCAGACCCGACATGCTCTTCTCGAACCGCTTGGGATTCGCGATGGTCACTCCCTTGGTGCCGCGTGCGACAAGGGCCTTGAGGTTCTTCGAGCCCATCACGGCCCCCAGACCTCCCCTGCCGAGCGAGGTGATGCCGTCGACAACCGCAAGCGCACTGGTGACCTGCTGCTCACCACCAGGGCCAATACAGATCGTCCCCGCCCCATCATAGGCGGTCTTGAGCTCCGCGGTCGCGTCATAGACGTCACGGCCCCAGAGATGACGCGCATCCTCGATCAATATCCCATCGCCGGTGATCACCACCATCACCGGGCTCTCGGACTTGCCGCTCACCACTACATGGTCGTACCCCGCCCACTTCATCATGCTCGCAAAACTCATGCTCCCCGCAGGGCTCCCGATCGATCCGCCAAGGGGAAGCTTCGTGGTGGCAAAAACCTTCGACGCTCCCGGCACCGATGTCCCCACAAGGGCACCCGCTCCGAATACAATCGGATTCTCGGGCGCCCGGGGGTCTGTCCCCGGGATCATCGCGTCATACGCAAGCTTGTGATTGATCCCGTATCCCCCCAAAAACAACTCGACCATGCTCTCCTGTATAGGCTCCTCGGTCACCCGTTGATTCGTCAGATCAACAAATGCAACCTTCCCGCCAAATCCGTGCTTACTCATGATCCACTCCTTCCCCATGAATCCCGTGCGGAAAATCTCCGCTTACCCGCAAAAGATCGTCCGCCCTGGTCAAGGCGCCATACGGACAGTACCGGGCACAAATCCCGCAGTCTTCGCATTCTTCGGTAAACGAGATCTCGTTGAGCTTGCCAAAGACCGTGTTCACCCTGACCTTGATGTTCGCCTTCAATGGGTTGAAATAGCCAAGCTTGGACAACGAGCAGTAGTATGTGCAGGTCTGGCATCCGGTGCACTTGGCGGCATCGATGAGTATCGGCACATCACATCTCAGGCACTGGTTCGACTCCCCTTTCGCCGTCTCGCAGTCAAATCCCTTGTCCACCTCGTTGAAATTGCCGATCCGCTCTTCCACGTTCAGGAGATTGTGCGGCCTCTCCCCCCGCAGGTGATGCCCCTGCAAGGGACGCGTCCGGAGATCCTCTCTCGGACGTGTCTCATCCTGTGCACAGGAGTCTCCCAGAAACCGGGCAATGCCCTCGGCAGCCCTTCTCCCCTGCGCGATCGCCTCGGTCACCGAGGACGTGTACAGCACGTCGCCTCCGGCAAACACCCCCTTGACCGAGGTCTGGAGCGTCTCGTCGTCGACCTGGAGAAATCCGTTCCGGTTGAACCTCAAATCAGAGGACCCAGCCTGAAGATCGGGCATCTGTCCCGTGGCAACGATAATCGTGTCCGCTGAAAAGCTCTGCTTCGAACCTTCGACGGCAACGGGCCGTCTCCTCCCGCTCTCGTCGGGCTCTCCCAGCTTCATCTCGCAGCACTCCACACAGGTGATGTTCTCCCCATCGCGTACGACCGCGGTCGGCGCCACGAGATACATCACCTCGATCCCTTCCTGCTCCGCGCTTACGATCTCCTCTTCGGTCGCCGGCATCTCGTTTCTGGTGCGCCGGTACAGAATATGAACCTCTTTGGCACCCAGCCTCAGTGCAGAGCGGGCCGCGTCGATCGCCGCGTTTCCGCCGCCGATCACCGCCACCTTCTCGCCCATGCTCACCGGCTGATTCGCCCGTACCTTCTTCAGAAAATCCAGCGCGGCCATCACGCCCTCGCCTGCGATGCCCGGCACGTCGATCTCGGCAGACTTGTGCGCACCCGTGGCGATAAAGACCGCACTGTATCCTTCATCGAACAGACCCGAAATAGTGATGTGCTTTCCCAGTTCCGTGTTCAGGTGAATCGGCACGCCGCAGAGCTCGATGTCCTTGATCTCCCTGCTCACGATATCCAGCGGCAGCCGGTACTCCGGGATGCACGCGGTCATCATGCCGCCCGGGGCGGATTCCCGCTCGAAGACACTCACACCGTATCCCCTTTCACGCAGGCACACCGCTGCGGTCAGCCCCGCAGGACCCGATCCGACGATGGCAATCTTCTCCTTCTTTGTGGGCTCACCAAACTCCTTCGGCACGATCCCGGCCGTGTCGCTCGCATACCGCTTCACCCCATTGATCGCGATGGAATCGGCCAGCTGCCTGCAGTTGCACTTGTCCTCGCACGGCCTGAAACACACCCTTCCTACCGTCTCCGGAAAAGGTATGACTTCCCG
>JAHDKO010000079.1 GCA_018436855.1 Deltaproteobacteria bacterium | reverse complement strand
GAATAAACCTTCGAATGCGATGAGATAGGCTGCTGTCGCGATGCCCGAAGCAGCCACCACAACCCGTTCGTTCAGCCCGATATAGTGGACGGCCAGATTTTCATGAAACTGAAAAAAATCATCGAACAGGAGATAAGCCGTCAGGAGTGATGAAAAAGAAGAAACCGGAATGCATCGGACGGTCCATTACTGCGAAGGGCGGCTGCAGTGAAAAAGCCTATCGAAGCCGCGGTCGCCCCCAGGATAGCCAGAGAGTGCCCGAAGGTCATCAGCAACTGGCGCCTGGATACCGTATTCATATCAGGACCTCTTGCGAATCAACCTGAAAAAATTGTACTGTCAGCGCCGCCTGGCAGCTTCATAAAGACACATTCCCGGATGCCGGGGCCGGAGCACGAAGCGCTATTACGTGGTGCTCGGCCGTGAAGTTTTGGTATTGATATATAACTTATGGCAATTATGTCTTTAACAAACCCAAATCCCATTCGATATAATTTATTCTAAAGTCTTATTGCATTTATCTCGAAAAGGATTATATTATGAATAACAAAACCCATGAGGCAAAAACAGTGATAGCTCAAGAGTTGGATGCCCTATCTCTTGAATACAAGAGAGATTACGGTACTGCCAGGGAGAATATTGACGTCTCTAATCTCTTGAATCATCCCTATGCTCAGAGCATAGTTTGCGTCTTTGGTCCGGGCTTCTCTGAAAAGATCACTGATCTGCCCGTCGTTAAGATTAGTGTGCTCCCTAATGATAGATCCAATCCTTAATTGATCTGCCAAAATAGCATCGAGATGTTCCTGTAAGTTTTTCTGTTCTAATCGTATCGGGTTTTTTATATCAAATCCAACACCATGAAACATGAATGTGCTGTGTGGGCATGCATATCGATCATGTCCAGCTAAGAAAATTGCATTTCCTATTGAATCAACATTCCCGACATTATGAGTTGTGAGCCTAAACGGAAACCCCCTCATTACATTGTATAAGTTTAGACCATTCATCACGTTACCGCCAGGGGTTGAGATCATCAAATAAACTTCATCAACTTTATTATTCACTTGTTGAGATAGCACAGCAATGAGGGTTTCAGTGGTACTTGGATTAATTTCCCCAGAAAATGTTATGTACACCCTAGGCATCTTTTTTCTCCTCAATATCAACTTATTAAATCCAAAAAGGAATTTGTCAATACATCTATTTCTTCCCATCTTTTCTTTTCTTTTTCGGCTCTGGTGGTGCTTGCAGAATGGTCTTTACGATCGAATCAAATTCATTAGATGGAATGATTGGGCGTGAGTTGTCCTTATCCGTCAGCTGCTTCTTCGAGGTCTTCTTCATCGCCTTTTTCTTTGTCTTCTCCGGCAAATATTCTCTCCTGGTATTCAATATTCGGGCTTCCGATTATTAGTGGAGGAGTGCCAATTTTGCCACTAAGCTTGATCAAATCTTCATCGAAAGTGTCTAGTATTATTGAACTAGATTTATTAACAACATTCGCTCTTATTGCAGACGCTACGTGAATAGCATCTTTAGGTTTTAAGGCCTTATACTGCCACAATAATTCCCGTGCTTCTTCGGCTATTACCCTATCCACAGAGATCGTCACAATATAGTCCCGCTCGAACATCCGGCAAATTTCATCCGATTTCTCTCTTGTCATCTTCGGGGATGGGTGAAGATATATGACTTCTGCTATTGTCAAAGCAGAGGTCACTATCTTGAGTTTATTATTCTCGGCATTGTAAAGAACCCCCTTACACTTTTCATAATCAGGTTCTTTTTTTAGCCATTTAAGAAAGCAGTTTGAATCCCAGTATCGATAATCCAACTACCTCATCCCCCTAAGATGCCACACATCTTTAAAATAGAAGGAGGGTTCTCTCTGTTATTCAGAACCTTCAACTCATCAGCCCGAATTCTCCTTGGTGAACCATCTTTGGAGTAACTAATCATTCCAAAAACATAAACTCTTCTCCCAAAAACTTTGGGGGTCAATGCCTCTAACATCATTTCCTCGGTTACATCACAAAGGATTCGTCTATTGGTAAGAGAATCGAAAACATACAGCCTTTCCTTGTGTCCCTTTACCGAGATTGTTTCTAGCGTTCCTTCAACAGATCCTATAGCTCTGGAATACTCACCAAGAACCAAATCAACATTTGCCACTACATGCTTTGATAATACATGAGATTTCCTATTTACAGCAATGCTTATTTTTTCCAATCCATTGCTTCTTGTTTGGGGAATCGCAGCAAGATTTTGCAAATGTTCTAATGCCTTGTCTGTAAAATTAGTTGGGCGCCTTGCTTGTTTCTCAAGGATTCTAAAACCCTTATCTATTGTTTGGAATATTTTATCAGAAATAATTGGTGGAACATCTTGTATATATTCTGGTTGATTTTCCAGAATTATGCTACCTCTTCTGACGCTTACAATCCACTTGATCGGATTTTTCTTGCCAGATACTTCATTAACAACTTCATCAACAAAGTTATAGAACTCAGTCAAGCTTTTGCGCAACTTGTCTGCCGTGATGCGATCACCCTTAAGAGTAAGCTTTATAGTATTGGACTGATTCGATTTGTTCATTTTTATGAGTCCCTATAAAGAAGTCTTTTACCCTCAATACCAATAAGGGCCGATTTGCTTCGGCCTACATCATCAATGCGCCTTCTGTTATATCTGAAATCGAATTCAGATAGATACCGGTGCAAATGTTGCCTTCCTACATGATGGTATACACCAATTATACCACGTTTTAATAGACTAAAATACCCCTCAATTGTGTTCGTATGAATTTCCCCTCTCACATACTCCTTACTACTGTGATTAATAACATGATGCTCTGCAAATTCATGGCCAACACCCGTGTAAGATTTAAAATCATCTGTCATAATTATGGAAGACTTATCGACACGCTCACGCATAATAGCCTTGAGATTCTTCCCCGTAACTCTTTCAACTGGTGTAGAAATGACGTTCCCGCTTCTCTCTACAAGGGAAAACACGGGGACTTTATTCTCTGCGCCTCTTCCTCTTTTGCCCCTCGCCTTTCCCCCAACATATGTTTCATCAGCCTCAACGATGCCCTTCAATTTCGGCATGTCTGCCTGTGGTTTCATTGCGTATCGGATACGATGTGTCATAAACCATGCCGTTTTATATGTGACCTTGAGCATTCTATGGATCTGATGAGAACTCATTCCTTTCTTGGAGGAACAAATCAGGAAGGTAGCCAAGAGCCATTTGTGAAGGGGGATATGGCTTCTCTCAAAGATTGTCCCAACAGTAACACTAAACTGCTTTCTGCATTTTCGGCACTTCCAAACACCCCTTCTTACCGGCTTGTCGGAGTCCTTCTTTGCATGAAGCTCATAGTGATCGCCCTTATGCCCACAGTGGGGGCAAACTACACCTTCGGGCCATCTTAGTCTTTCGAGGTACTTTCTGGCTTCGTCTTCATCATTGAATATCGGATTTGTTATATCAATTCCCTTCATGCGAACCCCCATTAACACATAACTAATTTAATAACTAATACCAATTATAATGTTTAGATTGGGTTTGTCAAGTATATAATGACCTAACTTATATTGCAAGATGCGTTCCGAAAAATAACTGAACATCCAGCAAGTGATATTCAAGGCGATTTTGAGTTTTTACACAAGCCGCAAACCGCTCAAAAAACACAGGTTAAATGATGAGGATGGGGAATCAAACCCCGGACCGGTTTGTCCCTGCCAAAGTTTTTGCGAGCGATCTGCCCACATGGTGCACACATTCATCAGATTCCGGTTGATTGTTTTCATCACACCTTGATCGAGCGGGATTTCAAAAAAAGAGGCCTTTGTTTCAGATCGGGTCACAGCTGATACACTCTGGGGAAAGCTGGTTTTCGAATACTCTGCTGACAGCTGTCTTCAACTCGCTCATGCCCGATGGTTTCCTGAGTACGGCCCGAATGCCTAGAGCTTTCGCCTCATCTTCATGGATGTCATTATTGACTCCTGTGCATAAAATAATGGGTATGTCCGTTTGCTGGGCCAGAATCTTTTTGGCAAGCTCTACACCGGTTATATGAGGCATGAGCAGGTCGGTAATGACGAGATTGAATTTTTCAGGTGTCATCCCGAACATCTCAAGAGCTTCCATGGCGTCCTTTACAGCCACGACATCATAGCCTAAACGTTCCAATGCCTTCTTGACACTGGATAATATGACCTCTTCATCATCGATAAGAAGAATCGTCCCCTTTCCTCTCTCATGGGGAGTCTTGCCGGATTGGCTTTCTATATGGAAATCGTTGTCGGTTACCGGGAGAAAAACAATAAACTCCGATCCTTGTTCAGGCTTGCTTTCGACTTTGATCGCCCCGCCATGGTTCTTGAGTATTCCATGGACAACCGAAAGCCCCATACCGCTGCCTTCTCCTATCTCTTTGGTAGTGAAAAAGGGCTCGAAGATCTTATCCATTACTTCCGCTCTCATTCCATGTCCGGTGTCTTTCACAGTAAGCGCAAGATAGAGACCTGTCTTTAATTCAGGATGAGCAGTACAGGATTCCATGTGGCAGTTTTCAAGCTTTACTTCTATGGTGCCGTTCCTTTTTCCTATCGCATCTGCTGCGTTCCTGAACAGGTTCATGATGACCTGATGTATCTGCGTCGGATCACCCATGATCATATCGGTCTGTGCGGAGATATGTTGTTTGATATCTATCGTTCTTGGAAGGGTAGACCTCAGGAAATCCAGCGTCTCCTCCACTAACGGTGCAACGGTTATGGGGGTCAGCTTCTGCTCGTTTTTCCTGCCAAAGAAAAGTATCTGCCTTATCAAGTCCCTTTGCCGATGGGCAGCCTTGAGTATATTGTTCAGTGTTTTTGAGAAAGGGCTGTTCGGTGCACTCTCTTCCAAAAGCATTTCTGTCTCCAGGATAATAGGATAAAGGATATTGTTCAAGTCATGGGCTATGCCTCCTGCGAATCTGCCCAAGGCCTCCATCTTCTGGAGTTGCTGAATTTGATTTTCAAGCTGCTTGTGCTCCGTTATATCCCGGGCGATAGTCGATGCACCTGCTAATTCTCCCGAGGCATTCCGTATCGGAGATATGGTCAACACAACGTGTATTACTGTCCCGTCTTTCCTTTGGCGTTGCGTTTCGTAATGTTCAATGGATTTCCCCTCCTTTATCGTTTTGATCAGCTTATCCCATTCGCCTTCGTATCCGCTTGGGGTGATTATCGATATTTCTTTGCCGACAATCTCACTCTTCTCATAGCCGTATACTTTCCTTGCCCCTCTGTTCCAACTGAAGATCTTGCCGTCAAGCGTCTTGCCGATTATGGCATCATCTGAAGACTCCACTATGGAAGCAAGCAGCTGGTTGATCTCCTCGGTTCGTTTTCGTTCGGCTATTTCTTCATTGAGCTTCTTGTTTCTCTCTTCCAGTTCGATCGTTCGCTCCTTTACCAGTTCTTCCAGATTTTCGCGATGCCTGAGCAATTCTTCCCTCGCATCTTTGTGTTCTTGCAAGAGTTTCTCTCGGTGAAGAAAAATGTTGACCTTGCTCAGGAATATGTCCGGATTGTAAGGTTTCGTGATGAAATCCACGGCCCCGGTTCGATAACCTCTGGAAATATGCTGTTCATCTGAATATACGGCAGAGAGAAAAATAATCGGCATGTCTTTTGTTTTTTCTTCCTCTCTGAAATATCGTGCAAGCTCATATCCGTCCATCTCGGGCATCTGAACATCCAGGATTGCCAGTGAGAGATCGTGATTCAATGAAGCAATCAGGGCATCGTTTCCATTTCCGGCAGGAATGATTTCTGCACCGGTTTCCCTCAGTAACTTTTCCAGGGCAAACAGATTTTCTTCTTTATCATCAACGATAAGGATCTTCTGAACAGTCGCCATGGTCTTTCCCCCGTTCAATGGATGATATTATGAGCGCCTTTTTCGAAAAACCCGTGTATCCTCGTCCACCTTCTCGAATTTCTCCCGGACAGCGGAAAACCGGAGGTCTTCACTGATTCCGAGACAGAGATACCCGCCATAGACGAGGCTCTCTTGGAAAAGGTTCAGGACACGATCTTGAAGTTTCAGGTCGAAGTAGATAAAGACATTCCTGCATATGATCAGGTGCATTTCACCGAAGACACTGTCAGTCACCAGGTTGTGGTTTGCAAAGGTGATATTTTCCTTCAACGAGCGGTTCATGGCAATCGCATTATAACGTGCATGATAATAGGACGAGAACGGCATTACTCCACCCGCCTCATGATAATTCGATGTGAACTTTTTGATATAATCAATCGGATATATACCTTCTTTTGCCTTCGCCAGTGCTTCGTCATTGAAGTCAGTGGCGTAAATGGTCGCCCTTTCGTAAATCCCTTCTTCCATTAACAAGATGGCGAAGGAATATGCCTCCTCACCGGTGGCACACCCGGCAATCCATACCTTGAAGGTCGGATAGGTCCGGAGTATAGGCACAACATGTTCCCTGAGACTGCAAAATACAGGAGGATCGCGGAATAATCCGGTTACGGTGATTGAAAATGCCTGAAGCAATTGCCGGAAAAAATCTTCATCGTGGAGGACTCTGGGAATCATCTCTGAGATGGTGCGGCAACCTGATTTCGGAAGGAAATTTCGAATTCTCCGCTCAATGGAGGACAAAGCATAGTTTCTGAAATCGTGCCCGTATCGCATGAAGACCGCTTCAAGCAGGAGATTGATTTCAATGGCTTCAATACCGTCGGGCATGGTAGATCGCTTCTGTTATTATTGATACAGCCAGATGCGCATAACGGAAAGCAGACGCACTATATCAACGGGTTTCGGCAGGTAGTCGCTTGCGCCCGCCTCTATGCATCGTTGCCGGTCTTCTTTCATTGCCTTGGCCGTAAGGGCGATTATCGGGAGTTTTGCAAACCGGTCCTGTTCCCTGATCCTCTTCATGGCCTCGTATCCGTCCATCAAGGGCATCATGATGTCCATGAGAACAAGATCTATCTGCTCTTCCTGCTCCAGAATATCCAGAGCCTTCCGTCCGTTTTCTGCCTTGATCAGCTTCATCCCCCTTTCCGCCAGCACCTTCGAAAGGGCAAATGCGTTCCGCATGTCGTCGTCTACGATAAGGACGGTTTTGTCCTTGAACATGACATCCGTATCGTACAGGTTTGTTATTACCTTGCGTTTTTTATCCGGCATCCTGCCAACCATTCGGTGCAGGAAGAGTGAAACCTCATCGAGCAGCCGTTCTTCGGATCTTACTCCTTTTATGATGATGGACTCGGAATAGTCACGCAGGAGATTCTCTTGTTCTCTGGTCAGCTCCCTGCCGGTATACACGACGACCGGGGGAATGATAACGTCATCCATGCCCTCCAATTTTTCAAGCAGATCGAACCCGGACATATCCGGAAGCCCGAGGTCGAGTATCATGCAGTCAAATACTTTCGATCTTAAAAAGCGGATCGCATCTTCTCCTGTCGCCGCTTCCTCGGCCCTCACATCGCCATTCCCGACCAGCTTGACAATGGTTTTACGGAGCCGCGAATCGTCTTCAATGACGAGCAGATCCTTGACCTTTTTGCTGAACATGGATTCCAGCTTTCTGAAGACTTCATCCATGTCCTGTTTTTTCACGGGTTTTTTCAAGAACCCTATGGCCCCTTTCCTGTAGGCTTGAATGGTCTCGTTCTCAACCGAGATAATGTGGACGGGTATGTGGCGCGTTTCCGGAGAGTCCTTCATTGCTGCAAGGACCGCCCAGCCGTCGATCCCCGGCAGCAGGAGATCGAGAACGACCGCGTTTGGACTATACCTTCTCACGAGGTCAAGACCTTCTTCACCCGTTGCAGCAGCCAGGCATTTGAATCCCTTCTCATGGCATTCTTTTTTCAGGAGGGCGGCAAACTGGGCATCATCCTCTATGACAAGAATAACCTTATCGTCCTCACCAAGATCGTCACGATCATCCGGCAGCCGGGAGATTTCCCGGACCGGGTTTGAAACCTGGTGAGTTCCCTTGTTTGCATGCAAGATATCAGGCTTTTCCAGTGTATCGGGCTGTTCCATTTCAAGGGGCAGGTAAAGGCTGAATACGGAGCCTTTCCCCGGCTCGCTCTTCAGTTGTATTTCGCCTCCCAGAAGTGCTGCCAGCTCTCGTGATATGGAGAGTCCGAGCCCTGTACCGCCATATTTCCTCGCTGTTCCCTTTTCGGCCTGCTGGAATGCCTCGAAAATGATCCTCTGCTTTTCTTCCGGGATGCCTATGCCGGTGTCCCTTATTGCTACGGCGAGTGAATCGTGATGGTTCTGTCCGCTTGCTGATAATACCGCGTCGGCTGCAGGGTATGAGAAATTCACATATATGCCGCCCCTTTCGGTAAACTTCAGGGCGTTGGACATGAGATTCCTCAGAATCTGGTTGATCCTTTTCTTGTCGGTGAAGATCGATTCCGGACAATCATTTTCGATCACGACCTCAAGCCGGAGGCCGTGATCATCCGCCAGATGTCCGAAGTCGGCACGCAAACCATCGGCAAGGCTTTTTATCGTAACCCTGCGAGGATTCAACTCCATCCTGCCCACCTCGATCTTGGAAAGGTCGAGGATGTCGTCAATGAGAGAGAGGAGGTCGTTCCCGCTCTTATAGATGATGCCCGCTGATTCAACCTGCTCTGTATCCAGATTGCATTCTTTGTTGTCTGCAAGCAACTTTGCCAGGAGAAGGATGCTGTTCAGCGGTGTTCTGAGCTCATGCGACATATTGGCGAGAAACTCTGATTTGTATTGGCTGGCGATGGAGAGCTGCTCCGCCTTTTCTTCCAGATCTCTCCTCATGACATTCAAATCGTGGTTTGCCTGTTCGACCTCGTGTTTCTGCTGTTCCAGCGACTCGTTGATCTCCCGCAGTTCCTTATTGGCTGCCTGAAGCTCTTCCTGCTGCTCCTTGAGTTTTCTTTCCGAGCTTCTCAGTAGTTGCGTCTGCTCCTCAAGCGCCTCATTCGTTGCCTTCTGTTCTTCGTGCTGCATTTGAAGTTCTTCCGCAAGGGCCTGTGATTCGGAAAGGGCTCTGGCAAGGGAGTCTCTGTTCTTTGCGGCCTCTATATTGATTGCGATGATATGCATAGCACTTCGAAGATAATCCAATTGAAAATCCGTGAAATGGGTCAGAGATCCTATCTCGATCACCCCCTCCACATTTCCTTCATGAATGAGCGGCATGACGAAAAGGGTCCTGGGTTTCGCATTTCCCAGGCCCGATGTCACCTTGATATATTCATCAGGGATGTCATGAATAAAGAATTCCTTTTTCCCTGATGCGGCTTGACCGATCAAGCCCTCGCCCGGCTTGAATCTTTCAGGGTGATCCTTCGGTCTCGTATACGCGTATCCGCTCGAGAGATACAGCGACTTGTCCTTTTCGTCCAGCAGGTAAAATGCCCCTACTTGTGCACCGATATAACCTGCAATTTCAGTTATAACACGTCCACTCATTGTCTGGAGGGAAAGGTCGCCGTGCATGGTCTCCTCCAGCCTGGATATACCGGTTTTTATCCAATTGTTCGCAGCAGTCTCGGTAACATCCCTTATCAGGCCTACCATCCGGGCGACCTCACCCTGATCGCCAAGCTTTGGTTTGCCCTGCGCCCAGATCCAGCGAACAGCCCCGTCAACCCTCTGAATACGGCATTCAAAGCTCCATTCCGAGCCTGTAGCCAGGGCTCGGCCGTATTTTTCGTTCACTTCTTTGCGGTCTTCGGGCAGCACATGGTCCAGGAGCGTCCGGTACGTCCATTCAGGCTGGAGCACCTCATAACCGAATATCTGATCGTGCCGCAGCGAGCGCCGTAACTTGCCTGTCTTGGTATTCAGATCCCATGTGCCCAGCTCGCCCGCCTCGAGTGCATGTGTCAGGCTTTCTTCTCTGTCCCTGAGCTCAGCTGTTCTTTCCTCGACCTTATGTTCCAGCTCGTCGTGGGATTTCTGCAGGGCTTTCTGTGCCTGCCTCAATTCGCTGACGTCCCGGGCTGCAGCAAAAACACCCTGTATCTCGCCGGCTTCATTTTGATAGGTTGAGGCGTTGTAGAGCACCTCGGTTATGCGGCCCGATACATGGCGAATGGCGAGGGGATAATCCTTGACAAACCCTTCCCGAAATACTTTTTCATAGCCTGCCTGTGCCTTGTCAGGCTCTGTAAAATAGCCGGAAAAGTTACTGCCGATGAGGTTTTCCCTGGAAACACCGGTAACTTCTTCTGTGGCTTTGTTTACATCCATTACTTTCCCGTCCGCGCTTATCGTGACCAGCGGGTCGAGGCTCGCCTCGATCAGGCTCCGGGAATACAGCATGGCGGCATTCAGCTTACGTTCCGCCTTTTTTCGCTCGGTGATATCCCGTGCCGCGGCGAAAACACCGATTACCTCTCCGAATTCATCCCGATACACGGAGGCGTTGTACAGAACGGGCGTTATGTGGCCGTTTCTGTGGCGGATTTCCAGTGCATAGTCCCGTACGAATCCTTCCTTGAATACCTGGGTATAGCCGGCCCTCGCCATATCAGGGTCTGTGAAATAGCTGGAAAAATCCGTGCCGATGAGCTCTTCCCTGGAATATCCCGTTATATGCTCGGTTGTTGCATTCACATCGCTTATCCTGCCATCGGGATCAATCGTGACAAGTGGGTCGAGGCTCGCCTCGATAAGGTTTCGATTATAAGCCCCTGCAATGCGCAGCGCTTCCTCGGTTTTTTTTTGTTCAGTAATATCACGAGCTATAGTAGAAATTCCTATGACAGTGCCGTTTGAATCCTGTATTGGGGCGATGGAAAGGGATACCGTTATAGGCTTACCATCTTTTTTCACACGGATGGTTTCACAATGACTGACATGATCACCATGTCTGATTCCCTCAAGGATCTTCGAGATCTCATCTGCATGATCCGGAGGGGTAAGCATTGAAATGTGGCGTCCTGTGGCTTCTTGCTCGGAATACCCATAGATCCTCTCCGCTCCGTTGTTCCAACTCCTGATGATCCCGTTGAGATCTTTCCCGATGATGGCGTCTTCAGATCCGGCCACGATCGAGGAAAGAAGATCATGGACATCATTTGATTTCAGTTGGGTTACCAGCTGACGAAGGGCTTCTAGTTCACCGATCAGCTGCTTCTTTGTTTTATGTTCGTCTTTCGTCGAAACTACCATGCTTTCTTCACTCGTGCTGAAATGAGGAGTGCCCCTTTTGTCAACCCTGATTCATGTTCCATGAATCCCCCTTGAATAATCAATCTCATGTATTTTTTCGTGCCGGACTTGCTATAACAATTCCTTATGAAATCATGCTCTTGAGATGCCGATATTAGTTAATCTTAAATGTTATCATTATACTTGAATATGGTACCACATTCGATCAAATATTTGTAGTTGAATTACAACACGATCTTATGAAAAAAATGGGGTTTTCCTATGAATAATCGACAAAGGAACCATATGTGATTCTAAGGAGGGACGACACGTTTTTTTATGCTTCCTTAACACGGATTTGCCTGTTGCAGCCGGTCAACAAAGAACATCTTCTTGACAGAGTCCTTTTATTGGGTGAAGTATGCCTGAGTTTTCACTGGCTGTTTTTATGAATGAAACAAAAGAAACAGGAGCTTGCAAGCAGATGGAACGAGTCGATTACAGGACATTCGAGGCCTCCCTCCAGCGGAGCGCCCAGCTTGAGAAAGACCTTCAGAGCAATCCGGAACGGTTCAGGGTTCTCACCGGTGACAGGCCCACCGGAAAGCTGCATGTGGGACACCTTTTCGGTTCGATCGAGAACAGGGTACGGCTGCAGAACCTTGGTGTTCCGATATTTATCGTCATTGCCGACTATCAGGTGCTGACCGACCGTGATTATGCCGGCGATATTGCAGAAAACGTACGCCAGCTGGTAATTGACTATATCGCCGCTGGACTTGATCCTGACGGGGAGAAGACATTTATCTTCCCGCACAGCCATGTACCCGAGTTAAACCAGCTTCTGCTTCCGTTCCTCACGCTTGTCACAAATGCCGAGCTCAACCGAAACCCGACTGTTAAGGAGGAAATCCAGGCATCATCGCAGAAAAACATCACTGCCGGCATGTATGTCTATCCCGTGCATCAAGCTGCAGACATTCTTTTCTGCAAGGCAAATGTGGTGCCCGTAGGGAAAGACCAGCTGCCTCACCTCGAAATTACCCGCACGATTGCAAGACGCTTCAATACGCGTTTCCGTGCAGGCAACCCTGTCTTTCCCGAACCGCAGCCACTGATAAGCAGCGCCCCGCTCATACTCGGGCTGGACGGGTCGCAGAAGATGAGCAAGAGCAGGAACAATGCCGTCATGCTCTCGGCAACAGAGGATGAGACTGCAAAGCTGATAAAGGCGGCAAAGACCGACACGGACAGAAACATCACATACGATCCGGAAAACAGGCCCGAGGTTGCAAATCTTCTCCTGATCGCCTCGCTGTGTACAGGTACGCCTCCGGAAGTGCTCGCAGAGGAAATAGGAGACAAGGGTGCATCACGGCTGAAGGTAATTCTTACTGAATCCCTCAATGAATACCTGCGCCCGCTGAGGCAGAAAAGACAGCTGCTGGAGCAGGATCCGGAATATATCAGGAATGTTTTGATGAAAGGCATAGAACGAGCCCGCCGGATAGCCAAGGAAACTTTGGTGGAAGTGAGAAGGGCTATGGGGATGGAGTATTAAGGGATTGGTACGGTAACCCCAATCGAAACACCGGGAAATATTTCTGATTGAAATAATTAGATCAATTGTTTCATGGTGGTGGAGATGGGGGGATTCGAACCCCCGACCTTCGCGATGCGAACGCGACGCTCTCCCAACTGAGCCACACCCCCACAAAACTTCAGCATCCTGTCTACATGATGAAATGGCCTTCGTCAACTGTTTGATTGGCCGGTGTTTCTCCGGGCGAGCCTTTCTGCCGCAAAGGCCGCAGCCTCGGAGAAATCCCTGATCTCTCCATTGAGGCCCTTCTCGCGGATGAGCCTCAGCGTGTCGCCGAGAAACTTGCCCTTCTCGAAACCCACGGCGAGCAGGTCCCTGCCGCTGACCGGGGGCTTGTAGGAGCGCCAGGTGGTGATGTAGGCGGAGATCAACTCCCTGACCTCGGGGCTTCTGGTCTTGGACATGGCGAAGAAGACCTCCTCCAGCCTAGCTCCGTCGAGAATCCTGACCACGTCGGACGGTCTGATGGGCCGGGTGGACGCCAGGTCTCTCAATATGGCGTGCACCTTTGCCTGGGAAGAGAGAATGCCCCGCACCTCTTCGTCCGTGAGCCCGAGGCGCTGGCAGATCTCGATGATCTTGCGGGGCTTCATCTGATCAACCAGGGCAAGCAGATAGACGAACCACGACCGGTACGGCTCGTGGGTGAAGAGCATGTTGAACCACAAGAGCGTCTCCTTGACCCTCGCGAAGTATTCCCTGACCTGGGGCGTGAAGGCGAGCCCGGGATGAATGGCCGTGAGCACGTCCAGCTCCCTGAGCCGCTCCATACCCCTGATGGGGTGGTCCTCGGAGAGTATCTGGCGGATCTCGTGGGAGATCCGCCTGCCGGGCACGCTGCGCAGCAGCCCCGACTTGACCGCCGCGTGTACCAAGGCGCTCGTCTGTTTGCCCAGGACAAAGCCGTAGCGCTGCTCGAACCGCACCGCGCGCAGGATCCGCGAGGGATCCTCCACAAAGCTCATGGCGTGCAACACGCGGACGCGCTTTTCCTTGATGTCGCGCTGGGCACCGAAAAAGTCGATGAGCTCGCCGAAACGCTGCGGGTTCAGGCTCACGGCCATGGTATTGATGGTGAAATCCCTGCGGTAGAGATCGAGCTTCAAAGTCGACTGCTCCACGATGGGAAACGAGCCCGGGGTCTTGTAGTACTCGAGCCGCGCCGTGGCCACGTCGATGTGGTTGCCGTCGGGCAGGGTGATGACCGCGGTCTTGTACTTGTCGTGCGACGCGTACCGGGCCCCGATCGACCGGGAAAAGGCCCGGGCGAATGCGATTCCATCGCCCTCCACCACCAGGTCGATATCCAGGTTGTCGATCCTCAGGATCATGTCGCGCACGATCCCGCCCACCAGGTAGACATTGTACCCCATGGAGGAGGCGAGCTCACCCGCCTGCCTGAGCAGTTCGAAGAGCTCCCGGGGAAGCCTTTCGTCCAGGAGGTTTTTCAGATTCTTGGTCTGCGCGGCCCTGTGCTCCAGCCCCTCCACCTGGGCCATCTTCTCGTGCAGGACCATCATGAGGTCCGTCCTCGTGATCACGCCCGCGATCCTCATGTCTTCCACCACGGGCAGGAGCCGCTGGTTGCCGTCGATGATGAGGGTCCTGATCTCCCAGACCGGCGCGTCCGGGCTCACCTCCCTGATGTCGCGGATCATGTAGTCCTTGACCTTGGCACCCCCGAGCCCATGCCCCTGGGCCCTGGTCACCACCTGGCGGGTGATGATCCCCACCGGCCGGCCGTCCCGGGTCTGCACCACCACGGCATTGATATTGTAACGGTTGAGAATCGAGCTCGCCTCGTCGATGGTGGAGCCCAAGCCCAGGGCGATGACTGGAAAGGTCATAATGTCCCGGGCCGTGATCCGCGGCCTTGCCTCTTTTTTGACAATGTTGACGAGCCTGTTCTCCACCAGATCGAGCGAGGTCTCCCGGATGGAGGCCGCGGCGGCCGTGGGATGCCCCCCCCCCCCGAAGTGGGCCGCGATGTCGGCTGCGTTGATCTGGGGCAGGGTGCTGCGCGCCACCAGGTAGATGCGCTCGCCCATCAGGCCCAGGGCGAAGATGGCGTCCGCGTCGAACATCCCTCTCAACTTGTGCACGAGCATGGCGAAGTCCTCGATATAGCCGGCCGATTCCGACCGGGTGAAGAGCACGTCGATCCCGGAGATGTGCAGGATATAGACATTCTTGATGAGCTGATCGAGCACGTCGACCTGCTCGGCCTCGAGCTCCCGGAGGATCGCGCGGGACACCTCTTTCAGATCCGCCCCCCATTCGAGCAGGTCCGCCAGGGCCCGGCAGTCTTCGGGCGTGGTCGAGGGGAAGAGCAGGGACCCGGTGTCCTCGTAGATGCCCATGGCGATCATGGTAGCCTGTGCGGGGTTCGGGACGATTCCCTTCTCCTTCAGGATGCCCGTCATCACCGCGGCATTGGAGCCGAGCTCGATACACACCTCGGTGTGTGCCCTGATGTCTTCCGTTGAGCAGGGATGATGATCATAGACGATCACCTTGACGCCCGGCTTCCCGATGATCCGTGCAAACTCCCCGATCCGTGAAAGCTGCCGATTGTCCACGATGATGAGCCGCGTGATCTCGTCCAGATTGATGTCCTTCATCCTGACGATGGGCCCGGTGCTCTCGGAGGAGGCCTCGGCAAGGTAGTCGCGCAGGTTCTTTTCCTGGGCTCCGGGGAAGACGAGCACGGCGCCGGGGTAGAGCAGCCTGGCCGCGACCATGGAGGCAAACGCGTCAAAATCGGCCTGGATGTGGGAGGTAATTACGTCCACGGCCTACCCCCTGGGGTGATACCGGTCATGAATCTCCTTGAGCCGGGATGCATTGACGTGGGTGTAGATCTGGGTGGTCGAGATGTCCGCATGGCCGAGCATCATCTGGACCGAGCGCAGGTCCGCCCCGCCGGCCAGCAGGTGGGTGGCGAAAGAGTGCCTGAGCACGTGGGGCGATATGGTCTTGAGGATGCCTGCTGCGACTGCATATCGCCTGATCATGTACCAGAAATTCTGCCTGGTCATGGCCGCGCCCCGGTTCGAGAGAAAGAGGCTGTCGGTCGCAGCCCCTGCCAGGCCGGGTCTGATGCCTGTCAGGTAATCGCCCACCCATCTGAGCGCGGACTCGCCGATGGGCACCAGGCGCTCCTTGTCCCCCTTGCCCCGGCAGATGAGATAGCCCACCGAAAGATTGACCATGTGCACCCTGATCCCCACGAGCTCGCTCACCCGGAGCCCCGTGGCATAGAGCAGCTCGATCATGGCCTTGTCGCGCACGCCCAGGGGCGTGGCAATGTCCGGGGCGGCCAGGAGTCGGTCGACCTCGCCGGTGCTCAGCACAGCGGGCAGATATCTGCCCCTTTTGGGCCGCGCCATGTCCCGGGTGGGATCTTTCTGAATGCACCCCTCTTCCAGGAGAAACCGGTAGAACTGCCGGACGGTCGACAACCTCCGGTTGATGCTCGTTGCCTTCAGAGAGCGCTTTGTGCAGGCAGAGGCGAAAAGGGCCAGGTCGCCCGCGTCGAGCGTATCGGGACCCTTGCCCTGCTGCTCGAGCCAGGCGAAAAAATGCTTCAGATCGGTTTCGTACGCAGTGATGGTGTTCTCGGATGCAGACCGCTCGACAACGAGGTATTCGATGAAGGAGTCTAGGTATGCATGGTTCATCTCTTCTTGAAAGTAGGATCGAAGCCCAAGGCCTTCAAGTCTTCCATGGCCGGGGCTGCACTCTTTTCGTCCGGGTAGGCGCCCAGGAGCAGGCGGAAAACCGCATCCTGTTCCCTGATCACGTAGGGAACCATGCCCTGGGTCTTCAGCTCACGGGCCTCGTCGTTTGCCTCCTGCACGCTCTCATAGGTTCCGAGCTCGATGCCGTAGGCCACCTGACCGCCCACAAAGGCGCCCTTGTCGATGGCATTCCTGGCCTTGAGCTCCCTGAGCCTTGCCACTGCATCTTTTATGGTGGGGAAAAGCCCATGATCGATGCGGTGCCAGATCCCTGATGCCCCGAGATCGATCTTGGTGATGAAGAGCGTATCCAGCCTGGCCTGCATCTTCTCGATCTGGCGGTACGCCTCTTTCGGGTCCTGCCAGGAGGAGAGGTGAATGGTGTACGGATAGAACACGGTCTTGGCAGGGGAGACCGCGGCCACGGTTTTCCCCGGCGCCGGCTGCTTCAGGGGCTCGTCCTGCACCTCCTCGATGACCGGGCCCCGGTGAATCTCCCTGGTCACCGTGTTGCTCAAGTCATAGCCCGCCCAGAGGGGCGCCGCCGCCAGAAACAAAACACATATCAGAACACAACGCTTCATCTGCTCCTCCCGCCATATGCATAGGTTGTGTTCATTATATAGTTATTTATTCCCTTTGCAATACCGTCTACCAGGGCTTCCTGGTACGAGCGCCGCTGCAGCAGGCTCATGTCCTTGGAATTGGTGATGAAACCGAGCTCCAGGAGAATCGAGGGCATCTGGGCGCCCAGGAGCACATAGAACGGCGCCTGGCGGACGCCCAGGTTTCTGCCCGCGTAGCCCACGTTCACGGCGGACGAGATGATGTCGGTGTGCACGCAGTTGGCGAACTTGGACGATTCGTTGATCTTCGAGTTGAGCATGAGGTCGTTGATGATGAGCTGCAGATCGCTCAACGACTTCTGGGTGGTGGCGTTTTCCCGGGCAGCGACCTCGATGGCCGTTGCGTCCGTAGTGAGGTTGAGGAAGTAGGTCTCGATCCCCCGGATCGACCGGTCGCGGTTAGAGTTGACATGGAGAGAGACGAACAGGTCTGCCCGCTTCTCGTTGGCGAAGTTGGTCCGTTCTTCCAGGGTCAGGAACTTGTCGGTGCTGCGGGTGAGGAACACCTCGAACCCTTCCATTTCGAGCCGCCTGGCCAGCCGCTTTCCGATCTGCAGGACCAGGTCCTTTTCCATGACGCCGCCAGGGCTGATGGCTCCGGGGTCTTTGCCGCCGTGCCCGGGGTCGATGACGATCCGGGACACCTTGAGGCAGAGCTGCGAGGCGATGGAGGGGACATCCTCCTTCATCTGCGAGGGTGCATGCGCACGCACCTTCTTGACCTTGCTCTGGTAAGACGCCACCTCTTTGATGGCTGAGCTGTCCGTGCTTACGTCGACCACCACGCGGGAGGGATCGTCCAGGTGGAAGGTGTTGTACTGGAGCTTGTCGTTGAGGTCCAGGACCACCCGGACCGTCCGGTGATCATATTGCGAGACGCGGATGCCCGTGATGAGCCGGTCGTCCACCCGGTGCCTGTAGGGGAACCCGGGCAGGGTCGCGGTGTTCTTGAGATCGATGACCAGCCGCTCGGGCTTGCTGTGCTTGGGGTCTTTCGGAAGCGTGAAGGCCTTGTACGCCGCGTTCTTGTCGAGGTCGATCACGACCCGGGTGGCGTCCTTGTTCGTCCACTGCCGGATCTTCCTGAGGTGCGAGAGGGAGGCTTGCCCTCCTTTCGCGGCAGCCTTGCCCGTTTTCCCGGCAACGGCCTTCTTCGGTGCCGAAGACTTGCCGGTTATCCGTGCCCGGGCCGCCCCGGCCATGTCTCCCTGCGGGAACTCCCGGTCGATGCGCCGGTAAAGCGCTTGTGCCTGCGATTTGTTCCCCAGCGACTCAGCTATCTTTCCCGCGTTGAGCAGGGCGTCGTCGGCGAGGCTGCTCTGGGGATAGTCCCTGGCTATCGACTGGTAGATCTTTGAGGCCTTACCAAGGTCGCTCTTTCTGCCTGCATAGTTAAAGAGCTGCACATAGAGCTTCGCACTCTTGAACCGCGCATTGGGCGCAAATGCGGAATCCGGATATTTCTCGGCGATGGTCGAATACTCGTTGATGACCTCCAGCCAGTATTGCCGGTATTTTTTCCGGGAGGGATTCCTGAAGAGCTCCACATAGGATTTATTGGCGCTCTGGTACGACAGTGCGGCATTATCGGCAGCATCCGCCGTGGCGTCGAACCCCAGAAAAAGCACGCAGCACAGGAGGGCACACGCGGCAAGTTTTAGCTTCCCATCGATGTAATCCATTACGTTATTCTTTTCGTAATCCCTTACTTCGCTGTCACGGACTATGACAAATTCCCTCGTAAGCAGACTATCGGCAGACCGTGCGCGAAATCTTTAAGAATATTTGGCATGATACCGGTAAATAACCGACAAACCTTTCAGCAGTAGATGCTCGTCCTGGATATATTCCCGGGGCAGCCGATTCTCGACCACGGGAAGCAGGCCGCCCGTGACCACAACCAGGGGGCGCGGCCTGCGGTTGCGCGCCATGTGAGAGACCATGGACTCCACCATGGCTGCATGGCCGGCGATCACACCGGAGCGTATGCTGTCGCGCGTGGTGGCACCGACAAGGTCCTCGACCGGCGAGATGTCGATCCCGGGCAGCTCGGGCGCGGCCGAAAGCAGGCCTCTGCACGCGCTGACGAGGCCCGGGGCGATGGCCCCGCCCAGGAAGTCACCGCGCCGGGAGAGATAATCGATGGTGGTGGCGGTGCCCATGTCCACGATGATTCCGGGCCTTTGTCCCCTGGTGTAGAGGTGGTGACACGCAGCGGCATTCACCAGCCTGTCCGTCCCCAGGGTGTCCTTTGTCCGGTAGCGGTTCACAATGCCCATGGGGGTCTCGTTGGCGACCATAAAGGGCCTCCTCCCGAATCTCTCCAGGCACTCGCGGGTGATGATGGCGGACACCTTCTTCCGCACGCTGGAGAGCACGCACTCTCCGGCGAGCCGGGCGCTGTCCGGGTCCAGGTGTTCGAAAAAGCTGCCGGTCTTCAGGCATGTCGCCGTGGAAAGCCTCCGGACGAACCTGATTTCCACCCCCTCCATGAGCGCGCTGGTTATATGGGTGTTGCCCACGTCAATGGCGAGCATACCCTATTCCTAGCCTACAACGCTTTCCCTCTTCAAGGCTTTTTTCCCTGATCGAGGAATTTTACGGGACAATCCTTCTCCCCTGTTTGTTTCAGGGCAGACCCCGGTTCCTTATCCGCCTGGAAAAACAATGCATCAACCCTTTCCCCCCGGCACTGAGCATTTCACCTGGTCCTGCGAACGAGCCGTGACAGGGACGGATCATCCCGCGGAAAAGGACGGAAAAATCCGCGGAGACGGGCAGCGCCGGTACCGTGGCGCACTCAGCCGGGGATTTCCGCCACCGCCCTGATCCACCCGGCGCTCGCGCCCTTGATCTTGATAGGGAAGCAGTAGAAGGTGAACCCGGTGGGCGGGAGCTTGTCCAGGTTGGTGAGCTTCTCGATCTGGAAATAGCCCTTTTCGATCCCGGCGAAATGCCCCTCCCAGATCAGGGATGCGTCATGGGTTCGCTCGAAGTCCCGGGCCTGGAACGGCAGCGGCCTGTCCCAGCTCCACGCGTCGGTTCCCACCACGTGGATGCCCTGCTCGATGAGCCACAGGGTGGCCTGCCTGCCGAAGCCCGACCCCTTCACCAGGTATTCGGGCGTGCCCCAGAAGGCATCGGCGCCTGTGCGGGCCAGAAAGATGTCCCCCTCCTGCAGGCGGTATTCCATGGCATCGAGCTTTGCCCTGATGTCGTCCGGGGTGATGTTGTGGCCGTCGGGCTTGTCGGTGAAGTCCACCCGCACCCCGTTGCCCACGGACCACTCGAGGGGGAACTGATCGATGGTGAGAGCGGGCTTTCCCCCGTCCTGGCTCGGATGATAGTGCCAGGGGGCGTCCATATGGGTGCCCGCATGGGTGGAGACCTCGAGGATCTCCAGGGCCCATCCCAGGCCTCCGGGCAGGTCTTTTTCCGTGACGCCGGGATAGAAGAGCTTCATGGTCTCCGCGCCCATCGCGTGGTCCAGATAGGTAATCTTGGGAATCATGAGCGGCGGGTCGCTGGGCAGACCGTTTTCAATGGCTATGGAAAGGTCGATGAATTTTCTGGGCATGACGGGTTAACCTCCCATTTTTCAACGTACTTATCCGTGATCGCATGACCGGGGCACGCACCTCAAACCTGCGGGATGACCCCGATCGGTCTTTCGTGGAGACCCATGCTGCCCGGGCCTCGTCCTCCCGGGAAAAAGCATTTGATTCCATGGTAATAGGTGCTTGCTTCCTTGTCAATAAAGATCATCTCCTGATTGACACCCCCTGCTTTTTCCGTATTATGGGAGGGTATGGAATTCAATTTTCAAGAACTCATGAAAAACGTGCAGAAGATGCAGGAACAGGCGAAGAGGATACAGGAAGAGCTCGCCCACAAGACCGTGACCGCTTCGTCCGGAGGCGGCATGGTCAACGTGACCGTGAACGGCAGGCAGGAGGTCAAGGAGATCAAGATCGATCCTGTCTGCGTAGACAGCAGAGACATACCCATGCTGGAAGACCTTGTCCTGGCTGCGGTGAACCAGGGAATGCGCAAGTCCCGGGAGCTCATGACGGAAGAGATGAAGCAGCTCACCGGCGGGTTGCCTCTGCCCTTCGATATCACCTGATGGATCCCTATCCCAAACCGCTGAAAGATCTCATCGCCCAGCTCAAACGGCTTCCGGGCATAGGAGAGAAGACCGCGACCAGGCTTGCCCTGTTCATCCTGGCCGACCGGGAGAACTTCGCCGGCGACCTCGCCGGGGCCCTCACCTCGGTCAAGGACTCGATCCGTCTGTGCTCGGTGTGCTACAACCTCGCGGACATGCCCACGTGCTCCATCTGCCAGGACGTGAACCGCGACCGCTCCGTCATCTGCGTGGTGGAGGAGCCCAGCGACGTGCTCGCCCTGGAGTCGGCGCATGCATACAAGGGGCTCTATCACGTGCTCCACGGCCTCATCTCTCCCATGAACGGGATCGGCCCGCAGGACATCCGTCTGCCCGAGCTGATGGAACGGCTCTCCAAGCTCCAGATGGGCGAGGTGATCGTGGCGACCAACCCCTCGGTGGAGGGGGAGGGAACCTTCCACCTCATCGCCAGGCTCATCGAGGAAAAGCACTATCCGGTGCGGGTAAGCAGGATCGCCTCCGGCATACCCATGGGCGGCGAGGTGAAGTATATGGACCAGGTGACCCTGGCCAGCGCGCTGCGCTACAGGAGAAACATCAAAGAAAAGTAGGATCGGAGGAACCGCGGATATGAAATCGTTTGCCGTTCGGGGCGGGTTTGTGGTCAAGGGGCCGCGGGACGTGGTGCGCGATCAGTATGTGGTGGTCGAAGGGAACACCATCCGCGAGATCGTCCCGGAGCTCCCCGAGGGGATCACCGAGGTGCTCGGCGGTCCGGACGACATCGTCATGCCGGGGCTCGTCAACACCCATACCCACGCCGCCATGACGCTCTTTCGCGGCTATGCAGACGACCTCCCGCTGATGACCTGGCTGCAGGATTACATCTTTCCCGCCGAGGCCAAATTCGTGGACCGGGAATTCGTCTATCTCGGAACCCTGCTCGCAGCCTGGGAGATGACCCGATCCGGGACCACGGCGTTCTGCGACGGCTACTTCTTCGAAGACCAGGTGGGCAAGGCGGCCCGCGAGTTGGGCATCAGGGCGTGGCTGGGCGAGGGCATCCTCCAGTTCCCGTCGCCCTCGCTCCAGGACCCGGCCCGCACCATCGACCATTCCCGGAGATTCATCGGCCGCTGGCTCGACGACCCCCTGGTGAGGCCCACCGTATTTCCCCATGCGGTGTACACCTGCACGCCCGAGCTCCTGAAGCAGGCATATGCCCTTGCGGAGGAGTTCGATCTGGTGTTTCAGATCCACCTGAGCGAGACGGCCTCCGAGGTACAACAGGCCCGCGAGCAGCTCGGCACGACTCCGGTCCGGTTCCTTGACTCGCTCGGGTGCCTCTCGCAGAGGACCCTGGCGGCTCACTGCGTACATCTGGACGAAGAAGAGATCGCCCTGCTGGCTCAAAAGGGCGTTTCCGTGGCCCACAACGCCGAGAGCAACATGAAGCTCGCATCGGGCATCGCTCCCGTCCCCTCCATGCTCGCCGCCGGGGTGAACGTCACCATCGGCACTGACGGGTGCGCGAGCAACAACAACCTCGACATGATCGGCGAGCTCTCGACCGTGGCCAAGCTCCACAAGGTCAGCTCCATGGATCCCACGGTTCTCGACGAATGCACCGCCCTGGCCCTGGCGACCGAAAACGCCGCCAAGGCCTTGAGATTCAACGGGGGGAGGCTCGAACCGGGCAGGCCTGCGGACCTCATCACTCTCGACGGCCGTGCCCCGAACCTCGTGCCCATGTTCAGCCCGGTCTCGCACATCGTCTATGCGGCCAACGGCTCCAATGTCAAGGACGTGGTGATCGACGGAAAGATCGTGGTAAAGGACTTTGCATCTCTGACCGTGGACGAGGAGGCGCTCATCAGGGAGTGCCGCGTGATCCGCAAAAAGATCGGCAGGGGCTGAAAAGATCTGCAAGGGCAATAGGCCGGGAAAAAGCTGCAGAAGCCGGAAACGGCTTTTTAAAAAAAAGGAAAAGTGTGCCCTTAAGAAGGGGAATCTTTTTCCCCGGCGCCGTTTTTGCAACCCGATTTAATCCGGTTTTTCCAATCTGGCAGCATTGTTGCAAAAAGATAAAGCACAAAACGGCGTGTGCCGATAGGAACGAAATATGAGAGTGAGCAATCGATTTCTCTACTATCAACTCGTCAAGGACATCGGGAAGAGCACCGAGAAGCTCTTCGACCTCAACGGCCAGATATCTTCGGGCAAGCGGGTGACCAAGCCATCCGACGACCCCCTCGGCCTCTCCCGGGTGCTGATTTACCGCACCGAGCTCAATTCCTTCGACCAGTTCAAAAAGACCATCAGCTTCGCAAAAGGCTGGCTTGCGCGGATCAACTCCATCTGCACGGATGTCGATGATCTGCTGGGGCGGGCAAGCGAGCTCGCCGTGCAGCAGGCCTCCGCCACGGCGAGCCAGGATACCCGGGCCGGGGCTGCGCAGGAGATCAGGGGAATCAGGGGCATGCTGCTGGGGCACGCCAATTCCAAGTATGCCGACAAGTATCTCTTCGGCGGGACCATGACGCAGACCAGGCCCTTTCTGAATGCCGACGTGGGGCTCTGGCAGGACGACGTGGACACCATGGCTGCGGACCATGCAGGAGCGGTTCTGAATCTGGGCGGCGCGGCTTCCTCCGGCGATCGCTACATCAATACCACCGACGGAAACATCTATGAGTATGACGGTGCGGCCTGGCAGGTGAGCACGGCCGCGAGCGAGGGCGTCTCCGCTGTCGTCTCGGACGAGGCTGAGCTCTATATCTATTCGGGCGGACAGTGGCTCTCGCAGTATCAGGGAAACGACGAGACATTTTCCGTAAAGATCGGCAAAACCGATATCGTGGAGACCAATATCCCGGGCAACGAGCTGTTCCAGCATCCCAACGGCAATATCATCATGTCGCTCATGAAGCTCGAAAAGGCGCTGCTCGACAATGATCCGGACGCGATACGGGACCAGCTCCCCGCCCTGGAGGACGCCGGCAAGTTGCTCTCAAACAAGCTGGCAAAGGTGGGCGCGGTGGTCAATCGGATGGACCACACGAAATCGGTCATCCAGCGCTCCGAGGTGGATACCACCGAGAGCGCGTCCGACATCGAGGACCTCGACTACGCATATGCCCTCACCCAGCTCAAAAACCAGCAGACCATCTATGAGGCGGCGCTCAAGAGTGCATCGCTGATCACGAGCATGAGTCTTGTGGATTTCGTATAGGAGGAGAATCTTGGAGATTACCACCGTGAGGTTCGGAACCATCCCTGTACAGGAAGATAAAGTGATCGTGTTTCCCAAAGGAATCCTCGGGTTTTCGCACGATACCAGATACATCCTTTTCCCGCATGGCGAGGGATCTCCCTTCTACTGGCTGCAGAGCATAGACGACGGGGCCGTCGCCTTTGTGGTCATGAACCCTCAGCTGGTAAAGGCGGATTATGCAGTCGACGTCGAAGAGAGTCTCATCAAGGAGCTTCAGGCCGATGATATCTCTGACCTCGAGGTGATGTGCATCGTCACCATCCCGCCGAACAGACCGGAGAAAATGACCATCAACCTGCTGGGGCCCATTGTCATCAACGTTTCCCGGTGCCTCGCGGTCCAGATCGTATCCACCGACGAAAAGTATTCGCACCGGTATCCTATTCTCGCTGAATCCTCATAACACCCGCCTGTATCCCGGCATCCACATGACGGCATCGCGGCCGATGTCTGCCTGCGGTTGTGCCCGGCCTGGTGACCGATCGAGGAGGGCGGCCTGACTGTCTGTTTTCCGCGGTCTGTGTTTCACCTTTGGGCCCCGGCGTGTCCGCCGGATGCAGAAGTGTTTACAAATGAGCGGATGTCTGTCATAGAATACCCCCATCCGGTACCTGCATATGCAAGCGGAACTTCAATTCACGGGAGCAGGAGACGACACCATGTACAGAAACATCGTTTCCTTTGTGGCCAAAGGCACCAACAGCGGCAAGACCTACCTCATGGAGCGGCTCATCGATGAGTACAAGAAACGGGGCCTGAGGGTGGCGGCAGTCAAACACACCAACCACCTCTCCCAGGTCGACAAGGAAGGGAAAGACACCGACAAGTTCGCCCGCAAGGGTGCGGACCGGATTGTTCTGTTTTCAGATAACGCGCTCATGCTCTACGAATTTTCCTGCCCCGGCACGGACTATCTCGTAGAGCTGGCGGGAAAAAACATGGATCTCGTGCTGGTCGAAGGGTTCAAGAAAGGACCGTTTCAGAAGATCGAGGTCTTCAACCCCTCTTCGTACGACACCCCGTTGTGCATGGAAAACCCGGACGACAAAGACACGTACATCGCCCTGGTGAGCCACGAGCCTGTCGACGCGGGGCTGCCGTGGTTTTCGTTCGACGACATCGAGGGGCTCTGCGCGTTTATCGACGAGCGCATCCGGCAGAGGTGATCTCTCTATAAGTCGTCCTTTACAAAGGCGGCAAGCCGCCTTGATCGTTATCCTCTCTTTCTGTTCGTACGCCCTCAAACAGCACCGCCTCGCGGGAAGGATATCTTCCATAAGAGCCTTTAGGAGAGGAAAGGGGCAAGCCCTGCCGCCAGGTAACTGGAAATCAGATATTCGAGCAGCTGCCCGCCGGCTTGAGCCTGGGGGTTTATCCCCGTATAATGATTAACTGGTAGCGCCTGAAAAGAAACTGTGGTAAAGGCACAACGCTATGCTGATCGTCCAGTTGAAACCCAAGAAGGATGTCCCGGTCATCAAGGGGCATCC
The DNA here is from genome assembly GCA_018436855.1 of Deltaproteobacteria bacterium. Lineage (GTDB taxonomy): Bacteria > Desulfobacterota > Desulfomonilia > UBA1062 > UBA1062 > Phosphitivorax. The sequence continues at coordinate 111,725 of JAHDKO010000079.1, read as the reverse complement.
CTGGATCTTTTCCGGCGCCGTGGACAAGGTGCAGGGATCGCCGGAAGAGACGAGCCTGTGCAGGGTTCTGGACGCCCGGGGACGATTCATCGGTCAGGGGTTTTACAACCCCTTTTCGCAGATCGCCATCCGCGTGCTCACCCGGGGCAGGGATCCGGTGGACAGGTCGTTTTTCCTGAGGCGGATCAGGGAAGCGATCCGCATGAGAAAGGCCCTCGTCACCCCGGACACCACCTGTTACCGCGTCATACACGGCGAAGGCGACCAAATACCGGGATTGACAGTTGACCTGTACGATACGGTCCTGGTGATGCAGTTCATCAGTACGGGGGTCGAGCAGTACAAGGACGATCTCGTTTCCATATTCCACGAGCTCTATCCGGAACATGCCATCCATGAGCGATCGGATACCAGATCACGTTCGGCCGAAGGGCTCCGCCCTCTGACCGGGCCGCTCTTCGGCAGCATAGGCAAGGCAGGCGTGCAGGTGCGGGAATACGGCCTCCCCTTTGTGGTGGATGTCCTCACCGGGGACCGTACCGGCTTTTATCTCGATCATCGCGACAACCGTGCGGCGCTCCAGAGGATGGCATCCGGTAAAAGCGTGCTTGACCTTTTTTCCTACACCGGCGCGTACGCTATTCATGCGCTCAAGGGCGGCGCCTCGTCCGTGGTGTCGGTGGATTCCTCCTCCACGGCCCAGGCCCTCATGAAGAGAAACATGGAGGTCAACAAGGTCAGCCCCTTTGTGTGGAAGCACGTGCGAGACGACGCGTTCAGGTTTCTCCAGGACGACCGGTCCAAGTACGACATTGTGGTATGCGACCCCCCGCCCTTCATGAAAGAGGGCGACTTCGAGAAGGTCCTGGCCATGGCCATGGAGAAGCTCAACCCCTCGGGCCTGCTCTTCGCCGTGTCGTATCTGGGTTCGCAGTTCACGACCCTGGACTATTATCGGACCGTCCACGCTTCTTCGGAAAAGGCATCCCGGAACGTCCGCCTCGTCAAGCCCCTGCACGAAGGCCCAGACTTCCCTGTACTCCCCACGCACCCGCAGGGAATCCACCTCTTCGGGCACATCATCTACGTCGAGTAATCGGGGACGGGTTCACATTCACGTTTCAATCGTTCCCACAGAGCTTTTTTATCGTTCTCAGAGATTGGCTTACCTTATCCTTTGCGCTACTGCCGGGGAGAAAGTTTTTCTGATGCCTGTTTGAAAGTGACAGGCTGTGTTGAAAGATTCTTCTGGCTGGTAACCTGCTTGGAATGCTGTGGACGAAATTCTTGTGCTGGCAGAGGCATTTCCATTGAAAGGCGGCACGAGGGCTGAGATGGTCTTGCCGGGAAACGCCCCGGGGAAAAGCAAGCCCACGGCCGGGGGATCGAGCATCTCCTCTGGCGGGAAAGGGGAAATCCCGCACTGAATGAGTGAGCCATGCGAGGCTCGAGATTCTTCCAGCCCGCCTTCACGCCCCGGCATACTCCGGGAGCGGAGGGTTTATCTCTATCCCAGGCTGCTTTCGAGCTGCCTGCCGCCCAGGACGTGGAGATGCAGGTGCCTGACGATCTGGGTTCCGTGTTCGCCGCTGTTGATGACGAGGCGGTAGCCGGACTGGTCGACGCCCTTGCGCTTTGCCACTTCCTGGGCCGCCCTGAGCATGGCGAACCAGATTTCCCTGTCGTCGAGATCGTTGATGCCCGGATAGTGCTTCTTGGGGATCACGATCGTGTGCACCGGCGCCAGCGGCTGGACGTCATCGAAGGCCAGCACCAGATCGTCTTCGTATACCTTGTTCGAAGGAACCTCATTGCCTGCGATCTTGCAGAAGATACATCCCATATCATACCTCCGGATACGCTATCGGATACTCTGTGTCCCGCTCTGTGCTATCGCCGATTTCAGGTCGATTTTTCCCTCGTATACGGCCTTGCCGGTGATCACGCCCATGAGGCCGGGAATGGCCTTGAGCGCGAGGATGTCGCCCATTTCCGACACCCCGCCCGACGCCACCACCGGGATAGCGACCTGCTCCACCATCTCCCGGGTGGCCTCGATGTTCGGGCCGGTGAGCATGCCGTCGCGGTCAATGTCCGTGTACACCACAAAGGCGGGGCTGCTCGGTTCGTATTCCCTGGCCAGCGCGACCGCGGTCTTGTCCGTGATCTCCTTCCAGCCCCGGGTGGCCACCCTGCCTTTGAGCGCATCGATGCCGATGCCAACCCTGCCCGGAAAGGCGGCCAGGATCTCGCGGGCCGCTTCGGGTTGCTCCGCCGTGATCGTGCCGAGGATGACATAGCGCACGCCGAGATCGAAGACGCGCCGTGCATCCCTGATAGTCCTGATGCCTCCGCCCAGCTCGACCTCAACCCTCACTGCGGCACAAATGGATTCGATGGCCGGGACGTTGACGCCCTCGCCCTTGACCGAACCGTCGAGGTCCACCACGTGGATCCTCTCGGCCCCGGCGTCCTGAAAGGCCTTCGCCACATCCGCCGGTACGCTGCTGTAGCAGGTGACATCGTCGAACGCACCCTTTTTCAGGCGGACCACCTTGCCTTCGTGCAGATCAATGGCAGGGATGACGATCACGACGCCCTCCGGTGTTCTTTCACCCACCAGCTGTTGAAGAGGATGCAGTAACGCAGGATGTACACCTTTTTGTCCGAGGCCTTCACCTCGTAAAACTCCTCGGGATAAAAACCCGGATCCTCGTAGGCCTCGCGCCAGTGGCTCAAGACCTGCTCGATCTCCATGCTCTGCCCGTCGATCTCCATCCGGTACGGCTTGCCCGGATAGGTGTAGCTGTCTGCGGTCCTGACCTTGGCGTGACGGTATTTCATAAGCGTTCTTTGGTGGAGGGCACCTCGACCCCGGTTACGGCTGCGGCCTCCTTCAGGGCACGGGCCAGCGCCTTGAAGCAGGCCTCGGCGAGATGGTGCCCGTTGCCCGACGAGATAACGCTCAGATGCAGGGTGACGCCTGCGTTGAACACAAGAGCCCGGAAAAACTCCGGCACGAGCTCCAGGTCCAGATCGCCTGCCTGCCCGTGGAACACGTCGCCCCCGTGGATCTGGAAGTAGGGTCTGCCGGAGATGTCCAGACAGGCCTCCACCAGCGACTCGTCCATGGGCACCTTGGCCAGCCCGTAGCGGGTGATCCCCTTTTTCTCCCCCAGCGCCTTCTTGAGTGCACGGCCCAGCACGATGCCGATATCCTCCACGGTGTGATGCAGGTCCACGTGGACATCGCCCCTGGCATCCACCTTGAGCCCCAACCCCCCGTGCCGTGCAAATGCATCGAGCATGTGTGTCAGAAACCCCGATGGGATGTCCGGGTTGAACTCCCCGCCGTCGAGGCAGAGCATGACCGTGATATCGGTCTCCTTGGTCTTTCGTGTGACGGTTGCCTTCCTCATGTCCCAACCCCTGTGGCCTCTTCGAAGATTCTGATGACCTCGTCCAGAGACCCTGCATCGGCGCCGCCCTGGGCGAAGGCGGGCTTGCCGCCGCCCCGGCCGCCCACGGCCTGCATTGCCTTTTTCATGATCTTCCCCGCGTCAAAGGTATCAACCGCATCCGGGGTGGTCATGACCATGAAGGTGGCCTTGTCGGTTCCAGGCGCATAGAGAACGGCCGCGCCCGACTTGATGTGCTCCTTGATCCGGTCGCCCACCTCGCGCATCTGGGCGATGTCTCCGGTATCGACCTTTTTGAAGAGCACCTTGTGAGGACCAACCTGGTATTCCTTTTCGCCCTCACCCGCACCCGCGCCGGTGGCGATGCGGACGTTGAGGTCCCTGATGGTGCCTTCCTGCTCCCGGATCCTTCCCTGCAGGCCTGCGATGCGCTCGTTGATTTCAGGAGGAGAGCACTTGAGCCGGTCGGAGGCCGAGTATACGATCCCGGCGAGATTCCTGAGATGCTCAAGGGACCGGGTGCCGGCAATGGCCTCGATCCGCCTCAAGCCCGCGGAGACGCTGGATTCGGACGTGATCCTGACCAGGCCGATCTGCCCGGTTGCATGGCAGTGCGTGCCTCCGCAGAGCTCGACCGATATGCCGTCTCCCATGACGATCATGCGCACCTCTTCGCCGTACTTCTCGTCAAACAGGGCCATGGCCCCCTTCTCCATTGCCTGCTCCTTGGAGGTGATCTCGGTGCGGATGGGGAAATCCTCCAGGACAAACTGGTTCACGATGGCCTCCACCTTCTCGATCTCTTCCCGGCTCATGGCCGCGAAGTGGGTGAAGTCGAACCTGAGCCGGGTTTCGTCCACATAAGAACCAGACTGGTGCACGTGCTCGCCCAGCACGTCGCGGAGGGCACGCTGAAGCAGATGCGTTGCGCTGTGGTGCCGCATGATGCTCTTGCGCCTGTTCTGGTCCACGGCGAGCGTCACCTTCTGCCCCTTGGCGAGAACGCCTCCGGTCACCTCCACCTGGTGGATGATGATCCCGGACTCGGTCTTGGAGGTGTCCACTACACGGGCATGGGAACCGTCGGAGCGGATCGCGCCGGTATCGCCCGCCTGGCCTCCCGACTCGCCGTAGAAGGGCGTGATGTCGGTAATGACCCGGCCCTTTCTTCCCTCCCGGAGTTCGGCACAGGAGACATACCTTCCTTCGGTTTCTTCCTGGAGCTCCAGAATCTCGCCCTCGGCCTCGAACACGTCGTAGCCCACGAAACGGATCCGGACATCCCCAAGCGAGGTCTCCAGATCGGCGCCTTCTCCCGCGGCCCCGGTAAATGCCGAAGCGGTGCGCGCCTTTTCCCTCTGGATATCCATCTGCTCCTCGAACCCGGCACTGTCCACAGTAAGCCCTTCCCTGCGGGCGATGTCCTCGGTGAGGTCCATCGGGAACCCGAAGGTGTCGTAGAGCGTGAAGGCGGCATCGCCCGGAATGACCTTCTTCCCCTGTGCCTTTACCTGGGCCATGATCTCGTCGAGAAGGGTGAGCCCGCGGTCGAGTGTCTTGAGGAAACGCTCTTCCTCGTTGGCGATCACCTTGTCGATGAAACCCTTCCTGGTCTGCAGATCGGGATAGGCATCGGCCATCCGGGCAATGACCTCCATGGCCACCTTGTGGAGAAAGGGCTTGTCCATGCCCAGCAGCTTGCCGTGCCGTGCCGCCCTGCGGAGAATCCTTCTGAGCACGTAGCCCCTGCCCTCGTTCGAAGGGAGAACGCCGTCTCCCACGAGAAAGGCGCCCGCCCTGGCGTGGTCGGCAACCACGCGGAGCGAGACGTCGGTATCCGCGTCCGCGCCGTAACTCACCTTGCTCAGCTGCGCGATAAAGGAGATGAGCGGGGTGAACAGGTCGGTGTCGTAGTTGCTCTTCACGCCCTGCATCACCGCGGTGATGCGCTCCAGCCCCATGCCGGTGTCGATGCTCGGGTTGGGAAGCGGGGTCATGTCCCCGGAGGCGTCACGGTTGTACTGCATGAACACGAGGTTCCAGATCTCGAGATACCGGTCGCACTCGCACTCGCCGATTCTGCACTCAGGCCTTCCGCAGCCGACTGACGGACCCTGGTCGAAGATGATCTCGGAGCAGGGGCCGCACGGCCCGGTGTCGCCCATGGACCAGAAATTGTCCTTGTCGCCGAGCCGGATGATGCGATCGGGATCAAGACCGATCACGTCCCTCCAGATTGCGAAGGCCTCGTCGTCGCTGGTGTGCACGGTGGCCCAGAGCTTGTCCGGGTCGATTCCCATCCTGCCCACGAGGAGTTCCCACGCGAACTCGATGGCGCCCTGCTTGAAGTAGTCCCCGAACGAGAAGTTCCCCAGCATCTCGAAAAAGGTGTGGTGTCTGGCCGTTCTGCCCACGTTTTCCAGGTCGTTGTGCTTTCCGCCTGCACGCACGCACTTCTGGGAGGAGGTGGCCCGGGAATAGGCCCGCTTATCCGTGCCCAGAAACACGGACTTGAACTGCACCATTCCGGCGTTGGTGAAGAGCAGGGACGGATCGTCCGCCGGCACCAGCGATGAGCTGGACACGATCGTGTGTCCCTTTTCCTGGAAATACTTGAGAAACATGCTGCGAATCTCTGAACCTTTCATGCATCGACCCCATCTAGTTTGTTCAGAATCTTTTCAAACGAAAACCCCCTGCCCGCGAGGAAGCGGATCATCTTTTCTCTCGTGAGACCCTTCCTCTTCTCCACGAGCATGGCTATTCTCTCTTCCTCGCCGAACTCCTTCGACACCCTGCTCAGGGCGTCGTCGGCCATGCCCTCGGGAATCCCCAGCTCCGCCAGAGAATGCCTGATGGGAAAATCACCCCACCCCTTCTCGGCCATGAGTCTGGCCCTGCGCACTGCATATTCCCGGTCATCAAGATAACCGAGATCGAGAATCCTGTCGACAACCCTCTGAATGATCTCTTCGCTCAGCCCTTTGCGTTCGAGTTTTTTTTTAGCTCAAAGGTCGAGACCGCCCTCCGGGAGATCACCCGGAAGGCATAGGCGAGGCCCTGTTCAAATGTCTCGATACTTCCCGTCCTGGAAGATCGCCGGTTTTTCCTGTTCACTGGAGTCTTCTCCCTGCTCCCCGGGCGCATCGCCTTCGAACTGATCCCACTTGGAATCGCTGGTGCCGCGGATGCCCTTCATGCGGAGCGCAAAGTCGTTGGGATTGGTTGCCTGGCGCATGGCCTCGTGGTAGCTCACCTTGTTTTCCTTCACCAGGGCCATGAGCGACTGGTCGAAGGTCTGCATGCCGTAGGCGATCATGCCCTCCGCTATGGCGTCGGGGATCTCGTCGGTCCGGGTCTCGTCGGTGATGCACTCGCGTATCCGCGCCGTGGAGACCAGCACCTCGGCGGCGGGCACCACCCCCTTCCCGTCCGCCTTGGGCAGAAGCCGCTGGGACACGACGGCCTTGAGGACGCCTGCCAGCTGCAGCCGCACCTGCAGGTGCTGGTGCGGCGGATACTGCGAGACCACGCGCATGATGGTCTCCACCGCATCCAGGGTGTGGAGGGTGGAGAGCACGAGATGGCCGGTTTCGGCCGCGGTCAGCGCGATGTCGATGGTCTCCTTGTCGCGCATCTCGCCCACCAGGATCACGTCCGGGTCCTGCCGCAGAGCGGCGCGCAGCGCCATGGCAAAGGAATTCGTGTCCCCCCCCACCTCGCGCTGGTTGATGATAGACTTGCGGTCCCTGTGCAGGAACTCGATCGGGTCTTCGATGGTGATCACGTGGCAGTTGCGGTAGGTGTTGATGTGGTTCACCATGCCCGCCATGGTGGTGGACTTGCCCGAGCCCGTGGTCCCGGTCACCAGGATGAGGCCTTTGCGCTCCAGGGCGATCTTCTTGAGCGCCTCGGGCAGCGCGAGGTCGTCGAGGCCCGGAGGATCGGTGGGAACCACCCGGAACACCATCCCGAAGCTCCCCCGCTGCCGGAAGCAGTTGACCCTGAAGCGGGCAACGCCCGAGAGGCCGTGGGCCAGGTCGATCTCGTTGGTGGTCTCGAACTTGGCCTGCTGGTACTGGTTCATGATGCTGTAGGCCATGGACGAGATGTCGTCGTTGGTGAGCTTCTCGCGGTCCCTCAGCGGGATCAGCGCACCGAACCGCCGGATCACCGGCGGCAGTCCGACCTTGATGTGGACGTCCGAGGCAGACATCTCCACCGCCTGTCTCAAGACATCGTTGATATCCATCTCTGCTCTCCTGCGGTCTTTATAAAGGCCCTACGCTTCTGCAAGCTCGGGCGTCCCTGCCTCGGCCGGAGAAGCGCTGTCCTTCTTCGCCGGGGCGTCGGCCATCCGGAACGTCTTCCTCAATTCCTCGTAGATCTCGGCATACACCTCGGGGTGCTCTTTCAGGAAGGTCTTTGAAGCCTCTCTTCCCTGGCCCAGCCGCTGCTTCTTATAGCTGTACCACGAACCCGACTTCTCGATGATGCCCCGGTTCGGCAGCGACCCCACATCGAGGATCTCGCCGTGACGGGAGATGCCCTCGCCGAACATGATGTCGAACTCGACCTCTTTGAAGGGAGGAGCCATCTTGTTCTTGACCACCTTGACCTTGGTCCGGTTGCCGATCACGTCGGTGCCATCCTTGATGGGCCCCGCGTTCTTGATCTGCAGACGCACGCTCGCGTAGAACTTCAGGGCATTGCCGCCCGTGGTGGTCTCCGGGTTGCCGTAGAGCACGCCGATCTTCTGCCTGGTCTGGTTGATGAAGATCGCCGTGGTGTTGGTCTTGGAGATCGCGCCCGAGAGCTTCCGAAGCGCCTGGGACATGAGCCTGGCCTGGAGGCCCATGTGGGCGTCGCCCATGTCGCCCTCGATCTCGGCCCGGGGAACGAGCGCCGCCACCGAGTCGATGACCACGATGTCCACCGCATTGGACCTCACCAGGGTCTCGGCGATCTCCAGGGCCTGCTCGCCCGAATCGGGCTGCGAGACCAGGAGGTCGTCGATGTTCACGCCGAGCTTCTTCGCATAGTTGATGTCAAGGGCGTGCTCGGCGTCGATGAACGCCGCCATCCCGCCCTGGCCCTGGGCCGAGGCGATGCAGTGCAGAGCCAGCGTGGTCTTGCCCGAGGACTCGGCGCCGTAGATCTCGGTCACCCTGCCCCGGGGAATCCCGCCGATGCTCAGTGCCTCGTAGTCCAGCAGCAGCGACCCGGTCGATACGACCGGCACGTCCTTGCCGACGCCGTCGGCCCCCATGCGCATGATGGACCCCTTGCCGTAGGTCCGCTCGATCTTTGTGATGGCATCCTGCAATGCCCGCTTTCTTCCTTCTTCCATTGGTTCATGCTCCTTTGTGCCCAAGAATGCTCCTATTCAAAACAGTGTAGCGCGCCCCGGTCGGTAGCAGCTCGCTCTGATACAAAACGATCTCGGTTGCCGAAAAATCCTTTTTCCTCAATTCCTTACTCAGGTCTACCACAGTCGGAACCTTTAGTCTACCTATGGTTATATGGGCCTGAAACGGGCGTTTCTCGGGCTTGACGCCGAACGACGTGCAGGCTTTATCCACCCGGGAGGCGATCTGCCTCAGGCGCTCGATTTCTCCGCTCAGCCCTGCCCAGACGACCCGGGGACGCCTGAGATTCGGGAACGCGCCCAGGCCTTCCACTGCCAACCTCAGGGGGGGGAAATCCCGAGCCACGGAGTCCAGCTCCGCTGACAGGGGCCCGACGGTCGTCTCGGGGATATCGCCCAGAAACTTCAGTGTGAGGTGCATCCCTGCGGGCTTCACCCACCGCACCCGGTCGTTTTTCCGGCTGAGATCGGCGATCACAGAGGCGAGATCGGCCTTGATCTCTTCGGGGAGGTCAATGGCTGCGAACGTCCGTATCATGCAGATAGGTCCTCAAGAGAAAGAGCGCAGTCTTTGCAAAGGCCATTTTGTTGCCCTGCCGGTCGAATCCGAACCGGAAATCCCTGACCGCGTGGTCGTCCTTTCCCCCGGCAGCGATCCACACCATGCCCACCGGCTTTTCGTCCGACCCGCCCGTGGGGCCTGCAATGCCCGTGGTAGCGATCCCGACGTCGGCGCCCGTGAGATCCAGGACCCCCTTGAGCATCGCTGCCGCGGTCTGAGGGCTCACCGCGCCGTGGCGGGAGAGGATCTCTTCGGGAACCTTGAGTACCCGGGTCTTGATCTCGTTGCTGTAGGAGACCACCGAGCCCATGAAGTATTCCGAGCTCCCGGGAAGCTGGGTGACGATGTGGGCGATGAGCCCGCCAGTGCACGACTCCGCGGTGGCCAGGGTGAGGCCCCTGCTCTTGAGCAGGGCGGCCACGCCGGCGCTCAAGCTCTCCTGCTCCAGGGCATGGGGGGCGAGTATCCGGCGGACATCCTGCTCGATCGCCTTGGGGACGATCACGGCCACCTCCATGTCCCTCGGCAGATAGCCGCACGTCGCAGCCAGGTCTCCCAGGCGCCGGGCGATTTCCGCCTCTCTGAGACCGAACACCGTGACCTCCACGGTTTTCGGCGCACCCTCGTTGAGCCCCCGGGCCAGGATACCAAACATCGCATGCGCCTCCCGGGGGACACCGGGAAGAAAGACGACCCGGGTGCCTTGATCAAAGCGCAGGTCGATTCCCCGGGCAGAGCCCACCGGGTTGTCGATCCCGGGATAGATCCGGACATCACCGGAGGCGGCCAGTGCTTCGACCGCCCTGTGCGTGGTGTCGTCCGGGGTCAGACCCAGCCCTCCGGTGACGATGATCAGGTCGTTTGCCTGGGCGAAATCGCGCACGGTCTTTACGAGCCTTTCCGGGCTGTCTCCGATGACGCGGACCTCGTCCATGGAAATGCCCCGCGAGGTCATCCATGATGCCATGGGCTGGACGAGCGCATCCCGGCGCATTCCCGTGAGGATTTCCGAACCGGTTATGATGATCGAAGCCTTCACCCGGGCCTCCTGAGCATCTTGAGAACACCCGCCAGCACGCCTGCGCTGATCGCGCCCGCCGCCACATCGTCCATCATGATCCCGAACCCTGCGGGCAACCTCTCCAGCTGCCTCATCGGGGGCGGCTTGGTGATGTCGAAAAGGCGGAAGATCATCGCGCCGAGAAAGATCTCGCGGAATCCCCGGGGCCTGGCGAGCATGGTGATCAGTACTCCCGAGACCTCATCGATCACCACCCGCTGGGGATCTTTTCCCCAGCAGCTTTCCATCCGCGAGGACGATGCAATCCCTGCCGCGGTTATCAGCGCGGTAGCGAGGAGATAGCGCGACAGAGGGAGTTTCCGGAGGATCAGATACAACGGCAGTGCGGCGAAGGTCCCCACCGTCCCCGGGGCCTTGGGTGCGTAACCCGCTCCGAAAAACGTTGAGACGACCCGGCAGAGAGCATCGAGGAGTGACATGGGTTATTCTTGCGTCGGTTCGATGTCTTCAATCTTGTCAATGATCCGGGAAAGGGGGCCTGCGGCGACGAGTCTATTCATCTCCGCGAGAATGTCCTGGAAGTGCTTCAGGATCAGTTCCCCCTCGGGAGTCAGACGGGCGCCGGTACGGCCGTGTCTCCCTTTTTCCAGCAGACCGATCCCCAGCCTATCTTCATACTCTCTGACCTTTCCCCACGCGGCCCGGTAGGACATGCCGAGCTCCTGGGCGGCCTTGTGGAGAGACCCTGTTTCGGCCACGAGATTGAGGAGCTTGTAAATCCCCATGCCGAATACCGTGTTTCCGTCCTTTTCAATCCAGATTTTATATGCGAATTCCATGGGACATGAGATACCATTATGCACGCAAAGAATCAATGGTGTGAAAACGTCTGGAAAATACAGGTTTTCGTGAAAACCCTCGCACGGTTTCTAGTTGATCGCAGAGGGGTTTATGCGTTATGGAAATCCATCAGATAAAAGGCTTCGCACACGAGGAATGTATGACACAGAGCTATATCAAAGATTTTTCCCGTCACGTGGGGGAAGAGGTCGTTATCAAGGGATGGGTCGCCAACAGGAGATCCAGCGGCAAGGTTTCCTTCCTGCTCATCCGGGATGGAAGCGGCCTGTGCCAGGCCATAGCCGAGCGTGAAGTGCTCGGAGAAGCCTACCAGGAGGTGAAAAAGATCCCCCTGGAATCCTCCCTTGAGGTGCAGGGAAAGGTCGTGGAAGAGAGCAGGTCCCCGGGCGGGTACGAGCTGCATGTCTCGCGGGTGGAGATCATCCACAAGCCTCAGGAGGAGTTCCCCATCGGCAAGAAGGAGCACGGGCCTGATTTCCTGCTGAACAACCGCCATCTCTGGCTCCGATCGAGCCGGCAGATCGCGATCATGCGGGTGCGCGACACCTTGGTGAGGCATATCCGGGAATACTTTCACAAAAACGACTTCACCCTGATCGATTCGCCCATCTTCACCACCACCTGCGGAGAGGACACCTCGAGTCTCTTTTCCGTGGACTATTTCGATCTGGGCAAGGCCTTTCTCTCGCAGACCGGCCAGCTCTATCTGGAGGCCGCCATCTTCGGTCTGAGCAAGGTCTACTGTTTCGGCCCCACCTTCCGTGCCGAGCGCTCCAAGACCAGGCGCCATCTCATCGAGTTCTGGATGGTCGAGGCCGAGGCCGCGTTCTTTGACCACGACCGCAACCTCGCCCTGCAGGAGGACTTTGTCTCGTACATCGTGCAGAACACCATTGCCGAGAGGGCCGAGGAGCTGGCCTCCCTGGAGCGGGATATCGAGCCGTTGAAAAAGGTCGTGCCGCCCTTCCATCGCATCAGCTACGACGAGGCCCTGACCATCCTTAAGGACAAGGGATCGGACATCGAGTGGGGCACGGACCTGGGCGCAGACGACGAAACCCTGATCACGAGCCTCTACGACAAGCCCGTGTTCATCGAAAACTATCCCCGGAAGGTCAAGGCCTTCTACATGAAGCAGCACCCCGAGAAGCCCGAGTATGTCAAGTGCGCCGACCTCCTGGCGCCCGAGGGCTATGGCGAAATCATCGGGGGCTCTGAGCGCGAGAACGACTATGACAAGCTCATGCAGGCCATCCGGGAGAACAACCTGGATCCCGAGCGGTACGGCTGGTACCTCGACCTGAGAAAGTACGGCAGCGTCCCCCATTCAGGGTTCGGCCTGGGAGTCGAGCGCACCCTGTCCTGGATCTGCGGCCTCAAGCACGTCCGTGAGACCATACCCTTCCCCAGGATGATCTACCGGGCATATCCCTGATCGGGGACGGGTTCACATTTCCCGTCTTTCCGTGCCCCCAAAGCAGGCCCCCATTTGGGGAAGCACAGAACGTGTCTCCACCCGAAAGATCTCCTGATGGAGGTGCGGGAACGGATGGTGTGTAATCCGGGATGCTGCGCGGAGGACCCCGCATGATCATTACGGCCTTGGGTACCGGATCACTGGGGTTTCGCGGCCTTTCCGGTCCGGTTGAACGGAAGGCGGATTAAAACGAGGATCAAGAGTGATCCCTCTTTCCCGGAGATAAAAAAGGTTGGAGCGGGAAACGGGATTCGAACCCGCGACTTTAACCTTGGCAAGGTTACACTCTACCACTGAGTTATTCCCGCCCAAAAACAAACCACCTTATAAGCAACTCCATTTTCTTTGTCAAGGAGCTTTTCCCTCATCGGAGACCGGGCCTGCCGCTCGCATCCTTTTCAGCCACGATGTCCCTTCCCGGGCCGATGCCGGCCTGCGTCCTTCCGTTTCCCGCACCGGGATCCATTGACAATTTTTCCCGTCCTCTTACTTTCACTCTTATGGTTTTCCCTGAGGAGGCTTGCGTTTTATCCCTGCAGGAGGAAGCCGCCTTCCCATTCAAATGACAAAGGAACGAGGTGGTTCATGAGCGAGAAGGAACACGCAATGCCCGATCTGCAGACCATGGTCATGGAGTGGCTCAGGGCGGCCGGCCGGTTCTGGGGTGAACCAGGGCGGGAAGACGGCGGCCCGGCGGATGAGGAAGGACGGTCAAGGCAGGCCGAGCGCTTCTCGATAGAAGCATATGCCGCGATGATGAAAACCTACCACGCCGTCTCGACGGCCATGAGCGAGCCATCGGCAATGGATTCGCTCTTGCGCACCACGACGATCCTCCCCGACATCACGACAACCCTCCTTGCCACGGGAATGAAAGGATATTTCGCTCTCCAGCAGCAGATCGTCGATAAGATCGACAGGATAGGAAACAGCACGGATTCATACCGTATCGACAACATCGATCAGGAAACCCTTCGGGCCTGGTCCGAGATTTACCAGAAGGAGATCAGGCAATATTTCAACATCCCGCAGCTCGGGCTGAGCAGGTTCTACCAGGAGAGAGTCAATCAGACCCTGGACAAGCTCAATATTTTCAGCACGGCCTTGGCGGAGTTTCTTCAGCTCCTCTGGCTGCCGTTTGAAAAGTCCTATCACATGATGCATGAGAAGATCGAGGAACTCATCCGCTCGGGCAACCTTCCCGAAGACACCCGGGCCTATTATCAGATGTGGGTCAAGATTCTCGAAGGGCACTTCATGAACCTCTTTCAGTCACCCGAGTATAACAAAGCACTCGGAGAAACAATGGATGCTCTGGAAGATTATCTTGCAGCCCGCAGCAGGATTCTCCAGGACATGCTTCAGACCCTGCCTGTCCCTTCGAGGAAGGAGATGGAAGACCTGTGTAAGGAGGTTTATCTGCTGAAAAAGAAGATTCGCTCCCTCGAAAGGGCGAACAGAGAGGACTAGCAGGAAAGGAGACACTATGGAGAAACCGAAAATACCCGTCGACATGATCCTGAAGCACCTTGCCGAGCAGGCGGAAGTACACCAGGTCCGGGTCCAGAAGGCAACGGACGTCCTGCTGGGCAATCTCGATACCGAGATCGCGGCGACCCCCTATGAGGTAGTATATGAAGAAGACCGCGTGAAGCTCAAGCACTATAATGCCGTTCTCCCTTCAAACGAGACCATGAGAACACCGCTGCTGGTGGTCTATGCCCTCATCAACCGGGAAACCATGCTCGACCTGCAGCCGCAGCGGAGCGTGGTGAAGAACTTTCTGTCCAACGGAATCAACCTGTATATGGTGGATTGGGGATACCCCACCTATAAAGACAAGTTCCTCACCATCGACGACCACGTGAACGGCTATATGGATGATATCGTCGACTTCGTCCTGGAGCGGGAAAAGGTCGAGCAGATCAATCTCATGGGTATCTGTATGGGAGGCACGTTCAGCGTGATCTACTCCGCGCTGCACCCCCACAAGATCAAAAACCTGGTGACCACGGTCTGCCCGACCAACTTCGATACCCGGCAGGGGCTGCTGCATATCTGGCTGAGGTGGCTGGATGCGGACAAGATGATCGACACCTTCGGCAACATGCCCGGAGACCTCATGAACTTCGGCTTTCTCCTGCTCAATCCGGCGCGCCTGATGATAGACAAGTATATCGGGTTTCTGGAGAACATGGACAACAAACCCTTTGTCGAGAATTTCGTGAGGATGGAGAAGTGGATTTTCGACAGCCCCGACGTACCGGGCGAAACGTTCAGGCAGTTCATCAAGGACCTGTACCAGAAAAATCTCCTGATCGAAAACAAGCTGGTGATCGGAGGGAGGCATGTCGATCTGCAGAAAATCACCATGCCCATGCTCAACATCTATGCCCAGTATGACCATCTGGTGCCCCCGGAAGCAGCCGAGAAGATCACCGGCGTGGTGGGGAGCAGGGACACCGAAAACGTGTGTCTCGATACCGGTCATATCGGCATCTATGTCAGCTCCAAGACTCAGAAGGAGTTTGCCCCGAAGATCATCAACTGGCTCAAAGCGCACGAAGGCCGTTATGAACCTGCCGGCCGGGACGATACGGAGAGCGCAGCAGATAGAGCGCATCATCCTGCGAAGAATATCTATCCCGGGGTTAAAATAAGCGAGGAATCGAATCATGCCGGAAAAAAAGAACTTTTTTTCGACAATTTGCAGGGTAAGCAGGGCATTCGGAACCACCCTTGAGAAGGAGGGCCTGCTGGACCTGATCGTCCGGAGCGCCATCGAAACCATGGACGGCAAGGCTGCGAGCCTGTTCATGCAGGATGAAACCCGTAAGGACTCGCTGTACTTCCCCATTGCGCAGAGAGGACTGTCCAAAGACTATCTCCACATGGAGCCCGGCGAGGCCAAGCGCGCCGCTGAGGAGATCCTTGCAAAAGGCTACATCGCCATATACGATGCCACGAAGGATCCCCGCGTTCACCATCACGAGCTGAAAAAGACCGAGGGAATCGCATCCATCCTTGTGGTGCCGGTCATGGCCAGAGACCTGGTGATCGGTGTTCTCGGTCTATACACCGCCGAGCACCGGAGGTTCTCGAGCGACGAGATAGAGTTCCTCACCGCGCTTGCCGAGCAGGGAGGGATGGCCATCGAACGCGCCCGGCTCGTAGAGCAGATCCGCAAGAATACCGAGCTATTTCTCGATCTCTCGGCGAGCATCAACTCAAGCCTGGATATCAAGAACATCATGGAGATCATGACCGTGGACGTGGCGCGGACATTCGGGGTCAAAGCCGTATCGGTCAGGCTTCTGAACAGGGAAAAGAAGATCCTGCAGCTGGTGACCAGCTACGGGCTGAGCGAGGCCTACCTCAACAAAGGTCCGGTCTATGCGGAAGAGAGCATTGCCGAAGCGCTTCAGGGCAAAGTGGTCATGATCCGTGACGCAACCCTGGCAGACGGCGTGCAGTACAAGGACGAGAAGAAGAAGGAGGGTATTGTATCCATCCTCTGTGTTCCCATAAAGGCCATGGATGAGGTGATCGGCGTGCTCCGTCTTTACAGCGGCATACCCAGGGAGTTTACCGAGGACGAGATCATGCTCGCCACTGCCATAGCTCATCAGGGCGGGCTTGCCATCCGCAATGCTTCGCTGTATCTTGCGCTCAAGGAAGACATGCAGGATCTCAAACAGGACATCTGGAGCCACCGGATGTGGTTTTAGCACGGCAGACAGCGGGATCGCACGACCTCATCCCGTTCACCCCCTTGCCGCGTAACAAGTTGATGAGGGGTCGATCGACAAAAAAAGGAGAGCCCTATGCCCACGGGAAAAACCATGTCGGAACTGAAGATCGGGGATTTTGCGGAATTCGCGAAAACGATCTCTGAGGCTGATATCTATCTGTTTGCCGGCGTCACCGGCGATCTCAACCCGGCCCATATCAACGAGGAATATGCAAAAAACACCTTTTTCAAGACCCGGATAGCCCACGGGATCCTCCAGGCCGGATTCATTTCCGCGACAATCGGTATGCAGCTTCCGGGGCCGGGCACCATATATATCCGGCAGGAGCTCAATTTCTTGGCACCTGTCCGAATCGGTGACACGATTACCGCCCGGGTGGAGGTGGCGGAGATGCACCTGGAGAAGAATCGCGTCGTGCTTAAGACCACCTGCAGAAATCAGAACCAGGAAACGGTGCTGGACGGGCAGGCCCTGGTGAGCCCCCCCAAGGCCCCCAAGCAGTAGACGGCCCCCGGAGTGCGAACTGCCCGCAGCAGGCAGCGAATCGACGTGTCCGATGGGAAGGCCGGCCAGATGAATGTCACCGGGTTTCCGCGGCGGGTTTATGTCTTGCGTTTCGAAGGGGATCTCTTTTTCGGGGCAGGCTCACGGGCCTGCTTGTCCTGCCCGCCTGCGGCCTCCGTGCTCCCAGCCTGGCTGAAGAGCTTCGAAAAGTTGACCATCATGTCCTGGAACTGCTGGGCCTGATTTTTCATCAGATTCTGAAAAGCCGTGATCCCCTCGCCCTGCGCAGAGAGCTTCTCGTCCAGGATGGCGCGGAGACGACGAATGTCTTCTTCCTGGCGCTGGGTTTTTTCCCTGAGCTCCTCGTAATCCCTCAGCAAGGCCTGGTAACTCCCGGGAGAAGAGAAGCCCATAGGATTGCTCATCAGGGAAAAAATCCCTCCCATGAACATCTTCTGAAAATCTTCCGCCGCCTTGAGGTAGGCGGTGAAGTATCCGGGGATTTCCTGGAAGAGAAAATCAATGCCCCACCACTTGTGGAACATCCCGAACATATCCTGAAAGCTCCCGAGTCCCTCGGTCATCATCCGCGAATACTCCTCCATGAGCTTCTGTCCCCGTGCAGCGTTCAGGAAGGTGTTTCCCCAGAGCTCAAGCGCCTGCGTATCCATACTCGTCCCCCTTTATTTATGACTGGTCGATCTCCAGCTGAAACAAAACCGGACCACGGACATTGTTCTCGCCGAAACGCTTATCCAGCGAAAACTCCGACTTCGGATTGGACCAGGACGTGGCTATGGCAAGGTGCCCCTTCGGAAATCCGGTCACCTCCACATCGATGAAATCCTGAGGCGCGAGTGCGGTTTCCTTCTCCACCAGATCATCGCGCTCCCCATAGCAGATGAGCCAGCGGTAGCCTTTGTCCTGCATGCGGTGGAGGTTGAGCTTTCTGCCGAAAAGCAGCACCGGCAGCGTTCCGTCGCTCGTGATGGGTATGTTGTACGACCGGAAGCTCATCTTGGTGATCTCCAGGGGAAGATCGGTCCGCTCATACGAGAGCCAGTAGTTGATGGCCAGCGCCGTCTTGTTGAACTTCTCCCTCGGCCTGCCGTTGGTGGAGAGCATCACCATGTCCCGGTAGAAGCTGATGAGCGGGAATTCGTCGTCAATGGCCCTGAGCTTGTAGACCCATCCCATCAGCTTGCCGTCGCCGACCTTGTTCCCATTCGGAAGTGTTTTCGTTCCATAGGCGAGATCGTTGAACCGGGGCGGGAGGTTGTGCAGAAAGTTGGCGAGCCCCGGGCTCCTGGTCCCGTCCATGGGCGAGACACAGGTGATAAGGGTATCCACCAAACCATCGAGTTCGCCCGAGAGAAGTCCGCACAGGGAGGTGAAACCGCCCTGGCAGTATCCGCACAGGGTTACCTGTTTTCCATGGCTGTTCTTTACGATCTCGGCGAAAGAGCCGATATCCCGCACGTCATCCTCGGCGGTCATGACCTGAAAGGCAGGGGTTGTCCAGATATTCTTGGCGATGCGGACGTAGGTCGGGATCCCCTTGTTGGCAAAGGCATGCACGAAGCTCTTGTTTTCGCCGGGAAGAAATGCGAGGATATTGGTCCCCAAAACGAACGGGGGGATGACGATCACCGGTTTCGCGTCCTGCCTGACCGAGACGTCTCCATGGGAAGGGAGCACCTGATAGAGCAGGAACCGATCCGTCTCACCGGCCTTGCGGTATCCCGCCTGATCGAAATGAAACCCGTACTCGCTCCGGATATTGCGTATGGCCTCGGGATACTCGTACACGACCTTTTCCATGAGCCTTTCCCGCTCGGAGGACAGCTCGGCGATATCTCTGCCGTCCCGGAAAAGGACGGTGTTGAGCCAGGAGTCGGTGATCTCGTGGTATCGGGGGATATAATACTGCCCTACCGTGGAGATGCTGGACTTCAGTGCCCTCAGGGCAAGCTGCTGGTTCAGGAGAAGCAGCTTGGTATAATCCTGGATGGTCTGAGCTGGTGGATATTCCAGAATCCTCCGGCTTTCCACGTCCTGGAAATAGCTCAGAGAAATGACGAAGGCATCGATAAAGTCATGAAAATACCGCAGCAGACCGTTGAGATAGACCTGAGAATCTCTTGCCTGCGCCAGGGAGGCATCCCACACCTTTTCCGATATGTCGCCGACACGCTCGAGTGTCTCTATCGGGAAGACCTGATCGTCAAGGCTTCGCGCCTCGTTCGAAAACATTCTTCTCTCCTGTGGAGCGACCGCATCGAGGTCACTTACTTCTTCTCTTTTTCCGATGTGCCGAAATATTCGTCCACCTTCTGAAAGTTTTCGTCCACGGATTTCTTGAACTCGTCCCTCCCCTTTTTGTACGCGCCGATCCATTGATTCAGCACGCCCTTGCCGTCATCAGGCAGCCAGTTCGCCTGGTCGAGAAAGGTTTTTGCCATTTTCTCCGCCTGCTCCTGGATCATCACCATTGCACTGAAGCTGTTGTCAAAGGAAGCCTTCTGAAAATCGATCATCTGCCTTACCGCCTGTTTCTGGTCCATGCCCTTTCCTCCTTCCGGATTTTCTCGTTCCTGTTAAGAGATGCCCCCGCGAGAGCCCTTTTTCCTTACAAAACAGCATGTCTCATCGTCCTTAAGACAAAGCCTTCCGGCTACCGTGGATACAACGTATTCACGAACTCACCATCAGATACCTTCTTGAATAATACGAACCAGGCCGATTCTTTCAAGTTCGGCACTCTCCCGGGCGGTGGGCTCCGCATCTCACCGGCCGTTTCCTCGATCGAACCGGCGGCTAATTTCTCCAAAGGCCATATGATCAGGCAGAGTCATCAGGCTTCATGAATAAACGAGCGCCACTTTTCATAAAACATGCTTTCCCACATGATTGATCCCCAGCACGGCCTTGACAGCGGCATCCGCGGTTTTTTTCACCCGGTATGAAACACAGACCTTCTCCTTCACGAAGAAAAGTCTGATATTCCATGATATTTCCCCCTTTTTCGCCCTGATCAGGACAGACAGCAGCCATTGAAACCAGAAACCGTTGAGCACGGCCCCTTTGTAATATCCGGACAGGAGATCATGGCGCCCGCATACCCCGGCCTGCTGGCACGGCACCGAGCTTCCGCCACTTTCTTCTGAGCCGCAATGCTCCAGATTTTTTCACTGTTTTTCCATACTCTTCGCGGCAGCCCTTCTCGTCTCAGATGCGGTTCTGGATGCCTGCTGAGAAGCACGTCGGGTTGTCTGCTGGGCCTGCTGCGCGGCCTTCTGCCCCGTCTCATGAACCTGTCTCGCGACCCTCTGGGTTGCCTCGGCGGTGGATACGAGATACGATTCCATTTTGTCATACCCGTCGTCCATCACCCTCTTGAGATCGTCCCTGCCTTTTTTGTACATGTTCCCCCATTCCATGATGATCTGCCTGCTTTCTTCGGGCATCCAGGGAACCCTGTCCAGAAACAGGCTGACCGACTTCTCGGCCTGATCCTGCATGGCGACCAGATTCCTGTATACGTTGTCCAAGGCGGCTTTCTGAAAGTCAAAGGCCTGCTTTACCATGGTTTTCTGATCCATCTCCGATCCCCCTTTTCTCTCTTCTCCGCGTTCGGGCACCGCGCCTAATGCACAACTGCCAGTGAAGAGGAGATATATCCTTCGAGTTGATCGAACCCATCGTCTATCGCTTTCTTGAAATCATCCCTGCCCTTCTTGTACATATTCATCCATTCGAGCAGAGCGCCCTTGCCCTCGGCAGGATACCAGCCTGTCTGGTCCATGAACGCATCAAGCACCTTCTCGGCCTGCTCCTGCAGAGTGACAATGGTTTCATAACCGTTGTCGAAGGCAGCTTTTTGCAGATCAACCATCTGTAGGGCCATGGTTTTCATATCCATGATTCACTCCTCCCTTTCCTTTGAAAGCATTAATCTCAAACCAATAATAGGGTCCTCCGGTCATTTGTCAAGATATTTTTTGCAATGCAACATGCTGGAACCAACGATTCTACGCTTGCATATAATGCCATTTATTTTCTATATATTTATATGCTTATTATGATTATAGACAGTTTTTAGTTTGTGATCGAATGAGGGCATTTGTTGCGATGTAACATTCATTATGGCTTTTGTCTTCGGCTTGTGTTATGAAGTGCGTGTATCGTGTGTGGAAGGAAAACCGCCGCACCGGTGTCAAGGAGGCCGGACAGCGACCTCTTTACCTCCGGGGAAAGGCGGTCCGGGTGGTCAAGATGGCTGACAGAGAAAAGCTGCTCTTAAAAAAATACGGGAACCGGCGTCTGTATGACACGAGACGGAGCGCCTATGTCACCCTGAGCCAGGTTGCCGACATCATCAAACAGGGTGTGGACGTCGAGGTCGTCGATGCGAAGACGCAGGAGGACGTGACCGCGTTCATCCTCACGCAGATCGTTCTGGAACAGGCGCGGAGAAAGAACGCGCTGCTGCCGGCGGAGCTCCTCCATCTGATCATCCGCTACGGCGAGGATCTGCTCCAGGAGTTTTTTCAGAAATACCTGGAGCAGACCATTCACGGATACATCCAGTTCAAGAAAGCCATGGACGAACAGTTCAGCAAATGGGTCGACATGCAGCTCAACTATTCGGACATGGCTCACAAGACCCTCTCGGGGCTCACCCGATTTCAGAACCTCTTCGGCCCGCCCCCGGATTCACCGGGGACGAAAAAAGACAAGGACTAGAGACAGCACCTGCACAAGGGTCCGGTTTTCAGGCGCTTACCGCCATTTCCTCCAGATCAGCAGAGGTGATCCTCGCTCCCGGCGCATAGGCGGCCTCGTCGATAAAGGCCAGGGCTGAGGGCCATTCGTGCTGCAGTGCCCTTCTGCCCATGAACACAGAGATGTGCCCCGCCTGAGGGATCACGGCCTTGAAGATCTGATCCCCCGGCGTCGAAGCATGGTGTTCGAGATTGTGCACCTGCGACACGAGGGTGATATCGTCCCTCTCGCCGGCGAGCAGCGCCAGGGGGCACGAGATGTTCTGCAGGTCGACGTATTCACAGAGCACCTCCAGGGTGCCCTTGATCAGCCTGTTCTGCTTGAAGAGCTTTTCGACGGCCTGAAGATACCACCGCCCGGAGATGTCCTGGGTATACTCGTACCATCGGCTGAACTTTCTGGTCCTCTTCAGGTATTTCTCGTCTTGCACATTGATCCAGAGGTTCAGATAATCCCGGACGAACCGGTCGTAGGCGTTCATCATCTTCCATCCCATGAGCATGAGATCGCCCGACATGTTCCCCCCGCCGCATCCCACGAGGTGCTGATAGTACATGAGCGGCAGGGCGTTGACCATATCCTGAATCTTCCCGCCGCCGGCCGCGAAGTCGATGGGTGCGGCCGCCAGCATGAGGCCGCGGACGTCGTCAGGAAACAGGGCGGTATAGATGGCCGAGAGCCACCCGCCCTGGCACAGGCCCGCGAGGATCACGGGAGAACCCGCTTTCTTCACGCACATCATGGTCTGCTTTACCAGGTCGTCGATGGTCTCATCTCTCCTGCTCAGGGTGCTCGATTTCCACTCGATGACATACACCGGATGGGCCGTATGCCGCAGACAGGTCTGCACCAGGCTCTGGTTCGGGGCATAATCAGAAATGCTGGAATGGTGGCCGGCCTGGGGAGGAACGATCAGGATCGGATCACCTGTGCGGTCCTCATCGAATCTCCTCAATATAACCGCTTGATCTTCATATATTTTCCTGTTCGGGGTGATAAATTCGGGTTTGCCGCGCGAGGATGCGGTCTGAAAGAATTTCATAAGGTCTGCATAAGGTGTACTCATGGTGCAACTCCTTCGTGCTTGATTTTTCCGGGTGATTTTTGAAACTATCGGTGTTCCGGAAACGCAATGGTACGGAAATGAACCGGTGATCCATCGAGGCGACTGGAGATAGTGCCCTTGACTCTGAAACTGTTGCAAAAACAAATCTTTGATGCCCTTTCACACCTTCTTTATACATCTTTTCCCAGTCTCCGTCTATAGAGAAGCGATCATTGATGTTATCTTCGATTATCTGGGATTTTCTTTGTTTTTAATGCGGAGTAACAGAGCGTTATTTCAGGAAGATAATCCTGCGCCTCGTGCATGCCTGTCGTCTGTTTCCCTCTTGGACATGGAGGGGCATCCCTTCTATGCCGACCTGGAGCTCGAAAAATCCCTGGTCCGGATTCAGGGCATCGATTTCCTGTTCGCCGTTCCCGGCTGTGGCTTTTTTCAAGCCGGGCTTTTTCGCTTATGCGTCTCCGGCGGAAGCGGAAACGACCTCTGCAAGATCGCGCACCCCGGGCGGGATCCTTCCCTCTTCCACCAGGTCCCGGCGCGCAGCGATGAAGACGTCCACGAGCTTGTCCTTGATCTTGTCCATGGCGCACGCCTCCACGCAGTTGCCGCAGGTGACGCACTCGTGCAGGATCGAGGACATCCGACCGCGAACCAGGCGGTCGTGCTCCTCCTTTGCCCTGTCCAGCTCCAGGTGGATGTACTGGCACCTCATGATGCAGTCCACGGTCCCGCACTTCAGGCATAGATCCGGATCAAACCGACGCCTCTGCATGAATCCTCCTTTTTCGACAGGTACTTCATGCCTTTTTGCCCTTGAGGTGCCGGCGCCGTGGTGCGGATCGTGAAAGGGCTCGACAGATCGAACTCCCTGTCTTTACTTTGCCTTCACCTCCCCGCTGAGAAACCCCGGATCGGCGTACGCAGGGTTCGGATACGTATAGAAGCCCTCCCCGGTCTTGAAGCCCAGCAGGCCCTTGTCAACATAGATTTTCAGAAAATCGGCGTTCGCCTGTGCCTGGGCATCGCCCGTCTTTTTGGCCCAGTAGTCGGTGATGGTGTGGACCGTGGAGAGCCCTACCTGATCCATGATGCCGAAAGGACCGACCGGGGTGTGCATGACGCCCATCCATGAGCGGTCGATGTCCTCGATCGCGGCCACGCCCTTCGACGCCAGGGTGAGCGAGGAGAAAAACAGGCTCGAGAGCATGGTGTTGAACACGTAGCCGTTGTTTTCCCGGTTGAGCATGATCACGATCTGGCCGATGCTCTTTGCGAACCCGCTGACGAGCTCGGTCACCTCGAGCGCGGTGCCCGGATGGGGCATGACGTCCACGACGTTGGAGATCCGGACGTCATGGAAATGCAGCGCCGCGAATCTCTCCGGCCTGCCGGTTTCCTCCGCGATCATGGAGGGAACCAGCATGGAGGTGTTGGTGGTAAAGATCGTGTGCTCCGGGCAGAGCTCGTTGAACCGGCTGAACGTACGGGCCTTGATCGCCGGGTCCTCGGGAACGGACTCGCTGATGAAGTCCGCGTCGCGGGCCGCAAGCGCCGGGTCAGTGGTACCGGCGATGCGCGCCATGATCTCGCCGAGCTGATCCGGAGTGATCCTGCCCACCGAGACGAACCACGACCCGAGCTTTTCCATGCGCCGGATGGCCTTGTCCAGGATCTCCTCCGAGAGGTCGTATATCACCACGGTGTAGCCGTGCATGGCGCAGGTAAACCCGATCTGCTGGCCCATGGTCCCGGCCCCGAGGATAAGAACGCGTTTGATATCGGAAAGTTCCATATGCTCCTCCTTCAATCACTTCGGGTTGATCTCCCTTCAATATTTCTGCGAATGTCCTATTCCACATACAAGATCTTACATACCCCGCTGCTTGCAGCGGGGATGCTTTATTCAATGGCGGAAAGCCCCCCGCTCACGCCAGGGCCCCGCCGTCCACCACCAGAGACGCCCCGGTGGTGAAGGGTGCGGCGTCCGACACCAGATAGAGCACCGCGCCTGCAATCTCCCCCGGCTGGGCGTGCCTTCCCAGGGGAATCATCTTGACCGCGTAGTCGTAGATCATGTCGTTTTCCATGATGGCCTTCGAGAAGTTGGTCTCCACCAGTCCGGGCAGCAGGGCATTGACCCGGATGTTCCTGCCGGCGAGCTCCTTGGCGAATGCCCGGGTCATGGAGATAAGACCCGCCTTGGTGATGGAGTACACCCCCTGGAAGGGCGCGGGTTTGATGCCGTTGATGGAAGACACGTTCACGATGGAGCCGCCTCCGGCCTCAATCATGAGCTTTGCCGCGTGCTGGACCATGAAGAAGGGGCCTTTGAGGTTTACGTCGAAGGTCTTGTTCCATACCCTCTCGTCGGCGCCGATCATCTCGCCGAAATAGGGGTTGGTGGCTGCGTTGTTGATAAGGATGTTCAGCGTGCCGAAGCGCTCGCGTATGTTCCCGAAGAGCGTCTCGATCTGCTTGAGATCGCCCACGTGGCATGCCATCACGTCTGCCTTCCCTCCCCGGGAGGCGATCTTTTCGGCTACGCCCTTCAGAGCGTCCGCCTTTCTGCTCGTCAGGATACAATGCGCCCCGTAGTCTGCCAGCGTCACGGCAATGGCCTCGCCGATGCCTCTGCTCGCGCCGGTCACCAAGGCGATCTTTCCATCAAGCCGGAAATCTATCTTATCCATAAACCCTCCTTAAAAAAGCTCGGTATTCCATCTCGTTTTCCCTCCGCATCCACCCGGAAACCATCCTCCATCAAAGGGTATGGAGCTTTGATGCGTCCGTGCTCCGGCCCTGCTTCGAGCCAAAGGCTTTCACCGGGAATGCGTCCCCGCCTCCAAGGCCCTAAAAGAGCGGAACAAAGAAGAAGGATTCGGAGAAAGGCGGGAAACGCCCTTGTCGCCTGAGCACGTCTCCATTGACGGGATGCCCTCTCTAACCGTCCCTACGCCCGGCTTTCCCGCATCGCTCTCAAGGCCGCCTGCTCGAGGATGTGCACGGCGAAGATGAGCATCTTGAACCGCTCGTCTTTTGTCTGGCCGTGATAGAACCGGTAGTAGATCTGCTGGGCGATGACCGCCAGGCGGAAAAGCCCGAAGCACAGGTAGAAATCGAAGTTGTCGATCCGGACACCGGCGAGCTCGGCATAACGCTTTACCATCTCCTCTCGGGTCATGGCCCCGGGCAGCGTGGTGGGGAGCATCCGCGCGGCCTGAAAATCCTGAGGGTCGTCCGCCTGGACCCAGTAGCCGAGCGAGCTGCCCAGGTCCATGAGCGGGTCGCCGATCGTGGCCATCTCCCAGTCGAGCACCCCGATGATCTCAAGCGGGTTGTCCGGATTGAGCACCACGTTGTCGAACTTGTAGTCGTTGTGGATGATGCCCGGTTTGGGGAAGTCGGGCGGCATCCTCTCGACAAGCCACAGCATGATGTTTTCAAAGTCAGGGGCGTCGGGCGTGCGCGCAGCGCGGTAGCGCTCGGACCAGCCTTGAACCTGCCTCTTCACATAGCCTTCGGGCCTGCCGAAGCCGGTCAGTCCGACGGCCTTGTAATCAATGGCGTGGAGCCGGTAGTGCACGTCGAGCAGGTTCTCGCACAGGGTTCGCATGTCCGACGGGCTGAACTCCAGGCCCTTGGGCGGGTTTTTCCTCAAGATGATGCCCTTGATGCGCTCCATCACATAGAAGGGGCAGCCCATCACGGACTCATCCCCGCAGTAGAGGAGCGGCCTGGGGCAGTAGGGGTAGACGTCTTTGAGCGCGCTCAGGATCCGGTATTCCCTGCCCATGTCGTGAGCGCTCTTTGCCTTTGTGCCGAAGGGCGGCCTCCTTAAGACCAGCTCGGTATCGCCCACGCGGATCAGGTAGGTGAGATTGGAAAACCCGCTGGGGAACTGCTCGACCACCATCTCGCCCGAAAGCCCGGCCAGCGAGCCCCGCAGGTACTCTCCCACCTTATCCGTATCGAGCTCTTCGCCCTGCCTGATGTCTGCCGCCCTGTCGGAAAGATCCATTGCATCCCTCCCCTTTTGGAGTCCATCCTCGAACCGGGATGAGAAACTCATACCGGTATGCTTCCTTCGGGAAACCCGGTTTCAAGAACAGGCCTTTTTTTCATCCCTGATCAAAATATATGACAAAACGAGATCCACCAGGAACTCGCCATACTCTTCCACCGTGACCTTGCGGCGCTCGTACTTCCATCTCTTGAGGTACCAGTCCTGGAGCATAGCCTTGATCAGCGCCGCGCCCAGCCGGGGGTCGACCTGCCGGAACACCCCCTTGGCCATGCCTTCCTCGATGATCCCGGCGAATATCCCCTCGGTGAGGAGCTCGGACTCGATCGCCTTTCTGTGGGCCTCTCTGGGCAGGTTCTTGGTCTCCATGTAGGAGAAGTAAAACCAGGGCTGCAGGACCTCGCTCAGGTAGAGATGGACCTGGATGGCTTTTTGCAGCTTCTCGGCCGGCTCGTCGATACCGGAAAGGTTCTCGCTCATGACCCTGGCGACCACGATCCTGCCCTGCTGCTGAATCATGTCCAGGAGCTCTTCCTTGCTGGAGATGTACGAGTACAGGGCCCCCATGCTCAATCCCGCCTCGCTGCTCAGATCGCGCAGGCTCATGGAGGCGAAACCCTTGGCATTGCCGATGGCGAGCGCGGCGTCCATGATCTTCACCAGGTTCCGCACCGCGACCTTCTCTTTCTTGATCTTGATGCGGTCCCTGTTCTCTTCCAGGAGGCCGCGGGAGATGTCCTCCTTGGAAAGCCGGATCGATTTCCTGAACGCCTCGAACTTCACGCCTTCCCCCTGTCTTTCCCTGCTCAGCGTATCTCCCGCCCTTCGTACTCCCTGAGGATCCTCCTGGCCAGCGACACCTTGTGCACCTCGTCGGCCCCGTCGTAGATCCTGGCCGCCCGCTCGTGGCGGTAGAAGAAGGGGATGATAATGTCGTCGGTCATGCCCAGCCCCCCGTGGACCTGCAGGGCCTTGTCTATCACGCCCTGCATCACGTTCGCGGTAAAGAACTTGATCATGGAAACATCCTGCCTGGCGGCCTTGTTTCCGTACTTCTCCATCTTCCATGCAGTGTTCAGGATCATGAGCCGTGCAGCCTGGATATTGGCGGCGCACTCGGAGATCCACGCCTGGATGATCTGCCGGGTGGACAGGGTCTTGCCGTCAGGCGAGATGGCCCGTTTGGACGCCCGGGAGCACATGAGGTCGAAGCAGCGGTTGCAGATGCCGATCCAGCGCATGCAGTGGTGGATCCTGCCCGGGCCGAGGCGCTCCTGGGCGATGACGAACCCGTGCCCTTCGCCGCCCAGAAGGTTCTTTTGCGGCACGCGGCAGTTCTGGTAGAGGATCTCGCCGTGGCCCGTGTAATCCGTGCCCGCTTCCCCCATGACCGGGATGTTCCTGACCTGGTTGAAGCCGGGCGTGCTGCAGGGCACGATGATCATGCTCGCCTGGAGGTAGGTCGGCGCCTCGGGGTTGGTGACCGCCATGACGATCGCGAACTCGGCCCCGTCCGAAGACGAGCTGTACCACTTCTGGCCGTTGATGACATAATCGTCCCCGTCCTTGACCGCCGTGGTCTCCATCATGACCGGGTTCGAGCCCGGCATCTCCACCTCGGTCATGGAGAAGCAGCTCCGGATCTCACCCTCGACCAGGGGCCGCAGGTATTTTCCCTTCTGCTCCTGGGTCCCGTGCAGGTGGAGGATCTCGATGTTCCCGGCATCGGGCGCCTGACAGCCGAACACGTAGTGCCCGATGGGGGTCCGTCCGAGGGCTTCGGAGACAAAGGCGTGCTCCACCAGATTCAGGCCCATCCCGCCGTATTCCTTCGGGTGGTTCGGGGCCCACAGCTCCATCTTCTTGACCATGTCTCGCTTTTCCTTGAGAACAGGGAGCATGGTCCTGAAGTCCTTGCCCAGGAACTCCCTTTCCATGGGGATGAGCTCCTTGTCTACAAACTCGTCGATCATCTCCGTGATCGCCTTGATCTTGTCCGGGATTTCAAAATCCATATCACTACCCTCCTCTTTTGAGGTTTCTTCACCGATAGCTGACGAGCCTGAGCCGGTCGGCGTGCAGATCCAGGTGGCTGGAGCAGTTGAAGCCCGCCAGGGTGACCCGCTCGTCGTTGTACATGAGCTTGGTGTACGACGCATTGATCACCTGCCAGTTGAGCCGGATGGCCGCCTCGGGCGTGAGCGACAACACATGCTGCAGGGCCGCCGCGATGGGACCGCCCGAGGTGAAGGCCAGGATGACCTTGCCCCTTCCCTGCCCCTCCATGATCCGCTCAAGCGAGCCCGCAACCCGTGCGCAGAAATCGCTCCACGTTTGAACCCCGCCGTTATCGAACCGGCCGGAGACCCACCTGAGCATGGCACCCTCAAAGACGCGCTTGAACGATCCCCTGCTCTCGTACATGCGCGGAAGGTGCTCCTGGATCGAGGGGTCTTCTTCCTGCATGCCGGGGACCTGGGAGAGGATGACGGCCGAGGAATCGAACTCGTCGAGCCCGTCCAGGACCGCGGCATCGGGAAGCACATGCCCGTGCCTCCGGTAGCACGCCCGCACCTCTTTTTCCGTGTCCATCTGGCGGACCATGCTCCCCGAATAGACGGCGTCGGGAACCACCGAGGCTTCGACGAGATGCTCTCCGAGAATGAATGCCTGCTGCCTGCCCATGGGCGAGAGCCGGTCGTAGTTTTCCGAACCGAACGATGCCTGTCCGTGACGGATCAGATACAGCACACTCATAGGCTCAAGCTATATCAGGGGAGGGAGTACCCTGTCAATCATAAACGAACGATCGTTCGCTTTTTGCCATTGCAAAGGCCTCGCCTTTTGGATATGGTATGCGCAGAAAAAGCGGAAGTATGGAGATTGAAGCCATGAAGATCCTCGTCTGCGTCAAGCAGGTGTACGACAGCCCCGAGACCCTCGTGTTCGACGAGGCCGCCGGACGGGTGACCTTCGGCCCGCACACGGTCTTCAGGATGAACCGCTACGACGAGTATGCGCTCGAGGAGGCCCTGCGCATCCGGGAGCGCCTGGGTGATGCTGTTGTCGACGCACTTTCCGTGGGGCCTCCCCGGGTGGGCAAAACCATCCGGCGCGCCCTGGAGCTGGGTGCGAATCATGGGATCCATGTGCAGACCCGTGACGAGACCTGCCTGAGCGCGTTCGATCGAGCCCATCTCATCGCAGCGGCGTCGCGCGGCCGGGGCTATGATCTTGTTCTCGCCGGGATCATGGCCGAGGACGATATGGAGTCCCAGGTGGGTCCGCTCCTGGCTGCGGTGCTGGGATACGGATGCGCCACCGGGGTCATCTTCGAGGAGTTATCCGCCGATGGGCGCGAGATCGCTGTGGAGCGCGAGGTCGAGGGAGGCTCCCGGGAATGTCTGTCCCTTGCCCTGCCCTGCGTGCTCGCGATCCAGTCGGGAATCAATACACCCCGGTATCCCGCTCTCTCGCACGTGCTCAGAGCGCGCTCCGCCGAGCTGGAATGCATCGAGGCATCCAGCCTTGCTGTTCCGCCTCCGACCCAGAGCCTCGTTTGCATTCTCCCGCCTGCCCAAGGGAGACAGGGGGAGATCATCGAGGGCACCGCCGCGGAGAAGGCCGATACGCTCATCCATATCCTCCGCGAGCATTCGCTGTTGCCAAGGTAGGGAGCGGAAAATGAGCGGACGGTTTTTCATCATTGCCCTTCACGAGGGCGGCAGATTCAGGGAAGAAACCTGGGAGCTGGTCTCATTTGCCCGCAGATGCGGTGCAGCCGATCCGGTCATGATGGTGCTTTCGGACGAGGGCGCTATCGAGCAGCTTGCCTGTGAGCTTGCGCACCGGACCGGGCTCGATGTCGTCGGCCTGGCCGGCAGCCATCTCCGGGGGTACTCGGCCGAGGCGTACATCCGTACCCTTGTCCCGTTCTTCCGGGATGCAAGCGGGAAGATCCGCATCGCCGCGGCTCACACCTCCCGGGGCATCGATTTCGCCCCGCAGCTCTCCGCAGGGATCGATGCCTGCTGTATCACCGCGGTCGAAGACGCGGGCGAGGGGACCTTCATCCGCTCCCTGCACCATGGGAGGTTCCGGGCCGAGGTGCGCGCGGACCGGGCGAAGGTGGTCGTGACCGTGTTGCCCGGCGCGTTCGCCCCGGATGATATCGCGCCCGGGAATCCGGGAAAGGTCGGGATCGTACCGGCAGGCGACATCTCCCTGTCCACCCTCAGCCGCGGGACCAGGGCACCGGTTCATGCGAACATGGGCCTGACCAGGGCGGAGGTCATCGTTTCGGCGGGCAGGGGCCTGGGCAGCGGAGAGAACATCCGGCTCGTCACAATGCTCTCTTCGCTCTTCCCAAAGTCGGCTCTCGGCGCAACCCGAGCGGTGTGCGATCAGGGATGGCTGGACTATAGCCATCAGATCGGTTCGACCGGGAACACCGTCTCGCCCCGGCTCTATCTGGCCTGCGGGATTTCCGGCGCGGTCCAGCACCTCGCCGGGATGAAGAATTCCGGCATGATCGTTGCCGTCAATACCGACCCCGATGCCGCGATCTTCCGCGTCGCCCACTACGGCATCGTGGAAGACCTCACGACCTTCATCCCGCTGCTGGTGGACAGATGCCTTAAGAGAGAGTAAAGAGGGCAAAAAGGCACGGCCCGGTCATTATATGACAGGCATGGACCTGTGCAGGGCAGACCCTTCGACCCTATCGAGGCCGAACTACTAAAAGGAGAATGTGCCCCCGCCTTTTCAAGTACTTCAATATGCGGGCTTTAAAAAGCGGATTCAAGGGAGGAAATGTGGCAATCTACGCGTTCAACGGCAAACAACCGGTTATCGGCGAGGGAACATGGGTGGCTCCCAGTGCGTACATCATCGGGGACGTCAACATCGGAAGCCGGTGCTGGATAGGCCCCGGGGCGGTAATCAGGGGGGATTTCGGTACCATCGTCATCGGTGACGAGACCGCCGTGGAGGACGGGGTGGTCATCCATACCCCGGCCAAAGTGGAGATCGGCAGGTCTGTCACCATCGGACACCTGGCTTTGGTACACGGGAGCCGGGTGGGCGATTATGCCGTGGTGGGCATGCATTCCACCCTGGGAGACAACTCCGTGGTGGGAGACTGGTGCATCGTGGCGGAGCATTCGCTGGTAAAGAAAAATCAGGTGGTTCCCCCGAACAAGCTCTACGCGGGCTCACCTGCGGTGGAGAAAGGGGATATCACGCAGGAGTACCGGGAGATCATGCTCATGGGCAAGCAGATGTACGTCGATCTGGCCGCCCGGTACCGGTCGTCCCTCACCCTCCTGGAGCAGCCGGGCGCGGACTGATTCCAGGCGCCGGACAACCCCCGCGGGGAAACACGAACGGAAGATCCAATCCGGGCTCCGGGCAGTTTAGGGGCCGCCCCGTCCGCTATCTGATCCTCTCCAGCTCCTGGATGATCTCCTCGAGAGGGGGCCTGGTATTGATACTGTGCAGCCCGATGTAGCGTATCCTGCCCTTCTTGTCCACGATGAGGATCGTGCGGTCGGCTGTGCCGTCGGAGCGGAGTACCCCGTACTTCCGTGCCACGTCCCCATGGGGCCAGAAGTCGGAGAGGACCGGGAACCACACTCCGTTCATCTGCGAGGTCCAGGCGTACAGAGAGGGGATATTGTCCGTGCTGATGCCCAGGACCACTGCCTCGTTTTTAATGAAAACGTCCTTGGCGAGAGCATACCCGGGCCACTGGTCGGAGCACACGGGCGTCCAGGCAGCCGGAATAAACGAGATGACCACATTGCTCTTTCCCTTGTAGTCGGACAGGGAGACCATCTTGCCCGATATGGACTTCAGGGTGAAATCGGGGGCCTGCTCGCCGACCCGCACCTTCAGCTTGCTGTCGGTCGCCTTGAGCGGCCCGGTCTCGTAGATCATTCCCTTGAGCGCATCGGATGCGGCATGCGCAGCCGCTCCCGCCAGCACAGCGAATACCAGCCCCAGAAAAGCCGCCCGGATCGTCATCTTCATGAATTTCCTCCTCGCTGGATACCCGATTCTTCCACGATCATTTCAAGAAACGCTTCGGCATCGGAAAAAGCACCGGATTCCGAATAAAAAATTTCCCGGATCGAACCGTCCTTCATCTTGAGCCCGAAGTAGTGGGGCGTGTATATTCCGCTGAGAGAGCCCACCACCGCGGAGCTTCTGTCATCGAACAACGGGAAGGGAGGAGCGTACTTCTCTCTGAACAACCCCACCTCATATTGGGAGTTCCCGATCCCGATTCCAATCATTTTTATCTTATTCCTGAACTCTTCCCTGCTGTCAAGTGCATGGTAGAGCTTGTTGGCGTCGGGAGCGTGCCGCTGGCAATGGGGACAGTACATGCTGAAGACCTCCACGATGAGAACCTCTGCATCGATCCGTCCCAGGGGAATCTTCTCAGGTGCGTCCTTGAGCCCGAGGTATTGCCTTTCACCGGCATCTTCGGGTGTGTACAGGCTGAGACTGTTCAGTGCACGCAAATGCCCTTCCCGGGTGTCCTGTGCCCCGAGGGGGGCAGCGAGAAGAGCGAGAAGAAACGACAGCATTCCCAGCCCGGCCGTGAATGTACGGCTCATAGCGCACCTCCTTTTTGCTTCCGGCCATAAACGCGATACATTCCCTGGGGATCCGTCATGCCCCAGGGAATATCCCGGCCAAAAAAGCCGCCGCTTTTTTACCAGTTTTCACCCAGCAGCTCGAAGTGGTCTCTGGGGTGAGCGCACGCGGCACAGGCTGCGGGCGCTTCGTTGCCCATGTGGAGATACCCGCAGTTCCGGCATCTCCACACCACCTCGGCGTCTCTCGCAAAAACCCGGCCTGCCTCGATGTTTGCAGCCAGATCCCGATAGCGCTTCTCGTGCTGCTTTTCCGCCACGGACACCGCCTCCCACACCCGGGCGATGGCCTCGAAGCCTTCCTCGCGGGCCACCTGGGCAAACCCCGGATACATGGTGGAGTGCTCGTAATTCTCTCCTGCAGCCGCTTCTTTCAGATTCTCCAGCGTGGTGCCGATGATCCCGGCAGGAAAGCTTGCCCGGACCTCGACCTCTCCCCCTTCGAGAAACTTGAAGAACCGTTTTGCATGCTCCTTTTCCTGGCTCGCGGTCTCCTCGAAGATGTCTGCGATCTGGACATAGCCTTCCTTGCGGGCCTGACTTGCAAAGTAGGTGTAGCGGTTGCGAGCCTGGGACTCGCCCGCGAACGATGCGAGCAGGTTTTTCTCTGTCCGGGTTCCCGTCAATTTTCCCATACAATCTCCTCTCCTTTTTCTCTTATCTGTTTTCGTTTCACAGCCTTGGTAAGAATTCCTCTTCCGCGTTCCTGGAGCCCCACCCATGGCAGATGCCGGAGAAACATCCATAGTTTCTTATCCGCTCATTAAGATCGGCTTCCGGGGGGAGAGGCCTTAATTCCGCCTTGGCCCATAAGGAAGCATAGTCGATCCTTCCGCAGATCACGCACCTGATAGGGAACTAATAATTAGTATCAACTGGCGCCGGACAGTCAAGAGCCCTGCAAAAAATCTCTCTGCCCCATCCCTGGAAATATATGCAGCCCCTGTCCCGTCTTATTTCGGCAATGGAAGTGAACTCCCAGGCGAAATATCGGTAAGGGTCATTTCCTGGCGAAGTCGTTGAAGCTTACCGCCTTTCTGACAATGTTCTTTGCAAAAAACTGGGCATCTTCCAGGTCCGCGCTGTCCGGATGCGACTGGGCCGAGCCCGCCTCCATGGCCCAAGCCCGGTGCTCAGGCCTGTTCACCAGATCGTCGATGACCTCCTGCTCGACCTCTCCCCTGCAGGTGAACGACCCGAGGACCTCGCCCTTGACCAGGCCGATGGCATTGCGAATGGCCTCTTTGGGCATCTGCCCTTCTCTCTGGGCACCATGGGTGGAAAACAGGGCGACCTTGGCCGAGGGCGGAATCTTTTTCAGAAAGTTCTGCGCGAAAACGGGCACACTGTGAGCGTGAACGGGAAACCCGCAGAAAATGAGATCATAGCCCTCTATGCCCTCGACCTCCTTCATGGATTTCAGCTCCTTGTCATTCTTGTCCAAGGCCTGATAGATACTCTCTGCAACCTTTTTCGTATTGCCGGTCTTCGTGTAGTAGGTAACCAGAATCTTCATAACGCTCTCCTCTCCATTGTTCTTTCTCTCTAGAACCCTGTATGGGCCCAGTGTATGATGATTTCTCCCTTTTAACCCCCCCCAAGATCCTCCTGTTTTCTCTCCAGCCTCTGCCTTAGGCGGCAGTATTCCTCTTAAAAAACCGCATGGCAAATTGAGCCCGAATCCCTTATGATAATCAATATACGGTTGGGGGTGGTACTTTGAAAGAGATCGATGAAACAAATTTTGCTGAATTTTTACGGCATCAGGTGTCGGTGCTGATTTTTTCCTCCCCCTGGTGCACGTCGTGCAAAAAGATATCGTCTTCCCTCGAAGGGCTCTCGCGCAAGAGCGAAGGCCGGTTCTGCCTGGGGATATGCGACATCAGCACCAGCCCCTCGATCCCTTCACGGATGCAGGTGTTCAGCGTGCCCGCCGTGATCATCTTCAGGGGCGGACATGAAGTGGAGCGCCTTCAGGGCTCCCTTTCGGAGGCGGCAGTGGCGAAGGCCCTGGAAGGCCACCTATGAACGGGGATATCCTGGCGAGCTTCCAGACATATCTTTCCGGTACGTCTCCCATGGCGTATGTGGTCGCCTATGCCGCCGGTGTGCTGGTGAGCTTCACGCCCTGCATCTATCCGGTGATCCCGGTGACCGTGGCATATATCGCGTCCCAGAGCGCGGGCTCCAGGGCCAGGGGTTTCGTGCTCTCGCTGTTCTACGTCCTGGGGACATCCTTTACCTACACGATCCTGGGATATGTTGCTGCCGTGACCGGCCAGCTCTTCGGGCAGATCCAGACCAGCCCCTGGACGTATCTCGTGGTGGCGAACATCAGCATCCTGATGGGCCTTTCCATGCTCGGGGTGTTCACCCTGCCGATGCCCGGGTTTCTCACCCGGCGATCGGCACGGCCTGGGAGCGGCTTTCTGGGCGCCTTCGTCCTGGGCGCGACTGTGGGCCTTGTCCTTGGGCCGTGCTCGGCCCCGGTTCTCGGGGTGCTCCTGAGCTATGTGGCAGCGCAGCAGAACCCGATCTTCGGCACCAGCCTGCTGTTTGTCTTCGCCTTCGGCATGGGAACGCTCCTGATCGTCCTGGGGACGTTCACCGGGCTTCTCGCCAACCTTCCCCGGGCGGGAGGGTGGATGGTGGTCATCCAGAAGGCCTTCGGCTGGGCGCTGATCGCCCTGGGCGAGTATTTTCTGATCACCGCAGGACAGCTCATGATCTAAAAAACAGGAGTGTATCCATGATACGAAGAATACTGGTTTGTTCCGTGCTGCTGCTCGTCGCGTTTCTCCCCATCGCCTCCTGCGACGAGGGCACGACCTCCCGGGAGAAGGCCGGGGCAACCGCAGCCAACCTGGGCCAGGCGCCCGGGTTCAGCCTCCAGGACCTCTCCGGGAAGACCTTCCACCTCGAAGACTACCGGGGCAAGGTGGTGCTGGTGAACTTCACCACGACCTGGTGCCCCTACTGCAAAAAGGATATCCCGGATCTCAAGAAGTTGTACGCCCGCTACAAGGGCCGGAATTTCGAGATCCTCTCCGTTTACATCCAGGAGAGCCGGGACAAGGTTTCGTCCTTTGCCGAGAAGTACGAGCTTCCCTATCCGGTGCTGCTGGACACCGAGGGGTTCGCCTCCTCCCGCTACGGGGTCAGGGGTGTGCCCACCAAGGTGGTCATTGCACCTGACGGGTCCATCGTATGCTGGATGTGCGAGGACGTGGAAAAGGTCGTGGCCGGGCTGCTCGGGCAGGGCTAGCCCCTTTTTCTAACCCCCTTGCCCGGTGAGGGACTGAACCACCCTGACCGCCTCCACGCCGTCCTTTGCATAGTGGGCGTTGATGGAATCCGCATAGGCCTTCGTCACCACGGCCCCGCCCACCAGGAAGGGGCACGAGAGCCCGGCTTCGCGGGCCTGTCTGATGACGTCCTTCATGCGCACCATGGTCGTGGTCATGAGCGCCGAGAGGCCCACAACCTGGGGTTTGTGGCGGATGACGGCGTCGATGATCTCCCGGTCCGGGACGTCCTTGCCCAGGTCGATCACCTGATACCCGTAGTTCTTCAGCATGAGCGAGACGATGTTTTTGCCGATGTCGTGGATGTCGTCCTTGACGGTCGCCAGGATCACGGTGCCCCTTTCTTTCGGGCATGCGTCCGCGGCCTCGAGCAGCGGCTGGAGATGTTCGAACCCTTCCTTCATGGCCTCTGCGCTCGCGATGAGCTGGGGCAGGAAGTAGACCTTCTTCTCGTAGAGCGCCCCCACCTCCTGGATGGCGGGCACCATGGCCTCATTGACGAGCTGCTGGGGAGAGACGCCTCCCGCCACTGCCTTGTCGATCAGGTCTCTGATCTCTCCCCGGGACCCGTCGATCACGGCGTCGTATACCCGCTGCCCGTGCGACCGGTCTTTCTCCTGCTCCCGGGAGGATCCCTCCGGGCGGGCCGCTCCCCCGCCCCTTTCCTCCGGGTTGGAAGCGTGCGCGATGTACTCCCTGGCCTGGAGATCACGGTTCATGAGCACGTCGGACGCCCGCTTGATCTGCATGAACTCTTCGCCCATGGGGTTGGCGATCGCCAGGCTGAGCCCGCAGGATGACGCCATGGCCAGAAAAGCCGAATTGATCCACCTTCGCTCCGGCAGTCCGAAGGATACGTTGGACAGCCCCAGGACGGTGTGCACGCCGAATTCTTCCGAGCACCATCTGAGGGTGGCCAGCGTTTCCATTGCCGCGCCGGGATCGGCCGATACCGCCAGGGTGAGTGCGTCCACCACGATGTCGTCTTTCGTGAACCCGTAGCCTTGAGTCCGTGCATGGATGTCGCGGACGATCTTCTGCCGCTCCGAGGCGCTC
The DNA here is from genome assembly GCA_018436855.1 of Deltaproteobacteria bacterium. GTDB lineage: Bacteria > Desulfobacterota > Desulfomonilia > UBA1062 > UBA1062 > Phosphitivorax. The sequence goes on along the minus strand of JAHDKO010000079.1, from coordinate 73,866 downwards.
CGGGGAAGCTTCTTCCCGGTCAGGGGAAGGAGGATGAACATGGCCCCATAGCGGGCCGCGGTCTCCAGGAGCTTCTCGAGCTTGTGCTCCTCGCCGGAGATGGAATTGATGAGCGCCCGGCCGGGGTAGATCCGCAGCGCATTCTCGATGGCCTCGGGCACCGAGGAGTCGATGCAGACCGGGGCATCGGTTGATACCGCCAGCGTCTTGACCACCTCCCTGAGGGTAAGCGCCTCGTCGATCCCGGGCATGCCCACGTTCACGTCCAGCAGCGCAGCCCCTCTTCTGACCTGCTCCTGGGCGAATTTCTTGACCAGGGTCATCCGGCCCGTGAGCAGTTCTTCCTGGAGGTCTTTCTTGCCGGTGGGGTTGATGCGCTCCCCGATGATAAGAAGCGGGCCTTGACGGTCCAGGCACACGGATCTGCGTGCGGAGCTCAACACTGCGGGCACGCGCTCTCGTATTTCCCCGGGCTTCAGGCCCCGGGCCCTTGCATGGAGCATGCGGATATGTTCCGGGGTGGTGCCGCAACACCCTCCCAGAAACTTCACACCCGCTGATGCGAACTCTTCGGCAAACCCCGCAAACTCCTCGGCGGACATGGGAAAGAAGGTTTCGCCCCCGCGAAGGACCGGCAGTCCCGCATTGGGCTTGGCCACCAGGGGGACCTTCGCGTACGGCGCCATGGCCCTGACCAGCGGGATCATCCCTTCAGGGCCCGTGGAGCAGTTGCACCCCACCGCATCGGCCCCCAGGGCCTGGAGCGTAACGAGGGCCGAGACCGGGTCCGTGCCGTTCAGGGTCCGGCCGGCCGGCTCATAGGTCATGGTGACCATGGTGTAGGCGTCGGTCAGCTCCCGAACCGCGATCAGCGCGGCCCGGGCCTCCTGGATATCGACCATGGTCTCGATCACCAGGAGGTCAACCCCTCCTTCCAGAAGGCCGCGGACCTGTTCCTTGTACGCGGCTACCGCCTCCTCGAAGCCGAGGTCCCCGAAGGGCTCCACGAATCTCCCCGTGGATCCGATATCCCCGGCCACGAGGCAGGTCTCTCCCGCCGCCTGCCGGGCCAGCCGGGCCAGGTCCCTGTTGATTTGATAAACATCCTCCCCGGCCCCGTACTGGGCGAGCTTGTAACGGTTTGCCCCGAAGGTGGCCGCGTAGACGATATCCGCCCCGGCCTCCCGGTAGTCCCGGTGCACTGCCTTGATGCTCTCCGGGTTCTGCAGGCACCACAGCTCCGGGCAGGCACCGCCGGGCATCCCTCTGGCCTGCAGCTGGGTCCCGGTCGCCCCGTCCAGGATCACGAGCCTCGCCGCCGCCGTTGCCTCGATTCTCTTTGTGTTTTTCACTGGCCCTTGCCTCCGTCTTCCCGCTTCGCCTTCCTGATCCCTGCAATCGCTGTCACGGATTTTTCAGGCAGAAGAATGCATGCATCGGTTATGCTCACGCCGATTTCACCCAGCCTCAGCCGTTCGTACATGACCCTCTGATTCTCCAGATCGAAATCCCCGTACCCTGCGGAGAAGCGCCTGGGAGTCACCTCCAGGCCCTCACGCCTCACCTGCTGACCGATCAAGGCGGATATCCAGTCCAGCGCGCTGTCGGTCATCTCGCTCGCCGCCGCATCGAGCACCACGGCCCGGGCAAGATTTCCTCCCGCTGAGCACGAGCTGATCTCGTCCATGATCCGGTTGCCGGCCGTCGCCCCCATGAGGAGGACCTTGCGGGACGCGGAAAGCATCCGGGCAAGCCCCTGGCTCCTGAGCACGTCCCCTGTTTCCAGCGCGATCTCACCGTCCGTGCCCACGTCCGCCGGGAGGATGAGGGCGGAGCCCTTGAGCTCGATCATACCGGCGGCATCTTCCAGAACAGCCTCCATCTCCCGCCGCTGCCCGGACCCGAGCTGCGTGTGCGCCCTGCGGTAGCCCAGGCGGCGATAGACCGCTTCGACGGGCATGTCCAGATGGATGGCGTGGAAAAAAACCGGATCTCTCACCATCTGCACAGATCTAGTCAGAAATCGGCCAAGTTTCAAGCCATTCTTTTCTCCGCGTGCCTTTTTGCCTCTAGATCGGGGCAAAAAATTCCTTGCCCTGATTCCCGGTGTCCTGTATCTGTCTTTCGGAAGGTTCGGTATGCAAATCACTGATGGAACAAGGAAAATATCTTGGTAACTTGCTTGTCTTATGATAACATAATAACACACTCTGTGTATTGAAGACCGGGGGTTCGCATGGATCTTACGAGGCTTTTTTTTCCACGCACGATTGCGGTGATCGGGGCATCTCCCCATCTGGGGGGAGGGAAGCTCCCCTATTATCAGGTCATTCAGCTCGCCGGATACACGGGCAGGCTCTATCCGGTAAACCCGAAATACCAGGACATCGCCGGGGCAAAGGTCTATGCCTCGCTCGACGATATTCCCGAGCCCGTGGATCTGGCCATTGCATCCGTTCCCGCCAAGCTCGCGCTCGAGACCGTGGAGAGCGCAGCCCGGAACAAGGTCACGTTCCTCCATTTCTTCACCTCCGGATTCTCCGAGGTCGGCAACCGGAAGCTCGAAGAGGACATGCTCGAGTCGGCCCGCAAGGGCGGAACCAGGATCATCGGCCCCAACTGCATCGGGATCCACTGCACGCAGTCCGGAATAACCTGCGACCTGCCCAAAAGCCCCATGAAAGGCGTGGGAAACGTCGCATTCCTGGGACAGTCGGGGGGCATGACCCACAACTTCATGCGCATGGCACACTCGCGCTATCTGGAGCTGAACAAGGTGGTGTCCTACGGCAATCAGATCGACCTGAGGGTGGAAGACTATCTCGAATACTTCGCGCACGACGACACCATCGGTGTGGTGGCCGCCTATATCGAAGACATCAAGGATATGGGCCGGTTCCTGGAGGTCCTCCGGAAGACGACCGCCCGCAAGCCTGTTGTCATCCTGAAAGGGGGGTCCACCGAGCAGGGGGCCCGCGCGGCCGCATCCCACACCGGGGCCATGGCCGCACGCCAGGACCTGTGGTCTGCGGTCATGCGGCAGTACGGCTGCATCGAGGCGAATAATTTCGAGCACATGGTCGATCTGACCATGATGGCCGTGGCCCATCGGGTGCCCGGCGGAAACCGGCTCGGCTTCCTGGGCGCAGGCGGGGGGACCTCGGTGCTCTTTACGGATTTCGCCGCCCGGCACGGGCTCGTTCTCCCGGAGCTCGAGAGCCGGGTTCAGGAGAAGATCGGGCTGAAGATCAGCAACGTGAACACGAGCACCGCCAACCCCGTCGATCTGGGCTTCTACGGCTTTGATTTCACCATCATGGGATACACCATCGAGGCAATGGCTCAGGATAAAGCCATCGACGTCATCATCCCCTACTTTTCCCTCGATTTCATCACCTCGTTCCAGAGCGATCAGGTGGAAAGCGGCCCCCATGCCATCGTGGAGGCGTTCCGGAAGACGAACAAGCCCGTGGTACCCATCCTTTCCGGGTTTACGGAGAACATGGTCGACGTCGAAAAGGTCCGCATCCGGATCACCGAGCTGTTCCGCAAGGCCGGTCTCGCCGTGTACAACACCCCGCAGGACGCCATTGCATCCATAAGCGGTATTCTCGAATGGAAAAGATATGCCGGGCGGGTCGCAGCCGGCGATGCACCCTCGTCCAGGCCGCAGCGCGCGGAGGGAGGCAAGGGATGAACTACCTCGTCATGGGCGCAGGCGCCCTGGGGAGTGTCTTTGGGGGCCTGCTGGCCGAGAAGGGGCACGAGGTCGCCTTCGTGGGCCTGGACGATCATCTGAAGGCCATGCAGGACCGGGGGCTCACCGTCAGGGGCATCTGGGGGGACCACGTGATCCCCGAGGTCAGGGCCTTCTACGGCGTGCAGGGGCTTGAAGGGACCTTCGATACCGTGCTCCTGAGCGTGAAGTCCTATCACACCTCCCGGGTGATTCAGCAGGCCCTGCCCTTCATGCATGACCACACCCTGGTGTTCTCGATCCAGAACGGCCTGGGGAACTGGGAGGCGATCGCGCGGGTCGTGGGGTGGAACCGGACCGTGGGGGCCCGGGTGATCTTCGGGGCCGAAATCGAGAAGCCGGGCATTGCGCGCGTCACGGTCTATGCGGACAAGGTGCTGCTGGGAAGCCCCTCGGACGATGTGCCCGCAGAGAGAATCCGGCCGATCGCAGACGACCTCAACCAGGCCGGCATCCCGACCGCCTTGAGCGACCACATCGAATCGTCCCTGTGGGGCAAGGTCCTCTACAACTGCTCGCTGAACGCCTTGGGCGCCATACTGAATGTGCCCTACGGGCATCTGGAGACCGTGCCCGAGCTGCGTGAAACCCTGCGGCGGATCATTTCCGAGATCTTTGCCGTGGCCAAGGCCAAGGGGGTCGCGCTTCCCTATGCGGGGCCGGAGGAATACTACCGGTTTCTCATGGAAGAACAGCTCCCGCCCACCGCGGCCCACCGGTCTTCCATGCTCCAGGACCTGGACCGGGGGAACCTGACGGAGATCGATGCCTTAAACGGCGCCATCGTACGCTATGGAAAGGATCTCTCGGTACCCGCGCCCGTAAACGAGGTCATCACGGCCATCGTCAAGGGCATAGAGGCGAGAGGCGCAGGCGCCTGATCGCTTCCCGAGAAAGCCCCCGAAAGCCCGCCATCCGGGAAGGCGCATGACTACCGCACCCTCCCGGCCGCGACGCGTGTCCGGCTTTCGCTTATCGCCACGGGCAGATAAGGAACTCCCTGAACGCGGAAGAACCTTGTATCGGGAAACGACCCGGCAGGCCGCCTGCTCATTCCACACCGGTCCCCTCTCCCGCCTCCTGCGCAGAAGGTGCGCCGCGCCCGGCTGCGAGCCTGATCTCCCGGTACATGGACAGATCGAGCCCCTCCCAGGCGCAGGGAAGCAGCGTGTTGTTGTGGAACAGGGGGTCCTCGTCCAAGGGGTATCTGCTGGACCGTAAGGACTCCTCCCACGTGCCGGTCCCGGGAAGGGGGGAATACTCGGTGATGACCGGCCTGGCACCCGCGCTCCTGACGAACTCGACGGCATCGAGGACCTCCCGCCCATGCTGGCCCGGCAGACCGCAGAGGATATACACACCGATGTCCAAGGGGTCGAATCCCGCGCGAGAGAGGTTTTCCAGTGCCCGCAGGAACTCGTCGTTGGAGACCTTTCCACCGGTTTTATCCTGCAGGGCGGGATCCGAGGTCTCCAGGCCGAGCCGTATGGTGGCGAACCCGCTTTCCTTCATGGCTGAAGCCACCTCCTGGCTCAAGTATCGGGCGTGCAGGGCATTGGGACAGTGGAACCGGACGTTCAGCCGCCTCCGGACAATCTCCCGCATGAGCGGCAGGGCAAGCTTCCTGCTCCGGAAGAGAAAGGCGTCGTCATACAGGGCGAAATCGTCAACACCGTGTCGCCGTTGCCAGTGCGCGACCTCGTCGGCCACCTTAAGCGGATCTCTCATGCGCAGGCCGGGCGCGAGCAGGTGTGAGGCGCAGTAGGTACAGCGATACGGGCATCCCCGGGAGGTCTGGATGCAGACATACCTCAAGGGCTCCACGAGATCGAACAGGGGGTAGGGGAGACTGTCGAGATCGTCCATGTCCGGATAATACTCCGGGCTTTCCCCCCAGACCGAGCCGAGTACCCGTAGAACCTCAAGCTCGCCTTCCCCGCAAAGGACATGGTCCGCGCCCGCGTGTTCCCTGGCGTGGCCGCTGCACAGGGTCGCATAGATTCCCCCCAGCAGAACCGGGATCCCGGGGAATGCCTCCCTCACGCACATGATCGCCTCGTGTACGCCCGGATACCAGTAGGTCATCCGCGAGGTGACCAGGATCGCATCCGGCCGTCCGGCCTGCTCAAGATCATGACGAAACGCATCCCTGCTGATGCCGTACCTGCTGTATCGCCGGGGGAATCCTTTCAGAGGCGCGGGGGATTCCACGATCTGACGATAGAACTTGCCGTGTCCGCCCGGATGCACCTTAGGGGGCTTCCCGTTCATCTGTTCGTGAGGCGTCTTCAGACAGTCCACAAAGGACACCTCGCACCCGTTGATCCTCAGGAGTGCGCCCAGGGAGAGAAGTCCCAGAGGCTTTGCCCACAGGTCATACGCCGCAAAATCATAGACCCAGGGGTTGACCAGAAGCACCCGTTTTCCCTTCATGTTTTGTCGTCCCTTCATCCTCGTCCCGCCATGGCCTCATCGGCCAGGCCCGGTTATCCTACCTCTGCTGCTCTATGGATGGCAAGCCGTGGAAGGAAAGCAGGGGCAACGATCGCCAAAAGGCCCTGAAGGGCGGAGGCCCCAGGTCGATTTCCGGATCGAGCCATGGGCACCGTTTCTGCCTCTCGCCAGGGGAAACAGCCGCAGGAGAGATTCAAGACTTGACATATACTGTGTTTTCAAGGTAATAGGAAAAAAATGATCGTCAGGAAAGAAAAACGTGCATTCGAGAGAATCAACCTGGGAAACCTGAGCGGCTCTGTCGAGCTCATGGAGATCGTGAAATCCATCTCAGTCCTCAACGCCTCGGAAGAGGGCGTGTGCGTCGACGGCGCGGATTTTCCGATAGGCTCTGTGGTGCGCCTTGCCATCAACTCTCAGGAGGAGGAGCCGGACATCTCTCTGTACTGCAAGGTTGTCTGGGCGTCACAGGGGAAAGACCCCGAGAAGAAGTCGGGACTTCTTCTCCTGAACACGAACAAGATTCTCTTCCGGAAGGATCTGCTCTCGTTTGCGAGGCTGATCGACTCGGCCCGCAGACAGGCGGCCCCTTAGCCCCCCAGGGAACTCATCAGGGTCCGGCATCCCTGATCGGCTGCCGGGTGGCTTCCTGCACAGAGGCGGTGGTTCAGGTTTTTCATCCTGACCCCTTCCTCGATGAGGAGCTCGAGCTCATGATCGGAGATGCCCTGTCTCATGGGGTTTCTCAGGTCGAGCTCATTTTCCGAAAAGAGGCACGGCCTCAGGCACCCACTCGCCGTGATCCTGATGCGGTTGCATCTGCTGCAGAAGGCGTGCTCGCTCAATGCGCCGATGAGTCCGATGGTACCCTTAGCCCCGCCAATGCGGTAAACCTGCGCAGGGCCTTGTTTGTATTCGACCTTCTGAAGCGCTCCGAAGCGCTCCTCGATAATGCCCCGGATCTCGGGCGCGCCGATGAGCTCGCATTCTCCGTACCTGGTTGCGCAGCCCATGGGCATAAGCTCGATGAAACGAACCTCGACCGGAGAGCTCAGGGTCATCTCCACGAACGCGGGGATCTCGTCGTCGTTGAACCCCCTGATGGCCACCACATTGACCTTCACCGGGGACAACCCGACATCGAACGAGCGCCGGATGCCGGCACTGACCCGCTCGAAGGCGTCCACCCGGGTGATGTGCGAAAACTTCTCCCTGCTGAGCGTATCCAGGCTGATGTTCAGCCGGTTCAGGCCGGCTTTTTTGAGATCTTCCGCCATGGAGTACAGCATCACCCCGTTGGTGGTGAGCGAGAGGTCCTTGAGCCCGTCGAGTTCCTTCAGGCTCCGGATGAACGGGATCAGGCCCTTGCGCAGGAGCGGTTCGCCTCCAGTGATCCGGATCTTGTCCACTCCCCGGGAAACGCCGATGCGAGCGATGCGCAGGAATTCCTCATACCGCATGATGTGCTCATGGGGGATCCACTCCACCCCTGTTGCAGGCATGCAGTACCTGCACCGCAGGTTGCACCGGTCCGTGATGGAGATCCTCAAGTACCGGATCTGTCGCTGATAGTTGTCCATGAGAGGTTTCATCGCCTTATCTCCCTGATGATTTTCTTCATTGCTGCGTTTTTGTACAGGACTTGGGTCCCCCCTCCTTCCATGACAATATCCATGGCCTTTCCGGTATCGACCACCCGGCATCCTGCGAGAAAGGTCACGGGTGTGGACGAAAACGCCCGGGGGAGCATGGGGGTAGAAGGGCCCATGAGAATCACTGCCCGCGCATAGCTCTTGAAGGCAAGGATGTCCGGAAGGCTCCCATTGATGATCGAGGTCGCTGTCACGATAGCGACATCCGCGCGGGAGAGGCATTCTTCCATGGCTTCTTGCGGCCGGATACGCACATCATCGTGCCTGCGGTGCTCGAATATGTCGACCGTGCAGCCTTTTGCCTTGAGCATTGCAACCACCGGGGCGATGAACCCCACCATGACCACCCTGTCGCCCTCACGAACGGCAACGGTTTCAAACACATCCTCTTCAACGCCGCTGTCTTTTCCCTGATTGCTCACGGCATTGACGGCAGCCAGGGCAATGGACCGGCCCAGGAGATCGCCTTTCAACCCGAGTTCGAGCAGATTGGACACCCTGGAGCCCTTGAGTGAACCTGCCCGGGGAAAAACCGTGCAGCTCGCCTTTTCTTCCGGCAGGATATTGGCGCACAGCCCGACTCCCGAGCCTTCCACCTCGACCGCGATATATCCCAGACCCAGCACCACCCTTGAGATCTTCTGCTGCTGTTTTGTCTCCGGCACTTCCCTGACGAGCTCGCTGAACATAATCCTGTTTGTAAGCCTTTCGGATATGCTTTGTCAAATATATGATGCGACTTATACAACAAAGAGCGGGCGGATGCTCGATGTTTCAGCCTTCATCCCGGATACGGCACTCCTTCGAGCATGAGAAGGATCCCTTTTCTGATGAGCCCTGAGCTGAATCCGCCCAGGGCTCCCCGGCCACGACACGGTGACAGGGCACGATGACCGGTATGGGGTTTTTCCTGCACGCCTGGCCCACGGCACGTGCCAGATCGGGGTTTCCGAGGCCTGCCGCAGGGGGAGAGGTGACGCTTTCGGCAATTACACAAACGACCCCGGTTTGGGCCTGATGCTCATGTCGTGCTGTTCGATCTTTTCGACCAGCCGCTCCAGCAGCTCCCGTGTCCTGCGCTGTTCGTCCAGCAGCTCGTGGAGTATTCCCCTCAAGTCTCCGTTCTTCTGGGCGGCTGCGGCCTGACCGGCCGGCACGATCTGGTGCTTCGGGGCCCTCACGAGCATGGTGATGAGCCGTGTCCAGAACTTTTCGTGGTCTGCCTCCACCGATTCCTGCCCCAGAAGCGTGGATGCAATGATCCGGTAGCAACGGGCGATATCCGAGGTGGGGTACCTGACCACGGCCGGAACCTGGTCGGTAACTGCCCGGGAGAGCTTGTCGTCGTAGTAGATGCTCCCCAGGTATTCCACGTGGGTGTCCAGAAAACGCTGGGAGGCCGACGAGATCTTTTTGTAGAGGTTGTGTCCGGCGGAGCTGTTCTTTACCATGCTCGAGAACATGGATATCCTCCCCGGGTAATCGTTTTTCCTGAGCACCTTGATCATGGCGTATGCGTCCGTGAGGCTGGTGGGTTCGGGCACGACGCCCACGATCACCTCCGGCGCGGCCATGAGAAAGGAAATGACACCGGCGGAGATGCCCGATGCCGTGTCGACGAGCAGGTAGTCGGAGGACGCGGACACGGCGGAGACCTGCTTTACCAGCTCTTCCAGCTGCTCCCTGCCCAGATCGGCCATGTCCTGCGTGCCGGAGCTTCCCGGTATGAGCTCAACGTTGTAATCCGTCCTGAAGATGATCTCCCCGATGCCGAGCCTGCCCAGGATGACGTCTTCAAGTGTTCTGTTGGGGCGGATTCCCAGGAGCACGTCCATATTGGCAAGCCCGAGATCGGCATCGAGAATGCGCACCCGGTGGTTCATCATGGCGAGACAGATGCCGACATTGAGCGTGAAGTTGCTCTTGCCCACGCCGCCCTTTCCTGATGTAACCGCCATGATCCTTGCCATAGTCACTTCCCTGTGTTTTCAGAAGCCTGCAATATACGTGCAAAATATGCATATGAAAAATAAACGGGTTTTTCAAGAGCTTTGCTTGAGAAGAGAAAATTATTTCTCCGTCAGGAGAACTATTTGTCACTTATGTCCCCTGGAGGGACATGGACACCACCTTACTGATCCCCGGTTCATCGAAGGTCACGCCGTAGAGGATGTCGGACATTTCCATGGTGTGCCGGTTGTGCGTGACGATGATGAACTGGGAATCGCCGGCAAAGGTCCGGATCAGGCGATTGAAGCGGACCACGTTGGCATCGTCGAGAGGTGCGTCCACCTCGTCGAGGATGCAGAAAGGTGACGGCCGCACCTTGAACAGGGCGAAGATGAAGCTCAGTGCGCACAGCGTCTTTTCGCCCTCCGAGAGCAGACTCATGGACTTGAGCCGCTTGAAGGGCGGACAGGCCAGTATCTCGACCCCGGAGTCTGGCGAGTTGCCGTCAAGGAGCACCAGGTCCGCCTTCCCCCCTCCGAACATGGCCGTGAAAAGCTCCTGGAAATGGTACTTCACCTGCTCGAAGGTCTCGGTGAAGGCCTTGACGCTCTGCTTTTCGATATTGGCGATAACCTCTTTCAGCCGCGCGCTCGCCTGGACGATGTCCTCATACTGCCGGTGAAGGTCGTCCCACCTGGCCTGTACGTTCTCGAAGGCATCCAGGGACGCGAAGTTGATCTGGCCCATCTTCTCGATCCGGCCCTCCAGGGCTTCAACCTTCTGCCGGGCATCGTCGGGGGAGAAATCTTCCGCGACAGCGGGGAGCTCTTCTCCGGAAAACCGGGAGGCAAAACGTTCATTGCTCATGGTCAGGGCGATCTCCTGCTCCCTGGTCTTGAGGAGGATCTCGTTTCGCTTTTTTTCCAGGGAGGCCATGGTTTCCCGGCACTCGTCCCTGCTCTGGGTGAGCGAGGCCAGGGCATCCGCGAGTTCTTCGTGCTCGGGGGTGGCGTTCTCAAGGGCCTCACGCTGCTTCCCGGCCTGATCCTTAAGCGTCTGGAGCTGGTTCCGGGACTCCTCCAATGCATCCTGCACCGAGGCGTGCGTCTTGACGAGTTCTTCCTTTTTGCCGGTATCATGGGAGATCTGCCGCGATATGCCCTCGAGCTGCTCTTCGATTCCCTGGAGCCGCTGCCGTGTGGCCGCTGCTGTAACCTTGAGCTCGCCCATCCGCTGCGCGTGAGCGCTGATCGCATCCCGGGCGCTCTGGAGCCGCTGCCCAGCGGCCGCCCTCTTTTCGTCGAGCCCTTTGACTTCAACCTGCATGGATTCGATCTGCTGGTCGAGTTCCTGTTTTTGTGTGTGGATATCTGCGAGATCGCTCTCGACCTTTCTCACCATTTCTTCCCACATCTCGATGTCGCGCCGGTAAGACTGCTCGCGCTCGCAAATGCGTTCCACCTCCCGCAAGGCGGCATTCTTTTTTTCAGAAAGGGTTGCCGTCTTTTCCCTGAGCGACCGCTCCTCGCTCCCGGCCTTTTCCTGGTCTTCTCTGAGTCGCTGCATCTCCTGCCTGAGCCGGGCGAGACGCTCTTTTGCCGAGACGATCTCCCGTCCCAGGGCGATCTCCTGCCGGGAGAGCTCTTCCTTCTCGGCCTTGGCCTTGAGCCCTTCGGCATATTTGGCCATCTCGGCGGTGGTCCGGACGACCCCTGTGGGCTCGAGGATGACGCCGTCCCGGGTGACAAAGGTACAGGACCTCATGCCCTGCTTCCAGAACGAAAAGGCGCAGTGAATATCCTCCACCACCCACATGTCTCCGGACAGGGCGTGAACCACGTCCTCGTAGCCTTCATGGGCCTCGACGAGCTCCTCCAGACATGCCACGACTCCCTCTCCCTGCGGGCCGGCCCCTGTCGGCCGGCCGTTCAGGTGCGGTCTCCGGGGGATGTACCCCGGGCCTCCGTCCTCGATCCGGCCCAGCTTCAGGATCTCCTCATGGTCCTGAACGATCAGGTAATCGAGCGCCTTCCCCAGAGAGAGGCCCACGGTCTCCTCGAATCCGCTTCTCGCCCTCAGGGCGTCCGCGACCCGCCTCGTGCCGTTGCTCGTGGATAAATTCCTGGGCGGCGGCATGGTTCCGGCGAGAATGATCCTCTCGAGCATGGATATCTTTGCCAGGAGCTGAGCGTGCGTCTTCTCCAGTCCGGCCTGGGTGTGGGCCGTGTCCTCTATCCGGGACTGGAGCTCGCGCATCCCCTCCGACAGCGACTGTATCTTTTCACCAAGACTCTCGGCCCGTGACCTGGCCTGAGCATATTCCTCTTCCAGCTCTGAGTATTTCGCCTCCAGAGAGGCCTTTTGAGCCCCAAGCTCGGACAGATCGGCGCGCCTTTTTCTCGCGTTGGTCTCGGCCTCGCGCCGTCTTGTCTCCATGGACGAGATCCGCTGCTGGGTCGCCCTGGAGTGGCCGATCGCGTCGAAAAGCTGGGCCCTCTTCTGGTTGTACTCCCCCTCAACGGACCCGAATTCCTTTTCCACGGATTCGAGGTTCTGGTGCCGGGAATCCATTTCCTCTTCGATCAGTGCTATATCCCGGGAAAGTTTTTCCAGCCGGTTGCGGTCCTGCTCGCTCTTTTCCCGGAGATCGCCGGTTTCCCGGGTCATTTGCCCGATACGGCTCTGGAGCATCTCGATGGTGGACGATATGTCCCGGGCCCTGTTTGTCTTCGCCTCGATCTCGCCCTCTGCCAGCAGCTCCCGGGAACGGGTGTCTTCGATGGCCCGCCTGATTTCATCCATCTTCCCGCGGACCACGGACAGCTTGGCATCAAAGCCTGCCATGGCCCGGGTATACTCCTCGTGCTGCCTGTGGAAGGATTCCTCCTGCTGCCGCACTTCCCGCAGCATCTCGTCGAGCTTTTCTTTTTTGCCCGTGATCTTCAGGATCTCGGAGGACCAGAGCATCTTCGTGAGCGAATTGATTTCCGAACGCAGGTTCTGATATCTGCGGGCCTTGTTGGCCTGCGATTTCAGCTCGTCTCTCTGCCGGGAAACCTCGGTCAGCAGGTCCCGCACCCGCTCGAGGTTTACTGCCGTGGCTTCGAGGCGCTTGATGGCGTCGGCCCGCTTGAAGCGGAACCTTCCCACCTCCGCCGCCTCTTCAATGAGATAGCGGATGTCCTCGGGCCGGGACTGGATGATGTCCTTGACCTTGCCCTGCTCCACGATGGCATACCCGTGCCGGTCGAGGCCGGTGTCCAGGAACAGGTCGGTGATGTCCTTGAGCCTGCACCTGACCCCGTTCAGGGAATAGATGCTCTCGCCGGTGCGGTAGAGCCTCCGGGAGATGGACACCTCGTCGAAACCGTCCAGGCTCTTGGGAAAGTAGCCGCCGTCCCGCGCAAACTCCATGACCACCTCGGCCATGGACCCGGGAGGCGCATCCTGGGTGCCGGAGAAGATCACCTCGCTCATGGACCCCGCGCGGAGGGAACGGTTCGACTGCTCCCCCAAGGCCCACCGGACGGCGTCGATGATATTGCTCTTCCCGCAGCCGTTGGGCCCGGCAATGCACGTCACCCCGTCGGCAACCGGCAGCGAAGTCTTCTTGGCAATGGATTTGAAGCCCCGGATCTCAATCCTCTTCAATTTCACATCTTTTGTGTACCAGAGCTTCTCTGGGATCGCAAGAGGGGTTCTCCGCATTGAAGAACAGGCCCTCGCAATGTGCTTTCCTGGATGAGTCTTCCCGGCATCAATACCCCGGGGGGCTTTTAAACGCGCCTGCGGCCTTGTCGAGCATGGCGGCGATTTCAAGCAGTTCAATGTCGCGCCAGCGCTTGCCGATGATCTGCACACCTATGGGAAGCCCCTGCCCGGTGTATCCGATGGGTATCACCACCACCGGGCTCCCGGTCAGGTTGAAGATCGTGGTGTACGATCCGTTTGCCACAAGATAGTTGACCGGCTCTTTATCCACCATGACCGGCCGGTCATACAGCACATACGGCCCGAAGTATCTTTGTGGTGCGATATGCGGATACGCAGGGGTACAGCTTACCGGGCAGAGCCAGACATCCCACTCGTCCAGGAATCCTTCCAGGGAAGAGATCTGATCGTCACGGATGGTTAGCGCTCTCATGTACTTGTCGTACGTGACGGGGAAGACCAGTCTCAGGAAAGGGACGTCTTTTCTGTACGATCTCCCGAACAGATAGCTCAACAAACGCAAGCCCGACGAGACGTGCACCCCTACTTCCATGTCCATGATCTGTCCATACGTGCTCCAGATCTCTTCCGGGCGGAAGTTGTCCGGGCGCGCCCGCTCGACAGTGCATCCCTTTTCTGAAAGGGTGTCAGTGAACCGCATCAGTGCCTGCCGTGTCTCGCCGGTGACAGGGACCCCGCCAATGTCATCCGTCCAGGCGATTTGCAATGCTGCAAGCTCCCGCTTGGGAGGGTCCACGGCCGGAACATACGGGACATCTTCATCTTTCTTGTCCGGGCCTGCGATCACCTTCAGACAGATCTTCAGGTCTTCAACAGACCTGGCCAGCGGACCGCAGGAGACCAGATGGCGGATGCTGCGATACTCGGGGCTTGGAAACCCCGGGTGCATACCGTGTTTCGAGACCATGTTCTCGGTGGGTTTGATGCCGTATATCCCGCAGAAGTGAGCAGGCACACGGATCGAACCGCCGATATCATTGCCCAGAGACAGGGCCGACATCCCGGCGGCCACCGCAGCGGCCCCGCCGCCCGTGCTTCCTCCCGGGGTCCTGCCGAGATCCCATGGATTGTTCGTCGCGCCGAAAACCGGGTTGTTCGTCTGATAATCCAGCGCCAGCAGAGGCAGGTTGGTCTTGCCGATGATCACCGCACCTGCCTGCAGGACCCTTTCCACAACCGTTGCATTGAAATCCGGGACATAGTCGGCGTGCCCGGGGTAGCCGGTCGTGGTGCGGATCCCCTTGGTTGCATAATTGTCCTTGATGGTAACCGGCACCCCGTGGAGCGGCCCCCAGATCTCCCCCCGGGCAAGGGCCTCGTCCGCCTGTCGTGCCCGTTCCCGTGCACCTTGGGAATCGATTGTCACAATGGCGTTGATCTTTCCGTTATGCCGGGAAATCTGATCCAGGTAGGCCTCCAGGGCCTGGACCGCGGTTATCTCTCCCGCCCTGATCATACCGGCAAGCCGGTGTGCCGGGAGAAACACCAGCTCATGATTCGAGCCCTGCTTCCGGCTGTCTGCCCCGGTTGTAGCCGATGCGCTGTTCAGCCCGGCTGTGAGGCAGAAGAAAAGAATACCCGAGCACAGAAGTGCACGCCATGATTTCCCCGATCCTGCTCGTTTCATGCCTGTCAAACCTCCTTTTCAATATGATCAGAACACTGCATCTTTTCCCGGATCAGAAAGGTCTTCTGAACGAGACACCGGGATGCAGGTCAACTACCCCTTTTTAGACCAGCCGGAAAGATGCCGCTGCAACACTGATATTGAACAGGTGTGATATTACCGTGCCCTTGCGTGATCACTCAAGAGCAATGATGGGCAAACGGGACATATCTGCAATGTCCAGAGTTGGTAACCGTATGATACGGATAATCCGGCATGAATACAAGCAGCCAAAAGTTCTGTCGAGACAATCTGAACAGCTCAGACCGTGCTGTTTATACCCTGATTTTCGCCGTCCGGAGCAGGAATTCCCGCTGATAAACCGGGGTCATGCAAGAAGCAGGGTGCCCTCCGTGCTCTGACAGGGGTGAAAAATCCTTGCAATATCTTTCGGAAAACGGCAATACAGGAAGGAATATTTCCCAAGGGTGTGCCAGGAGGGAATCATGTACGGAGTGAACAATCCCCTTGCGTTTGCCGGGCAGCTGCTTCACGTTGCGCTTACGGTCTATCTGTGGATCATTATCATCGGCGCCCTGATATCCTGGGTGAATCCCGATCCCTATAACCCGGTCGTCCGGTTCCTCCGCAGGACCACCGAGCCGCTCTTCCTCTGGCTCAGACGCCATATGCCGCTCATCGCGGGGGGTGTGGACTTCTCTCCCATCATCGCAATCGCGCTCGTCATCTTCCTCGATTCTTCCCTGGTCCCCATCCTGATCGAGCAGGGGAACATCCTGGCGAATGTCCTCATCGGGCTCGGGCAGTCCGTCTCCATGCTGCTGAGCTTTTATCTCATCGTCGTGATCGTTTCCGCGGTATTGAGCTTCGTGAGCCCCAACCCCTATAACCCGATCGTGCGCATCATCTCCGCGCTGACCTATCCCGTGTTCTCCTGGTTCCGAAGGAGGCTTCCGCTGGTTTACGGAGGCATCGACTTCACCCCGGCACTGATCATCGTGCTGATCCTGCTCATCAACTCCTATGGAGCCCAAACCCTCATCCGTCTGGGGGTCAACTTAAAATTGAAAGGAGTGTTCTGATGCAACTGACGCCTGAAATGATACGGGAGCAGCGTTTTCGGGGGAGGTTGTCCGGGTTCGACAAGGAAGAGGTCACCAGCTTCCTGGTGGGGATAGCCGAGGACATGGAAGAGCTCCTCGAGGAAAACAATCTGCTCAGGAGCGAGCTGGATTCCATGAAGGAAAAACAGAAGGACCTCGAAGACCTCTTTCTTTCCGCCAAGCAGTTCTCCGACGAGAAGAAGAGGCTGGCCGAGCAGGAGGCGCACATGAAGATCGCCGAGGCGCAACGGAAGGTATCCGCGATGCAGGAAGAGGCCCGGCAGAAGATCGAGGGTGCCGACCAGAAGGCGCGGGAGATCGAGGAGCAGGCCCAGGAAAGGACGCGCGAGATCCTCAGCGAGGCCCAGCAGATGAAGTCGGCCCTTGAAAAAGAGCTCGCCGAGCTGAAGGCCAAGAGAACAAACCTCTTCACCGAGCTCAGGTCGGTTCTCGACTCCTACCAGAACTGGATCAGAGAGATGGGGAATGTGGATCCGGCCGGAAAATGACGGTACGGTCCTCGTGTGCAGGGTCCGCCCCAACGCCGGCAGGGACTCGATCGAGGGTATCCGCGAGGACCAGATGTCCGTTCACTTGAGCGCCCCTGCCGTGGAGGGCAAGGCAAACAAGGCACTGGTGGCGTTTCTCGCCAAGCGGCTCCATATCGCGAAGTCGAAGATCACGTTGAAAACCGGAGAAAAGGCACGGACCAAGGTTATTGTCATCAGCGGGATGGCCCCGGACGAGGTGGCCGGGCTTCTGGAGCTTTAGTCTACCACCCTTACACCGCGATAGCCCAACTGGATGAGCTCTTCGGCAATGGCCGCAGTGTCGCCGCCGGAGATGCGGAAGTGGTGGGCGTTTTCATCGTCGTCGATGGTCATGCCTGCGCTGATGATAGAACCGCCCTTGCTCTCGATGATCGAGACCACCTCGTCAAAGGACCCGTGGACGCCCTTGAGGACCACGTCGAGCCGGGAGCCCGACTTGAGGACCCCCATGATCTCGATAAAGGCCTTGAGGATGTCTTTGATGGTGATGATCCCGACGATCTTCTCGTCTTCCACCACCGGCAGGCACCCGATATTCTTTTCGTAAATGATCCGGGCCGCCTTTTCCAGAGAGGTGTCCCGGGTAATGGTAATCGGGTTCTGGAGCATCACGTCGCCGACCTTCAGGGTTTCGAGCATGGAGGCCAGGATCGCCTGTTTGAGGTCTCCGGAGGTGACCAGCCCGATGAACAGACCTCCCTCCACCACAGGGAGATGGCGCACGGAAAACTTCTTCATGACCGTCAGGGCATCTCTGATTCCCGCTTCTTTTCCTATGGTGACGAGGTCGGTGACCATCCATGATTCGACGTTCATATAGACATGTATAACAAACCCGATCGGAAATTGAAACCGTGAACCTACGAGGGACCAGGCGGGGAAAGGAATTTCCCTTGATTCGTGGAGAGGGCTTATTCGATTTTGCGGCGGAGAAACTCCATGGCTTCGCCCCTCGTCTGGATCTCTCCCCCGGCCCGGGCCTCCTCAATGGTTCGCAGCCATTTCCCCACATCCGGCCCGGCAACGCCTCCCAGGACACCGACCACGTCGTTGCCGGAGATCAACGGGCTCTTCTTGTGCTCCTGATACGTGGTGCGATAGTACTCCCAGACCCTGGCCACGGTCTGCCGGGGAAGGGCCTCCTGCGTATGTGTCCGGGAGAGTGACAGCAGGAGTGCCTCGGGGAGCTGCTCCGCGGTATCTTCACAAAACCGGTGAATATCCAGGGAAGAAGGATCCCGCTGTGCGAGAAACCTCTGTGTGCGCCTCTCCCGGCCCAGAAGTGAGCGGATCGTCCTGGCGGAGCGGGTGGAAAACCGGAGCGAGGAGCAGAGATCCCTTGCCCTGTCCTCCACGGAGCGATCCCGGCCCGGTATTCCGCTCTCCCCGCTCTGGTGATTCCCCGATCTTAGCTCCTCCAGTCCCAGCAGAAACGAGGCGAGCCTGAGCAGGGCACTCCGCTGGACACCGTTCTCGATTTCCTGTGTCAGAAGGTCCGAGCATCCCGGCATCAGGGCATCGCAGGCATAGATGATCCCGTCTAACTCCTGACAGGCGGGAATGACCGAGAGAAGAAGGGCGTGCTGCTGGTCGTCTCCCTGATCCCGCTCCGGGAAATACGGGGCGAACAGGACGGGAACCAGCGCATTCCAGCTGAGCAGCCGGAAGAAGTCGGCCCCGTGAACGGTGCGCAGCGCCTGGAAGATTTCCTGCCTGATGCGCTCGCCGGAGACCCCCTTGAGCCTCCGGGCATGCCGTTTGATCAGCCGGGAGGACTCCTCGTGCACGGCGAAATCGAGTGTCACCGAGAACCTCACGGCCCGCAGGCTCCTCAGCGGGTCGTTCAGCAGGTTTTCTTCCGAGACGATCCTGATCATCCCGCGGGAGAGATCGTGAAACCCGTCCAGGGGATCGATGAGCCTGCGGTGGGCTATATCGTATGCCATGGCATTGATGGTGAGATCCCGGGATCTCAGGTCTTCTTCGATGCTCGGGCCCTTGGGCTCGGAAATGTCGATGTTCGCGCCCGAGGATTTCAGGGCGATCCGGATGACCCCGCGGCGTTCATCCATCCAGAACGGTCTGGCGCCGAGCCGACCGGCGATCCTCCCGGCCAGATCCGCTACCGGCGCATAGGTGACGAGATCGAAGTCCGGGGGAACCCTGCCCAGGAGCATATCCCGGATGCATCCCCCCACGAGGTAGGTCCTCTGGGGAAGGAGGTCTTCGATGTGCTTTAAGACCTCATTGCTTGAGACGGTTCTCGACAGATCTTGCATGAGCCTCCAGCCCTTCCGCCCGTGCGATCTGAACAGCCAGTGTACCGAGCTCCCTGACGGCGCGCTCGGGTGCATAGAGGATCGACGACCTCTTGAGGAAGTCATGGACCCCCAGAGGGGAGGAGAATCTGGCCGTGGAGCCGGTGGGGAGGGTATGATTGGGCCCGGCGATGTAATCCCCTATCGCCTCCGGGGTATGATATCCCAGGAATATGGCGCCCGCGTTCCTGACCTTGCCCAGATGATCGAACGCATTCGCCACCATCAGCTCCAGATGCTCTGGCGCCACCGTGTTGGCAACGGCGAACGCCTCGTCGAGATCTCTCGTGACCACGCACAGGCTGTGCTCTCCCAGGGACACCTCCAGCACCTCCCTCCGGGGAAGGGACTGTGCCAGGGCGTCAATCTTTTCCATGACGGCGCGGGCCAGCTCTTCGTGTGGCGTGACCAGGATGGCCGATGACAAGGGGTCGTGCTCGGCCTGGGAAAGGAGGTCCATGGCCACGGTGTCGGGATGGGCCCCGTCATCGGCAATGATAAGGATCTCCGAGGGACCGGCAAAGGCGTCGATCCCCACCCGGCCCTGGACGAGCCTCTTGGCATGGGCCACATAGATGTTCCCGGGGCCCACGATCTTGTCGACCCGGGGGATGGTACCGGTGCCGAAGGTCAGGGCAGCCACGGCCTGGGCGCCTCCGATCCGGAAAATCCTCTGCACCCCGGCGATGTGGGCGGCAGCCAGGAGGACGTCGCTCACCACGCCGCCCGGGGTGGGGGAAACCACCACGATCTCTTCCACGCCCGCGATCTTCGCGGGAATAACGTTCATCAGGAGGGTGGAGGGGAAGGCGTTTCTCCCTCCCGGCACGTACACACCCACGCTGCCCAGTGGGGTGACCTTCTGACCCAGGATCATGCCGCTGTCATCGGTGGTGATCCAGGAGCGTTCCATCTGCCGGGCGTGAAAGGACTCGATCCGGGACGCAGCGATACTCAGTGCCGAAAAGAGTGCCCCGTCTATCCGGGACGGCGCCTGTTCGATCTCCTGGCGCGTGATCACGAACCCCGCGGCAGCGGGGTCGAACCCGTCGAACTTCCGCGTATACTCGGCCAGAGCGGCATCCCCGCGGCTGCGGACGTCATGGAGGATCGCCCGGACCGCATCGTCCACCTCACGGGGGGTGCCCGTCATCCGGTCCAGGATACCTGCGAGCGTGTCCCGCCATCCCGGTAGATTTGTCGAGAGCATCTCCATCACAAATCCCCCTTCTCCCTCATAACCTGGGCGCCGAGCCTTGCCAGCTTCACGTCCAGGCATTCATACCCGCGGTCAAGATGATAGATCCTCCTGATCTCGGTATATCCCCTGGCGTTGAGCGCAGCAAGCACCAGGCTCGCCGATGCCCTCAGGTCGGTGGCCATGACGGAAGCGCCCTGGAACCGGTCCACCCCCTGCACGATCACGGTGCTCCCCGCTTCCTGAAGCTCGGCCCCCATGCGCACCAGCTCAGGAACGTGCATGAACCGGTTCTCGAAGATGTTCTCCGTGATGCGGGAAACACCCTTTGCTACGCATGCAAGGGCCATGATCTGGGCCTGCATGTCCGTGGGAAAGCCGGGGAAGGGCACGGTCTCCACGTGGGCCGGCAGCAGCTCTCCGGTGCCGTCCACCAGGAGCCCTCCATCCGGCTGCTCGCTGATGGAAACGCCCATCTCGGCCAGCTTCTCGATCACGGCCACCAGGTGGTCCGCCCGATGATTCCTCAAGACGATCCTGCCTTTTGTGATGGCGCCCGCCACGAGCAGGGTGCCGGTTTCTATCCGGTCCGGGATGATCCGGTAATTCGTTCCGGAAAGGGCTTTGACCCCCTCGATGGTGATGGTGCTTTCTCCCGCACCCTCGATGCGCGCCCCCATGGCATTGAGCGCGTCGGCCAGGTCCACCACCTCGGGCTCCTTGGCAGCTCCCTGGATGATCGTGGTGCCTTCTGCGAGCGCAGCCGCCATGAGGATGTTCTCGGTACCGCCCACCGTGGTGTTGTCGAACACGATGGTAGCGCCCTTGAGACAGCCGTTCGTCCTGGCCATGACATATCCGTGGGAGAGGTTGATCTCCGCTCCCATCCTGGCCAGGGCCTTGAGGTGCATATCGATGGGCCTGACCCCGATGGCGCACCCGCCCGGTAGCGATACCTTTGCCCGGCCGAATTTTGCCAGGAGCGGCCCGAGGACCAGAATGGAAGCCCTCATGCTCTTGACGAGATCGTACGGGGCCTCGCACGAACGGATCCCCGCCGGATCGATCTCGACGGTATCGTCGCCGGTCCTCTGAACCCTCATCCCCAGGGTGGAGAGAACATCGCCCATGGTCCTGATGTCCCGGAGCTTCGGCACGTTGGTGTATGTGCAGGGCCCGTCCGCCAGGATGGAAGAGCACATGACGGGCAGCGACGCATTCTTCGAGCCCGACACGCTCACTTCTCCCTGCAAGGGGATGCCGCCGCAGATGATGAACTTATCCATTGACCCTCTCCACGATCACGGTCCGGTCGATCCCGGACAGGTCCCTGACCCACTGGAGCTGCTTGAGCTCCCTGTTTTCCCGTATCATCCGCTCCACCTCATACCTCTGGTCATATCCAGTTTCCAGAATGAGCTTTCCGCCCGGCGCCAGGTTCCTGTGCACTGCAGCCAGAATTTCTCTTATTACATCGAGACCGTCATTTCCAGCAAAAAGGGCCCCCTCAGGTTCGAAGCGTACGACCTCCTCCTGGAGCCTGCCGGCATCGGCCAGGGCGATATAGGGAGGGTTTGCGACGATGACGGAAAACTCCTCGGAAAGGGCGTGGAAATCGGCTCCCAGGAAGAGATTGAGCCTTGAAGATACGCCGTGGAGACGTGCATTTTCCCTGGCCGTCGCCAGGGCTTTTCTGCTGGTGTCGTTCCCGAATCCGGCGAGATCCGGCCTGCTCAGGAGGATGGAGATGATCACCGCACCCGAGCCCACTCCCAGCTCGAAAACCGCGCTGTCCGAAGGCGCCAGCTCGACCGTCTTTTCCACGAGGATTTCCGTCTCGCCGCGGGGAATGAGGACATCGGGGTTCACCAGAAAGGTGTGGGAATAGAACTCCTTGCTCCCGAGGATGTACGCCACGGGCTCGCGGGCGGATCGTCTCTTCAGGAGGCCGCGGTAGGCTGCCAGCTCATCGGGCGAAAGCGGCCTGTCCATGTCGAGGTAGAGCTGGATCCGCTCCTTGCCGAGCGCATGGGACAGGAGAACCTCTGCATCCAGCCGGGGGGTATCGATTCCCTTATCCTGAAGATACCCCTTTGCCCAGGCGAGAACCGACCGTATGGTCCATGTCACGCCTTTAGCTCCCGGTGTGGTTCAGAGCCTCTGCCTGGTAGTGGGCGGTAAGCTCGTCCACGAGCTCGTCGATGTTTCCCTCGAGGATCTGTGGAAGCTTGTGCAGGGTCAGGTTGATCCGGTGGTCTGTCACCCGGCCCTGGGGAAAGTTATAGGTCCGGATCCGCTCGCTCCGGTCGCCTGTGCCCACCTGCAGCCGCCTTTGGGATGCGATCTCCTCGGCCTGATCCTCCTGGTACTTATGGAGGAGTCTGGATCTGAGCACCCGCATGGCCTTGGCCTTGTTCTTGTGCTGGGACTTCTCGTCCTGACAGGAAACCACGATCCCGGTGGGAACATGAGTGATCCGCACCGCGGATTCGGTCTTGTTGACATGCTGGCCGCCGGCGCCAGAGGACCGGTAGGTGTCGATTCGCAGGTCCTGCGGATCGACATCGACATCGACCTCTTCGGCCTCGGGCAGCACTGCGACCGTGACCGCCGAGGTGTGGATCCTGCCGCTCGCCTCGGTGGCGGGAACCCGCTGCACCCGGTGGACCCCGCTCTCGTACTTGAGGCGGGAGTAGGCGCCGTGGCCGGTGATCGCGGCGATGACCTCCTTGATCCCGCCGATGCCGGTCTCATTGATATTCAGGAGCTCGACCCGCCAGTTTCTCTCTTCCGCATACCGGGTGTACATCCGGAAGAGATCGGCGGCGAACAGGCCTGCCTCCTCTCCTCCGGTCCCGGCCCTGATCTCCAGGATCACGTCCTTTTCGTCCAGGGGGTCTTTGGGGATCAAGAGGGTCTTCAGGGTATGCTCGAGCTCATGTTTGCTTTCTCTTAAAGCGGCAAGCTCCTCCCGCACCAGGGCCTTGATCTCGGGGTCCGGGTCGTCGAGCATGGACTCGTGCCCGCTGATCTCTTCATTGACTTCCTTGAGGCGCAGGTAGGGCCCCAGGAGCTCTTCGAGGGAGGCGTGTTCCCGTGCAAGCGCGGTATACCGGGAGTGGTTCTGAATGACCTTGGGATCGGCCAGGAGATCGGAAAGCTCATGGTAGCGAGATTCGATCTCCTTGATTTTATCCTGCATACTGATGGTTCTGTGCTCTTACTTCTTTTCCGCCTTGTTGAGGTAGTCTCCGTATTTTCTCCTGAACAGCTCCGCCTTGCCTGCGGTGGTGGTCAGTCTCTGCTGCCCGGTGTAGAAGGGATGGCAGGCGCTGCATATTTCCACCCTGATGTCCTTTTTGGTGGAACGCGTCTTGAAACTGTTGCCGCATGCGCAGGTAACCGTTGTTTCGTGATACTCCGGATGGATATCCTTTTTCATTGTTCGTTACTCCTATTTATTCATTGACTCCAGGAAGTCGGCATTATTATCCGTCTTTGATAATTTGTCCAGCAGAAATTCAATGCTGTCTACGGGATTTAAGGGGCTCAGGAGCTTCCGCAAGATCCAGATGCGATCCAGCTGCTCTTTGGGAAGGAGGAGCTCCTCTTTGCGCGTGCCAGACTTGGATATATCGACCGCCGGGAACACCCGCCGCTCCATGATGGTCCGATCGAGATGGATCTCCATATTGCCGGTCCCCTTGAACTCTTCGTAGATGACCTCGTCCATGCGCGAGCCCGTGTCGATCAGGGCCGTCGCGATGATGGTGATGCTCCCGCCCTCCTCGATGTTCCGGGCGGCCCCGAAAAACCGCTTGGGCTTCTGCAGGGCATTGGCGTCGATCCCGCCGGAAAGAAGCTTTCCCGAAGGCGGGCAGACCGTGTTGTGGGCACGGGCCAGCCTGGTGAGCGAATCCAGGAGGATAACCACGTCGCGCTTGTACTCCACCAGACGCTTGGCCTTTTCCATCACCATCCGGGCGACCTGGACGTGCCGGGAAGCGGGCTCGTCGAAGGTGGACGCCACCACCTCGCCGTTCACCGAACGCTGCATGTCGGTCACCTCTTCGGGCCGCTCGTCGATGAGCAGGACCATGAGAACCACCTCGGGGTGGTTGGAGGTGATACTGTTGGCGATGTTCTGGAGCATCATGGTCTTACCGGCCTTGGGGGGCGACACGATGATCCCCCGCTGGCCCTTGCCGATGGGTGAGAGCAGATCCAGGGTCCGGCCGGTCAGATTGTCGTGCCCGGTCTCCAGGGTGAACTTCTCCAGGGGGTACAGCGGGGTGAGGTTGTCGAAGGGCACCCGGTGCTTGGCCTCGTCGGGGTCCTCGCCGTTTATGGTCTCCAGCTTGAGCAGGGCGAAGTACCGTTCGTTGTCCTTTGGCGGACGGATCTGCCCCCGCACCTCGTCGCCGTTCTTGAGATTGAACTTGCGGATCTGGGACGGAGACACATATATGTCGTCTGGACCGGGAAGGTAGCTGTAGTCTGCCGAGCGCAGGAAACCGAACCCATCCGGGAGTATCTCCAGCGTGCCCTGCCCGGAAATATAGATGTCCTTTTCCGACTGGGCCTGGAGGATGGCGAAGATCAGCTCCTGCCTGGTCATGGTGGCAGAACCCTCGATATCAAGCGCGTTTGCGGCTTCAAGAAGTTCTTTGGGCTCCACCTTCTTCAAGTCTTCTAAATGCATATCAGTATCCTTTCGGCTATTTGAGTGATGTGATGCGAAATAGTGAAGAAGCACTACAAACAGTATGGTACAGTCTGAACTAAATGAATCGATAAATAATGTCAAGGAGAAAAAAAGCGGGAAAAAGCACCTCAGACCTGCGATTTCCCGCTTTTTTCGTCAATTGTGAATCCTTATTCCTTGTCGAGCAGGCCCTGAGGATGGAACTGCCTGCCGCAGGCCTTATCCGAGTAGCCCATCTGATCGAGGTACGGGGTGATGCCGCCCATGAAGAACGGCCAGCCGGCACCCATGATCACGCCGGTGTCCACGTCCTTCGGGCTTGCGACAACGCCCTCTTTCAGGATGAGATCGACTTCCTGGGCCACCCTCATGAGCACGCGATCCTTGATCTCCTGATCGGTGAAGCTTTTGTTGCCCTGGGGCCAGCCCTGTTTGATCTCGGGATCTACGTCGATGCCCGTGTCCGTGAAGGTGAGCAGCTGTTTCTTGCCCTTTGCCACCAGGTTCTTCAGACCCTCGCTCACCGGGAACCTCTCGGGCCACGCGGCATTGAGCGTCTCCTGAACGTGCAGAGCAATGGCCGGACCTACGAGACCCGCCAGGGTGAACGGAGACATCGGGAAGCCCAGATCCACCACGGCGTTGTCCACCTGCATGAAGTCGGCGCCTTCGTCGATGCACTGGAAGATGCCGTCCATCCAGGCCAGCAGGATCCGGTTGACCAGGAAGGCCGGTGCGTTCTTCACGAGAACCGGGGTCTTCTTGATCCGCTTGGCGATGTCAAAGGCCGTGGCCAGAACCACTTCACTGGTCTTCTCGGCCTTGATGATCTCCACCAGAGGCAGCACCGCGATGGGGTTGAAGAAATGGAATCCCACCACGCGGGACGGCTCCTTGAGGAACTTGGCCATCTCCGAGATGTCGAGTGACGAGGTGTTGGTGAGGAACAGGCACTCGGGCTTGCAGACCTCTTCGAGCTCGCCGAAGACCTTCTGCTTGATGCCGATCTCCTCGAACACCGCCTCGATCACGAAGTCGCAGTCTTCGAACCCGTCATAGGTGACTGTGCCGGTGATGAGCTCCTCGCCCATCCACTTGGCATCGGCTGCGCTCATTCTGCCCTTCTTCGCGCGCTTGCCGAGCTGCTCGCGTACATAGGCAAGGCCTTTGTCCACGAACTCCTGCTTGATGTCCTTCATGACCACGGGGCACTGGAAGCGCTGTGCGAAGAGCAGGGCCATCTGCGATGCCATGAGGCCGGCGCCGATGACGCCGATCTTATTGATGCCGTAGCCCTTCACCTCTTTCGGAGGTCTTCCGGGCAGCCTCTTTGCCCTTCTCTGGGTGAGGTCGAAGGAATAGACGCTGCTGAGGAACTGGCGGGACTTGATCATGTCGGCCAGGGTCTGGTTCTCCTGCTCGAAGCCCTCGTCCAGGGACCAGTCGGCCGCGCCCTTGATAAGGTCCAAGGCCCGGTAGGGGGCCATGGCGCCGGAATGCACCCTGCCCAGAACAGCGAACTTGGTGTTGTTGTAGAGATCATCGCTCATCTTCGGGTCGACATTCTTGCGCTCGATCTTCTCCTCGCCCGTGATGATGTTCTCCAGAAGCTTGATGGAGTCGTCCACGAACTCGGCCGGTGCGATGAGCCGGTCGGCCAGGCCCATCTCGAAGGCCTTTTTGGAGTTGATCATGGCATTCATGTTCAGCGGGTTGGTGATGATGAGCTGGATGGCCACTTCGGGGCCTGCCAGCTTGGTGACGAGCTGGGTTCCGCCCCATCCGGGCACGAGGCCCAGGAAGCACTCGGGCAGGGCATAGTGGTCGCAGCCGCCCGGGCTCTTTGAGATGGTGCGATAGTCGTGATACAGCCCCACTTCAACTCCACCGCCCATGGCCGCGCCGTTGATGGCCGCCAGGGTGGGGATCTTGAGGTCCATGATCCGCTTGAAGGAGTTGTGACCCATCCTGCCTATCTGCACCGCGTCGTCGCGGGACATGTCGGGATCAACGCTCATGATGTCCGCGCCCACGTTGAAGATGAAGGGCTTGCCCACCAGGAGCCAGCCTTTCACGTCCGGATCGCTCTCCACGGTATCCAGAACCTTGTTCAGGGATTCAAAGGCCTCCACGCCCCAGGTATTGGGAACGTTGTAGCTCTGTCCATTGTCCATGGTGACAATGGCAATCTTTCCTGCCTTCTTTGATTCGTAAAAATTCAGCTTGCATGTCATGATATATTTGGCCATATCATCAACCTCCTAAAAGTCTTTGCCCACGACGTTTTCCCACAGGATCGAGCCGCCCATGCCCAGGCCCACGCACATGGTGGTGAGGCCGTAACGCGCCTTGGGGTTCATCTCGAAGTCCTGGGCCAGCTGCATGCTGAGACGCACGCCCGAGCTCGCCAGGGGGTGCCCCACCGCAATGGTGCCGCCGTAGGGATTGAGCCTGGGGTCTTCAGGCAGCTTCATCCCGAAGTGCTTCATGAAGCCGACCGCCTGCACGGCAAAGGCCTCGTTGAGCTCGATGATGTCGAGGTCGTCGAACTTCATGCCGAAGCGCTTGAGCACCTTTTCCGTCGCCGGGACCGGTCCCCACCCCATGATGGTGGGATCCACACCCACGAAGGCTCCGCCGATGTAGCGCATCTTGGGTTTGATGCCCATCTCCTTGCACTTGGCTCCGGACATGATAAGGGATACGCAGGCGCCGTCGTTGAGCCCCGAGGAATTGCCCGCTGTGACCCTGCCCGCCTTTTTGAAAGGGGTCTTCAGATTTCTCATGCCCTCGATGGTCGCACCCCTGCGGGCCTGTTCGTCCTTGTTCGCCACGACCCAGCCGTTGGGGGTGAACACGGCCATGTTCACACAGTGCTTGTCGTAGTAGCCCTTGTCCAGGTTCTCGAAGTATCTGTTCGTCACCCGCAGAGCATACTGGTCCACCTCCTCCTTGGTCACGGGCTGCTCGCCGTTCTCGGGCATCCAGTCGTGCAGCTTCTCGGCCGTGACGCCCATGTTGAAGTACTTGGGCTCAACCATCTTCTCGGTGACGATCCTGGGATTGGGGTCTGCCCCGGCCCCCATCGGATGATGGGCCATATGCTCCACGCCGCCTGCGATGATGATGTCGGCTGAATTGGTCTTGATGAACGAAGCTCCGATTGCCTGGCAGGTCATCCCGCCTGCGCACATCCTGTCAACGGAGAATCCGGCCACATTGTCCTTAAGGCCTGCGGTGAAAACCGTGGTGCGGCCCATGGTGGTTCCCTGATCGCCCACCTGGGTGGTTGCGCCCCAGATGTTGTCGTCCACCTCGTCCCAGGGTACCTTGGGGTTTCTCCTCATGAGCTCCTTCATGACCTTGGTGACCATGTCGTCGGCACGGGTGGTCCAGTAGAACCCATCGGGCCTCGCCTTGCCGAACCAGGTACGTACGCCGTCTACAAAATAGGCATCTCTTAAATCCATATTACCCTCCTTCTTAGGATATTCCGTCGCCTTGCCTTTATCCCTGTAGAGACTATGGACAGCCTGAAGATCTGGCTATTTCAAGCTGTTTTGAGTAATTACGAGATATACTCCCCTGAGAAGACAGGTGTCAAGGCATTTCTGAATGACGGCTCATTTTTGGCTGCCGGACCGGCTGCCTGGACAGGACGGCATGGGACGGTATTCGTAGCTTTCACATATGATTGGGAAGAGATTGTCTGTGTAATTCATGTCTTAAAGGAACAAATATCGGGCGTTGTCGTCTTGTCCGGGCGCCTGACCCTCTCCACGATGGCCCCTGGGAAGGGAACGCGGAGGAAACCGCTTCCAGCAGGCTGTCGGGGCGTCAGCTACCGTGAATCTTCCTCCGGAAGAGGATTCCTGTCGTGATAGATGACCTTCATGGGATTTACATCACGTTCGATACCTTTGACACGAATCGTTCCCATGGGCTCGAAGCTCACCGCGATCCCGGATCCCTCGGGGATCATCTCCTTGGTGATGCTGGAGACGATGATTTCTCCCGGCATGCTCACGGACTCGAGCCTCTGGGCGAGATTCACCGGTTCGCCTATCACGGTGTAGTTCATCTGGTTCTTCGTTCCGATATTCCCGGCCAGAACCACGCCGGTGGCAATCCCTACGCCGACGTCAATGGGGAAAAGTCCGTCACTCTGGAGTTTCTTCTTCAGGGACTTCATCCCCAGCTGGATGTCCACCGCGCACGCGATTGCACGCACCGGGTCGCGATCGTCCGGATCGGGGATTCCGAAAACAGCCATGACTCCGTCTCCCAGGAACTTGTCGAGCATGCCCCCGTGCTTGAAGATAATGGGCACCACGGTGGCAAAAAACCGGTTCAGGACCTCCACCACGTCTTCCACCGTGTGTTTCTCCACCAGCGAGGTGAATCCCGATATGTCGGCGAACACGATGCTCACCATTTTTCTCTGCCCGCCCAGCCCGGTCATCCGCTCGTCCGCTACCAGGCGTTCAGCCAGGCCCGGCGAGAAATATCTGCCGAGATTCATCCGCTTTTTCTCCAGATCGAGCAGATCCTGGTATGTTCTCACCAGGGATGCCGTAATGGAGAGCTGGTCGGCAATGAGCTCGAAAAACCGCAAATCGTTGGGCCCGAATGAGCTGGCCACGTTGTCACGGAAATTGATCACCCCGATGCAGCTTCCCTCGGAGATGATGGGCACGCAGGCGAGCGACCCCTTCTGGTTCGTCCCCCGGTTGGAAAAGTTCGGGTCCTTGGTGACATCCGGGATATAGAGGGTCCGGCCGGTTTCCAGCACCTTTCCCGCCACCCCTTCCCCTTTTTTCAGCAGAATGGGGGGCTTCTTGGGTGAATCGCCCCGCATGGAGGCGCTGACCACATAAAGCTTCTGGGTATCTTCATCCACGAGCATCACCGAGACGCTGAAGATGCCCGTTGCCTGCTTGATGATATCGAGCTGTCCGATAAAGAGCTGGTTCCAGTGAGCGAGGCTGGCTCCCTTGAGCGCGTCCCCCAGCTCCTTGAGCAGGGAGAGCTCCGCGATCTTCTGTTCGTATCCCTCTTCCAGGGATACGATGCGCTCTTTGAGAACGGTTTCGATATCCGGGTTGATCATATTCACGTTTCCAATATCGTCTTGACCCGCTGCACGATATCTCCTGCTCTCTGGGAGAGCTCGTCCTGAGATATGGCCGGCCCCTTACGTTCGGAGAGGTAGCTCACCGCCGCACTGTTGACCTTTGCCAGATCGATGCCCCCGCAATGCGCCAGGACATCGGCGAGATGCACCGTGACTGCGAGCGACATGTCCCGTGCCTTGGAGGGCAGATGGTGGCTCATGAGGCCGTCGACGATCGCCTCGGGCAGGTTCCACCGCTCGGCGATGTATCCCCCCATCTCGGCATGGGAGATGCCCGAATCGATCTCCTCGCCGGCAAGGTCTTCCAGCGAGGCGGGCCCGGCGAATCCGCCGATGAAATGGCCCCGCTGCAGAAACACGATCTTGCCCAGATCGTGCAGCAGCCCTACCGTGTACAGACGCTGCTTGTTGGTATAGCCCATGTAGGGGCCCAGCCACTGGGAAAGGTGCGCCACCACGAGGCAGTGCTCCCAGAGCCGTTTCGCGACTTCAGGGGAGATGGTTTCGAGGATCTTGTGGATCGCGATGGAAAAGGCCAGGTTGATCACCTCGTCGTTGCCCAGGATAACCACGGCCTGCTCGACGGAGTCGATCTGCCGGTGGAACCCATAGAACGCCGAGTTGACCACCTTGAGAATCCGGGAGGTCAGCACGGGATCCTTCTCGATGATTCCCGCCATCTTCGAGGCCGCCAGCAATGTATCCCCTGCAAGGCCGATGATCTCCTGGGATATGGACGGAAGGGTGAAGAGGTGCTCGATGTTCCGGAACCTCCTGAGCGTGTTTTTTCCCTTTTCGCTCTTGGTTTCCATCTTTTCCTGATAGTGCCACGACTGAACCAGCGCCGTGATATCGTCCTCGCTGACATTCTCATTCTGGTGGCTTTCCCCGGTGTTCCCGTGTCCATAGGGAAGGTAATCCATCACCCAGGAAAGCTCGGGGTTGTCCGATCCTTTTAAGAGGTACTTCATTTCGGTGGGATGGGCTGCGAGGAACGCAAGGAACTGGTAGAAGGTCGATGAGATGAATCTGCTTTCCGGATCGTCCTTGAACTCGCTGCTCCGTGTGTCCTTGATGGAATCCCACAATCGCTTCACCCAGGGGGTGGTCCCCATGAATCGGAGCCTTTCGAGTGCCTCGAAGAACAGGGTCTCGATCTCCTTGCCGTCCTGGGGATACACGGCGATGCCCTTGGGAAGAGAGAGAAATCGGGCTGAGGCCTCGCTGGCCTGCGTGTTGAAGAGCCCCACCACGAGGTAGTCCTTCATGCTCACCGCAGTATCCACCGCTCTCTTGTATCCCAGGGCCTTGTCCGCATACCGCTGAGGGATGACCACAATGGACATGCTCCCCCCCAGCGAGCGCACCTTCTGCAGCTCGACATCCAGCGGGGCAAGGATATCGGTGTGTTTCATAATGCTTCTCTATCGTCCCGAGCCGATCGAATCTTGACTTTCAGGGCATGGGTCATTAGGATACCTCTTCATCAAAATCTTAAGGACCAGAGCATGATCACTGTAGAACAAGCCCGCGACATCATCGTAAGCCGGATTACGCCCCTTCCTGCGGAAAAAATCGCCCTCGACCAGGCCATGGGCCGATATCTGGCCGAGGATATCGTCTCGGGAATGGATATCCCGCCATGGGACAATTCCGCCATGGACGGTTATGCCGTGCGCATCCAGGATGTTCCTAGGGAGGGCGTGCGCTTGAACGTTTCCTACGAAATCCCCGCCGGGAGTTTGCCCCAAGGGCCTCTCGGTGAAGGCCGCGCAGTGAAAATCATGACCGGAGCGCCGGTGCCCCCGGGCACGGACGCCGTGGTCAAGAGGGAAGACACCGGGGAGTATGGCGATTCGGTCGTCATCCGCACCGTCCCCCGGAAGCACGCCAACATCCGTTTCGCGGGGGAAGACATCCGCACAGGGGACCTGATCCTGGAGAAGGGAACCCTGCTGGAGGCACCCGAGATCGGCGTTCTTGCGTCGCTCAGGCGGAGAATGGTGTTCTGCCGGCAGAGGCCCGTGGTGGCAATCATCGCGACCGGAGACGAGGTGGCGGATCTCGATGAGGAACTCACCGAGGGCAAGATCCCGTCATCCAACTCATCGTCCCTCATCTCCCGGGCACGGCAGCTCGGGGCGATCCCCCTGTACCTGGGGATTGCCAGAGACACGGCGGCGGATCTCAGGGAAAAGTTCACCCGGGCAGCGCGGGCAGACCTCATTCTGACCTCCGGCGGGGTGTCCATGGGGGATTACGACGTGGTGCGCGATGTCATGACCGAAGGCGGCAACTCCATGGAATTCTGGAAGGTGCGGGTGAAGCCGGGCAGACCCCTTGCATTCGGCGTCATCAACGACATACCCGCCATCGGTCTGCCGGGAAACCCCGTGTCGACCATGCTCTCATTCGATCTGTTCGCCCGTCCCGCCATCCTGAAGTTCATGGGCGCCCGCACCCTCACCCTGCCCAGGGTTCGAGCCAGGCTCACGGAAGGGATACGAGGCTCCAGCGACCGCCCCCAGTATGTCCGGGGCATCCTGAAGAGATGCGGCGACGAGCTGTGCGTTTCGCCCACCGGACCGCAGGGCTCGGGCATCCTGTCTTCCATGGCCAGGGGGAACTGCTACATGATCGTTCCCCAGGGGAGCAAAATTCTCGAGAAGGGGGAGTACGCCGAGTGCGAGATCTTCCGTACCTCGTGGTAATGCCGGAGAATCCCTTTTGCGGGATAGAACATCTAAAAACTCCGAAAAATGCTTGTATATGCTGTGGCAGCCGATATCTTCTATGATGAGCATTTTATGTTGACAGCTTGAGATTTATCAGTATAAGTACCCTACTTCCTAAGCGAAACGGAGGAAAGAATGCTGAGAAAAAATGAGCTCCTTGAGATTAAGGAGATCTTGGCGGAAATGAAGCACGAGATCCTCAAAAATCTGGAAGAGAGGATCAAGTCGAATGACGTCTCCGATCAGAGAGAAATCGGCGATATCTTTGATGATGCGGATCTTGAACAGTCCCGTGAGTTCAATCTCCTGCTCAGCACCCGGGAGAGGCAGAAGCTCGAGCAGATAGAGAATGCTCTGGCCAGAATGGAAAACGGTGAATACGGCTTTTGTGAGGACTGCGGAGAGAATATCCCGGTCGGCCGCCTCAAGGCCATGCCGTTTGCAGTTTTATGCGTGAAATGCAAATCCGAAAGAGAGAGTATCGAAGGGCACACAACCGTGTATCTTGAAGAAAAGGGGTAGAGGATATGCCCTATAGAATTGAGGTCGGTCTGAAGCCCGGCCTCTTTGATGCTCGTGGGGAGCGGTCGAAAAAACAAATCCTGCGTGCTTTTCCGGATCTCGACAAAAATATCGCTGTACGTTGTATCGATGTCTATACCGTAGACGGAGAGGATCTCGAAGATACCTGGATAGGCGATGCGTTCTGTGACCCTGTGATCCAGGACATCGCGGTCAACACCCCGCTTACCAGGGAATTCACCTGGTACATCGAGGTGGGCTACAAGCCCGGTGTTACGGACAATGTAGGCCGAAGCGCCTCGTATGCCCTGCATCTCATCACCTCCCGGCACTATCCCGTGTATTCCGCACGGGCATTCCTTCTCTTGGGCGACCTGAGCCGGAGCCAGGCGGAGAAGATCGCGGGAGACTGTCTTGCAAACTCGCTGATTCAGTATGTCCGGATCCTTGACCCGCAGGAGATTCTCGAGGTCAAGCCGCACATATCGGTCGTCTCGCTGAATCATG
This sequence comes from Deltaproteobacteria bacterium, assembly GCA_018436855.1. GTDB lineage: Bacteria > Desulfobacterota > Desulfomonilia > UBA1062 > UBA1062 > Phosphitivorax. The sequence continues at coordinate 39,921 of JAHDKO010000079.1, read as the reverse complement.
TTCCGGCGGTTCATGAGGTATCGCTCGATCTCGACGATCAGGGGCTCGTAAAGCTCTCACGAGAAAAGACCCTGGCCCTGAATCTCGAAGAGATGAAGGCGATTGCCTCGTTCATAGCCGATCCGGAGGTAAGACGGGTACGTACACAGGCGGGTCTCGGCGAAAAGCTCACTGACGTGGAGCTCGAGTGCCTCGCCCAAACCTGGTCGGAGCACTGTAAGCACAAGATATTCAACGCCGAGATCGACTACCGGGAAAACGGAAGGAGTGAGCGCGTCTCCTCTCTCTTCAAGACCTATATCCAGGGCGCGACCCGCGACATCCGGGCCAGGGCGGGGGAAAAGGACATCTGCGTAAGCGTGTTCACCGACAATGCGGGCGTGATCCGCTTCACCGACGATCACCACCTCGTGTTCAAGGTCGAGACGCACAATTCGCCCTCCGCCCTCGACCCCTACGGCGGCGCGCTCACCGGAATCGTGGGCGTGAACCGCGACCCCTTCGGCACGGGCATCGGCGCGAAGCTCATCTTCAACACCGATGTCTTCTGTTTTGCGGACCCGGCCTATGCACAAGACCTCCCGCCCAAGATCCTCCACCCGGTCAGAATCTTCGAGGGCGTGCGGGAAGGCGTTGAGCACGGGGGGAACAAGTCCGGGATACCAACGGTGAACGGCTGCATCGTCTTCGACGACCGCTATCTCGGAAAGCCCCTGGTATACTGCGGCACGGCCGGGATCATGCCCGTGGAGGTCGCAGGCGTCCCTTCCCATAAAAAAGACATCAGACCGGGCGACCTCATCGTCATGTCGGGCGGCAGAATCGGCAAGGACGGCATTCACGGCGCGACCTTCTCATCCGAGGAGCTCCACGAAGAATCGCCCACCTCGGCCGTCCAGATCGGCGACCCCATCACCCAGAAGAAGCTCACCGACTTTCTCCTGCGCGCCCGGGACCTCGGGCTGTACCGCGCTATCACCGACAACGGCGCAGGGGGCCTCTCCTCTTCGGTGGGCGAGATGTCACAATTGAGCGGGGGCTGCCTCATCGAGCTGGACAAACCTTTGCTGAAATACCCGGGGCTGGATCCGTGGGAGATCCTCCTCTCCGAGGCCCAGGAGCGCATGACGCTCGCGGTCGCGCCCGAGAACATCGATGCCTTTCTCGATCTCTCCGTGCAGATGGACGTGGAATCGACGGTCATCGGCACCTTCACCGACTCGGGATACTTCCAGTGCACCTATGACCGGAAGACCGTGGCGTACCTACCGCTCGACTTCCTGCACGGCGGGGTTCCCAGGATGCGGCTCTCGGCAAAGTGGGAGCCGAATATCGAGCCGGACCCCCGCACCCCTGTTCCCGAGGATCAGAATGCCAAGCTCGAGGAAATCCTCTCGCGGCTCAACATCTGCTCGAAGGAATACGTGGTCCGGCAATATGATCATGAGGTGCAGGGCGGCTCCATCGTCAAACCCCTTGTCGGGCAGTGCGCGGACGGTCCCTCCGATGCCGCCGTCGTCCGGCCGGTCCTGGAGCTTTCGAAGGGCGTGGTCGTTTCCAACGGCATAGTCCCGCGGTACTCTGACATCGATACCTACCACATGACCGCCTGTGCCCTTGACGAGGCCCTGAGAAACTACGTGTGCGTAGGCGGCGACCCGGACCACTGGGCCTGTCTCGACAACTTCTGCTGGTGCGACCCGGTCAGGAGCGAGCGGAACCCGGACGGCGAGCACAAGCTCGCCCAGCTGGTCCGCGCTAACAAGGCGCTGTACGACTACGCGGTCGCATTTTCATGTCCCCTGATCTCCGGCAAGGACAGCATGAAGAACGACTACATCGGCCCGGGGATCAAGATCTCCATTCCTCCGACCATTCTCGTCTCCGTGATCGGCACCATCCCCGAGGTGGAGAAGGCGGTCACCATGGATCTCAAGTGCGCGGGTGATCTCGTATACCTCCTCGGCACAACCCGAAAAGAGCTCGGGGCGAGCGAATATTTCGCATCGTACGGCATCGTCGGATCGTCGGTCCCGAAGGTCGATGCCGAAAGCGCGCGGACGAGATACCGGAACCTCCATCAGGCCATCTGCAGTTCGCTCATATCATCGGCCCACGATCTCTCCGATGGAGGGCTGGTTGTAGCCCTGGCCGAGTCGGCCTTTGCAGGCGGCTTAGGTCTGGAGATCGATCTGAATGAAGTGGCCTGCGAGCCCGGCATGAACGATACCGAGATCCTGTATTCGGAATCACAGAGCAGGATTCTCGTTTCGGTCTCCCCTGAGCGCGCCCATGAATTCGAGTCGATTTTTGCCGGCGACGCACGCCGGATCGGCAGGGTAATACCGGAGCAGAGACTCATCATCAGGTCACAAAACAACGGGAAGCTCATCGACCGCGATATCGCTTCGCTGAAACGGTCATGGCAAGCCCCTCTGGACTTCTGACATGACACAGATCAAGGCGCTGGTTATCACGGGTTTCGGCACCAACTGCGAGATGGAGATGTCTCATGCCTGCAGGCGGGCTGGGGCGCTGAGCGATGTCGTTCACATCAGCGACGTCCTGAACGGTTCAACCCGACTCACCGATTACCATTTCCTCAATCTGGCGGGCGGGTTCCTCGATGGCGACGATCTGGGCTCCGCCCAGGTGGAAAGTGTGAGGCTGAAGTACGCCAGGATTCAGACCTCCGGCAGAACGTTGTTCGAAGAAATCCGCGACTTCATCGACCGCGGCATGATCATTCTCGGAGTATGCAATGGATTCCAGGCCCTGGTGAAAACCGGTCTCCTCCCGGGAAACCCGATGGGGAAGCGCCGCGTTTCCCTCTCGTTCAACGATTCGGCCAAGTTCGAAGACCGCTGGGTCCGGCTCGCCGTAGACCTTCAGAGCCCGTGCATCTTCACCCGCGGTCTCGACCGGCTCTTTCTGCCCGTTCGACACGGCGAGGGAAAGTTCGTCTGCGACAATAACGGCACCCTCGAGGAGATCAATAACGGTCATCTGGCCGCGCTTAAATATGCGGACGAGTCGTATGCCCCGACCATGGAATACCCTGCAAACCCCAACGGAGCCGTAGACGCGATTGCCGGCATCTGCGACGCGACAGGCCGCATCTTCGGGCTCATGCCGCATCCCGAGGCGTTCAATCACCCGGCAAACCATCCCGCATGGACCCGCCTGAAAGAGCTCCCGAAAAAAGGGGAGGGCATGGCCATTTTCGAAAACGCTGTAGAGTTTCTCAAGGGAATCATCTAGGCCGCATTCCCCTTCGTTATCATCCAGATCCGGACAGGTCGCTCGTAAAGCTTCTCGCCGGTCTCTTTTCCGGGAAGAAGATGGTACCCCCCTCAAAACCGCCTCCTTTCTCAGAGGAACCGAGGGGACCGTTGCTCAAAAGGCGCCTTTTCTCGTGATGTTCCACGTAAAACATCGATCTAATGGTTCGATATGATACACTATATTGTCTTTTCTCTGGTCTTTGCCAATCCAAGGAGGAATACCGGGAGGAATACCGGAAAAAGAGATAAAGGGCGTGGGCTTTCAACGGCCTGACTTCATTGAAGACGCACTGTTGAAGGGGAATGTGACCCTGCCCTCAAAATCCTTCATGAGGCGGCTATACGAGGGTGGAATCAATGCTATGAACCTTCCAAGCCCTGACCCTACTTGAAGCCGCACTATTGAAGCGGAAGGTGACCCCTCCTTCAAAGTCCTTCAGGAGGCGGTCTTGTGTATAAAGGAGAGCTCAACCCATGATCCGCAAAAGCGGTATACCGTGATAAAAAACCCCTCCTGACCTATCAGCGTCAGGAGGGGTTCTCGTGTACGGTTTGCCTGTTCAGTCAGCACAACCTTGCGGGACGCCTGCCGGCAGTGAAACGGCTTCTCTTCTCAGGCCTCCTCGCCCACGTTCCTGGTGAAGTCCACGATCTTTTCGTTTTCCTTCATCCGGATGGCCCGCACCCCCTGCGCCGAGCGTGTCGAGGTCGTGCGTATCTGGGAGACCGGCATCCGGATGATCTGGCCTGACGTGGAGATGATCATGAGCTCGTCGGTTCCCTGAACCACCCTGATTCCTACCAGGTTGCCCGTCTTTTTCGTGATATGCACCGTCAGCACGCCTTTGCCGGCCCGTTTCTGAACAGGATACCTGCCCACCGGGGTCTTCTTGCCATAGCCGAACTCGGTGAGATTGATCACGTAGTCGTCGGGGGAGGTGATGACGTCCATCCCCACCACCAGATCGCCTTCATCCAGATGAATGGCCCTCACGCCCTGGGCCTGCCTTCCCATGACCCTGACCTGATCCTCGGAGAAGACAATGGCCTTGCCATGGCCCGAGGCAACGATGATGTTGTCGTTGCCGCTGGTGAGGCGGGCGGATATAACCTCGTCACCGGGCTCCAGGGTGCAGGCGATGATGCCGTTTTTGATGATGTTCGCAAAGTCGCGCAGCATCACCCGTTTGGTATATGCTTTTGCGGTGACCATCATCACCCTTGCATCTGCCGTAAGATCGGACGCCACCAGGATGGCACAGATCCGCTCCTCTTTCTGCAGTGGACGGATATTGACGATGGGGACTCCCTTCAGAGCCCTGTCGCGTTCGGGAACCTCATAGACCTTGGTGTGATACACCCTGCCGGTATTGGTGAAGTAGAGGATCGATGCGTGGTTGGTGGCGACGAAAACATGCTCGATAAAGTCGTCCTCCAAGGCCGCGCCACCCCTTATACCCACTCCACCCCGCTTCTGGGTCCGGTACTTTGTGAGTTCGGTGCGTTTGATATATCCCTTTCTCGTCATGGTGACGACCATCTGATCGTCGGGGATCAGCTCCTCGATATCGAATTCTCCGGCGGATCCGCGAACGATCAGGGACCTTCGCTCGTCGGCATATTTTCCCTTGATCTCGACGAGCTCGCTCCTGATAACACTGAGCAACTCTCCCCGATCGGAGAGAATATTCTCGAGACGGGCGATCTCTTTCAGAAGAGTCTGATATTCCTCGGTGATCTTATCGCGCTCAAGCCCGGTGAGCCTCTGGAGCCTCATGTCGAGGATGGCTTGAGCCTGGATCTCGCTCAATTCGAACCGCTGCATGAGGTTATCCCTGGCCACCTGGGGGGTGGACGACGCCTTGATGATGGCCACCACCTCGTCGATATTGTCCAGGGCCTTGAGCAATCCCTCGAGTATGTGAACCCGTGCTCTGGCCTTTCTCAACTCGAACATGCTCCTGCGGGTGACGACCTCCTCGCGGAAGTCGAGGAACGCCTGGAGAAGATCCTTGATGCCCATCACCCGGGGTCTTCCGTTATGGATGGCAAGCATGTTCAGAGAGAAGGAGTTCTGGAGATTGGTGAGCTTGTAGAGCTGCTTTTCGATCACCTCTGCCTGAGCACCCCGTTTCAGATCGATCACCACCCGCATGCCGTCCTTGTCGGACTCATCGCGGATATTGGAGATGCCGTCGATCTTCTTGTCCTGAGCCAGAACCGCGATCCTTTCGACCAGGTCCGCCTTGTTCACCGTATAGGGGAGTTCGGTGATGATGATCTTCTCTCGATTGCTGTCCCGCTCAATGTCGACCTTTCCCCGTACCGAAATGATCCCCCGGCCCGTCGCATAGGCCTTCTCGATCTCGCCGTTGGAAAAGATGATCCCTCCTGTAGGAAAGTCGGGGCCGGGAACGATCTTCATAATATCCGCAAGCCCGATTTCCGGAGAATCGATCAGAGAAATAAGAGCGGTAATGATCTCATTGCTGTTGTGCGGAGGGATGCTCGTGGCCATTCCGACGGCGATTCCCGACGATCCGTTCAGCAATAATGCCGGTATCCGGGTGGGAAGGACATCAGGCTCAAGCAGAGATTCGTCGTAATTCGGATGCATGTCCACGGTCTCTTTTTCGATATCGGAGAGCATTTCCTCGGCAAGGCGCTCCATCCGGATCTCGGTATATCGCATAGCCGCGGGGGGATCGCCGTCGATGGATCCGAAATTGCCCTGGCCGTCCACCAGGGGGTAGCGCATGGAGAAATCCTGAGCCATGCGGACAATGGTGTCGTACACAGCGGCATCACCGTGGGGATGGTACTTACCGATGACATCACCCACGATTCTGGCTGACTTCTTGTATGGTCGGTTATGGGTATTGGACAGCTCGCTCATGGCAAACAATACCCTGCGATGGACAGGCTTGAGACCGTCCCTCACATCCGGGATGGCCCGCCCGATAATGACGCTCATGGAATAATCCAGGTATGAGCGCCTCATTTCCTGATCTATTGCTACCGTATCTGTTTTCATGAATATTCCTTGTCGTGTGAATGTATATCAGATATCCAGGTTTGTTACCCTCAGGGCGTTCTTCTCGATGAACTCTCTGCGCGGAACCACGTCGTCACCCATCAGGGTGGTGAAGATCTGATCGGTTTCCACGGCGTCCTCGATGTTCACCTTGAGCATGGAGCGCCTTTCCGGATCCATGGTCGTCTCCCAGAGCTGGTCGGGGTTCATCTCGCCGAGCCCTTTGTACCGCTGGAGCGAGAAGCCCTTTCTGGCTTCGTCGAAAATCTTCTGCGCCGCCTCACGGAGGTTGGGCACCTCGAAGGTGGTATTGTTGGAAACGACGGTAAAGGGCGGGCGCCCGATCTTTCTGAGCTGCGCGTGGATCTTCTGGAGCTCCTCAAAGCCCTTGGTCTCGAAGAGCTTCTGATCGATGACCGTTTCCTTGCGAAGGCCGTTCTTCACGGTATGGAAAATCGCCTGATCATCCAGGACATCTGTGGTGAACGGGCCGAGATTGGGGAACCATTCCCTGATGACCTGATTAATCCCATCATTGATTCCCGCAGCATCGAAAACGTCCAGGAACAGCTCCGGTTCGAGATACGAAGCCGACTGGATGATCCGCTCGTCCATATTCCGGTGCTCATAGTTGGTGAGAATGCTTTTACGCCTGTTGATGAGCTTGATGTACCGGGAGAGCTCGGAGCCGGTTATCTCGACCTCACCCTTAAGCACGATATCCTTCACCGCGTTCTTCAGAAGAAATTCATCCATCAGCTCTTCGTTCAGAAGGTACCAAAGCTTCTTCCCCTTGGCGATCTTGAACAGGGGAGGCTGGGCAATGTAGAGGTGGCCCCGCTCGATGATCTCGGGCATCTGCCGGAAGAAGAAGGTGAGCAGCAGCGTCCTGATGTGCGCGCCGTCGACATCGGCGTCCGTCATGATGATGATTTTGTGGTACCGGAGCCTGGATATGTCGAAATGATCCGAGCCGATTCCGGTGCCCAGTGCGGTCACGAGTGATTTGATCTCCTGGTTGGAGAGCATCTTGTCGACCCGGGCCTTTTCCACGTTGAGGATCTTACCTCTTAAGGGCAGAATCGCCTGATTCTTTCTGTCGCGACCCTGTTTCGCACTACCGCCGGCGGAATCTCCCTCGACGATGAAGACCTCGCTGAGCGCCGGATCTTTTTCCTGGCAATCGGCGAGCTTTCCGGGAAGGAGCGTGCTCTCGAACGCGGATTTCCTCCTGGTGAGCTCCCGGGCCTTTCTCGCCGCCTCGCGCGCCTGCGCGCTGTCGATTATCTTCTTGATGATGATGGCGGCATCATTGGGGTTCTCGCTGAAATACTGGCTCACCGCATCATTCGTCGCACTTTCGGTGATGCCGGCGATCTCCGAATTGCCGAGCTTTGCCTTGGTCTGTCCTTCGAACTGCGGCCGCGGAAGGAGTACGGTTACCACGGCGCACAATCCCTCCTTGGTGTCGTCTCCCTGGATCGTGACCTTTGAGTTCTTCAGAAGGCCTTTGTCCTTTCCATACGCGTTGATCGTTCTCGTCAGCGCCTTGCGGAAGCCCACCACGTGCGTTCCGCCGTCGTGGGTATTGATGTTATTCGCGAAGGAGAACACGCTCTCGGAATAGGAGGTGTTGTACTGGATAACGCATTCGACCACTACATCACCCTTGTTTTTCCTGAAGTAAATGGGGTTGTGGATGGGCTTTTTCTTCGCGTTCAGGTATTTGACAAAGTCAATGAGCCCCTCGTTGAAGTGAAAAACCTCGGTTGTGTCGGTCCGTTCGTCTTCAAGCTCTATCCTTAAGCCCTTGTTGAGAAAGGCCAGCTCACGCAAGCGGTTTGCCAGGATATCAAACTCGTATGTGGTCATCTCGAAGATGTCGGGATCCGGTTTGAAGTGGATCATGGTACCGGTTAGATCGGTCTTTTCCTTCATGACGAGATCTGTTTTAGGAACGCCCTGTTCATATGTCTGATTATAAACGTTACCGTTCCGGTATATCTCGATATCCAGTCTTTCGGAAAGCGCATTGACCACGGAAACACCCACGCCGTGAAGGCCGCCGGAGACCTTGTAGATGGAGTTATCGAACTTGCCTCCGGCGTGCAGTGTCGTCATGACGACCTCGACCGCAGGCCTTCCGGTATCCTGATGGATATCGATCGGCACGCCCCTTCCATTATCGGATACCGTGATGCTCTCATCCATATGAATGGTCACCTTGATATTGTCACAGTATCCCGCCGTGGCCTCGTCAATGCTGTTATCCACTACCTCGAACACGAGATGATGCAATCCCTGGCCGGAGGTCGATCCAATGTACATGGCCGGTCGAAGCCTGACTGCTTCGAAACCGCCCAGGACTTTAATATCCTTTGCTGTATAGCCTTCAACCGTATTGTTTTTCATTCCTCTTTCCTGTTCTTTCTAAAAACGCATGGGCATGATGACCCACTTGCTTTCCGTTATTCCGCTATCGGTGATCATGCACGGACCCTGAGATCCCTTCAGATGAATCTCCGTCTCTCCCTCGATAAACGAGAGACAGTCCATGAAATACCGTGGATTGAAATTGATATCGAGATCCTCGCCCTGATGCACCGAAGGGATAGGGGTTTCCACCTCTCCCTGGTCAGGGTTGCTCGCAAAAACGACGGTTTGGTCTTTATGGAAGGAAAACCTGACACAGTTGGAAATATCCGAAACCATGGCGGTACACACCTTGAGCACCGAATGCAGATCCTGGGCATTTATCCTGGTCGTGCTGGGGAATGCTTCAGGTGATACAACACTCTGATAATCCGGAAATTTTCCATCAATGAGGCGGACGGTCGCCATGGTGTCCGGAGAGATGTAGAAGATGGAATCCTTCGTCAGGAGGACGCGTGAATCATCCTCTTTCATGTCCATCAATCGTTTGAGTTCCTGCAGCCCTTTCCTGGGAACGATGATGCCGCTTCCCATATCGATGTATTCTTCCGTGAAAAAGCGTACTACCGAGAGCCTCCGGGTATCGGTTGAAACCATCTCGATGAATCCTCTGCCGGTTTCATCCGTGCCGGAGATGAGCAGTGCGCCCCCGAGGGTATATTTGCTGTCGCTCTCCGATGACGAAGGGATGGAGAAGATGGTTCTCTCTATCATAGGCTTCATTACGGAGAGATCGACGGCGTACCCCTTATCCATATCCATGAAATCAATCATGGGATATTCTTCCGCATCCATCACATTCATCTTGATCCGATTGTTTTCCGCTATGATATGAGCATGCGAGCCTTCCTCGACCCAGAATTCCACCATCTGGTCGGGGAGCTCTCGGATGATGTCGTAAAAGCTCTTCCCGTTGATGGCGCAGGCCCCGGATTGTATAACCTCACAGGGGGAATTTACCTGGATGGAGGTATGGAGGTCGGTTGCCCTCACCTGTAGCGAATCTCCCGTTATCTCCAGGAGGATATGGCTCAAGATAGGGAGGGTAGATTTTTTCTCTGTGAATCCCTGAACCTTTGCCAACATATTTTGCAGTAGGGTTTTTTGAATTTTACATTTCATTTTTTAATTCCCCCTATGTAATAGTAAAAAATATTATACGGTGTCAACATGTTCATATGCCAATTAAGACCATGTTATTAAAAGATATTTTAACTCCATAACCAGGTTTATAAGTTATCGACAAAAGGCCTTTTTGCCCTGCACCTGTCGATATGTCTGCAAACGAATGCATCAGATCGGGGCCTCTTGTTCACAAATCTCGGCAACGATACGGGACAGCTCATCTCGGGAGGAAACATTGATCACGATCTTCCCTTTGCGCTTTCTCCAGTCACATATCACCTTTGCCGAGAGCTTCTCGGAAAGAAGGGTGGAAAGATGATCAAAGTAGGGATCGGCCTTTTTCACACCCTTTTTCTTTTTATCCTTGTTGTCCATACCGGAGGCAAAACGCTCGGTTTCCCTCACACTCAGCGACTGGCTGACGATCCTGTTCAGAAGAGCCAGCTGGCTGTTTTCGCTCTCCACCATCAAGATGGCGCGTGCATGACCGGTTGTGATCATGCCTTCTCTCAGGGCATGCTTCACCTCTTCAGGGAGATGAATAAGACGCATGGAATTTGTCACGGTCGAACGGTCCTTGAGAACGGCATCGGCGATTTCCTGATGGGTCAGGCCGAACTGCTCTTTCAGCGTGTAGTATGCCTCTGACTCTTCCATGGGATTCAGGTCTTCGCGCTGAAGATTTTCTATGAGTGATATCTTGAACGCCTCGGCATCGGGAATGTCCCTTACGATGGAAGGTATCTTCTGGATACCGGCGAGCTTGCACGCCTGGAATCTCCGCTCTCCGGCAATGATTTCATAGCGGGTATTCGTTCTCCGGACCAGGATGGGAGAAATAAGGCCATGGCTTTTGATGGACGCGGCAAGCTCCGCGATAGTCTTCTCGTCAAAGGATTTTCTCGGCTGAATAGGGTTTGGATAAATTTCATCAACCGGTATCTCGACAACCAGGGTCCCGTCTTCCTGAACGCTGTCGGCAAAGATGGCATCGATACCTCTTCCCAAGCGGGATTTAGACTTCATGATCGACCTCCATTTTAAGGATTTCTTTTGCCAGCATCAGATAATGCTGAGCCCCTTTCGAAGAAATATCGTACAGGCAGATCGGGACACCGAAACTCGGGGCCTCGCACAAACGAATATTTCTCGGAATCATGGTGCGAAACACCTGGGAACTGAAGTGGGCCTTCACGTTTTCGGCGATATCATGACTGAGACGGGTGCGGGAGTCGAACATGGTCAGAAGAAAACCCTCGATGCTCAGACTCGGATTCAACCGTTTTTTCACGAGCCGAAAAGTGTTCATGAGGCTCTTCAGACCCTCCAAGGCATAATACTCGCACTGAACAGGAACCAGAAGTGAGTGTGCAGCCGTGAGGGCGTTGAGGGTGAGAAGCCCGAGCGATGGGGGGCAGTCGATCACGATGAAATCAAACTCCCGCGTCATTCCTGCCAGTGAACGGGAAAGGATGCGCTCACGGAAGGGAGCATCCATCAGCTCCACCTCGACACCCACAAGATCGGTATGACTCGACATGATGAAAAAGTTTCGCAGCTTCGTCTCCAGGATCACGGAATCAGCGTCTTTCTCCCCGAGCATCACATGATAAATGTGGGAAGAAAAAGAGTCAGGGTTGAAACCAAGGCCCGTGGTCGCATTTGCCTGGGGATCGAGATCGATGAGCAGGGTTCGCTTCCCAAGCAGCGCAAGAGAAGAGCCGAGATTGATGGATGTAGTGGTCTTCCCGACTCCGCCTTTTTGATTGGACACACTTATGATTTTAGGACACACCATGATGATCTACCATAAAAGAACGATTTTTCAAATCAAAAAGTTTCACGTGAAACAATACAGATAATATTTGGATTAAACGGCATATTTTGTGTTTTGAAAGGGCGTTTTCTCCTTCACGTCCGCTTTGGAGGGCTGGGAATGAGGAGATACATTCCCCATGAGCTTGTTGTATAAAGTTGGTTCAAATGTCTTGACCTTACGTATCATACCTAAAAGGATCCCCTTTCAGGTCGTTCATCGGGGGAAGAACCGGATAATGATGATAATGAAGAGCAGGATCACCGTGATCCATGCCCCGGTGATATCGCTTTTGCGTACGATGAAATGTTCTTTCATGGCAGAGAGACCGGAGCCCACAACCTCCGGGTTAACCACCCTTTCCAGGTCGGAGATGATTTCCGGAAAGCCGGCGAAGCTGTTCGGTATGAGAAAGTTCCTCTTTTTTGTCGCGAGGGAGATGAACTGCCGCGAGCCCATGGATATACCTTCAAGGCGCACGATATCGGCGACGGGGACCCTTCTTGATCCGAGTATTCCCCTGATGGTGACGGAGGAATCGGTGATCCGGATCTTACGCAGAAGGTTGTTGGTTGTAAGGAGATAGAAAAGGATCATCAAGAGCAGGGCCATCAATAGAACGGAGATCTCGAAGCCTGACATGATCACGTCCACGAAGATGGGGATGGACATGAGAGTAGCAAGGATCATAGGGGCCTGCAGGTTCTTTTTTATCTTGTAAACCCTATCCATGTTTATTATGGTACATGAAATACCTGGTGCTGGCAAGGGTCGCTATGTTGAATTTCACGGTCAATCTTGCAAAAAAAGCCGGAGAGTACCTCCGGGAGAACTTCGGAAAAGAGCTGAACGTCGAGCACAAGGGAAGAATCGATCTGGTGACCCAGATCGACCGTAATTCTCAGGATATGATCGTCGGCGAGATTTTCCGGGAATTTCCCCACCATTCCGTCATCGCCGAAGAAGGTGTGAACAGGACAACCGGTCAGGAATACACCTGGTTCGTCGACCCCCTCGACGGAACAGTGAATTATGTCCATGGAATCCCGTTCTTTTGTGTGTCTCTTGGTGTCTTTAAAGACAAGAAACCCTATATCGGGGTTTGCTACAACCCCATCAGCGGCGACCTTTTCTCCGCCCAGTCAGGAAAAGGGGCCTTCAGAAACGGAGAGAAAATCAAGGTCTCGAATACCTCCCTGCTTGTCGATTCGCTCGTGGTCACGGGATTTCCGTATTCGCTCACCGGGCTGGATAACTCGATTATGCGATTCACCAGAATCCTTCGCGAGGTACAGGGAATACGAAGGTTCGGTTCAGCTGCCTTGGACCTCTGTTTTGTGGCGGCAGGTTCTTTTGACGGATTCTGGGAGGTCGGTCTGCATCCCTGGGACATGGCTGCGGGTGTAGTCGTTCTCCTGGAGGCCGGCGGCATGGCTTCGGGCCTTTCCGGGGAGGAGCTCGATCCGCACAACGGGGATATCCTTGCCAGCAACGGGAGGATCCATGATGGTCTGAGGAGGCTCATGTAGCATGAATCTCGCGGACTCCCATAATCATCTCCATTTCGATGATTTCCGGAAAGACCGCACCAAGGTGATGGACAGGGCATATCAGGAAGGGGTGAAAGCCATGCTCCTTGTGGGCATCGATCCGGATGACTCCCGCCGCGCACTCGAGACGGCGGAAGCCCGAGACGGACTTTTTGCGAGTATGGGCATCCATCCGCAGAAGGCAGGGGTGTTCTCTGTGGATGATGTCCACGCGCTCGCGGTGCTGGCACAGAAAGACAAGATCGTTGCCGTGGGGGAGACGGGGTTCGACTTGTATCGCACCCCGGGCACAGAAGACCAGCAGAAAGAGCTCTTCAAGGCCCATATCGAACTTGCCAGGTCGTGCTCGCTGCCCCTGATCATTCATGACCGTGACGCTCACCGGCAGACCGTGGATCTGCTGGAACAGGAAAAGGCATGGTCCCTGGGTGGGGTGTTCCATTGCTTTTCCGGCGATGCCGCCATGGCCTCGCATATCGTTGACAAGGGATTTTTTCTTTCCATTCCGGGTGTTCTTACTTATAAAAACGCCGCAGTCCTCAGGGAGGCGGTGAGAATCTGCCCTTTGGAATTCCTTCTCGTGGAAACGGATGCGCCCTATCTCGCCCCCGTTCCCTATCGCGGGAAAAGAAACGAGCCTTCCTATATGGTCGAGACGGTCAGGGCGCTGGCAGCGATCAAAAACATTGACGAGGAACGGATGGCGGAGATCACGACAGAGAATTTTTTCCACCTGTTTGCAAGGGCGAACAATTCAGGTTGAATCCTCCATTGCATTCGCTTCCTGAAGGACTTTGAGGCGGGGGGTCACATTCCCCTTCAAGCTTGCGGCTACGGCAGGGTCCAGGGCTTGCCGTTGAAGGTTCATACCAGTCATTGATATGAACCCTGTCGGGGAGTGACGGCGCTCGATTGTTTGAATGAAGGAAAGCCGAGTTCTCCTTCACGAGTAGGTCCTGATGAAGAAAGATCGGGCGAGCGCTTTCAGGGGATCGAATTCGGATTGAAAAGGAGGAAGGATATGCTCAAACGTCTGGAAGTCAGAACCACGGGCAAAACCCAGTTTGTCGATATAACTACGAATATAAGGAACGTCTTGAAAGGCGAGCATGTTACCACCGGCCTGGTTCTTGCCTACGTTCCCCACACCACCTGCGGGATCACGATCAACGAAAACGCCGATCCTGCGGTGAAAGAAGACATCATCGCCACCCTGGACGGCCTGGTCCCCCGGCAGGGGGAATACCGGCATCTGGAGGGAAATGCGGATGCCCATATCAAGGCGAGCCTCATGGGTTTCGACGTCATGCTCATCGTCGAAGGGGGCGCGCTTGTTCTGGGGACATGGCAGGGAGTGTATCTCGCCGAATTCGACGGACCCAGGAACCGGTCGGTCCTCCTGAAGATCATCCCCGATCCGACCAGCTGAAGAAGAGACGGAAACGAACTTCATTTCCTTACAAATGGTCCACGGACGGTCTCGTTTTCGGGTTTGAAGTTTTTTTCGCAAAAGCATGAAGGTACGCTTTTATACCCACGCTGTTTCCGTGGAAATGAAGGCATCCCCCGCATCCGGGAAGGGAATGTCGTGCATGCCGATCTAAAACCCAAAGGCCGGCATTTTGATCCCGGGGACAACCCGGAGGGAAAACCAGGAAAGAAAAACGCCGGTTCTTGTTCCCGGAGAAAAAGTCTTGAAATCGAATGCGAGTGATGATATATCACCAGCACATTAAAAAATTCTTCCTCAAATCCTAGGAATCCCTTAGCCTTGAGGTTTGCTAAAGATTTGTTGACAAACCATAGGGCATATTCTATTAGAGTAACTCAGTGCGGGCATAGCTCAGTTGGTAGAGTGTCAGCTTCCCAAGCTGAATGTCGCGGGTTCGAATCCCGTTGCCCGCTTTTGATACACATACGGGAAGCGAACGAACAGGAAATGTGGGGGGAGACGAAGTGGGCGATAGCCCACTTTTTTATTTCATAATGAAACAGACGGAACAGGAGAAAAAGTTATACAAGATGGTGGCACCGGAGATAGCCGTGATGGGCTTCGAGCTTATCGATATGGACTTTTCCCGGGGACTCCTGCGTCTCACCATTGACAAGCCGGGCGGGGTCACTCTGGACGACTGCGTTTCAGTCAACCGGAGGGTAAGCCTGCTGCTGGATACGAACGATCCCATCGAGGGTTCATACCGGCTTGAGGTATCGTCGCCGGGCCTCAACCGGAGGCTTAAAACATTGAAGGAATTCGATCACTTTGCCGGAAGACAGGTCAAAATACAGACAAAAGAGGGAACATTCCGGGGAACAATCAAAGGATTGGCAGAAGAGAGTGTTCTGATTGATATCGACGGCACGCAACAGGAGGTGCCGTTCGAGGATATTCAGAAGGCCAATCTGGAATTCGATCTCTAGGAGAACGTATGGTTTTAAATCTTTCAAAGGTCATTGAGTTGATCGTAAAGGAAAAGGGCCTCAGGGAAGAAGACCTGGTGCAGGTGGTGGAGGCTGCGGTGCAGAGTGCGGCGAAAAAAGTCTATGGTGATTACGACAATATCGAGGCGCACTACAACCCTGAGCTCGACGAGGTGGAGGTCTTCCAGTTCAAGGTTATCTCTGAAGAGGTCGAAGATCCGAATGTTCAGATATCTTTTAAGGAAGCGCATCAGCTCGATCCCAACTGTCAGATCGGCGATGAGCTCGGGGAAAAGCTCGACTCCTCCAGACTGGGGAGGATTGCCGCCCAGAGCGCCAAGCAGGTAATCGTGCAGAAGGTGAAGGAAGTCGAGCGGGACGCTGTCTATAATGATTTCATCGACCGGAAGGGCGATCTGGTGTCCGGCTTCGTCCACCGGTTCGACAGGCGCGACGCCATCGTCAACCTGGGGAAGGCGGAGGCGATCCTGCGCGAAAAGGAAATGATCCCCGGCGAGTCTTTCAGGAGGGGTGACCGCATTCAGGCCCTTATCCTGGATGTGACCAAGTCTCTGAGGATGCCCCAGATAGAACTTTCCCGCACGCATCCGAGGTTTCTCGTCAAGCTCTACGAGATGGAAGTCCCGGAAGTTACTGAGGGTATTGTGGAAATCGTAGCTGTTGCGCGGGAGCCCGGGATCCGGGCGAAGATAGCCGTGCGGTCACACGACCCCAAGGTTGATCCGGTGGGAACCTGCGTCGGCGTAAAGGGAGCACGGGTACAGAATGTGATCCAGGAGCTGAAAGGCGAGAGGCAGGATATTGTCGTGTGGTCGGAGGATCCGGTCAGATTCGTCTGCAATGCCCTTTCGCCAGCCCGGGTGTCCAAGGTGATCGTTGACAAGTCCGCCTGGAGCATGGATGTGGTCGTCGCGGACGACCAGCTCAGCCTTGCTATCGGGAGAAAGGGGCAGAACGTCAGGCTTGTGGCCAAGCTCACGGGCTGGAAGATCGACGTACGCTCCGAGCACGCCGAAGAGAGCGTGTCTTCCGAGGAGGGTACGTCGTTGACCAGTATCGACGAACTCGATGAATCGCTGGCCGAAATTCTGATGGAAGCAGGGTATCGGACGATCGAGGACCTGGCCAAGGCAAAGGAGGAAGATCTTCTCGAGTTTGAAGGAATCGATGAAACTTTGGCGAGAGAGCTGATAAAAAAGGCGTCGGTGGGAGTGAGTGGATAGCAGGAACCAGCCTCAGAGACAGTGTGTCGGATGCAGAAAGGTTCGGCCCAAGGCGGAATTGCTGCGGTTCGTCAGGAATCCCTCGGCAGAAGCCGTTTTTGACCGTGAAGGCCGGCGTGAGGGCAGGGGCTTTTACCTTTGCCCCATAGAGCAGTGCTTTACAAAGGCGTACAAAAATAAAAGAATACGAAACAATTATTTCCGAAAACGGGAGCAGATAAACGAACTCATTTACGGGGTGCGGGAAGAATTATTGAAAATGATCAAAAAAGACCTCATACGGTGTAAGAAAATGGCCTATCTGATGGATGGCCCATGTAAAGAGAATTCGATCCGGGAGGATGATCTCATACTTTATCTCAACGATAATCCTCCGGAAGAGAAAGTGGAAATGCATACTGCTGCACGAGCCGGCGGGGCAAAGATATACCGCCTGCCTAAGGGATGTGAATGCAACAGTCCGTGTCTGATCGTGAGCAAAGAGTGCTCGATCGCGCCACGGCTGGCGATGAATCTGCAGAAGTATGATTTGCTTTCTTCCAAGGGGCTGGCAAGATGAAAAAAATGCGGGTTTTTGAATTAGCAAAAGAATTGTCCATCGATGCAAGGGAACTGATGAAGGTTGCGAAAGACCTGGCGATATCGGTCGAAAACAATATGAGCCTGATCGATGTGCACGATATCGACAGGATCAAAAAACGCTTTGTGAAAGAGAGCGAAAAGCAGCCGGATGAGCTCCCGCAGGAATCGTATGTCGAAAAGCGCGTCAGTGCCAACGTCATCAGGCGGAGAGCCCGGGTCGCCCCTTCTGCTGAAAAGAAGGCCGAGGAGCCTTCCAGGCCCGAAGAGATAACGGCCGGCGAAGCTGTCGAGGAAAAGCCGGAAAAGACAGAGCGGAAAAAAGCCCCGAAACCTGTCGAGGAGAAACAGCCTGTTGCCGGAGAGACGGAGGCGGCGAGCATTCCTGCCGGCGAAGCGGCCGGAGAAGCACCGGTACCGGCGGAGGCCCCGCGCGAAGAGCCTGTCGCTGCGCCCCAGGCTCCTGAGGAAAAGCCGGAGGTCCCCGAAGAGGAAGAGCCCCGGAAGGAAGAGGTTCCGGAGGAGAAGCCGGCTCCTCGGGACGAAGGAAAGGAAGCGGAAAAGGAAGAGGACAAGAAAAAGAAGGAGAAAAAGAAAGGTAAGAAGGGCAAGGCCCCCGAGGTCGTCGAGGCCCCGGAGGAAGGCGGAGATGCCGCTGCCCGCCATGCCGCAAAGAAGCCCAAGAAGCCGAAGGAGAAAGAAAAGGAAGTCTATACGCAGAGCGATCTCTATGGATCCGAGAGATCCGCGTTCGGCAAAAAGCAGAAGAAGCGCAGAGATAGAAGGGCTGCGATCCAGCCCACGCAGGCCAGGAAAAAGAAGATCCGCATCGGGAGAGCCGTCATGGTCTCCAATCTCGCGAAAGAAATGGGGGTGAAGGTCTCCGATGTGATCCGCATTCTCATGGATCTTGGTGTCATGGCCAACCAGAACCAGTACATCACCGCGGATGAGGCGACGTTCGTGGCGACCGAGCTCGGTTTCGAGGCGGAAGAGGCCCGTGACGAGATCAAGGAAACCTATCTGGTCCCACCCACCTATTCAGAAGAAGAGCTGGATCCCAGGCCGCCGGTCGTCACGGTCATGGGTCACGTCGACCACGGCAAGACCTCCCTGCTGGATGCCATCCGGCAGGAAAACGTCATCGACAGCGAGTACGGCGGAATTACCCAGCACATCGGCGCATACCAGGCCCGGTGCAACGGGAGGACCATCACCTTCATCGACACGCCCGGTCACGAGGCGTTCACCTCCATGCGCTCGCGGGGCGCGCAGGTGACGGATTTCGTGGTGCTCGTGGTGGCCGCGGACGACGGGGTCATGGACCAGACGAAAGAGGCGATAAACCACGCCCGGGCCGCAGAGATCCCCATCCTGGTGGCGGTCAACAAGATAGACAAGCCCAACGCCAACCCCCAGCGGGTCAGAGAACAGCTTGCAGAGGTCGGGCTCGTCCCGGAAAGCTGGGGCGGCGATACGATCTTCGTCGATGTGTCCGCAAAGAACCATGTCGGGATAGACGATCTGCTGGAGATGATCCTCCTGCAGGCAGATGTCCTGGATATCAAATCCTCACGGAAAGACGGTGCCCGTGGAGTCGTGTTGGAGTCCAAGCTCGACAAGGCCAGGGGGCCCATGGCCACGGTCCTCATCCAGAGCGGCGAACTCAAGCGCGGCGACACCTTTGTGGTGGGCTCCACATGGGGCAGGGCCAGAGGGGTGTTCGACTTTACCGGGAAGCCCATCTCCCAAGCCGACCCCGCAACACCGGTTGAGATCATCGGATTTTCCGAGCTCCCGTCTGCCGGGGACACCTTTTTTGTCGTGCCCAACGAAAAGAAGGCAAAGGACATTGTCTCGTATTTTCAGGAGGGCGATGAGATCCAGCGGCAGCAGAGACAAGAGCCCAAGGAAAAGGTCACCCTGGAAGATCTCTACAGCCAGGTGAGGGAAGGAAAGATCAAGGACCTCAACCTCATTATCAAGGGCGATGTCCACGGCACCGTGGAGGCCATCCAGAGCACGGTGAAGGGAATAGACACCGGCGAGGATCTGAGGATCAGCATCATTCATTCCGCAGTCGGCGGCATTACCGAAAACGACATTCTGCTCGCCTCTACGGCGCATGCTATCGTGGTCGGCTTCAACGTAAGACCGGAACCGACGGCCAGGGCACTGGCCAAGAAGTATGATGTTGAGATAAAGCTCTACACTATCATTTATGATCTTATCGAAGACATCAAAAAGGCCCTCAAGGGCATGCTCGAGCCGGTCTATGAAGAGGTTGTCCAGGGCCGCGCACAGGTGAGAGATCTTTTCAAGGTGCCCAAGGCCGGCACCATTGCCGGGTGCATGGTGACCGAAGGGCAGATCACAAGGGGGGCGAACGCACGGCTGCTGCGCGACAACGTCGTTGTCTTCGATGGCAAGGTGGATTCCCTGAAGCGGTTCAAGGAAGATGTGCGCGAGGTGCAGAGCGGCTATGAATGCGGCATCGGCCTGAGCGGGTTCAACGACATCAAGACGGGCGACGTCATCGAGGCCTACACCCATCAGAAGGTGGAGGCGGAGATCGAGTGATCATCGGCGCCTGCGAGGTCAGACTCAGGATCATGGGGGCACGCTCCCTCAAGGAGAAGCGCAAGACCCTGAAATCCATGAAAGACCGTGTTTCCAAGATGAACATCTCCGTGGCCGAGGTGGATGATCAGGACAAGTGGCAGGCCGCCACCCTAGGGTTTGCCCTGGTCAGCAACGATTCCTCGTACGTGAACTCGGTCCTGGACAGGATCTTTTCGTTCCTTGCCGAGTTTCCGGATGTGGAGGTGGTTGACCGGAAAATGGAGATCATGCACATATGAAGCTGGTTACCAAGAGGCAGGCACGGGTCGGCGACCTCATCAGGCAGACCATTGCCGAGCTCATTCAGCGCAAGGTAAAGGACCCCCGGGTAGACGGGGTGACCATTACCGGTGCCGAGGTCAGTGTCGACCTCCGGGTGGGGCGGGTGTTTTACTGCGTCTTGGATCCCGACCGGCAGGAACAGGCCCAGCAGGGTCTTCAGAGCGCCGCCGGTTTCTTAAGGAGCGAGTTGAGCAGGCAGCTTCGGATAAAGCACGTGCCGGAGCTGACATTCATGTACGATGCATCCTTCGATTACGGATCGAAGATAGACGAGATTCTGGAAAAGCTTGATAAGGATGAAAAACCGGATAGCTGAAATCATACATCAACACGAGCGCTTTGAGATCATCACCCATGAGGGGCCGGACGAGGATGCCGTCGGCTCAAGCCGGGCCCTTGCCCATGCCCTGAACGCCCTGGGAAAGTCCGTGCGCCTGATCTATCCCACCCCCATTCCCGAGCCCCTGCTGTTCACTGCCGAGCCCAGGCAGAAAAAGGGGATGACTCCCGAAATTTCCATCCTCCTCGACGTCTCCGACATGAAGCTGCTGGGCGGTGTCAACCCCCAGGGGAAGGTCGTGGTGATCGACCACCACCGCACCAACGGCACACATGGCGAAGTATCCTGGATCGACTCGCAGAAATCATCGGCCTCGGAGATGGTCTATGACCTTATACGGGAGCTTGCGGTGGAGATCACCCCCGCGATCGCCTCGAACATTTACATGGGGATTTTCGGCGACACCGGCGGGTTTATCCACGCCAACACCTCGCCCAGGGTATTCAAAGCGGTCTACGAGCTCACCCTGGCAGGAGCGGATGCGAGCCAGATCGCCTACCGGCTGAAGCGCACCAGGAGCGTGAAATACTATCATATTCTCTGCCTGATCATGGACAGGCTCGTGCAGTCTGGAAGAATATACGGCAGTTATATCCGCTATCAGGACTTCGGGGCCATCCGCGCGACCCCCGACGACGCCTCCGGGATCGTCGAGGAGCTGGCCTCCCTCTCCGGGGCGGAGATGGTGGTTCTCCTGCGTGAACTGAACCCGGACACCGTGCACGGCTCCATCCGGAGCAAGGGCTCCGATGCAGCACTGAAAACGGCCCGGGCCTTCGGCGGGGGCGGACACGGCATGGCCGCGGGATTTACCCAGAAAGGCCGCGCAGACGAACTGATCGAACAGGTGATCGAGGAAGGAATGAAGTGGGTAAGCAAGGCGTAGTACTCATAGACAAGCCCAAGGACATCACCTCGCGCAAGGTGGTCGACCAGGTCATGAAGGTCCTGAAGGTGAAGCGGGCCGGGCACTTCGGCTCACTGGACCCCTTTGCCACCGGACTCCTGTGTGTCGGGGTCGGACAGGGCACCAAGCTGCTTCCCTTCATGCACGCACACCAGAAAGAGTACCTTGCGA
Organism: Deltaproteobacteria bacterium; assembly: GCA_018436855.1. GTDB lineage: Bacteria > Desulfobacterota > Desulfomonilia > UBA1062 > UBA1062 > Phosphitivorax. The sequence goes on along the minus strand of JAHDKO010000079.1, from coordinate 18,113 downwards.
CCATCGGGTTCGACATGTTCACCGATACGGACGATGTGACCGGGGAGCCCATCGAACACTTTCCCGATGTCAGCGTGGATGTCGAAGCCGTCCGGAGATGGTTCCGCGAACATATGGGCTGGATCAATCAGACTCCGCCCCGGTACTGCGCCCAGAAGTTCCAGGGCCGTCCCCTGTACAAGCTGACCCGGGCGAATATCGATATCCCGCCGAGGGAAAAGCAGGTTCATATCGAAAGGGCGGAGATTCTGTCCCACGGGGAAGACTGGATGGACGTCCGTATCGTCTGTTCCCGAGGGACGTATATCCGGTCCATTGCCCGCGACCTGGGGGCTTTTGTGGGATGCGGGGGCTATCTGAGGGAGCTGAGAAGGCTGCGCAGCGAGGGATTCCACGTGGATGACGCCATGACGCTGCAAGAGCTGAAAGAGAAGGCGGGAAACGGGGAAGGGATCGTCATCCCCCTTTCACGCGCGCTGCACATTCAGAAGGTGCGGGTCACCTCCACGGGGCAGAAGGGGATCCTGGACGGAAACCCCATCCAGACATCCTGGGTTCTGGATACGGTGGAGAGCACCGAGGGCAATTATATCGCCGTGGTCAATGGAGAAGACAAGCTTCTCTGCGTGGCACGGCATCAGCCCTCGGGAGGAATCTGGGGCTATATTGAGCGGGGGTTTCGTCCGGATTAGCTATTTACAGCAGAGCAGATGGTGTGTTAAGTTCCCTCGTTGCCCATAAAAATAGAGAACAAACGGTCATTAGGAGGACAAAGAAGTGGGTTTAAGCGTAGAGGAAAAGAAAGAGATTATGAATCAGTTCAAGAGACATGAGAGCGATACGGGTTCCCCCGACGTTCAGGTTGCGATACTGACGAAGCGGATCAATACGCTCACCGAGCATTTCAAGGTTCACAACAAAGATCATCATTCCCGGAGAGGTCTGCTGATGCTTGTCGGACAGAGACGGAGACTTTTGAATTACATAAAAGACCGAGATATCAAAAGATATCGGGAGCTCCTCCAGTCCCTGAACCTCAGGAAGTAGGAGATATCATGAAAATAGAAGCAAGAGGCACAGGCACACCGCTGATCTTTTCCGTGGGTGAAGTTGCCAGACAGGCGGGCGGTTCTGTTCTGGTCAACCAGGGAGACAGCGTGGTCCTCGTTACCGCGACCGCAGCGGCTGAAGAGCGCAAGGGCGTGGATTTTCTTCCCCTGGTGGTGGACTATCAGGAAATGAGCTATGCCGCCGGGAGAATCAAGGGGGGCTTCATCAAGAGAGACGGCCGTCCCGGCACCCAGGAGATACTCACTGCGCGTGCCATAGACAGGCCCATCCGGCCCCTGTTCCCCAAGGGTTTCCGCAAAGAGACCCAGGTGATTGCCATGGTGCTCTCTGCAGACCCCGCTTTCACACCCGACATACTCGCCCTGAACGGGGCGTCGGCCGCCCTGCACATCTCGGACATTCCCTTCAGCAGCCCCATCGGCGGCGCACGGGTCGGGCTCATCGACGATGAATTCGTGATCGACCCGTCGGTTTCCCAGCTCGAGAAGAGCCGGATGGAGCTCATCGTGGTGGGCACGCGAGACGCCATCGTCATGGTGGAGGGAGAGGCGGGAGAGTTGCCGGAGAGCACGGTAATCGATGCCATCAAGTTCGCGCACGTCAGGATCATCGAGGTCATCGACGCGATCGAAGAGCTCAGGGAAAAGGTCGGAAAACCAAAAAATCCGCACACTCCTCCCAGGGAGAACGAAGATCTTTACCGGAAGGTCAGGGAGACCATGGTGCCGAAGATCGAGGGCATGGTATCCGGCTCTTATACGAAGCAGCAGAGGCACGCGCTCACCGACCAGCTCCGCGCGGAAATCCTCGAAGCGTTTTCCGACGGCACCGAAGAGGAAGATGCCCTGGTCAGTGGAATCTTTGACGCTGCGGAGAAGGATATCATCCGGAGCATCATGAAGGAACGGAAGATCAGAGTAGACGGCAGAAATTTTGACGAGATCAGGCCCATCGACTGTCAGGTGGGGATACTGCCGCGCACGCATGGTTCGGCCCTCTTTACGCGGGGAGAGACGCAGGCGCTCGCAACCACGACCCTGGGAACCCCCCGGGACGAGCAGCGGGTGGAGACCCTGCTGGGAGAAACCACAAAATCGTTCATGCTCCACTACTCATTCCCGCCGTTTTCCGTAGGAGAGGTCCGGATGCTCAGAGGACCGAGCAGACGTGAAATCGGGCATGGAAACCTGGCGGAGCGGGCTTTGAGCAAGATGCTGCCCGATGAGGGGGTCTTCCCCTACACCATCAGGCTCGTCTCGGAGATCCTCGAATCCAACGGGTCTTCCTCCATGGCCACGGTCTGCGGGGGATCACTCTCCCTGATGGATGCGGGCGTTCCCATGAAAAAGGCGGTGGCCGGCATCGCCATGGGGCTCATCAAGGAAGATGACGAATACATGGTTCTCACCGATATCCTCGGCGACGAAGACCACTTGGGCGACATGGACTTCAAGGTGGCCGGCACCGCGGACGGAATCACCGCCCTGCAGATGGACATCAAGATCTCCGGCATCCCGGATGCGGTTCTCGGACAGGCCCTGGAAAAGGCCAAAGCTGCCCGGCTTGCCATTCTGGGCAAGATGAACCAGGCCATCAGCGCTCCCCGGGGAGACATCTCGCCCTATGCGCCAAGGGTCTACACGATGAACATCAATCCCGACAAGATCAGGGACGTCATCGGACCGGGTGGGAAAATCATCAAGGAAATCATCGCAAAGACAGACACCAAGATCGAAATCGACGATTCAGGCCGGGTGGATATCTTCTCTCCCGACGAGGATCACGCAAAGATGGCGGTGGACATGATCCAGGCCCTCACCAAGGAAATGGAGCTCGGGCGCGTATACAGCGGCAAGGTGGTCAAGATCATGGATTTCGGCGCCTTCGTGGATTTCCCTTCCGGGGAGTCCGGGCTGGTTCACATCTCCCAGCTTGCAAACGAGCGGGTAAAGAATGTGCGCGACGTGGTTCAGGAAGGCGACGAGGTCATTGTCAAGGTGATCGGCATCGACAGCAAGACCGGCAAGATCCGGCTCAGCCGGAAAGAAGCGCTCAACGAAACCAGCAGCTGATCATTCATGGTGAAATCTACGGTTCTCGATAACGGAGTCCGCGTCCTGTCGGCGAAGATGCCGGGGGTGCGCTCCGTTTCTCTGGGCGTCTGGGTCGGTGTCGGCTCGCGGCACGATCCGCCGAACAACGCAGGCGTAGCGCACTTTACCGAGCACATGCTCTTCAAAGGCACCGAGAAGCGCAGCGCTCTGCAGATAGCCAAGGAGATCGATGCGCTGGGCGGAGTTCTCAACGCCCAGACCGCGAAGGAATATACCGTCTACTATACCCGGGTGCTCGACGAGCATCTGGACAAGGCCGCCGACATCCTTTTCGATCTCTTTCTCAACTCACAGATCGATGAAGAGGAGCTGGACAAAGAAAAAAAGGTGGTGCTCCAGGAAATCCGGATGACCGAGGACACACCTGACGATCATGTCACCGATCTGTTCGCCGAGGCGTTTTTCCCGAGTTCGTCTCTGGGGGTTCCCATTCTCGGAACTGAAGAAATCGTCGGTTCGTTCCGGAGAGAAAACGTTCTGGAGTTTCTCTCCTCCTGCTACACCTCTTCTTCCATCGTCATCTCTGCGGTGGGCAGCCTGGATCATGACCGGATCGTCGGTCTGGTGCGGTCCTGGTTCGGCCATCTGCCGCGTGTGCAGCAAACGGTGCCGGAGCATATCTTTCCCGAAAGGAACGGCGGTTCTCTGGTTTTTACCAAGGACATCGAACAGGTCCATATCACCCTGGGGACCACCGGACCCTCCATGCTCGATGAAAGGCGATGGACCTATATCACGCTCAACACCATGCTGGGCGGATCCATGAGCTCCATGCTGTTTCAGGAAGCCCGCGAGAAACTCGGTCTGGTGTATTCCATCTATTCATACCTGAGTTCCTATAAGGACTGCGGCGTCATGGCCGTTTATGCCGCCACCACGCCCGACTGCCTCTGGAAGACCATGGATGTGATCATGCAGCAGATGTCCAGGGCCAGAAATGGTGATTTCGGCGGCGCCAATCTCGAAGACGTGAAGGAACAGGTGAAAGGGAATCTCCTCCTCGCCAGGGAGAGCACCACCCACCGGATGTCTTCCCTTGCGCGGAACATGATGTATTACCAGCGGGATGTCTCCGATGAGGAGATCATCGAGAAGATCAGGAAGGTGAGGTATGACGATATCGTGGACCTTGCCGAAGAGATTTTTCAAAAAGAGAAGATCACCGCGGTGTATCTCGGAAAGATCGGGCGGGAAGATGTCCGGGAGCTCGGTCTCCCGTAGGCGATGCTACGGAGATACGTGCCTGATCTCCGTGAAGAACGAGTGCCGGGGATTTTCTGCAATGAATCTTTTCCAGGCGGCCCGGTCGGGTTTGTTGATGAAAATGCCGATGAGGTAGAGGTCTCTGTCGATCGTGTACCCCATGACCGTACCCGTTACGGTTACATTCCCGGTGCTTATAGTTACGTCCTGGTTCAGGAGTTTCAAAAGTGTAATTTTTATCTGCGTGGTGGGGACCTCCATGCAGATGTCATAGGGGGAGATGTACTGTGTCTTGCCCTCGAACGAGCAGTTTTCCAGGGGACAGGATATTTTCAGGTGTATCGACTCATGTCTTCTGTTCAGGCTCAAGTTCAAGGGAAACATGTTTCTGCTTGCATCTCCTTTCTATATTTGCTTAATCTTTTGCAAGAATGATGCCTGCTATGAGAAACCTGAGGATTACCCTTGCCTATGACGGGTCTGCCTTTCATGGATGGCAGTTTCAGACCGCGACGAGGACGGTTCAGGAAACGGTTGAAAAGAGCCTTCGGGATATCCTGGGCCATGAGGTCAGGGTAACCGCCTCGGGCCGCACCGATGCCGGGGTCCATGCCTTGGGCCAGGTCGTCAATTTCCGGACCAGCTCCAGAATTCCGGCCCACGGGCTGCTCAGGGCTTTGAACTCCGTGTTTCCGCCAGACCTTTCCGCCCGTGAAGTCCGGGAGGTTACCCCCGACTTTCACGCCAGATATTTGGCGATTTCCAAGAAATATGTATATGTTATTGACACAGCCGCGATCCTGAGCCCGTTTCTCTCCCGATACGTCATGCATCTGCCGGGCGGGCTCGATATCCGGGCGATGGGACAGGCTGCGCGTGCGCTGAAGGGACGGCATGATTTCAGCTCCTTCATGGGGTCGGGCTCGTCGGTAAAAACGACGATCAGGGAGATCTTCGATTTCGAGATATTCGGCAAAGGTTCCCGGGTGTTCTTCTGTATACGGGGTAGCGGCTTTCTGCGTCATATGGTAAGGAACATCGTGGGCACGCTGATCCCGGTGGGTCAGGGAGAGATGGCATCCCGCGACGTGGAGAGTATCCTGGCGCTCAGGGATCGCACCCAGGCAGGTCCCACGGCTCCCCCGCAGGGGCTCTATCTCGTGAAGGTCGAGTACGGCGGGCACGGGAGAAGTGATACGGACACGCATCGCCGGAAGGAGATGCAGCCCCGAACAGCGGGGACCGGCGAGGACAAGAGATGAGTCAAGGAGGGTTTGAATGATGAGGGGTGTTGTGCTGGCAGGCGGTCTGGGGACGAGGCTGCATCCGCTGACTAAGGTGACCAATAAGCATCTCCTGCCGATATACGATAAGCCGATGATCTATTATCCCATCGAGGCACTCACCAATGCCGGGATCAAAGAGATCATGGTGGTGACGGGCGGAAACAACGCAGGTGATTTTCTCCGGCTGCTGGGCAACGGCAAGGATTTCGGGCTGAGCCGGATCCACTACGCCTACCAGGAAGGCGAAGGCGGGATCGCCGAGGCCCTTGGGCTGGCGGAGTCCTTTGCCGAGGGGAGGCCCATCTGCGTGGTGCTGGGTGATAACATCATCGAGAAAAACATCATACAGGCCGTCCGGGAGTATCGGCAGCAGGGCGGGGGTGCCCGGATCATGCTCAAGGAGGTGCCCGACCCGGAGCGCTTCGGCGTGCCGGCCTTCGAAGGAGAAGGCATCACCGCCATCGAGGAGAAGCCGAAAAACCCAAAGAGCAGCTATGCCGTGATAGGGATCTACATGTACGACTCGCGGGTTTTCGACATCATCCACGGGCTTTCGCCCTCCGAGCGGGGAGAGCTGGAAATCACGGACGTGAACAACGACTATATCCGTGCGGGCGCCATGCAGTGGTCGGTTCTCGACGGCTGGTGGACCGATGCAGGGACCATCGAGAGCCTGCTGAAGGCGGGGAATCTCGTAGCGAAGACGGGCGCCAACAAGAGAGAATAGCGAAGATATCATAAAAGAAGAGGGAACACATGAAGGTACTCGTGACTGGGGGATGCGGATTCATCGGGACAAACCTTTTGCGCTACATCCTTGCAAACAGGCCTGACTGGAGCGTGGTGAACCTCGACCTCCTCACCTACGCCGGGAATCTCGAGAACACCATGGATCTGGCCGATGCGTATCCTGGGCGGTATGAATTCGTCAAAGGGGACATTGCGGACCATGCATGTGTCGACGCGCTGTTTTCCCGGCATTCGTTCGATCTGGTGCTCAACCTCGCCGCGGAATCCCATGTGGACAGGAGCATCGAGGACTCGGGCATATTCGTGAGGACGAACATCCTTGGCGTTCAGGTGCTTCTCGATGCTGCAAGGCGGCATAAGGTCGGGCGGTTCCTGCACGTCTCTACCGACGAGGTGTACGGCAGCCTGGGCAAAGAGGGACGTTTCAGGGAAGACTTTCACCTTGAGCCCAACAGCCCGTATTCCGCGTCAAAGGCGGCTGGCGATCTCCTGGTGAGGTCGTACGTAAAGACCCACGGCCTGGACGCGGTGGTCACCCGGTGCTCCAACAACTACGGGCCCTACCAGTTTCCGGAAAAGCTCATCCCCCTGATGGTGATCAATGCCTTCAACGACCGGGAACTCCCGGTGTATGGCCAGGGCAGGAACGTGAGAGACTGGATCTTCGTGGACGACCACTGCCGGGGGATCGTCATGGTGGCGGAGAACGGGAGGTGCGGCGAGGCCTACAACATGGGCGGAGACGCGGAGAAGGAGAACATCCAGATCGTCCGGCTCATCCTCGGGAATCTGGCCAAGCCCGATTCCCTCATCCGGTTCGTCACCGACCGGCCGGGCCACGATTTCCGCTATGCCATGGACTTTGCAAAGATTGAGGCGGAGCTGGGCTGGCAGCCGGAGTTCGGGTTCGATGAAGGACTGAAGAAGACCATCGCATGGTATCTGAACAACCAGTCGTGGTGGGAAAAGATCCTTTCGGGAACCTATCAGCACTACTATGAGAGGATGTACGGAAGCCGATGAAGATTCTGATCACAGGGTCATTGGGCCTTCTGGGGCAGGAGGTGGTCGAGGTGTGCCGGAACCAGGGAGACGAGGTTCTTGCCACGGATATCGCATCACCGGCGACCCTGCTGGATATCACGAGCCCGGCAGCCATCCGCGGGTTCCTTGCATCGAAAAGGCCCGACTGGGTCGTCAACTGCGCGGCCTTCACCGATGTCGACGGCTGCGAAGAAAAAGAGGACCTTGCCTTCGAGCTGAACGCGAGGGCTCCGGGGCACCTGGCAAGGGCCTGCGAAGAGCATGGCGCGAAGCTCCTGCACATCAGCACCGATTATGTCTTCGACGGCGAGAAGCTAGGTGCTTACGAGGAAGACGACGCGCCGAACCCCTTAAGCGTGTACGGAAAGAGCAAGCGCACAGGCGAGATCTCCATTCAGGAGGGGATCGAGCATTACCTCATCGTCAGGCCCCAGTGGCTTTTCGGGCCCCACGGCAGGAACTTCGTGTCCACCATCCTGGGGCTGGCCCAGGAGCGTGACACCCTGTCCGTGGTCAACGACCAGTGGGGCTCTCCAACCTACTCCAAGGACCTGGCCCGGGCGCTGAGGGTGCTCATCGACTGCGATGCCCGGGGCGTTTTCCATGTGAGAAACCGCGGAAAGGCGACATGGTTCGATCTGGCCAAACGAGCCATCGATCTCCTGGGATTGCCCACCCGGGTCGTCCCGGTGGATACATCCGCCTTTCCGCGTCCGGCCCGCAGGCCCATGAACGGCATTCTCTCCACCCGGCGCTTCACCCGGACCACGGGGAAGGTCATGCCCTCATGGCAGATCTCGCTGAAGAGCTACATAAAGGAATATCTCCGGGAACAGCGCAGGGAAGGCCGGGATTGAATCCTCTCGTGACGGATCCACCTCCGGCCTGCCCGCAGGGAGACGGATGCAGCGAGAGACGGGTGCCGTGTCGTTGTGAGCCTTAAAACAGCGCGAGGAATCATCTTTCGTTCAGGTTGATATTTTGATAAACAGGAAAATCGTGGATACTTCGCGAGTCATTGCATTCAAGAGATGTGGTGTGCCGCCGCACAAGATGCGAAAGGACGCACCGGAAGGAAAAGGAGCAGCTATTGAATAAGAAGAAGCAGAAAAGCGCGGCGAGGGACTGGGCTGAGGCTCTCGTCGTTGCATTTATCATCGCCATGATCATCAGGGCCTTTGTGCTCCAGGCGTACCGGATCCCGTCATCCTCCATGGAAGACACCCTGCTCAAGGGCGATCATATTCTCGCCACCAAGTACAACTACGGGCTGACCGTTCCGTTCACCACCGAGAAGTTCTGGGGGGGCGACAAGGTTCCCGCCCGCGGAGACATCGTCATATTCACCTTTCCCGGGAACCGGTCCATGGACTTCGTCAAGCGGGTGATCGGCCTGCCCGGGGACACCATCGAGGTCAGGGACAAAAAGGTGTACGTAAACGGGGAGATACTGAAGACCGCGTCCGAGAAACATACCGACCCGTTCATCCTCACCCAGGGACAGGGCAAGGTCAGGGACAATTTCGGGCCCATCACCGTGGACCCGGGGCACTGCTTCGTCATGGGAGACAACCGTGATCAGAGCTATGACAGCAGATTCTGGGGCCTGGTGCCCATCGAGAACATCAAGGGCAAGGCCTTTGTTGTCTACTTCTCGTGGGACAGCGACGCGCACTGGATCCGCTTCGGGAGAATCGGAGATCTTATCCGTTAAGGAGGTCGATGTATGGCCGAGAAAACCATGAGTGAAAAAGAGCTTGGGGAAATTCTCCATGATCTGGCCGGCCGGCTCATGGATGCCATGGAATCGTGGAACGAGGTGGTCTTCATCGGTATCCGAAGCGGCGGATTCCTGGTGGCAAGAAACGTGGTGAGCCTCATCGAGAAAAAGACCGGCAGCACCGTTCCCTTAGGCGCGCTGGATATCGCCCTGTACCGGGATGACGTGCACCGGAGGCCGTTCACCCCCGAGGTCAGGAGCACGGACATCCCGTTTTCCGTCAACGACAAGAGGGTGATCCTGGTGGACGACGTGCTCAATACCGGGAGGTCGGTGAGGGCCGCCATCGATCATATCGTGGACCTGGGCAGGCCCAGGAGGATATACCTCATGGTCCTGTTCGACCGGGGCGGGAGAGAGCTTCCCATCCAGGCGGATTTCGTGGGGCGGCACGTGGACCTGCCGGAAGAGAAGATCCTCAAGCTCGAGGCAGGCCCGGACAAGATAACCATCAAGGATGTCATCGTGAGCGGAGTCAAGAAATGAACTGGCCCCACAAGGATGTCATCGCCATCAATGACCTGACGGCGGGCGAGATCGGTCATGTTCTGGACATGGCCTCCTCCTTCAAAGAGATATCGAGGCGCGACATCAAGAAGGTGCCCACCTTGAGGGGCAAGACCGTGGTGCTCCTGTTCTACGAGCCGAGCACCCGGACGCGGCTCTCCTTCGAGATCGCGGCGAAGCGGTTGAGCGCGGACACTGTGGCCCTTTCGGCCTCAGGGTCGTCCTTCTCCAAGGGAGAGACCATCATGGATGCCGCTTACAATGTCATGGCCATGGCGCCCGACTGCATCGTGGTCCGGTATCCCTATGCCGGCATCCCGGCGAAGATGGCGGAGCTGCTTCCCTGCTCGGTCATCAACGGAGGAGACGGCTTTCACGAGCACCCCACCCAGGCCCTGCTCGACATGTATTCCCTCCACGAGCATTTCGGGAGGCTTCAGGGGCTCACCGTGGCCATCGTGGGCGACATCATGCATTCCCGCGTCGCCAGGTCCAATGTGTACGGGCTCAAGAAAATGGGCGCAACCGTTGTGCTCGTCGCGCCGAAGACCCTGCTCCCTCCGGGAGTGGAAACCTGGGGGGCGCAGGTGACGACCGAGCTCGATCCGGTCATCCCCGAGGCGGATGCGGTCATGATGCTCCGTGTGCAGAAGGAGCGCCTCAACGAGCGGTTTTTCCCCGACGAGCGCGAATACTCGGTCTTTTACGGCCTGAACAAGAGGCGGGTGGACCTGATGAAGGACAGGGCCGTGATCATGCACCCGGGGCCCATGAACCGGGGGGTGGAGATCACCCACGACGCGGCCGACAGCGCCCGGTCCATCATCCTCGACCAGGTGGAAAACGGGGTGGCCATCCGGATGACGCTCCTGTACCTGTCCATGGGAGGAACGGCCAATGTGGATTAAGGGAGGAACCATCATCGACCCTGCCAACGGGATCGAGCAGGCAGGGGACATCCATATCAGGGAGGGTCTCATCGCAGAGGTCTGCCTGAACGGGTGCAGGGAGACGGACGAGGAGGTCATCGACGCCACCGGGCTGTGGGTCATCCCCGGGCTCATCGACATGCACGTCCATCTGCGGGAGCCCGGCTTCGAATACAAGGAAGATATCGCCTCGGGCAGCCGGGCCGCCGCGGCAGGGGGAATAACCACGGTGGTGTGCATGCCCAACACCGACCCGGTGAACGACAACCCGTCCGTGACCCAGTATATCGTGGAAAAGGCCAGGCACCATGCGCTGGTCCGGGTGCTCCCCGCAGGGGCCATCACCAGAGGCCTGCAAGGCGCCGAGCTCTCCGAGATGGGGCTCATGAAGGCCGCGGGCATCGTAGCGGTGACCGATGACGGCAAAACCGTAACGGACGCCGGCGTGATGAGAAGAGGCATGGAATACGCCGCCACCTTCGAGCTGCCCGTGATCTCCCACTGCCAGGACAAAAGCCTGAGCGCCTCGGGGGTGATGAACGAGGGGGCCCTCTCGTCGCGCCTGGGTCTGGCTGGCATCCCGAGCATGGCCGAGGATATCGTGATCTCCCGGGATATACTCCTGGCACAGTATACCGGGCTGCCCATCCACATCACGCATGTCTCCACCGCCTCCGGCCTGGATATCATCAGGCAGGCAAGGGAATCCGGCGTCCGGGTAAGCTGCGACGCGACCCCGCACCACCTCCTTCTCACCGAGGAGCGCGTGCGCGGGTACGACACCAATGCCAAGATGTATCCCCCGCTTCGGCGCGAAGAGGACCGGCTCGCACTCGTCGAGGGGATCAGGAGCGGGACCGTGGACTGCATCGCAACGGATCACGCGCCGCACGTAAGGGATGAGAAAGACCTCGACTTCGACCTGGCGCCGTTCGGGGTCATCGGGCTGCAGACCCTGCTCCCCGCGATCTATCGGCTGCACCGGGAGCACGGCATCGACTTCAGCCGGATCCTTTCCTGCGTGACCGCAAATCCGGCCCGTATCCTCGGCATCGAGGGGGGGTCGCTCTCTCCCGGGGCACGGGCCGACGTGACCCTGTTCGATCCGGCGGCATCGTGGATTTTCACCCGGGAAAGCGTGCTCTCCAAGTCGGCGAATTCCCCCTTTATCGGCAGAGAGATGCACGGCAGGGTCATCCGGACCATCGTGGAAGGGCGCAGCGTCTACCGGATCTAGCAGGCCTCAGGCAGGCAGCCGGAACGATGGGGTTTTCCATAAGCGGCACCTTTGGGCCCGCCCGATGGAATCCGCTGATAGACGCGGGAACGTCAGGGAACCAGACCGGCCTCTCTGACCATATCCGCCACGTATCTGCCCAGGGAAAGGCATGAGGTAAGTCCGGGAGATTCTATCCCGATGAGGTTGATCATTCCTGCAAGTCCCTGCTCTGTCTCATGGCGTATGACGAAATCTTTGGCCGGCTCTCCAGGCCGCTGAATCTTCGGCCGGATGCCCGCCATGTCGGGCGAAAGATCGGCAGGCTCAAGGAAGGGAAGCATCCGACGGGCGCTTTCCAGGAACGCCCCCGCGTGAGAAGGGTCCACATCGTATGATCGCGATTCCGCCGGGAACGCGTTGGGCCCCAGACGCAGCGAGCCGGACAGGTCCTTTGTGGCGTGTACGCCCAGGCCCATGAGGTTTTGCTCCGGGACGGGATACACAAGGCCGGACACGAGGCCCTGCTTTGCGGGGCTCACCCGGAAGTATTCCCCCTTTACCGGATAGATGCGACAGCCGGCGGCGTCAACATCGATACCCGCCAGGGAGGCGACCGCGTCGGCTTCCAGGCCCGCGGCATTGATCACAACCCGTGAGGCAAACGAGTAGTGCTCGCCGTCCGGCCCGCGAGCCGTACAGAGAAAACCGGATATCGTTTTCTCCAAGGCAGCGAGCGTTGTCCGGTAGAGGATGGCGGCTCCCTGTTCAAGGCACTGGATCTCGATGCGTCTCACGAGCCGGTGCGAGTCGATGATCCCGGTATGGGGGGAAAAAAGGGCGCAGACGCCGCGGACATTCGGTTCCCGCTCCTTGAGATCCTTCCCGTTCAGTATCCTGAGGTCGCGTACGCCGTTTGCCAAGCCCTTGCGGTAGAGCTCCTCAAGTGCATGTTCTTCTTTCGGGGATGCCGCCACGATCACCTTCCCGATCTCCTTCAGAGGCACGCCGGCCGCCGCGCAGAACGCCCTGAGCATGGCGGAGCCCTCGACGCACAGAGATGCCTTCAGAGAGCCTTCAGGGTAGTAGATGCCCGCGTGGACTACCTCGCTGTTTCGCGAGCTGATGCCCTTGCCCGGGGCCGATTCCTTTTCCAGGACCAGTATCTGCTCTTCACAGAAACCAAGCTCGCGGGCTACGGCCAACCCAACCACCCCTGCCCCGATGATCGTGATACCCACCTCAATCATGATCACTCTATAGCAGGAAAGGAATACCGGGAAAACCGCAAACTCTTATAATCAACTATAGAGAGGGGGTTCCGCGCAGGATAGATGAGGCATAACCGCCGGTAACAGGAAAATCAGGAATTCACAGGGTGAGGCAGATAGCCCATGTAGATGCCGATCGAGGCGGGAGCTGCATCTCCGGAAGGAAAGGAAGGGCCTTGATTTCCTTGCCAGAAAAGGGCCAGTCGTGATATGAACGTCTCAGCTCCCGGAATTCTCGATTCATTAATAAAACACTTGGAGGATACCATGGATATCAGAGACAAGGTTCCGGTTATCAGAGTCGCTATCAGAGGGGCAAATGGAAGGATGGGTCTGCAGGCCATCTATGCTTCCATGGAGAACAACGAAGACATCCTCGTCCGGGCCAGACAGAAACAGCTCAGAGATGACGATGTCTGGATCGATGTCGTATTCGGGGCGTTTACCGCGGACATCCCCACGGTTCAGCAGCTTCTTGCCGGCGTGTTGCGGTCCGAGAAGACCAAGATACTCGAAGGCTACGACAAGAACGGCCATCCGATCTACCGCCTCAAATCCGACGGCAAGCACGAGCTGAGAACCAAGTATCTGGAGCAGACCCTTGCCGAAGAGCCGCAGCGGGACCATGTCATTCCCTTCGACCGGCAGGAGATCGTGGACACCCCTGACGGGCTGCCCGCCATCAAGATCTATTCGAAAGACAAGCAGGAAGCCCTCTCCATCATACGCCACGCCAACGTCCGTCTCGGCGAGCTCTCGGCAGAGGCCATCATCGACCGGGTGATCGACACCGCGAACGATCTCGGGGCCAATGTGCTCCTCTCCTGCGTGGGGGACACGGCCAAAAAGGCCGACCGGATGATGAAATGGATGGACCGGATACACGAGAAGAAATACGCCATCGGCTTCCTCGAGTCAGCCCCGGCCAAGGGGTGGGAAAGCCGGATGCTCTCGCGCCAGGACGAGATCAGCGTGCTGTGCTCCCGGAACTACAGCCCCACGGGCACGCTCTTCAGGACAGGCCTGGCTCTGAAGGAGCCTCTGTTCGACTACAACCCGTACGGGCTGGGCGAGGCGGCGAAAAAGTTCAAGGGCGTGTTCAAGAGAATCCTCGAGCAGATCATTCAGACAGATACCTTCAGCCCGTATGCCCAGTTCCTCAAGAAGAAGCCGGCCACGATCCGGGAGATTGACGGTGAAGGCACCATCATCAACTTCCCGCCTGATTTCCTGACCATCACCTCTCCAAATTATCTCACCTTCAGCTTTTACGAAGACAACGAATACGGGTTCATCTGCGCCTCCCTGATTCCCAATCTCAAGGCCATAGGCCTGGTATTCCGCGACCGGGAGACAGTGGACAAGCACCGCAGCAACGGGCTGAAGTACGAGGCCATCACGAACGTGCCCGGCGTGTTCGGCACACAGTGGTTCCTCCAGGCCCCTGGCGAGATCATCAAACGGGGCGGGGCTCTCTCCACGAGCTCATGCACCACCAACGGAAACGTGGTCGCAGACTTCATCGTGTTCCTCGCGCTGCACAGCTACTTCGACTATTTCCGGGAGGCCGTCCGGGATTACTACACCTGCTCAGACAGAGCCCTCTGCCGCAAGATAGAGGACGCCATCGACAAGAAGTTCGCAGGCTTCCAGGGATATCTCGACAAGCTTTTCTCCCGGAGAGCTGCGATGATCAAGACGGTTTTCGGCTTCTACTACGACAAGATATCCTCCATGAACACCGACATGCAGCACGGCCTCACCCGTTCAGAGTCGCCGGACGTGATCGACTTCCTGCGAGAGACGTCGTCGGGTTCACAGACCGAGGTGCCCAAGATCCTCTCGCTGCCGGACAGGGAGCTGGCCTATCTCAAGGAGCTCAAGAAGGTCGTTGAGGACCAGATCGCCCGGGAAGAGGATGAGGAGGAAAAGGCCAGGCTGAGCACCGAGCTCGACAAGATCACGGGCAGTATCCAGGCGATCAAGGAAAACATTAAAATTGTGAATATCCTGGAGGAGGTGGGTTCCAAATAAGAGCTTGACACTCCTTTTTCGTTTGGATTATGACCTCTTCAACAGAAGGGCCCATAGCTCAATTGGTAGAGCCACCGGCTCATAACCGGTAGGTCCCTGGTTCGATTCCAGGTGGGCCCATAGTCCGTTGCGGGAACGAGGGAGTAGAGATTTGCTTTGCCACAGAAAAAACATGCACACGCTCTCGGAAGAGGTGAATAAAGGGATGCTCACACGAGCATCCCTTTTTTTCTTGGACGCGCCGGGTGCTTACCTGGAACAGGTGAGCGGATGCTGCTGAAAGACCTGCTCACCGTCCTGGACGGCATAGCACCCTTTGACACCGTGGAGCCGTGGGACAACACCGGCCTCATGGTGGGCGACACCCTCCGGGAGGTCCGGTCGGTCCTGGTGGCTCTCGATCCCTCTACAGAGGTCATCCAGGAGGCGGAGAAGCTCGGTGCAGACCTCATCATCACCCACCACCCCCTCATATTCACCCCGCTGAAGCGGATCGATCTCCAGGAGAGCGTCTCCCGGAGAATCGCCCGGCTGATCCGGGCATCCATGGCCCTGGTGAGCATGCACACGAACCTCGACGCAGCCCAAGGCGGGGTGGCGGACGAGCTTGCGGACAGGCTCTGCCTGAAGGAGGTGCAGCAGCTCAAGGTGCTGAGGATCGGAAAAGTCGAACAGCCGTGCAATCTGTGCGCATGGGCCGCGAGCCTGCCCTTTGAGACGGTCCGGATCGTGGATGGGAGGAGGCCCGTAGAAAGCGTGTGCGCCTGCCCGGGAAGCGGAATGGACTATCTCGGGGAGGCCATCTGCCGGGGCTGCGACACCCTGGTGACCGGAGACGTACGCTACCACGCGGGCCTCGACGCAAAAGAGGCCGGCATCAATGTCGTGGACCTCGGGCATTTCGCCACGGAAGAGATCATCATAGCCCCGCTGGCCGAAAGGCTCGGCAGCCTTCTTCCGGGAGTCACGGTCCGGACGTATGGGGCAAAAGACGTATTCATGCAGATCAAAGGAGAGAATCATTGAAGGATTTATTACAAGGACTCATTGCTTTACAGAACGTGGAACTGGAGATCTTCAAGGCGGAAGAAGGTCTGAAGGAGCTTCCCAAGGAGATCGACGAGATCGAGAGCATCATCCGCGCCAGGAAGGGCTCGCTCGACGCCGTGGATGAGGAGATCGCCCTGCTCGAAGAGAAAAAAGGCCCCCTGGAGGCGGAGCTCAATGAGAACCAGGAGATCCTCGATGCCGCGGATGCCCGGATAAAGCGGATCAAGACGAACAAGGAATATCTCGCGCTTCAGCGGGAGATCGACCTTGCCAAAAAGCGCAAGAGCGACATCGAAGAGCAGCTCCTGGGCATCATGGACAAGATCGAGAAAAAAGGAGCTGACAAGGAGAGGATCCAGAAGTCTTTCGATGCGGACAGGGTCATCCTGGACGAAAAAAAGGACAAGCTCCTTGCCCAGATAAGGGAGCTCGAGGCGGTGGTTGCCGAGTACAAGGGCCAGGACGAGAAGCTCAGGGCCAGCGTCGATCCCTCGCTCCTCTCCAAGTACGACCGGATCAAGCAGGGCAAGAGAGGCCTTGCCGTGGTAGAGTGCCACCACGGGGTCTGCCGGGGCTGCCACATGCACATCCCGCCGCAGCTCTACAACGAGCTCGTCCGGGGAGACAGGATGATCATCTGCCCCACCTGCCAGCGGATGCTCTATGTAGAGGACGAGCCCGGGAAGGGAAAGGCCGAAGAAAAGCCAAAAGAAGAGAACAAGGAATAGCTGCCGGGAGTTTCCCCGCACCAGATGCGCGCGCACCAACGGCCGGAGCCGGATGACGGAAAATAACGGCTTCCGGTCTGTGCTCCGCCCTTAGATTGCCCTGTCTTTTTACCTGAATATCTGATAAACTAGCAATCAATCCAACAGCGATGCTTCACGAGCGTCATCGCCCCCGCCGGATACCGGACCATCCGAGAAAAGAATTTTAAAAAATAGTTCTCAAGTTTTTTATGAATTATCCGTAAAGATAACATTGGATACGGATGAATTGAACATGCATACTTATATGAACATACCGGGGCTTCACAGGCTTAATACAACCATTGTTAAGCGAATTATCCAAAATTTTTTAAAACCCAAGGAGGAGTAAGGCTATGTTAACAAACAAGAAAGGTTTCACCCTGATCGAGTTGATGATCGTCGTGGCGATCATCGGTATCCTGGCCGCAGTGGCCATTCCGGCATACAGCAATTACACGAAGAAGGCCAAAATGACCGAGATAACCAATGGAATGGGCGCTGTGGGAGGAGCACTGGTCGAGTATTATCAGTCACGCGGCAACATGCCGGATGGCCCCATAACGTATACTGCTGCAAACAATTTTATTGCCACCAGTTTTGGCGTGACCGTTCCCGGAACCTACATCGTCGACGGTGGTGCCGGAGGCAATGTATCTGTAGATGTAAACACAGATGATGCCACAAAAGCGGATATAACGGTAACCTTTGGTGGTAATAATCCGTTAGGCGATGAGTTTGATTCCAAAACGCTTACACTCACCGTTGGGCAGGCATCACGTGGAGTATGGTCAGGAACAGTACCCACAAATTATATCCCAAGACAGTAATATTGTATAGTAGCTGAGCATAGCAGAGCCCGGTTCATACCGGGCTCTTTTTCTTTTAATTATTATTACGCCTCTGTTTGCTGCCAACATGAAAATCAGCGGCATGAACGGGACACCTGCGAATAGGCAACATACAATGTGCATCACTACTGTCCAAAATAAATTCAATTAATGATTTGGGACGCGACAAATCAATGAGTTAGGCTTGAGATAAGCGATATTTCATGACCTGGTTCCCCTTTTTTGTATCTTACACACCTGCTGTCCAAGACCTGGAATGGG
>JAHDKO010000151.1 GCA_018436855.1 Deltaproteobacteria bacterium | reverse complement strand
CTTTGACTTTATCCGATCCTTCACGCCTTAAGGCTTGGAGTGAGACAAGGTTTCCCATGATCTGACTGATGTGCTGGTCCATATCAATCCGTAGTGACTTTGTGCGAACCAAGGAATTCGATTCCTGGTCTCCCTTAAAGCCCTGCTGAACGCTCTCCCACCAGGAAAGGGTTTTTCTCTGGGTATGGTGCTTTCCCGGTCTGGTCTGGACCTTGAGCCACTTCTCGGTGCAGTAAGCCCAGAGATCTCCCATTTTCTCGAATAGGTCATCTGATGTATCCAGGCCCAGTTCCTTGATGACTTCCCTTCTGATCTGGAACTCTACCCTTATGATCTTATGGTCTCTTGGGGCTTTGCTCATTCCCCAGATATTGTAGAGCCAGAACTTCTTTGACTGCTGTTTGATCTCAAGTTCTTTGTCATAGATCCTTGCCTGGATGCTGCCCTTCCCGATGCTGATCCCTTCCAATGCTTTATGCGTGTAATATTGGCTTGCCCTGGTTGCCCTGGTGACTTTGAAGCCCAAGATATTTTGATTCCAGATCTTCTCAGGGAATAGGAGATCCATGCAGAGATCAACCCTGCTGAGCTTCATGAACCGGAATGATGCCCCTGTGCTCTTCACGATATGGAACAGATGTTTGACTGCCTGTTCCACGCCATGAAGCCAGAGAGTTTCAGAGCGTATCTCTGCTATGATGCTCGGCTTTGTTTTGGGAGCGTGCCAGTTGCCTACCAGGAGCGTGTATTCCTTGCTGCTCAAGATCCATTCATAGCCTCTTGAGCCGTGAGGCTTGACCGTAAAAGGCCAGATGATTTCATTGTCCCTGCCTTTTATGGCTCCTTGAACTTCTTTTCCCTTTAGCTGAGCTTCCGCCTTTCTTGCCTTGAGGTAATTCAAGAAGCCCTTTTTATGCCAAAAGACATCAATCGAAAGCACCAGGGAATCAACTCCTGAAGCCAATACCCTGTTAACGTTACGGGGTGGGCTTTTCACCTTTGAAGGGGGGCTGATAGTCATTTGCCCCCCTTCCCTGATTCCCCGACCTCATCTGAAATCACGGAAATCACGACATCTTTCGTGATTATCGAGGATTCAATGCATTCTTTGTATAACCAATAGGAAAGCTCGTCCTTGCACTTGATGCCCTGGTGTACCCGAATATCTGTCTTGACAGTGTTTTGGGTGGATCTGGATATTATCTTCATGGGCTAGGTGATAGCCCATGAAACGTGGTCTGTCGTGTACACAAAAAAATTATTTTATGTCCACCTAGTCCATAAACTTCCAGAAGGTTCTGTATCTTTGTAAATTCTTAGTCATTGCTTGTGGTGTTATTTCTAAATCAGTATCAATATCATTTTCATGAAATACTTTACTTGCATCGTCAAATATATCCGCAATATCTCTTGCTGTTATTTTATATCCAAAGTTTTCTGCGATCATTGCAATAAATGAGCCTGCTCTCATCTTGTAATTCCTAATAGACATTGGCCTTAAAGAGCCTGATAGAGCATTAATGATTTTGACTGATTTGGTTGAATTAGGGTTATTATTCAATTCCTTGAGATAATGAGATAAATTGTGATCAGATATAATCATTTTATCAATTCTCAAGAGCTTACAAAATGATCTGATATCTCCTTTCAAAGCCTTTCTATATAAATCAGCATGGCTTTCACCATATAGAATTAAGCATGGGAAGCTTACTAGAAATCCAAATACTATTTCAGGATATTTGTTTATATAACTTCGATCTTCATTTTCATGGTCTGATTCTGAACCCTTATCTTTAATATCAACTTTGTTATGATTCAAAACATATTCCTGTAGTATTTCTGATAATTGGATGGAACGTTCTTTCATAACAATTATGTGCTCATCTACAGATTTTCCTTTCTCCTTAAAGAATTCAAGGATTAATCTTGCTGTGTATCGTGTTATCTCCTTTTCTTCTTTGTTCATCATCTTTAAAAAGGTATCAATAATAACTTGGCCATCTTTATAGTAGCTCAACCACAAATCTATATCGGAAATATCTATTATCTTATTTTTCTTTAATATATCAGATTTATATTTAAAAATTGGATACAGATAATTTGATAAATCAGCAAAAATTAACAAGCCAATAATGATTAATTCGGGTTTATCTTTGGCCCACTTTTTGAGTTTCTTCACGTCAATAGATGTCTTCATATATTAACCTCGATTCATATAATTCAATCGGGATTATTTGAATAATAAAGAAACGAAAAGATTAACCCCTTCCGCCTTGGCTCAAGAGAATAGCAGAAGAAGGGCTTGGCTATCAAGGCCAAGCCCTCCGGGCTCGCTCCGCTCGGCCTTGACACCCAAGCCCTTCTTCTGCTCCCTGCCTTATAACAGGCTTAAAGGGGAAAAGCGTTTTAAACACTCTCATTCTGGGGCAGCACTACGCTCTGTGCCAAGTATCACGACTATGGGGATATCTTTCAAATAGTAATATTGTAACCAGACAGACAACAACCTTGGATACAGCAGGACTTGATGACAGACACCCTAGATAAAAGATAAATGGTTCAAGTTGAATTTTTATCGCTCAAGCCACCAACAACCTTTTTTAGGGAGCTTTTCATAAAAAGCTTTAAATGAAGGGCTACATATCATCCTGCTGGCATAACATCTTGTAAGCAGTTCAACGCCTGTGGTTGTCTCATGGTAGCCTTCAATAATTTGTTTTATCTTACTTTTCCCATTGTATCCATCAGTAACACCTGGGTATTTGCCCACTGTTTCGGCCTCTTTTCGAACAGTAAGCTTATCTGCAATGATCCAGTTTTCTATATTCCTATCAGCTACGCCTAGTATTATTTGATCTTGGATTCCTTCTTCAGAAATCGCTTGTTCCAGCTCATTGGCAAATTCGGTTGTAGATACGTCGCGATCTTCACGATCAACCCATATAATTATTGGATAGTACTTTCCTTTAAAAAGCCTACAATGAGTGGCTATACGTTTAGCGATCGCTTTTACTGATACTGCATGCCCATTACAATTAAGTATTCGTACCTTTTTACCTGGACAGACTTTCTGGATAAAATTCCTCTCTAAATGCCCATCTACAATAAAAGCAGGATTATTCATCATCAAGACTTCCTGCAATATAGTAATATCCAAGCCCGAAACCTGTTTCCTTGATCTCTTGGTTTAGTTCTTGTGAATTGAGGAGTCTCTTTGAAGTTGTAATTCCATCTTTGAACTTAACTACAACAATCTCCTCGGGAGTAGCATGGTTGAGTATCGTTTCACTATGAGTCGAAAGAAGTATAAATCGATCTGGTCTCATACTAGAACGCATGACAGATAAAATCTCAGCTTGCATCAGGGGATGAAGATAATTCTCTGGTTCTTCAATAGAAAAAATTGTTCTTTTGGTCAAAATTATTGTTATTAATGAGATCCATTTAATCGTTCCATCTGACAATGCTGATAGGGGAAGAACAGTACTCTCATTTTCACCTTGAATCCAAATTCGAATCTGAAGTTGGTTATCAAATGGATTATTCTTAACAGTAATTTTGCTTATCGCATCATTTGCCAATTGAGTATATTTCAGTATCTTATCTATCGAAGTTCTAGCAACAAATGATGGTGATTCCACCCTACGAAACACCCTCCGGACGTTTTTCCGTCGTCGTTGTTGTTTATTAATCGCATAGAGTGTTGCATAGAGCCCCGATCCATCTTCTCTGATTCCGGGAGGTTTTGCACTATCCTCTGGTATACGGACTTGTGATGGGACTATGTTGAAAACCTGCCCACCTCTTAAATCAGCAATAACATCATGCCAATCTTCAAATATATATCGCATACTATGTAATAAACTGTCATCAATCCCAATTGTATCATTTATTATTACTTTAATTTTATGGATAATCTCTTCTTTTGATATTGTTTCGTTATCGTGTAAGTAACCATAACGTGTGCGAATTTTGCGCCTATCTAATGCATGTACAATAATTTGGAAATCCCCATCGTTTCCAGAAGCTCTTGTTTCTAAATCTAGGTCAAAGAGAGCTGGATAATTAATCTTACTAGTAATAACCGTGCGATATTTAAATTGAAGCCGCTGGGAAATATAGCTGATTGATTCAACGGATTCACCTATGATTATTTCAAAAGAATATCTATAGAATAGAACACGTTTTTTTCTTAATTCAATATTCCCATCAATTGCACAAACAATATTAGGTCGATATTTGTTTTCCCCTAATTTTGTAAAAACTACTCCTGCTCCCCCAGCACTACTGATAGCATCCGAGACAGGCATTTCCTGGAGATTTCCAAGGAACTCAAAAAATGAAATGATATTTGTTTTGCCTGATCCATTTGGGCCGACAAGAATATTCAATCCGGGTAATAGATTAAGCTCGAATCTCGTTAGAGACTTAAATCCATCAACTGATATGCAGGTTATCATAACTACTTACCTCTTCAAGTGCTTGCATGATATTGTCTTGCATACAAGGCGTATAATTTCATGTAATTGAATTTTATTGTTTTTTTACTATAAACAGAAATACCTACTAAAGTATATCAAATTATCTAGTATAATAGGTTAACTTAATTAAGACAAAATAAGATTATCATTTAGATCAAGTAAATTATTGCTTTATTATGATATAATCGGTTTTCAGTTAAAATTCATACCCTATGATTCATCGAATTATTCTGAAGTATTAGAAAAACAATTCTGATCCCATTCCACCCAAATTGTTCTTAATCAATCGAAGTAATAAGCCCTAATGTGTCTTCTCAGTCCATCCAAAAAATTCTCGCCCGAAAGTTCTGGAAATAAAACTCTATAATTTGGGACTGACTGGGCAATGTCTTCATGGGTAACAAGAAAACAAGCTCCATCATAAAGTTTTTTAGCAATCATACGCTCAAGAAATATTCTATATCTTTCAGTATATGATGGACCAATAAACTTTACTGTTGATTTGTGTACATCCTGGATGCGCCCAAGAAATATTGGATCGGGAGGAATATGGGGTTGGTTAACCTCAACACCTTTATTTTCATCACCTTCTGCATAACGACCAACAAATAAATAGCCAAGCCAAGGACGAGGGGTTAGATGAATAAAATTTTTATTCTCATAAGAGGCCCAAAAATCATGGGCATTTCCAATACTCTCTTCTATCCTATTGTTTTGGTTATTCCCAATCGATTCGTTCTGTGATTTGAATTCTATTGCTGCAATAAGCACTGGCAGATCAAGGTCAGCATTTTTTAGCCTCTTGAAGTGACTGTTTTTGCATATAATCACGTCCCAGTTTTTCGAGGCCCTAAAGTATGACGGGAGGTTTGAAGCAATATTTGAGAATTGTTTGCCAAAAAATATATCTTCCTTATTAACCCCTTCTGCAATTAGATGATCAATGATAGTGTCTCTGAAACCATCCATTGTATCACCGCGCAGGTTTTGATCTCTTGAACCCCCTTGAGATTTGCCAATGCCAGAAGCATTTACATTTTTGCTCTTCCACCAAACCTGAATAGCATTTTGAAAGACTGTTTCGTTCTGCTTGTTATTAATCCCCATTATCACCCGCTCCTATAGCTGCACATTCTTTTTTTGTAAGTTTGTATAGTTCTGCTATTACCTTATCAATCTCGGTTCTGTCTCCTTGCTCAGTGAGTCTAACAAGACTTGTTTTTATGTGAGAGGGTACATCTTTCCACCGTGGAAGCCTGATCCTTCGTAAATACTGCGCTTGAAACCGGAGATACCCTCCGCGCATTCGTGTGGAGTAGGTAGCTACGAAAAGCTTAGCTATGCCTGAGCGAAGCACTGATTGAAGTGCTTTTAAATCCCATTCCGTAGAAGTGATAAAATAAAGATTGTGGTGTGGGTATAATTGTCCGTCTTCATAAACAATGTTTGCTTCACCTTTGATGTCAGGGATAAGGAGTTTGGATTGACGGGCAAGTTCTGGGTAAATGCGGTCAATAGTGCGATACCAACCCTTAGGATACTTTTCTGCACAGTGTCGTTTTAGAATAATATCGGCATGTTCTTCGAAGTACCTAGCCAGTCTAGGAAAATCTTGAAGATTTACTAGTGAGCCATCTTCATTAAAGGGGTTAATAACCCCAAAGCCCTTCCATTTAACCGTCCCGCCGACGATATCCTTCGTCCTTACCAAAGGCAATTTACGACTATCTTCAACATCAAGGTATTCAAACGGGCCAATAAAAACTTTATCAGCACCGGTAGCAACCCCTATGCTCACCTTGCATCCAGTCTCCTCAAGCAAGGGGAATTCATTTTCAAGACGGCGCACAACAGCCAACTGATCGAGAGAATGTAGTATCCAAGGTTCGTGACCTACTGCAACATTATGGGCCTCGATAACATTGCTTCCTCCATCAATTTTATCAGCAGTAATTTCTTTTGAAAGGGCAGTAAGAACCTTGCTGTCAATTTGAGGTCGGTGTCCGATTCGAGTAGGTCCAGGGTTTTGACGTTTAATAATGGTGATCGCGGGATATGCGATAACTTCTGAATGGAAAGCTGGAGTATCCACCATATCTACGTAGCAGGCTAGATGATAATTTCTTGCTACCATAGCTCTCAGTGGGCCTCCATATTTGTTTTTCATCCATCGGTCAGAACAGATAAAACCTAGCGCACCTCCCGGGTCGAGGCTTTTTAAACAGCGTTCAATGAAAGGAACATATAAATCCGCTCTATCATAAATTGTACTGTATTGATTTCTGTATTTTGCCATAAGCTCATCAGGAATACGCTCTTGCCTGACATAAGGTGGATTCCCAACAGCAAATGTAAAAGTTTGATCCAATTCTGCAAGAAGGAAATCGCCTGCAATAATCCACTCATCTAGGAGGCTTTGAGCATCATTATTGGATACTGCATGTAAGCGGAGAATATTGAGGACTTTTATGCGGGTTCGTTTTATGCTTTCTTCATGAACTTCATAGGATCGAATAGCATTTTTAAGGTCTTCAACAATATTAAAATAATCGTTGTATTGTGTTTTATAGGCCCTTAATAGTCGCTCAACAATACTCGCAAGGAAATCCCCTTCTCCGAAAGAGGGTTCCAAAATACGCAACTTATATAATGGCTTATCTGTAGTATACCCAGTTAGGTCAAGGATGAATCCAACTACTTCCGGTCGAGTATAAATAGCTCCACGTTCTTGTATACCTTTGCTTGCCTTATGAGATGAAGAATTGTTTAAGCCAATTGCTTTTGATTTCCGCGATTGATCCAAGTTTGTAGCCAACCTTATCCACCTTAAAGTACTGGGTCATATGCCATATATGTTCTTTATACTATATATGTAATGAGTGTGCGTTTGCAATCTTCTCAAATAACCAACCCTTAGGATACGCTTATCCGTTACAGAGTACCAGGATAATGAATATCTTGGTCGTAAATCTGGTCGTGAATTGACCTTTTTACAAAGGCAAAAATTAAATGAAAATGGCTTAAAAAGGGCGGAATAAGACGAAGCCGGGCGCTTTCACGCCGGCGACAGGGGTTCAAATCCCCTTGGGGACGTACCCATGAAGAGCCCGGGAAATCGTGTGATTCCCCGGGCTCTTCCCTTGTCCGGGGCCTACTCCAGTGCCGGGGGAGATCTTTACAATTCTCATCAAATCTGGATAACTCTCACCATTGTTTTTGGAGTATTTTTGTAAGCGCCAATTTAACCGCATCTTGACGATGGGATATTATTCAGGATCGAGGGTTTTCTGTTTTTGCTGAGCGGCAACGAGGTCTGCCGGGCTGAGGTATTGCGGCAGCAGGGCTCTGTACTCATCTTCGGCATGGG
>JAHDKO010000047.1 GCA_018436855.1 Deltaproteobacteria bacterium | reverse complement strand
TATCAAAGAAGTCGTGATCGAAAGGAGAAAACGCGCATGACTATCTCCTTCATCATCATCGGCACCGCCGCCTTCGCTGCCATCATCTTCCGCTTCGCCTCCAAAAAAATCGCCCAAACCTCTCCGGCCAACAGCAGATAGCTGTCCCCCTACCCCCCGGACTGCCTCCTCAACCCGCCTGCATCCCGACACCCAAAGCGGCGATGCACAGCAGGCAGCATATCAGCCGGGCTTGAGACAACATCCTGAAGATCGTTCCCCGGCACCTGTTCCCTGATACCGGCTTCTTGGCACGCGCTCTTTCTGCGCCTATTTCTTGAGGATGCTGTTGAACAGGTCCTCGATGATCTTCTCGGAGCCGCTTCCCCCCTCGTTTCCTTTCGGGATTCCCAGGCGCTCCTTGAGCTTTTCCATGCCCTTCTCGATGCCCTTTCTCGTGTAGAATTCCGCCACGGCCTTGTTGATCTCGCCGGTCTTGAGCGCGACCACCGGCCTGGTCATGTTGCCCGTGATCGTGATGGGGATGACGACCCGCTTCTTGCTGTCCGCCAGGGCCTCCAGCACCGGGGTCCGATCGATGAGCCGGGCCGAATGCCGCTGGGAAAGGGTGATGTCTCCCCCCAGGTCGAGGGCCTTGGTGTCCACTCCCACCGTGCCTTTCAGATGGGCGATCGAGTCCGTATCTTTGCCGGTGCGGATGTTGGTGAGCTCGAACGACTCCAGATGGAGCGTCTGCCGGGCCATGTCGAACCGCGATCTGAGCGAATCGAAGCTGGTCCGGCGATTCCGCTGCACCCCTTCTTGTCCGGTGTCGAGCAGTCCGCCCAGCCCTTCCAGGGCGGAGAAGCCCTCTGCGACTGCCTGCGCAAGGTCCACGTTGTTGAGCATGCCCTTGCGGATGTCCACATCACCCTGTGCGCTCAGAGAGCCCAGCCCCTGCTCCGCAGCGTTTCCTCGCAGCCGGAAAGTGCCCGAGAGCGTTCCTTCGAACACGTCCTGAAACGAGGTGAGCATATCGACGGCCTGCCCTGCATCGACATCCTTGAAGACCGGGCTGAAGGTCCAGTCCTTTGTCAGGGTGAGGTACGAGGCCGATCCGCTGATGGTGCCGCCGAACACGCCCACGGAAAAGCGCGGGACATCGAGCCGGCCGCCGGCATATGTAAAGTCGGAAGACACTGCGCTCAGGGCGATGCCGGCAAAGTTCCCGCTGCCGATACTCAGAGAGCCCTCGCCTCTGATGCCATCGGCCCCGGTGTTGCCGCCGGCATTGAGGTTCACCTTGTTCAGGGTCCCTTTCTGCGGGGTCTGGGGCTCGCTCCCTGCTTCCTTGGGCGGCAGGGTGAAGGCGATCCGTTCAGCAGATGTCCGGAGGCTCAGAGCGGCCTTGTTCAGGGGGCCTGATATGCCCGCCATCACGGCGCCCACCGATCCATCCAGATCGTACTGGGCCAGCAGCGGGACAACCGCATCCCAGCCCTGAAGGGTCATCGGCCTGGTGGCGACCCGGATGTCTGCAGTGGGCACAGGCTTCGATAGATCGACCTCCCCCGATCCGGAGAGCAATAGGTTGTACAGGGTGAGATTGAGCGAACTGATGTCGACCACCCCCTGCCTGACCCCAGTCGAAATCTCCAGCGTACACGGCATGCCCTCGGGTTTGCCGAAGAGCTCACCATAGACGATTTCCATGAGGCTCGCATCCACCCCTGCCTCCACCGTGAAATCATCCCGGGAGCCCGACGACCTTATTTCCAGCCTGGCAGGGCCCCTGAAGGAGAGATCTTCGGGCACCTTGCCGGAATACATGGGGAACAGCCCGATCAGTGCCGAAGGATCGAGGGAGGCGCCCTGGAGGTTCATCTTCCACTCAGGCCTGCTGAGCACGTTGTGCATGCTGCCCGAGGCGACGATACGGTTCCCGTTGACCTCCAGGCTGGTGGGCTCAAGGGTCACGGCCTCGCCCTCGGCCGTGTACAGGGCCTTCCCATCCAGGCTCACGGCAATGGCCTCTGTTTTCCGGGGACCTGTGGAATCGTCGCCCCGGGTCTGGAGCACGAGGTTTTCGACCCTGATCTTCGAGGAGGCATCCAGATTCCGCTCCAGTGATCCTGCCGCGCTGATGTCGGCGTTCAGGGTCCCGGAAAGCGCCTGCACCGGCAGACCCAGGCTCTCCGTGATCCGCCTGAGCGGGAGCGAGTCGGTCCTGACCACCACATTGAGCGGGGTCTTCTTCAGGTCGATCTCGCTGCCTACCGGGCCCACGTGCCCGGTTATCCGGAAGTTATGGTCGGGCTCGTCAAACAGGCTTCCCCGTGCATCGAAACTCACGTCTTCAAACAGGGACATGTTTTCGATCGAGACATCGAGCCTGCTCACGGCGAGGGTCTTCGGCGCTGAAACCGGCTTCCCGCTCCGGCCGTCCGCCATCCGGTCTTCGAACAGCACGCTCGCGTCCCTGACCGTGAGCGCATCGACCCCAAACACCGCCAGTACCGGCGGCGGACCTTTCTCGGCCGGCTTTCCGGGCTCCTTCTTCACTGCCGGAGGTCCGGCCGGACGCGTCATGTCCTGGAAGTTGAACTCACCCTGCGCGTTTCTCCGGATCTTGACCACGGGTTTCTTGAATACCAGCTCAGAGATCTGCACCTCTCCCCTCAGCAGGGGCAGGAGCTTCAGGCGCACCTGCAGGCTGTCCAGGGTGACGAAGTCGTCCCGGGCGAACTCCGGGTTCTCCGGAATCTTGAGGCCTTGAAGCTCTGCGCCGATGCCGGTGAGCACGGTGAGCTCAACCCGCTCGAAGTCCACGTCACGGTTGACGGCTGGCCGCACCTTGGCGAGGATGGCCCCCTTGTACTGGTTGAGATCGATGACGAACGGTGCAATCAGGGCGACGATGATTATCACCAGCACGACCGCGGCAACCGCGATTAGCGCCTTCTTCATACAGAAATCTCCTTTCTCGCTCTGCTCTCGCTCTAGAGAGAAGGATACTCCCGCTTTTCGCGGGATGCAACATGCTCGTGCTCCGCTGCTGGATCGCAGGCCGCGGTGCCGCGGTTTTCGGGGTCTCTGCTCTTGGGCCTGCCTCGCGGGTCCGCCGGCATCCCGGTTTTACGTGCGCATGATCGTCCGTGCCTGCCTGAGGCTTGCCGGGGCAGCTCTTGCAATTTTTCGCGCCGCAATCACTATGAATGGATAAGCACGATTCTCTCATCCTGGAGGGGTCCATGTTCACGATACACGTTTTTGTCCATGTCAAACCGGAGTATATCGATGCGTTCAGGGAGGCATCGGCCGACAATGCCCAGAGCAGCATCAACGAAACCGGTGTGGCCCGCTTCGATGTGCTCCAGCAGGAAGACGACCTGACCCGCTTCGTTCTGATCGAGATCTACAAGACGCAGGAGGATATCGCCAAGCACAAGAGCACTGACCACTACAGCAGGTGGCGTGAAGCGGTTGAGCCCATGATGGCCGAGCCCAGAAAGAGCATCAGATACCGGCAGGTCTTTCCCAATGTCCCGAGCTGGGATTGAGCACTGCGGGCCTGTCCTGCAGGTGTATCCTGCGGCCGGTAGCCGCTGGAACCTTCCCGATGCCCATGGAATCCACCCCTTCAAGACGCTGATCAAAAAGGAAGATTCATGAGAGAAGGGCCTTGGGGGGTGAGAAGGGAAAATGGTATTTTTCATCACTCTGTCAATGTGTTACACTAAAGTCCCTGTAAAAAAGGACGCCCTATGCGATTCGATTTCACTACAGCCGGCCGGATCATCTTCGGCCCGGGCACCAGAGAGGAGGTCCCCGCCCTCGCCTCCCGGATGGGCAGGCACGCCCTGGTGGTGGGAGGCAAAAGCCGTGATCGCACCGCAGGGCTCATCCAGGGCCTGAAAGCCCGGGGAATGAATGCAACCATCTTTGCCGTTGACCGTGAACCCACCATGGAGATCATTCTCGAAGGGCTCACCCTGGCCAGGGCTGAGAGCTGCGACCTTGTCATCGGCATGGGCGGGGGCAGCGTAATCGACGCGGGCAAGGCCATATCCGCCCTGCTGACCAACCCGGGCGAGCTGCTCGAATATCTCGAGGTGATCGGCGGCTCGCAGTCCATTCCGAACCCGCCCGCCCCCTATATCGCCATACCCACCACCGCAGGAACCGGCACCGAGGTGACCAGAAACGCGGTGATCATATCGCGGGAGCACAAGGTCAAGGTGAGCATGCGCTCCGACATGATGCTGCCCAGACTGGTGGTCGCGGACCCGGAACTCACCTATTCCCTGCCTCCCCACATCACGGCAGGCACCGGCCTGGATGCGCTGACCCAGCTGGTGGAGGCCTTTGTTTCGGTGAAGGCCAACCCCTTTACCGACGGACTGTGCCGCGAGGGGCTGGCCCGCGCCGCCCGGTCGCTGAACACTGTGTACGCGGACGGCGGCGACAAGACGGCCCGCGAAGACATGATGCTCGCGAGCCTGTTTTCCGGGCTTGCCCTGGCGAACGCCGGGCTGGGGGCGGTTCATGGATTCGCGGCGCCGTTGGGGGGCATGTTGGGCGCCCCGCATGGGATCATCTGCGCCCGGCTGCTGCCCATCGTTATGGACGTGAACATCCGCGCGCTCGCCGACCGCGATCCCGGCTCGCACGCGCTCGCGCGCTACAGAGAGATCGCGCGGGTCCTGGACGGAGACCCCGTGGCGGACGCGCGGCAAGGGGTCGCGTGGGTCGAGGAAACCTGCGCCGACATGCATATTCCCCCTCTGAGCTCCATCGGCCTGACCGAGGAGCACATCCCCTCACTCATTGAAAAGGCGGCGCGGGCGAGCAGCATGAAGGGGAATCCCGTCGAGCTCACCGGGCAGGAGTTGGAGGCGATCGCGAGGAGGTCTCTTACTCCGGTTCCGTCTCGGGCTCCACGTTGAGCAGCTGACCCGGTGCACGCAGGAGCTGAGTAAGGGCCTCCACCCTCTCTTCCAATCTGTCGATGGCAAGCTGTTGCTTGTATACCGTGTCGTTCAGCTTCTGAATGGTATCTTCGTGAAAGGCAACCAAGGTCTCCAGATTGGCGAATCTATCGTCACTCATACTCCCCCCGTGATCTTTCCGGATTCCTGATGATATCTCTAAATACTATAGGATAAATCATCCGGGAATCAATTCTCCCGAAGCAACCACTCCCCCGAAGGACCTCCACTGGCCGGTTCGCAACTCTGCCTTTTCGGCCTGTCCCGCGTTCTCCTTGCCCGGCTGTTCCCGATGGTGTATGAAAAACACGGGTTATTGATAACATCATGAAGGAGGGTTCACAGCACATGGATTTTTTCTTCAATCCTGAGGGCATTGCAGTGATCGGCGCATCGGCCGACCCCATGAAGGTGGGTTACTATATTCTCAAGAACACCCTGGGCGGCTACCGGGGAAGGGTTTATCCGGTGAACCCGAGATACGAGACCTTGCAGGGCGTGCAGTGCTATCCGGATATCGAGTCGATCCCCTCCGGCTTCGAGCTCGCCATCTACTTTATCCCGGCGCGCTTTCTCCCGGACACGATCCGGGCCTGCGCAAAAAAGGGCGTGAGGGGCATCATCATCGAGTCTGCCGGGTTTGCCGAGGTGGGCGAAGCCGGCAGAGAGCTCCAGGAAGAATCGGTGAGAATGGCCAGGGAGCATGGCATCAGGCTCTGGGGCCCCAACTGCATGGGCCTGCTCGACGGCTACAAGCGCCATGTGTTCTCGTTCCTCATGAGCGATCAGGTATTCGACCTCCTCAAACCCGGCAACGCGTCGTTCATCGTCCAGAGCGGCATGCTCTCGGCGGGCTTTCTCCTGATGATGCTCGAGCGCGGCGGCCTCGGGATATCCAAGATGTGCTCCATCGGCAACAAGTGCGACGTGCACGAGACCGAGCTGCTGAAATATCTCATCGAGGACGACTCCACCGAGGTGATCGGGATGTATGTCGAGTCCATCAAAGACCCGGCCGGCTTCATGGAATGCTCCCGGTCCACGTCCAAGCCCATCGTCATGCTCAAGGGCGGGCAGAGCCCTGCCGGAGCCCGAGCCGCGGCCAGCCACACGGCGAGCATGGCGGGCGACTACACCGTCATGCGCCACGTGTTCGAACAGTGCGGCATTACCGAGGTCTTCGACATCAACGAGCTCATGGACATGGTGCGGGGCTTCTCCAAGACGCGCCTGCTCGAGCACGATGCGGGAACGTCCATCGTCACCTTCTCGGGCGGGGGCGGCATCATCACCTCTGACATGCTTCACGCCCGGGGCCTGAAGGTGGCGGATCTGACTCCGGAGAGCCTCAAGGCCCTCGAAGAGGTGTTTCCGGAGTGGATGGCGCCCTCGCACCCGGTCGACATCTGGCCCGCCATCGAGAAGAACGGTTATCAGAAAGTCTATGCCAGGACCATCGACATCCTCATGAACGACCCCGGCGTCGACTCCCTCATCATCCACCTCTTTGCCAACCGGATGGATGCCTCCTATCTCCGGGGCCTGGTCACCATGAAGGAGCGCTGCGGCAAGCCCGTGATCGCCTGGTGCGTGGGAAACGGCGAAAAGCTCGGTGCGTTCAAGGCAGAGCTCGAGGACATGGGCATCCCGGTGTTCGAGGAGATGGTGCGCGGGGTGGATTTTCTGGCAGCCTTCAAGAGGCACGTCCGGAAAAAGGGGAACCCGCTCACTGCTGGAGAAGTCCCTGTCCCTGAATCTCTCCCGGGCTGAAGACAGGACGGAAGGCGGCCCCGCCGGCCGCATCCGTGCCCATCAGGCGCTCTCCTCCCTGCGGCCGGTGCCCGGGAACCCTGGGAGGTTCTCCACATCGGGGCCGGGTCATGCGTTCCGGCGCCGGCCCGATCATATACCCCTGGACTGATGCAGGTGCTCGTATTATAAGGATACGGGTGAATGATTGTGCGTGAATCGATTGTAATAGAAAGGAGATTCTGCGGCCCCCCGGACTCGGGCAATGGCGGCTACGTATGCGGCCTGCTCGCGCAGCGTCTCGACGGCACGGCTGAGGTGAGGCTCCTCAAGCCGCCTCCGCTGGAAACACCCCTGGAGATCAGTCACGACCGGGGTTCCGGCATCCTCCTCGTGCACGGCCCGACCGTCATCGCCGAGGCGCGCCCGGCACGGCTCGACCTGGACGTGCCCGAGGCACCCGCCTTTCACGAAGCCCGTGCCGCAATGAAGCGCTATGTGAGCGAAGACGAGCACTTTTTTCCCGCCTGCTTCGTGTGCGGGCCTGCACGCCGCGCAAAAGACGGCCTGCGGATCTTCCCGGGGCCTGTCGCATCGAGGGGCATGGTCGCCTCCGCCTGGGTGCCCGACGAGACGCTCTCGGACGCCCATGGCATGGTGAGGCCCGAGTTCGTCTGGGCCTCGCTCGACTGCCCCGGCGCGTTCGCCGTACTGGGCCGGGAGATCAGGCCCATCGTGCTTGGCTCGCTCACCGCCGAGATCCTCGACCGGCCATTATCGGGTGAAAACTGCATCGCCGCGGGCTGGAAAATCTCCTCCCAGGGGAGAAAACGCCTTGCAGGCACGGCCCTGTTCTCGGAGGACGGCCGGGTTCTGGCCCGGGCACAGGCCGTCTGGATCGAGATCTGAGGCCTTAAGGTGGACTGGCTCTTCCTCGCGATCCTGGCCGCCTTCAGCCTGGCGACCGCCGACGCCCTGACAAAGAAGCATTTCAGCCGCCTGAGCGCCTACGAGATGGGCATCACCCGGCTCACCTACACCCTGCCCTGGCTGGTGATCGCGCTTTTCTTCATTCCCTGGCCCAGCCTCGACCGCACCTTTTTCCTGGCCTTCGGGGCAGCACTTCCGCTGGAGGTTCTCGCCTTTCTCTGCTACATGCGGGCCATCAAGATTTCTCCGCTCTCGCTCACCCTTCCCTTTCTGGCCTTTACCCCGGTCTTCATCATCCTCACCGGACGGCTCATCCTGGGCGAGACCGTGACTCCGTTCGGCGTTGCAGGCATCCTCTGCATCGTTGCAGGCGCCTATTCCCTCAACCTCTCCCAGGCCAGGACCGGGGTTCTGGAGCCGTTCAGGGCCATATTCCGCGAACCCGGCTCCGTGCTCATGCTGCTGGTTTCATTCATCTACTCAATCACCTCCACCCTGGGCAAGCTCGCGGTGCTGCACTCAAACCCCTATTTCTTCGGGGTGAGTTACTACGTGGTTCTCACCCTGCTGATGCTTTCGCTTCTGCCCCTGGTGAAAAACGCCCGGGCGGAGAACCTGCTCAGAAACCCCAAGGCAGGCCTGATGGTGGGCGCGTTCATGGCCATGATGGTCATCTCGCACATGCTCGCCATCTCTCTGGTTGAGGCTGCCTATATGATCGCGGTCAAGCGTACGAGCCTGCTCTTCGGCGTGCTCTACGGCGCATGGCTCTTCCATGAGACAAAGATCACCGAGCGCCTCACCGGCGCGGTGATCATGGTGGCCGGGGTGCTGCTCATCGGGTGGTACGGGTAGCTCAGGCGAAGCCGTACCTGCACTTCTCTTTCAGCGCAGCGACTCGTATCCTCCCTCCAACCCTTCCGGAGAGAGCACGAACTGCCACAACTGATTTTTCCGCGCCCGGAAACCGCCTGCAGACGCCATGAGATAGTAGCTCCACATGCGGCGGAACCGCTCTTCGTAGCGTTCTTTCAGGACATCCCAGCTCATCTGGAACCGGTTGAACCACTGCATCAGGGTCTTGTCGTAATCCGCGCTGAAATTGTGCAGGTCCTCCAGGACGAACAGACCCTCGAAGGCCCGGGAGATCTGGCTGATACACGGAAGCATCGAGTTGGGGAAGATATAGCGTTCGATCCAGGGGTCTCCGCTCCTGACCGGGCTGTTTCTCCCGATCGTCTGGAGCAGGAAGAGCCCGCCGGGTTTCAGAGAGTGTCTGACCACCTTCATGAAGGATCGATAGTTCTTGTACCCTACATGCTCGAACATGCCGATCGAGATCACCCGGTCGAATGATTCATTCAGATCGCGGTAGTCCTGCAGGCGGATTTCCACGGGCAGCCTGTCGCACAGGTTCCGGGCATACTCGGCCTGCTCGCGGGAGACCGTGATACCCACGGCCTCGACACCGTAGTGCTCGGCAGCGAATTTCGCCATACCTCCCCACCCGCATCCGATGTCGAGCACGCGCATGCCGGGGCCCAGGCCGAGCTTGCGGCAGACGAGATTGAGCTTGGCCTCCTGAGCCTCATCCAGGCCCTGTGCGTCTTTCCAGTACCCGCAACTGTAGATCATGCGCCTGTCGAGCATTGTCTCGTAGAGATCGTTGCCGATGTCGTAGTGGCGCTCTCCGATCTCATAGGCCCTCGATTTCTTCTGAACGTTCACGATCCGGCTCTTCAGTAAGTGAACCAGGTCCACGATCGTCATGACCCGGGTGTTGAGACCGGCGGTGAAAATCCTGTAAAAAAACTCGTCCAGACGCTCACAGTCCCACCACCCGTCCATGTAGGACTCTCCGAAGGCGAGAGACCCCCCGCTTAAGACCCGTTCATACAGATCATCGTTATGAATCCGGATATCCCAGGGGCGGTTCCCGCCGATGGCGACATCAGCCTCGTGAAACAGTTGTTCGGCCCTGTTCCGCAATTTGTCGTTTGCCATGATATCTCCTGTGATCGTAGTTGCTTTTTGGGATGATGCTGTCTTTTTGGACATCAAAGGAGAGTATGACTTAAATTATAAGCCGACCTTTTCCTCAGACAAACCTTCGGCGGGTTGCCCGGGAGGAGGTGGCTTTCTCTTGTTACCGGCAGTCCCTGTGTCCGGATCGGCTATGACGACAATATGGGTCCCGGACGCGGATTTTCGTGGATATGCATTGTTTCACGCGCTCCTCTCGATGTGATCACGTTTGAGACAGGCCTTTTCCCATCATCATTTTTTCAGGCCTGTTTCCGAACACTTCCTCTGATGCCGTTTTCGCGTGCGCCATTGTGCGGCATGCCCTGTTCACTCCCGGCGCATCCTTTCAATGGATACTTGGCAGTCTAGTAACAATGGATGATGCATGTCAAGTATAAACAAGACGTTGAAGGAACCGGGTGCCATCCCGTCAAGTTCCGGGGCAAGCTGCAGCCCCTTCCATGAGGTCGACCGGCCCCGATAGGCGATACCCGCTGTGCAATAATGAAAAAACCAGTCAAGATTCCCTTTGAGTGTGTCGATAGCTCTGCAATCGTTTTCGCATCATGAAAGATGAAATGAGGAGGGGATACATGCAGTACTCGGACAGTCTCGAAAAATCGAGCGAATACCTTCGCCTTGCCCTTGATCACATGGGCAGGTACCAGATCCCGGTGGATCCGGCCAACTACTCGGTGTGGTACGAGTATGTATCGGGCAGGAACGAGCAGCTCAGGCTCGTCATCGACTGGGCGCTCTCCCAGTCCAGATCTATCACGCCGGAGCTCAACAGGACCCTGTATGAGAAATACATCGCCAGCGAGCACAAGATCATCATCCAGAAGATACGCCAAGAGCTGCGGGCCGTGCTGGACACCCTGCTCAGCCACATCACCGACTCCGGCAGCCGGATGACCCGTTTCACCACCATGATCCAGATCTACTCCCAGCGGCTCAAGGAAGACCTCGATACTGAGAGCGTGCAGGCCATCGTCGAAGATATCCTGTCGGAGAGCAGGGTCATCAGACGTTCGGGCCGGATGCTCAAAAAGCGCATCGTTTTGTCCACCCGTGAGATCGAAAGCCTCCGCAAGGATCTGGACAAGATCAAGGAAGAGGCCGACACCGACATGCTCACCGGCCTGAAAAACCGGCGATACCTCACCAGGGAGTTCGGGCAGGAGTCCGAGCGGGCCATCCGTGACCATGCGCCCCTTTCCCTGATCATCATCGACATCGATCATTTCAAGCGGATAAACGATACCCACGGCCACATCGTGGGCGACCGGGTGCTCAAGATAGCGGCGTCCATGATCACGGAGTGCGTGAAGGGCAGAGACATGGTGGTGCGGTTCGGGGGCGAGGAGTTCATTGTTCTGCTTCCGGACACGCCGCTCAACGGGGCCGCGATTCTGGCGGATCACATCTGTGCATATTTCAAGAACATGAACTGGAAGCGCAAAGACACCGGCCAGACCATCGGGCAGGTATTCATCTCGCTGGGCGTGTCGGAATATCGTCCGGGAGAATCGCTGGATTCGCTCATACACCGGGCCGACGAGGCCCTGTACCTCTCCAAGACAAACGGCAGGTGCAGGGTTACCAGCGAGGCGAGCCTGAAGGAATCATACGCCGCGGCCGGAAACCGGCGGTAGCGGGATGCGCCCTGCCGGACAGGGTGCAACAGCCACAAAGCATGATGCACAGAGCTGTTTCATGTGTAATTACCGACCCCTCGTTAAATTATATTTTACTCGTTTAAATAGCATCTTATGTTCACTCATCATCAGTACATTTTATATTGTGTATTTTAGATTGACACTGCCGGCCCTGTCGGCTATATGAGGGCACATCCGTCTACCAGTCCTGGACGTGCGGGGCGGGGGAAATCGGCGCCTGCGGGTTCGCTTTCTCAAGCCCGGGGGCATTCACTTCCCCTGCGTGACCGTTACCGGGGCAGGTCAGCGTTGCAGCCAATACCGCGTGAAAAACGCACGGCTTTATCCTGTCTTGTACATCAAGACACACCAACTATGCTTCTTGGAGGAATATGCATGAAGAAACGACAGGAATTGTGTGGAGCATTGGGCAAATCAAACGGCAGAAAGATCGGTGTTGAGGGTTGCCCCGAGGTGCACCGCTCACAGTGGTTCCCCCAGGCTCATCCCGGCACGAGCGAGGTGCCCTACCTCCTTTATCCGACAAACATCACCCCTGAAGAGAACCTGGCGATCCGGAAGGTCTGGAGCTCCGGCCACTACAGCGGCAAGGACTTCGCCCCCTTCGATGTGAGCGAGGTGCCCAACAAGTACAAGCTCGGCCAGGTGCTGGCCTGCGGGCTCAAGGCGACCTGCGCGACCTATTCCCAGCACTGGCAGGGTATGTACTTCGACTGGACGTTCAACAGTGCCTGCCGCGATGCCTTCGACGGCATGAGCATGAAGATGGCGGGCGAGCGTTTCTCGGAAAACGCATTCGCCACGGTGATCCTGATCAACACCGGGTACAAGGGCGTGTTCATGGACATCCTCTCGCTGAGGCGCAAGCCTATCCCGCCCAGCATCTACAGCCTGGAAAACCTCGATATGGGCACCTTCGAGCAGAACATCAAGAGCGCCGTGTGCGCGGTGCTGGGAGGCGGCATCGGGGTGAACGTGATCAAATACTCCCTGTCGAGCGAGCTCACCGACGGAGCCAACTGCGAGGGATACGAGAGGCTCAGGCAGCTCGTCATGCTTGAGGGCATGGATCCCGAGGGAAGGATCGTGGGCATTCTCCAGTTCGGCTTCAAACACCCCGAAGACCGGGGCTCCTTTGCGCCCGGCATTGCCGTGATGGCTGGCGCCAAGATCATCGAGCGCAAGAGCGAGCGCAGAAATGCGGACTTCAGCCTCGAGATCCCGCCCGAGGTCATGGACAACTTCGTGAAGAGCTTCAACGAGCCCCTTGACCGTCTTGGCGTAAAGAAGGCCGTGAAACTGCTGATCATGGACGGCACCCAGCCCAAGGGCCGGACCCTGCTCGCCCTCATGCGAAACCGGGTGAAACGGGGCATGGACAAGGCCTGCGAAGAGGTGATCCAGGCATACGACAAAAACAGGACCGATCCAAGGTTCAGCTCGCAGGACTTCGAGACCTACAAGCAGAACGCGGAGATGATCATAGAATTCGGCAAGAAGGTTCTCAAGCCCCGTGAAGACGGGCACAAGGTCGTATTTGCCGCCATCGATATGCACCAGGCACAGGAACGGGGCCTGCCCATCGACGTGATCGAACACGCCGTGGGAGAGGCGATCCAGGCCGGGCTCAACTCCATCCACCTCGACGGTACCACCGGCATCCCCGAGGGAGACGACCTGAAGTACGGCGCCTTCTGCATGACAGGCCCCATTCACTCGGCAGAGCTCCTCGATAGCGAAGAGGTGCTCAAGAGCGGCGTGGGCATCGGGTTCACCGACATACTGAGGCCGGCCATGGGCCCGGGCGACAAGATGCAGGCCATCATCTCCATCTGCGCCAAGCGCGAGCAGGATGCCATGATCGCGGAACAGCAGGCCATGGAGAACCGGAAGTCGGTCAACGACATCTTCTGGTACCGGACCTGGAACCATCCCGATGGCAAGAAGCTCGACCTGCCCCATTGGATATCGTTTGCCGGCACTCTCAACGTGGTTCCCATCGAGAGCAACGACACCGTCCTGAAAGAAAGGCACGCACCCGACCACCTGCCCGAGGATCATCCCCTGACGGCGCAGATGAGGAACAAATCGTAACTCCGCGCCTGAAGGCGGCAACACCCGGGAGGGCCAGGCCGGGGGATGTGACCCCCTTCGAAGTCCCCGAGAAGCGGACACGAAGGGGGGGCCATCCGGCCGGTCCCTCCCGGAACACGCACGAACTCATCAGAATCGAAACGATCGCCATGCGGATATCACCATTGCCGTTCCTCCGGCCTCACCGGACCCGGGAAGATCCACCGCCACCCTCCCTGTCCTGTATACTTTGTTTACACATGTGTAAATTAACCATACACCTGTATACAGGCAACCCCTTGACCGGATAAGCTATTCTGCCTATTATCAATGAGTTGGAAATGGCACTGGTTTTGCCTCAGTGCCTGGCAAGTAATAGAGAAAAACGAGATATCATCAGGAGGCTTATACATGCGCAAGGCTGCACGCAAAAAAGAGCACCGTATCACGCTTCTCCATGTGTTTGGAGTAGCATGGTTCTTCATCGCCCTCATTTTCCTGGGTATGCCCGGCGTGACGCACGCCCAGGACAAGGCCCTGGAAAACCTCAGGGAAACAGGCAAGGCCTTTGCCTCGGTCGCAAAGAACGCCTCGCCTGCGGTCGTATTCATCAGGGTCGAGAAGACCGTGAGCCAGGGCCCGTTTCTCAGGCACCGCTCGCCCTTTGAAGACGAGTTTTTCAAACGCTTTTTCGGCGAGCCCGGCCCCGGATTCCCCCAGTTTCCCCAGCAGCAGCAGAAACGGCAGGTACAGAGCCAGGGCTCGGGGTTCATCATCACCCCGGACGGGTATATCCTCACGAATAATCACGTGGTGGGCGACGCGGACAGAGTGACGGTAAAACTCCTCGACGGCCGCGAGTTCACGGCAAAGACCGTGGGCACCGACCCGCCGACCGATGTGGCGGTGATCAAGATCGATGCCGAGAGACTGCCGGTCCTCTCCCTGGGAGATTCCGACCGGATCGAGGTGGGAGAATGGGTCCTGGCGCTGGGCAATCCCTTCGGCCTCTCGCACACGCTCACCGCGGGCATCGTGAGCGCCAAGGGACGCAGCAGCGTGGGAATCACGGACTATGAAGACTTCATCCAGACCGACGCCGCCATCAACCCGGGCAACTCCGGCGGGCCCCTCATCGACCTCCAGGGCAAGGTGGTGGGCATCAACACGGCCATCTACAGCCGCAACGGCGGGGGCTACATGGGCATCGGCTTCGCCATCCCCGTCAACCTGGCAAAGAATATCTACACGCAGCTCATCGAGCACGGAAACGTCACCCGCGGGTATCTGGGTGTGACCATCCAGGACCTCACCGCAGAGCTGGCAAAGTCGTTCGGCCTGGACGACACCAGGGGAGTGCTCGTCTCCCAGGTCATGCCCGACACCCCGGCGGAGAAGGCCGGCATGAAACAGGGCGACGTCATCGTGAGCCTGAACGGCAAGCCGGTGGATGCATCCGCGAGCCTGCGCAACGAAGTGGCGATGACCGTGCCCGGCTCCACGATAAAGGTCGGCGTGATCCGCGACGGCAAGAGCAAAACCCTGAGCGTCAAGGTGGAGAAGATGTCGGAAGACATGCTCACCTCGTCGCGTTCGGAAGACATGAGCAGCCTGGGCATGAGCGTGGCGACCCTCACCAAGGACCTCGCGAAGCAGTACGGCTTCGAGAACGAGAGCGGGGTCGTGGTCACCGGGGTCGATCAGGGTTCTGCAGCCGCCCGCGCGGGCATCAAGCCCGGAATGCTCGTCAAGGAGGTGAACCGCAGGCCCGTCAAGAACGTCAAGGAGTTCGAGAACGCCCTGAAAAAGGGCGGCAAGAAGCCGGTCCTTCTCTTTATCAAGGACGACCGCGGATCACACTTCGTGGCGATCGATCCAGGAAAGTAGATTCTAAAAGCAACAGGCATACGACAACCCCTTTTCATATGCGGGGCCGGTCATGCGCGTTGGCGCCGGGCACGGCCCCGTTTCTTTTTTCTCCGTCAGTTGTTTTTCCGGACAAACCTTCTCGCCGTGCCCTGATCTTCTCCGGCGTCTTTTCGCCCAGGACATTCCGCTTCCTGCAGGCGGCCAAGGGGGGCAGCCCCGTAATCCCGGCACCTCTGTTGCCGGACACCTCGCCTGCGGGCAGGAGCGCGCCTTCGCCTATTCCTTGCCGGACTTTCTCACCAGGACGTTCTCCGGGAGCCGGGGCAGCAGCACCCTGAACGCCGAGCCTTCGCCTGGACTGGTCCTGACCGTAATCGACCCTTTGTGGTCGCTGACAATGCCGTGCACCACTGCCAGACCCATGCCCGAACCCTCTCCCGGCTTTTTGGTGGTGAAAAACGGCTCGAAAATGCGGTCGACGATCCTGGTGTCCATGCCCTCGCCCGTGTCCTCCACCGTTATTTCCACATAAGGTCCGGGAGCCAGACCGGGGCTTATCCCGGCAGCGGCCTTTTCATCCAGGTCAACCTTGGCGAGCCCCACGGTCAGCAGACCGCCCTTTCTGCGCATGGCATGCCTGGCATTGATGCCAAGGTTCATGAGCACCTGCTGAATCTGCGTGGCGTCAGCCATGACCATGGCCCCCTTCGGGCACAGATGGTGATTGATGTCGACCATGGGCGACACGATCGACCTGAGAAACGACAGGAACTGCCTGACCAGGGGATACAGATCCAGGGGCGTCTTCTCGCGGGGCGTGCTATGGCTGAAGGTATGGATCTGCTTCACCAGGTCTATCCCCAGGGTGGTCGCCTTGTGGATTTCATCGAGCACGGGATAGAAGGGATGCTGGACACCCATGTCCTGCATCAGGGTTTCGGTATCGAGCAGGATCGGGGAGAAGATGTTCTTGAGATCATGGGCGATGCCTCCGGCCAGGTTGCCCAGGGCCTCCATCTTGCGGGCGTGCTGGAGTTGCCGCTGTGCCACTGTCTCCCGGGTGATGTCCCGCATGATCGACACATAGTTCACGACACGGCCGGCATGGTCGCGTATCGGGGTGATGCTGATGCTGGCATCGAAGAGCTCGCCGTTTTTCCTCTTCTGCCTGCCGCTCCAGGCCCGCTGCCGGGAGGCGATGGAGTCGAAGAGCTCGCCGTGACGTCCATCGGCGGGAAAGTCCGCAAAACTGCAGAGCTTCCGGCCGATCACCTCGGAGCGCGTGTACCCGGTAATGGCCTCAAAGGCCGGGTTGATGTACTCCATCGTCTCGTCGGGGCTGATCAGGGCGATCCCCTCTTCCGACTGCTCCACCGCGGCTGCAAACTTCGCCAGGTCGTTGCCCATCTGCGTACAGAGCCTGCAGAGCCTCTGATCGACCCCCACGCCGATCAGCGAGCCGTCCGAGATGCGAACACTCAGCCACGAGCTGGTTAGCGACTCGCCCGAACGGGTGGTGATGTCGAATTCCTTCCATATGCCGCTCGCCGCCGTTATGAAGTCCCATACCTCTTCCCGGCATCCCGGATCGGGGAAAAGGGCGACCATGAGCCCCGCCAATCCGTCGCCAGCCAGGGACCATCCGGTAAGCCGCTCGAACGCACGGTTGGCCATGCTCGACTGCCGGGACGGGTCATGGAAAACGAGCATCGCGGGGATGCTGTCGAATATGGTCTTCAGGGTCTCCTTCTGCTTTTCGAGCTCCCCGATGGTACTCCGGAGCTCTTCTGTCTGCTCCTGGACGATGCGCTCGAGGTTTTCATTGACCATGGACAGGGCGTCCTGAATGTTCTTCATCTCGGTGATGTCGCTGAATATGCCGAACACCCCACCCGGCCTGCCGTCCGTGGATTTGAACCAGGGTATGGCGTCGTGACGGATCCACTGATATGCCTGCTTGCCCGGGAAAACGATCTGCATGACGACGTTCATCACCTCTCTGCCCGTAGCCAGCGAGGTGATCGTGGGCAGAGACTCGGCATCGAGAGCGGTCCCGTCTTCCCGGCAGACCTTGGGAACTGAGGCGAACACCTCTTCGGCGATGCATCCCCTCATCGCCTCCATATCAATCCCGGAGATCTCGGATGCCGCCCGGTTTGCCGCCACGAGCCTGCCCTGAGCGTCGTACTCCAGAACGGCCTGGGGCATGGAATCGAACAAGGCCTTATACCGGTCTCCCGGTGCTTCCGGTATCCGGCTGCCCTTGCACGCCGGACGTGCCGGGCTTATGCCTGCTCCCAGCACCTTGTCCTGACAAGTGATATCCTCCAGGACCACCATCGCCCCATCGGATGAAGGCAGGCACCGGCAGCGCAGCCGGCGCCCCACGGGCGCAGGGCACCATGCCTCGAACCCGGTCTCTGTCCGGCCATGGAGGGCAGGCTCGGCCCTTTCCCGGAGCAGCCGCCCGAACCCGTCGGGAACCAGGTCGTAAAGCAGCCGCCCGATGAGCGAGCCCGCGTCTGCGTTCAGGAAGGTTTGTGCCGTGGCGTCGGCATAGATGACAGCGCAACCCCGGTCGATGGAAACCACCCCTGCGCCCAGGGCTTCGAATGCCCTGAGAAGATCATCTGCCGATGGTCTCGTGTTTTCTTCGTTGCTCGAATGAAAAGATTCTTGCCTCTGAATTTCATCCCCCTTCAGAAGCTCTTTTTTCACCCGGGCTTCTGCAACAGCACCCGCGGAGCTGAACCTGATGCAGCCCCTTCCCGCCGGGCACCGGAAAAGTCCCACGCAATAGAAGCGAAGAAACGACCCATCACGAGATCATTGTATTCAATGACTTTACCGTAGTGAATTCCCGCTAGACTGTCAATTCAAATCTTCATACTATCCAGTATTCAATAAAATTTTTCCGGCTGGACAACGTCTGTTCACCAGTCCTTCGGACACTCCATGCCCGGATGAGTCCTCTCCCGGTATGTTCATTGATCAAGGGAGGTATCCGCGCATTGAAAATCGGCATATGGAGGACCGCCCTGATTGAAGAGTTCGGCAAATCAGGGCCGGAGAAATCAACCAGGGTATTGACACGCACCTGTGTTTTCCTGTTTGTTTCCTCCATGTTGTCACCTTTTTTTGAATACGTGAGGAGGCGCCGCATATGGGCGGGCATACAGACGGGAAGAGGGATTTTCTGGGATTTTTGAAATGGACCGTTGTCGCGATCGGCGTGGTTATCGGGATTTTCTGGGGCTTTGGCTCGTTTCGCAGCAGGCCCGTGCCCGATGTCATCCAGGAGGAAACAGGAGCCCCTCTTCACGAGGGGGCACGCGTGATCGAGGTGAGATGCGAGGGAGGTTCGGGCGGCATTCTCGCTGAGGCGATCGACAGGCTCCTGGCGAGGGAAAGGCCCCGTGAGGCGA
This sequence comes from Deltaproteobacteria bacterium, assembly GCA_018436855.1. Lineage (GTDB taxonomy): Bacteria > Desulfobacterota > Desulfomonilia > UBA1062 > UBA1062 > Phosphitivorax. The sequence continues at coordinate 28,131 of JAHDKO010000047.1, read as the reverse complement.
TAAGGGTTCCTCTTTCCTGTGTGCACCGGGTGGGGCATCTTGAGATGATCAGGGTGGTCAAAGACGGCCGGATTTTCTCCCGCCTGGTGAAGACCGGTCGGGCGGATAACGATTTGGTGGAGATTCTCTCCGGCCTCAGAAAGGGAGAGCGCGTGCTTCTGAGCCCTCAGGAGAGAGAGTAGGCCCTATCTCCCTCTTGCGGGCGCTCGTCAGGGAGGATTGGCCCGGCTTGACTCCATGTACGGACTTATGCGCTCTTTTTTGCTTGACAGCAGTCGAAAGAGCACGTAGGGATGTGCGCAATCTGAATGACGAACCGGCGGCTTGAAGCATGGTCCGCCCGTGAAGATATCATCAAAGCCTTTTTCTTAAGGGGCCCTGTCGTTGATCCTCTTCCGTTTTTCAGAAATAACCCCCGAAGCGTGAACCAGGGGAACGAAAGAGCAGACATGGGCTTATCGCCGGAAATGCACCACTCGGGCGTCGTATGTCCCGTCACCTATAAGCTCCCTCGCAAACAGCTTCCATAACAAGGAGAACCTATGAAATTCGATGCATTCAATCTGAACCGGGACATTCTTGCCGCCATCGCGGGCCAGGGATACGACACCCCCACACCCATTCAGGAAAAGGCCATACCGCCCATCCTCGCTGGACGCGACCTGCTTGGCCTTGCCCAGACCGGCACCGGAAAGACCGCGGCCTTTGCCCTGCCCCTGATCCAGAGACTCAGCCAGGGCCCGCGCCGCCGCATCCGGGCACTGATCCTGGCTCCCACCCGCGAGCTGGCCTCGCAGACCAACGAGGCGTTCAAGGTCTTGAGCAAAGGCACGGGCCTGAAAAGCATGGCCGTGTTCGGCGGCATAGACATCGTGCCCCAGGCCTCCGCCTTCAGGCGCGGGGTGGAGATTGTCGCGGCTTGTCCGGGCAGGCTGCTCGACCACATCACCCGCAGGAGCATTGACCTCAAGGGCGTGGAGTATCTGGTGATCGACGAGGCCGACCGGCTTTTCGACATGGGCTTTCTTCCGGACATCCGCCGCATTGTCAAAGTGCTGCCCGCAAAGCGTCAGACCATGCTCTTTTCCGCCACCATGCCCGCCGAGTTGCGCCATCTGGCAGACGAGATGCTGCACGATGCAGTCACGGTGCAGATCGGCCATATGAAGCCGGCCTCCACGGTATCGCATGCCCTGTATCCCGTGGAGCACCATCTGAAGACCGCGCTCTTAAAAGAGCTGCTTGCGCGCACGCAGACAGGGTCGGTGCTGGTGTTCACGCGGACGAAGCACCGCGCCGAGCGCCTGGCGCGCCAGCTTTCGCACGCGGGTCATCAGGCCGTGTCGCTGCAGGGTGACCTGTCGCAGAACAAGCGCAACCGCGCAATCGAGGGCTTCCGCAGCGGCGCGTACCGCGTCCTGGTGGCAACGGATATCGCTGCCCGCGGGCTCGACATCTCGGCCATATCCCACGTGATCAATTTCGACATCCCGGACACGGCCGACGCCTATACACACCGGATCGGCCGCACGGGCCGCGCATCGCGCACGGGCGAGGCGTTTACCTTTGTGACGCGCGACGACGCGAGGATGATCGCCGCCATCGAGCGCACTCTGGGCGAGACCGTTGCCCGCAGGAAACTGCCGGGCTTCGACTACGCTGCAAGCATGCCCGACCGTGCCCGGCAGGCGTCGAGGCGCCCGGGGGGGAATACCGCATCCATCCGATCGGCACAGGCGCGGGGCTGACGCGCGGAATCCGCCCGCCCGCGTGCACGTCAGCCGGATGCAGCCGCTGCAGCCGACACAGCCGACACAGCCGACACAGTCTCCGGCAGGCCGCACGCGCGCACCGCGCTTTCCGGACATGCACGGCTCCGGCCCTTTCACCCGGTCATCGGATCAGGCTCCTATGATATGAGCCCGGGCAGCTCGGACGCAATCCAGGTCAGGACATCGGGCTGTTTTTCCCACACGGGTCCGAGCTCCATGAGGCAGTACCAGGCCTCGTTGATATCTCCGGGAGAAAACCCGCCGTCGTAGTCTTCGGGCATCTCCTCGATCCCGGCCATGATGGCGAGGACAAAGGCATTGGCCCTGACAGCTTTCTTGAGCGCATCCCGCGCCTCCGGCAGGTCGCCGGAGAGAAAACGCTCGATCGCGCTGCCCCAGGAGAACACGGCCAGGTCGTCTTCGTGATATCTATTCAGGAGCGAGCGCGCCCTCAGCACGTCGCCCTCTCCCAGGTAGAGGCCGAGCAGGCTGTCCCTGGCCCCCTGGTTGTCTTCGGGGTTGAGCTCGATCATTTCTTCATACACGGCGATGGCCTCTTCGAACCTTTCCTGCGAGACCAGCAAGTCGGCCAGGTATTCGAGTGCCCTCATAAAGGGCCTGGTGTTCACCACTCCCCAGAACTGGCCTTTGTTTTCCTCGAAGAACTGCTTGCCCATGTCCTTGCGCGCCCGCTCCAGCAGTGATTTATAAGCCCTTACCCGCTCCTGAGGATCATCCATGGTGATCTGTATCTCGACCGACCGGGCATCGACGCTCTCGGGATCGAGCTTCAGGGCCCTGCGGGCAAGTGACAGGGCCTTGCGGTCATCAGGCTCTTCCATGGCCTGGAATGCAAGCTCCTGGGCCTGCTCATCCGGGTCGTCCATTCCCGCAGGCCCGCTGCTCGCGGCATCGAGGGTCCCCTCTTCCATGGCCCGGGTAATGAAGCGGTCAAGCTCGTCCATGTCGCGGAAGCTCTCTCCCTCGACCAGCTTCGCGATTTTCCGGTTGACCCGCTCGGTAGCGAACCGCGAGAACCGGGCAGCGGTGCGTTCCCCACCCCTTGAATCACTCTGAGGCCCGGGCCCGCCAGGCTTACGCCTCTTCTTCCCCGATTTGCCGGTCTTCTTTTTTGCTCCTGCCATCGGCATCCTCCTCACCGGTTTTTCAGGCACCCGGCATACTTCCTGATTTTATCTATCATGATTCATACCGAAATCTCAAACAAAGAGCCGGAACCGGCCTTGGTGACATCGGAGGGGTAAAGGGTATTCTCTGGGTCATGAGATGGCTTTTCGCCCCACTCATACCCGATCGGTTCATGGGCACATGTATGAGCAGCACAGCCTTTCCGCGCCGGGTTTTTAACAGCCACAGACTCAGCCCGGGCCATGCATATTTTACCATATTTCCCTGCTCCCTCCTGATTTTTTCTTCCAGTGGTATAGTCTGTCCTTCTCTAAAGGGCGCATGCAGCGAGGGGGCCACCCTGCCTAGCAGCCGCATGCGGATCTGATCGTGAGCCGGTCCGATCCTTTCCCTCTCTTGTGTGCCGGCAGACTTTAAAATTCCCGTCTGCAACAGGCCTAATACGTTACAGAGCCCTTGGTGTTCAGAATGGATCAAGTTACATCTCGCAAATATTCCGGAATATCTTCTATCCATATTCAGCCCGTATATAATTCGCTGTCACACGTTGCCGGTTTGTCCCCACGAAGATGGAAAACACCACTGAAAGGGTAAAGTGTATTCACAATGATATGTGCACATTGGGTTCATCACCACGTGTGTGGTAAACACTACCCGGAATTTCCGGATAGTTGCTTCCTCTCCGGTTCATCCCCACGCATGTGGGGAACACAGTCCGATTCGCGTGCGCCGGATCGGTAGCGCCGGTTCATCCCCACGCATGTGGGGAACACGTCATCGCGAAGTCGGACCTCGCGCCCAAGGACGGTTCATCCCCACGCATGTGGGGAACACAGGTCGCGGCCTGGTCGGAGGCCATGCCCATCGGCTTCATCCCCACGCATGTGGGGAACACAGGTCGGTGCCGTGCCCGGTGTCGGAGACCGCCGGTTCATCCCCACGCATGTGGGGAACACTTCCCCGACAACGAGCAGAACAGCGACTCGCCCGGTTCATCCCCACGCATGTGGGGAACACTTCTTCTGCATTTTAATGACCTCGGCGCACAGCGGTTCATCCCCACGCATGTGGGGAACACGACGGTTGAGCTTCTGCGGGATGAGTACAACGCGGTTCATCCCCACGCATGTGGGGAACACTAGAACCGCTCGTACTCAAACAGGGGAATCAGCGGTTCATCCCCACGCATGTGGGGAACACACTATTTGTGCTGTATCTATTGCTAGCACTACCGGTTCATCCCCACGCATGTGGGGAACACCTCTCTCATCTCATCAGCCTTTCCAAGTTGTGCGGTTCATCCCCACGCATGTGGGGAACACTACGCGCAAATGTTCCGCGGGCCGCTCGAGGCCGGTTCATCCCCACGCATGTGGGGAACACCAAGCAGGCCGTAGGGAGGTAGGGGATGAATTCGGTTCATCCCCACGCATGTGGGGAACACGAGAATCGCTGACGGCAAGGTTCGGAGCGTACCGGTTCATCCCCACGCATGTGGGGAACACCTTCTATCCATCCACGATCTCAAGCTGGTGATCGGTTCATCCCCACGCATGTGGGGAACACATCATTATCGATCCATCAAACTACAACTATACCGGTTCATCCCCACGCATGTGGGGAACACAGGGGCGGGGAGGGGGGTGTTTATCGCAGAGCCGGTTCATCCCCACGCATGTGGGGAACACTGGGCAAGAAACTCCTTCTCGCCGTCTGCCCACGGTTCATCCCCACGCATGTGGGGAACACCGCCACGGATCGGGAAAACCCCCGAGGGATTCCGGTTCATCCCCACGCATGTGGGGAACACGCGCTCAGTCTTGCCGTTGACCGTGATTGCCCCGGTTCATCCCCACGCATGTGGGGAACACGCGATCCGATCTTCCTTCCATTCCTCCAGAGCCGGTTCATCCCCACGCATGTGGGGAACACTTGCAGAGGGCATCATTGCGCGGGAGGAGGCCCGGTTCATCCCCACGCATGTGGGGAACACGACATAAAGCGACCACAGAAGCAGGAACCCGACGGTTCATCCCCACGCATGTGGGGAACACCACGGACGCCCGATAATAAAATCGTGGTCGCACGGTTCATCACCACGCATGTGGGGAACACAGGTTGGCCATGATCGGTATCATGGCGTCGCTCGGTTCATCCCCACGCATGTGGGGAACACTCATACACAGGTGATTTGCGCGTTTGCCAGTCCGGTTCATCCCCACGCATGTGGGGAACACCCCTCCCAAAATAAAGCACGGAGTATCAAGCACGGTTCATCCCCACGCATGTGGGGAACACATTTGTGGTTAATATTACCTATCGGGATTATACGGTTCATCCCCACGCATGTGGGGAACACAATTCCCTTCCCTGCGGTGTCGTGGTAAGGTCCGGTTCATCCCCACGCATGTGGGGAACACCTTTGTTCAGTCGCAGACATTTCATTCTCACCCGGTTCATCCCCACGCATGTGGGGAACACCTTTCTGGCCGCCGGCTTCGCCGGCCGGGGCTCGGTTCATCCCCACGCATGTGGGGAACACATGGCGGGAGTGCGGCTCGTGGGTGATCGAGCCGGTTCATCCCCACGCATGTGGGGAACACAGCTCCAGACGGCATCATTCGTGAAGATAGAACGGTTCATCCCCACGCATGTGGGGAACACTCTTGACGATGCGGTTCATGAGCCTTTCAATGTCGGTTCATCCCCACGCATATGGGGAACACTACCAAATAGCCAATTCTGCCCGGCGGTAATTCGGTTCATCCCCACGCATGTGGGGAACACGATATTCGCCTACTTCTGGTTTCAAAAAGTCGCGGTTCATCCCCACGCATGTGGGGAACACCCCCGGTCAGGTGCGCTGAACTCAAACCTCAACGGTTCATCCCCACGCATGTGGGGAACACACCTAATTCAATCTGATAGCCATCTTTCGTCTCGGTTCATCCCCACGCATGTGGGGAACACGCTCGTTTGTAGTTCTTCGGTGGGTTCCTTTTCGGTTCATCCCCACGCATGTGGGGAACACTAAGTTCCTTCTCAGGGAAACCTTGTTGCACACGGTTCATCCCCACGCATGTGGGGAACACAGGCATTAGCGAAATGGAGAGCCCTCCCCTTACGGTTCATCCCCACGCATGTGGGGAACACTAAAACTGGTCGTTGTAGGTGCCGCCGTAGACCGGTTCATCCCCACGCATGTGGGGAACACTTTTCCAGATTATGAGTGGGACGGTATTATCGCGGTTCATCCCCACGCATGTGGGGAACACGATGACTACGCGATATGGGACCGGATGATCGTCGGTTCATCCCCACGCATGTGGGGAACACACCCGCAGGGTGGCGTCCTCCATGGACGAGAGCGGTTCATCCCCACGCATGTGGGGAACACGTCGCAGCACAGATCCATGTTCGGTTGCCCGCCGGTTCATCCCCACGCATGTGGGGAACACACGCTCGTGGACTTGAGGGGCTGCGCGATGCCCGGTTCATCCCCACGCATGTGGGGAACACCAGATCCTCATTTTCCCCATTGCCCGGTCTATCGGTTCATCCCCACGCATGTGGGGAACACTAACCACTGACCGACAAGGTGTTCAGGGTCTCCGGTTCATCCCCACGCATGTGGGGAACACTTCGTTTTCTCATGAGAGGCTTCCCTGACTTGCGGTTCATCCCCACGCATGTGGGGAACACCGGTGAATTGAGTAGCTGCTGCTTCTTCTTCCCGGTTCATCCCCACGCATGTGGGGAACACTAGTTCGCCAGGAGTTCACAGCCGAACCATATCGGTTCATCCCCACGCATGTGGGGAACACTTTCAAGAAAGCGATGGCGGGGGATTCAAGTTCGGTTCATCCCCACGCATGTGGGGAACACATGGAATCTACCACGATTGCCTTGTATCCTGCCGGTTCATCCCCACGCATGTGGGGAACACGATGCCGCACCGATCTTTGGAGACATCAGGGCCGGTTCATCCCCACGCATGTGGGGAACACTTCATATTACCCTCCTTACGACAATATATATTCGGTTCATCCCCACGCATGTGGGGAACACAGTAAGAGACATGCTTATCAAGGCGGGAAAGCCGGTTCATCCCCACGCATGTGGGGAACACTTGATCACCATGCCGTACAACTCATGCACCCGCGGTTCATCCCCACGCATGTGGGGAACACTGCGGCCTTCTCGGCCTGGACCTCCTGCGTCGCGGTTCATCCCCACGCATGTGGGGAACACGTTTCTGTCCTTTCGGGGGAAACGGGGTTCCGCGGTTCATCCCCACGCATGTGGGGAACACATCTCGGACAGTTCCGTGGTGATCACGCTGTACGGTTCATCCCCACGCATGTGGGGAACACCAATTCATCGCCATCCGGTAAATTCTCTCCACCGGTTCATCCCCACGCATGTGGGGAACACACCCCCGGCAGGTCGATAGCGAACGGCTGGCCCGGTTCATCCCCACGCATGTGGGGAACACCTGTGTATTTGTCCTTGTACTTGCGAATGTCGAATGGTGCGGTTCATCCCCACGCATGTGGGGAACACAAAGTCACTCAGGCCCCATACTGTCTCTATTCCGGTTCATCCCCACGCATGTGGGGAACACGTGGACAACTGGTTCATCGACCTCGACACAGCCGGTTCATCCCCACGCATGTGGGGAACACCGCCGGAGGGTGAAAGAAACGACAGGCTGAACCGGTTCATCCCCACGCATGTGGGGAACACTTGACCTGTGCGTATTGCCTGAGCAATGGGAGCGGTTCATCCCCACGCATGTGGGGAACACGTTGTCTGGGGGCCGAACACCGTTCACGGCATCGGTTCATCCCCACGCATGTGGGGAACACGTATCTCATCATAACCGACTTCTCATTGATAGCGGTTCATCCCCACGCATGTGGGGAACACAGTTCCATCGTCTCGTCATTGGAGCGGTTGCACGGTTCATCCCCACGCATGTGGGGAACACCCCAGTGCGCGTCTGAGCGCGTCACCGTGCTCCGGTTCATCCCCACGCATGTGGGGAACACTCATGATGATGGACTTGGGGGGGATGGAAACTCGGTTCATCCCCACGCATGTGGGGAACACCGGACTTCTCTCGGCTCCACCATCTGAATCAGCGGTTCATCCCCACGCATGTGGGGAACACTTTATTCTTGCATTGCCGTTGCGGTCATGCTACGGTTCATCCCCACGCATGTGGGGAACACCAGAGCGTATCGAACCACCGGGGGAGATCGGTCGGTTCATCCCCACGCATGTGGGGAACACGCTACCGTCCTTCTCGTTTACCTCCAGGAACACGGTTCATCCCCACGCATGTGGGGAACACTTCACCATCCGGAAATTCAAGGACCAGCAGGCCGGTTCATCCCCACGCATGTGGGGAACACTACCGCATCGCGGCCACCGAGATCTCGGCCAACGGTTCATCCCCACGCATGTGGGGAACACCGCACATCCGCCACCTGGAGCATCTCAAACAGCGGTTCATCCCCACGCATGTGGGGAACACGACGATCTTTGGCGCGGCATGCACTCCCGAGGCGGTTCATCCCCACGCATGTGGGGAACACTGATCGGTTCAGCCTGTGTCATGGGAGCCCTACGGTTCATCCCCACGCATGTGGGGAACACAGGTGGTTACATTTGCTGGAATTCCCATAGTCCGGTTCATCCCCACGCATGTGGGGAACACTCCTCGGTGGAGATCTGCACGCGTTTGGACATCGGTTCATCCCCACGCATGTGGGGAACACGTGAGCGTCAAGGATGGCGAGATAAGGCTCGGCGGTTCATCCCCACGCATGTGGGGAACACTGTCCGGGGAGGCTGATAGTCCACAAGTTCAGCGGTTCATCCCCACGCATGTGGGGAACACTGAATATAACCAACAGTCGAATTGTTCCAAATCGGTTCATCCCCACGCATGTGGGGAACACATTGACAACAAATATTGACAGGATTGTTATTGCGGTTCATCCCCACGCATGTGGGGAACACAGTGCGGCAGGAAGCCGGAAGGCATTCAGGGCCGGTTCATCCCCACGCATGTGGGGAACACAAGAACCTGCGCCTCTTTCTTGCAACAGCCTGCGGTTCATCCCCACGCATGTGGGGAACACACGGCGGCCATGAACGGCAAGGGCATCAAGTCCGGTTCATCCCCACGCATGTGGGGAACACTTCGACTCTCTGCGCGGACCAATCGGGATGATCGGTTCATCCCCACGCATGTGGGGAACACAATACCATCATATCCTTGACCGGAATGCTCTTCGGTTCATCCCCACGCATGTGGGGAACACATCGCTCACCTCCATGACATACTGCGTGTAACCGGTTCATCCCCACGCATGTGGGGAACACTTCTTCGCCTTCACATCCGTCTTACATGCCGTCGGTTCATCCCCACGCATGTGGGGAACACACTTCCTGTAACCATCTGACATCATGTCAGATATCCTTCGACTTAAAAATCTACGGAACTTTTTCTTATGTAAAGGCACCCTGAATCAGTGTTTGTTTTATTCTCCATTATGCCGGATGTCCTTTATATGACTTTATTTGCCGGGCTCAATTTTCGGTGAGCGGAAAAGCCACCAGTGCACTTTTCTATCCGGATCTTCATCGATGTAGGAGTCATGAGGGATGCTGTTTTCTACAGTATGCTCTTTATAATAATTATCAGCCTTTTCTATTCTTTCCGCATAAGGCGCTATCTGTTCAGGAGAAACATGTTTCATTGCCTGGTAGAGCTCTGTCCTTTGGTAGAGGTCGTAATCTATGTCTGCCGAGTCATAATTGCCAATGGCCCATTTTACAGCTTCTTCCCATGAATCAACAAAAATTTCCAATCCAGTCTCCACTATCCCATCATTGAATCCTTTGCAGATAAGATATTCAGTGAGGGGATCGCATTCTCCGTGTTTCATCATGTATCTCTTAAGTCTCATTTTGTCGTGATACCTGGGCATAGCCGTTCACCTAGCATAAAACTGATAGGGGGCCAACCCGATCAACTACCGGATCACTACTTTTCCTGCATCGCGGATATGTCGTTCTCAGGGAGAAACGAGACTAGTTTGATCCCGTCCATTTCCTTCGGTATCCGCCTGTTATTGCCCAGTGTCATGAAATCGAATCCAGACTCGGTATTCGTACTCCACACCATCACGGCATTCCCATCTTCAATAGCTTTTTCGATCTGACCCCAGATCATCTCCCGTACACGGCGGGACACTTTGCCCACATATACTCCGGCACGCACTTCAAGCAGCCATATCGCCAACCGTCCGCGCAAACGTGGAGGCGCATTCTCAACCACGATGGCCAGCATCGCCCATGCCCTCCTTATTCGGAATTGCCGGATCGACGGATTCAGGCGGCGGCTCAGGCATCTTTACCTCTCCGGCTGCAAATACCTCTTCAATCGCCGGAATAATGCGTTTTAACAGCTTTGTTTGCCTGAATATGTCTCTGCAGGCCAAACGGACCTCCCGTTCAGGCTCACGCGGTTTCCGGGCAGCAATCCTGAATGCGACCGGGACCACAGTCTCGAACTTGAACATGTCTGCAATATCATAGACAAAAGACTGTGGCTTGCCGGTATGAATGAAGCCGACCGCAGGTGCATACCCTGCTGCCAGGATCGCAGCCTCGCAGATTCCATAGAGACAGGCAGTGGCAGAGCTCAAACACCGGTTTGGAATGTCACCGCTTTCCCATTTGGTATAATCATAGTTGCGATGTTTCCATTCCACCCGATACTGCTTGGCCAGGAGCTCATACATCTTGCGAACACGCACCCCCTCGATTCCCCGTAACTGCTCGACACTGCGTTTTGCAGGCGGTTCTTCCTTGAATCGCATCGCATACATCTTGCGGACGATCTTGAGGCGGGCATTGTCGTCAAGGGCCAGCTTGGCCTGATAAAGCAGACGGTCTGCCCGCGCGCCGCCCGGCTGGCCAGCTGCGTAGAGCCGTACTCCCGCATCCCCGACCCAGACAATCAGACATCCGACCCGCGAAGCAAGGGTAACGGCTGCGTGAGACACCCGGGTGCCGGGCTCCAGCATGAGACAGGCGACACCTCCGACCGGGATGTGCGTCCTGACCCCGTTCTTATCCACCACTACGAAAGCGCCGTCCAGAACATCGAGGTTGCCTTTCTCCACAAAGAGTATGGATACCCTGTCCTTCATGGGGATCGGCTTCAAAGGCGGTAGAATTGGTTCAGCCATGTTCAGCCATCCTTATTATCACGTTTATTATCACGTTTATCCGATATTATCACCTTTTGCCATTTGGCCCCGCGACCTGTTCCCAAGGTCTTCAGTTTGCCTTCACGGCGGAGCGCTTCGAGAACGGTACGGATCATCGGACGACTGACTCCCGGGCACGCCCGGACAAGCTCTCTGATCTCAAACTCCTTGGGAAGCTGTTCAATAGCTTCCCGTATCCAGGCTGTCTTGGCACCGCGACTCGAACGCACAGAGCCCACGCGATTTTCAAATTCCCGATACGCTGCCAGCAAAAGCCCGAGATTATACTCCCACCAGGGCACAAGAGAATGACCGGCCTCGTGCCATTGAGCGGAAACACGATTCAGCACATCATAATAGCTTTCTTTACTTTCCTCGATCAGGCGCTCGAGGCTGATATATCGGGTCACATCGTAACCGGTTTTATGGAGCAGCAGCACAGTGAGCAACCGGGAAACCCGCCCGTTTCCATCAGTAAAAGGATGAATGCAGAGGAAATCGAGGACAAAGGCATACATGAGCAGAAGGCGGTCTACCCGGCCTTCTTCCCACAGGCTGCCGAAGCGGGCGCACAGCTCACCCATGTAAAATGGGGTCTCACGCGCCGAAACAGGCACATAACGGGTGATCCACAGTCCGTCAGGAAGGCGCTCCTCAATCGTGTTGTCCCGCCGTTTCCAAATCCCTGCAGGAAGATCCGTTCGGCTCAACATATCGCGATGAATCTTGAGAATCGTTTCCGGCACAATCTCAATCCGATCATACGTCGTGTGAATCCATGCCAGGACGTTCTTATAGCCGATCACCTCGGCTTCCGAGCGGTTCTCAGGAGGCGAGCCTTTTTCCAGCAGGGGCTTTAAACGTTTTTTCTCTACGACTATTCCCTCGATCCGGTTTGATGACTCTGTGCTCTGGATAATAGCCGCCTGCCTGAGAGTATTCAAAACCTGGGGCATTTGTTTTGTAAAGAGTTCCTGCTTACCGCGATATTCTCCCAGCAGGCGAAGGGTCCCGGCGAACTCGATCGGGATTGCCTGACGTTCAAGAAAATCGCGGTCAAAAGATTTCATTCTTCGATCTCCTTGAGGAGCCTATCCGTGAATTATTATGCCCTGCGTACAAGCATCAGGCCGCAGTCAAAGGCCTTGGCTGGGCCGATGTTTCCCAAAGCCTCACCTCTTTGATTAAATTCTTGCCAACGAAATGAGACCACATCCAAAACCTCTTGCATGGCCAAAACCGTTAATATATGCCCTTGAAAATATGTCTTTTTCTTCCACCTTTAATAAACCTTCGTATCTTGCAATTTTAAACCTGATATCTTTGCCATTTCTCTTACCTTGAATATATCCTTCATCAATAACATCGTAGCCACGTAAACTTATCCCCATAGCCGGTGTTCTTTTTTCGAACCATTCTCTTAAAGCTGTTTCATAAATAAGACCGATTCTTTTACCGTTCCTTGTTACAACTGTATTTGCACGCAACCTGAAACGAAAGGACATACCTTTGCTAAACAAAGGCTCCGGTTTGCCAGAGAAAAGCACCTCCTTAGTTTTTGTTGATTTAAAATAATCATGAGCCAATTCTACCCTGTATGTCGGAAGAACAAAGCTTTGCACTATGGCTGTAAGTTTTCCTGAATCGGTCATCTCAATTCTGTATAGAACCCGACCAAGCTCTTCCGCGTCATAGTCTTTGAAGCCTGACATAATGAGTATGTGCTGTTTATAAACATCTTTCATTATTTCCATCGTCTTACGTGAGGTAGGGTTTAGGATGATCTGTGTATAGTACATGACTTACTCCTCGGATTAATACTTGAATGCAGGAAATGTGTTTATATCCAGTAATTCTGTACAAACATACCTTGGCAGAAATTTACGTTTCCCTTTTTCATACGATACGGGTGTATCAATACGAACCTCATGTGTTTCCTCAGGGGATTCCAGAATAAGACGTATTTTCGCCTGCCATCGCTGCGGTTCTGCGATCAGAGGCAGGCTTTGAGAAATCAGTGAATCACGCATATTAACGCCTAACCGCAGATTATTATGCATTGAGACAGGTGCTGATGGGACATAGGATTTTCGTCCCAATGCCATTACCCAGCGCGGATCAAGCAGTTTCTTATTCACAAAAGTAAGCAATACGGTGTCGCCTTCTAAGGCGACTACGAACGCAGCATCAGCCAGATAGTATCTTCTTGATGTCTGGGCGTCTTTGTTTGGCGAACCATCTGCCGATACGACTCCTTCGACAGTCTGATAATCATACTGCAGCACTCCTTCACGGTCGACCCGGACACTCATTCTCAAATCTGCGAGGTCAGCTACAGAATCAGCCCTATCTCTCCCAAGGGCTGCACAAAGCATCCCTATAACGCCACTCTTGGTCGGCTCTCGCTCCGTATCCCTAATCTCAAACCTGCTGCGTGTACCCCATGACTGCATAGGACCTTGGAGCCTGATTAGGAGTGTACTATGCATTGGTGTATTCCTTTTTAACCGCATTACACACTTCCTCAATAGCCTCAGAGGTGCTGTTCGCAATATCATTCTTATCTGTGACCAATCCTGGATAAAGAGTCGCAACCTTTTGAGTAATGATTGCGTCAAATCCAGCAAGAGCACCATGCATATCTCTCTCTTTCTGAAGCCTCTTCTCGAACGCTTCAATTGAAGCCTCTTCAAGAGAAGTCTGTTCATCGGGCACGACAGGCTTTTGAAAAGCATTAGCAAGATTCATGGGCAGGTTCTTATCTTTAACAACGATTCTAACATAACAAGGATAATTGAACCCCGCGGTACTATTCTGTTTGCCTGAAGGAAATGAACCATAGAATGATCGGAGGAATCCTTTTATAGTGGCTATCAGCAAACTCATATCATTTCCGAGATTTTCGTAGAGTGTTCTCACGTCTACATTGGCATAGCTGTAATAGCAGGCACTTGTCATTCCGAGATCGCCCATCATTCCTGCTCCCGATTCAGTACTTGGCAACAAGTCATCAACTGCAGTAAAAAAGTCGTTATCCACCCGTAATTTGTTAGTACTGATCATGTGCGCAATTTGTGATGCACTATCAACATTCATATCTTTATCATTTGCAATCATGCGACCTCTCAGTGCTATATCAGCAGCATAGGACGTCTTGCCCTTTTGATCCTTTCTCTTCAGAAGCGGTTTGAACAATTTCGCCAAGTCCTCAAACCCATCAATCTTCTCGACGATTTTTCGTGTATCTTTCTTCTTTGCCTTCCCTGTTTTTTTGGTTTCCTGTGAGCGAACTGCTATATCAATGCTCTTCGCGAGCTTATTAAGCTTCTCGTAGTTTTTAGCAGCAACCTTGGCTAATGCTGTTATTTCTCCTCTTCCTACATACAATAAATACTCTGCACGTTGCTCGGCTGTTTCCTGATCATCGTTGTCTTCTTCTGTCTCGTTTGATCCTTTTGGCGTTAGGCCTATGAGATGGAGCACGGCATTTGCCGCAGGCTCAACTCTTTCTTTTGCAATACGTTTAATATCCTCTTTTGTCTTTCCATCGATCAAGCCCAATTCAGAGTGAAATTCACTATCTTCCAAGAGTCCTTCTGCGAGCTCTCCGGCAATTGCTGAAGCGAGCCACTTAGTACGAACACCCAGGTCACCATGGGCCTCTCGTATTGCCTCTATGAAAAAATTGTGCATCCTGGTCATACGCGCCTTGCATTGGCTTGATACCCTGCTTCTTTTGACTCCACCGAATTGGCACATTTTCGGAGCGTTTGTCAGATCCCGGTTAAGATTCGTCAAAGTGAAGTTCTGAAGCATATGGATCTCGACATTTAGATTCTTCATCTGTTTTTCCTTCATCTATTCTGCCTCCTTCTTATTTTCGATTATCATTATTATTTCCCCAGAAATCTTTCGCCCACACTCTCTGCACAAAGTTGTCATCACGATCCCAGTTGTTGATGTCGACCAGAAGCCCGGCATAGTCTATTCGGATACCCTTGTCCTTCATCATTGTCACTGAATGGTGCAGGTGTGTTGCTATTGTCTCTCTATCCGCAGCAAGCAGCGCTCTGAATCGATTCTCTGTGCTGGGTCGTCGGTTATGTGCATGCCAGAGTTCCCGGAATGATTTGCCAAACGATTTGTGGTCACATGTCTCAGGATGTAGCGCAAAGAGAGCAGCAATTTTCAGGAAACTACCTTCACTCATGAAAGCGGTATCTTGTGGCAAGAAAGGATACACATATTGATACATTTCAATCACACCATGGTCCTTGCCAAGCCCACGTTTAAGCATTGCCATAGCTCCTGTGTTATGCTTCAGTTTGCAAAGGTCAGCCACAAATGTGACAGCTATTGCCCTTCTATTTGCGGCCTTTGTCCCCTCAGTCATTGAATCACCCCCTTTTTCCTTCCCAACTTAGAGAGCAAACCGGTGAGTGTCGTTTCTGCCACAACCCATGCTTGCCCGTGCCTAACAAGATCATAACTCATTGTGTTAAATTCAGATATAAGGGCATTCTCAGCACGCTCCCTGACAATCTTAAACCACTTCCTAAGAGAGCTACCATCGTCTGGCAGGGACAGAAGAAAATCCTGGAATGGCAAATCAAGTTCCTGCCAGTAAAAAGCTTTTGCGTTTTCCGACATATGCTTGATCAGGTTCTTTCGGTCATCCTTTGCCTTGGGAAGAATTATGGAGGCGGCCTTCTTGATTGCTTCGGTTATATGCTTTGCAACATCCTCGGCAAGAACAACTCCATCCAATAGAAATTTCACGGCCTGTTTATCCACAAAAATGGAAGGCGGGACTTGAAGATGATCCGTTCTCCAATCAAAAATTTTCGCATTCTTGTTTATTATACCGTGAGCCGTGCAAATATACTTCCTTACGCCGTCATGAGGAATAACATTTAAGTCCATCGCATTAGCAATATTAGCAAATGGATGTGGGCGATTGTCTCCTAGTCCAAACAACGCTTCACTGTCACGCCAGATAGCTCTTGAAACCTGCATCTTCCTTGGTAGGCTATCGCGTCCTTCTTCTTTCGGCTTTGAATAGGCAAACCGTGGATCTCTAACCCTGAAGGTTTCACCCTGTGCAATATATATCCACTTTACTACAACCTCACCGCTATCAATTTCCGGGATAAGTCGGATATGACGACACAGCGGGGTTAGCAGATGCAGATATCCTCGGAGAGTTATGTTTCCAGATTGACAAGGAACATCAGGCGACAACTCCCATACAGGACAGTCGGAAGAACTATTTGGTATGGGGCTGTTACCAGTACGAGGCAATAAATTAAGAACGATCGTTTCATAAAGCGAACGGCCTTTTAGGAAGAGAACAGAGCCATTTATAAGTTGTGCATCGCTGAAGCTTTTTTGTAATCCGAATTTGTTGGTGGTTTTATTGTTCGTGCCTTGTAGCCCACTCCCCTGAATAGTGATGAGCGCAATAGCCGATTCTGCTGGTGTCAGGGAGGGGCCATTGCTATCAAGTGTATGATCAAACACTGTCTTGTTGTTACCACTCGACAATTGTTGGACAATCGTAGTGATTGGAACTCCACAAGACGGTTTGCCGTCCTTATCAAGGATAGTGAGGTCAGGGGCCTGGTAGAAGGGAGCTTCGACTGAAAAAAGATCAAAGTGGGAATTCCACTTTTTCAGATACACCTGAATCTCAGGCCCAAACCTACCTACATTCAACAATGCCGCCCACTGTTTTATGCCTTTTGGCCCATCCATCGCTCGATAGATGATGCAGTGCAATATGCCCATTAATGACGGCATTGTCAGCGGATGCTCAGCGACAAACCCCCGCAACTCATGTGCACGATCAAAAACATCTTTGAGTGACAGGAATCTATGTTCTCCGTCTAGAGTCACACAAGGCAACCATGGTTTGTCGACCAAATTGAAGCTAATTTCTCTTTCGTCCATCACTTCCCCTTTGTGGACCTTCTAATCTCAAGCCCGAGAACCCCGTCGTAAGAGACCTCATACGATCCAAACCTGGCTACTTTTTCAAGGTAAAGCGGAAGACAATTCCGTAGTAAAGGTATGTTCTGCCACTCAAGTGGTGATGCCACCTTGAGGAGTTCTTCAACTAATCCACGATTCCTTACAGGCAGGCTTTTCTTCCAGAGGCTGAGTGCATACTCACTGTGTCCATATGCTGTGGGGGAACTATCCCTCTGAGATAACAAGACGACTGTGACTGAAACATCAGCCAACCGAGATGAGATTCTTGTTTCATCCGACGCGTCGCGTATACATGAGACTATACTGAAGGGGTCCTTCTCAATTCCACCGTCTCCATGAGCCTGATTAAGCAGATATTCCTCCGCGAGATAGATTTCACCGAGTTGCCTACCAATTCTATCCTGTTCCCATTTTGTGATTACATCTATATCCTGCTCACCATAAACAGCTTCCACGAGTGACGACGCAGATTCTGGCAGCAATAGAGATAGGCATCGATACTCCCCCCCATCTATGAATAGTTTTGCTGTCTTTTGGAGAATATCCGGGAAGTAAACGAGACCTGAAACTCCAAACCGGATGTTACCCGTGAGGATATCCATCATTGCCACATAGAGTACTCGGTCAACGGGCCGTGGATACAATCTTAAGAAGCGCTGCAACCGGCCAAGTCGTTGAAGCAGAAGATCGATAGGGGCAAGCCAACTAATCATAAAATCAAAATCCACATCCAGGCTCTGCTCTAATACCTGGGTGGCGACCACGATACTTCTCTTTGGTCTCTGGCCGTTCGAAAAACCTTCTTTTCCGTACTTGCGCCTAATCTTCTCTTCTATAGTAGCCCTATCGGTAACAGTAAATCTGCTGTGATATACTATAAGTTCAATGTCGCGAAGTACTTCTGATTGTTGAACTCGCGTTGCAAGGGCCTGAACTTCACCAACAGTGTTCATAATAACCGCTAGGTTGCCCTCTTCCTCAGAGAAAAGATGCTCTATCTTGCAGACAATAGCCTCTAGCGGATACTGGCTATCCACAAGAAGCGGTGATAATATGGCACTTGTCTTAAACTCCTCGGAGGGTATTTGCATGAGACTAATCACCCCAGTCTTATCAACTCCAACGACGCAAGGATAAGGTATCACATCAGGAAGGTCAGTGTTTGGGGCAAAGCTTTTCAAAAGATTCTTAACGGCTTTTTGGGGCAATGTCGCTGAGAGCGCAACAACAGATGTTTCGGTATACGGAGCCCATTCAAGGAAACGGTTTATTGACCGTGTCATATAAGTATCGTAGCTGTGAATCTCATCAAATACGACCATTTTCCCAGCCAATGCAAAGAAGCGTAACGGCATCCACTTGACGCGTAGAACGGAAAGTAAAGCTTGATCAATTGTTCCACCGCCGAATGTCCCAGCCAAACCCTTTTTTGTAGTAGAAAACCACTCGGAAGCAGTCACCGTCCCATCTTCACTTGTTAAGCCATCGTCTATACACGTTTTAAGCTTACCATATGTCTCATCGATTTCAGCGGCTGAATGCAGAAGATGTAACTGCGGATTTCCAATGAAACTCAGTCTGTCAGTAAAACCTCTCAACCGTTGGAAGTTCTGATTCGCAGTCCCTTGTGTAGGTAACGCAAAGTAAAGGCCCCGCAAATCTTCTTTCATGGCTGACCTAGCAAACATGCCAAGCGGTATTTCAGTCTTACCGGAACCTGTTGAGCTCAGAACAACGAGTAACAAAGGATGGGTCAATTGGGATGCAACTTCGAAGGCAATTTCCTGGGCCGCATTAGGTGACTTGCCATCGAACACAGAATTAAAAGCAGACTCTTCTTTTAGTCTTGCGTTAAAACCGAGATAAGAAATTGCCTTGCTAGCCTTTTCTCTACGATCCTTGATGAACCTGCCTATGTCATTCCAGTCTGCGACTGAAGCATACGGGAAGAATTCAACCGAAGATCCAATCCAATCTGCAAGCACTGTGATCCCTGTGAGTAATAATAGCGCTGATAAAGATTTCACTTCGATCTGTTTATCTTTTTTATACTCGAATACCCTTGTTATATGCTCTGTTGCAAGGTTTCGAAGAATGTCCCATGGTTCATCATCGCTTATTCTATCCGAGTCAACCGCGTATAATTCGCCATGATGGGCAGCGAGTGCAAAAGCAATACATGCAGCAGATGATCTATCGTTGGCATTACAGATAGCAATCTGATCGAGGGCTTGTTTTATATAACTGAAAGCGACCTGCTTGTGGTTTAAATCACAATTTTTATCAAACTGAAAATCAAGAGACTTAAGCTGTGATACACAGGCTAAATCATCTCTAAGGAGCTGATGCCCTACAGAAATTTTGCCCAGGTCATGAAACGATGCAATAATTGGTAATATATCTCTAAGTGCTTCTTTATTAAGACCAAACCCCTTAGCTATACGTAGCTGTAAACGAGACGGCAATGAATTATAAAGCTCCTTTGCTACTATTCCGACTGTGAGCATGTGATATAGAGCTGGTTCCCAACCACTTCCATGCCTGTCAGCTTTACCCCAGCATTGATAGAGTGTAGATATTGAATTAGTCATTTTTCCTCATTGCCATCCATATCTCTGCCGTCATCCGTGCATCATCCAGGGCGCGGTGCATACAAACACCTTCAGGCAGTGCGCCAAACAGATGCCGGTAAACAGATGTCAGGGAGTGGTCTGATAAATTGGGATATCGCTTTCGGCTCAGTTCGAGGGTGCATTGATGTCGAGCAGCCAAACCGAACCCTAAGCAGTGGAAATCAGCTCTCAGGAAGCTCATGTCAAACCGAGCGTTGTGTGCAACTAGGACGCTGTCTCTTATGAAAGTATGAAACTTCTGGAAGACATGCTCCGGCGAAGGCTCCCTTGTGAGCATTTCATTCGTTATGGCTTGGACCTTTTGCGCCCCCTTTGAAATCTTTCGGGGCGCGTTGATCAGGCTGTGAAACTCTTCAACCATGAAACCCTCTTTGACGGCAACAGCGCCGATTTTTATGACACGATCTCCTTTCTTCGGGTAGAGACCTGTAGTCTCGATATCAAACAAAACATAATTATGTTGTCTTAACCTTAATAGGTGCACACGTCCGTCCTCACGGGTGAAGCCCGTACCCGACTTATTGATCAGATCTGGCATCTCCTCTTTCCAAAAAACAGATTATGTAAGCATTATGGTTGAGCAATTACTTTCATGGTGTGTGACAAGGATTGATAATAATTTATCATTTATCATATAATTTGTCATAATCATTCATTAAATGGGTTCATTACGTTCAGTGCCGTCCCCGGCCAATCCCTTCTCCATCTCAATAACCTGGCGTTCCCTTCCCAGTTCTCTGGCAAGCTCATCCTCGCTCGGTAGATACAGCTTGTATCGTGATGCGAATATCTGGTCGTTGTTTTCAGGAAGGGTATAACGCACAACCGCTTCGTTCTTGTCCGTACAGAGGATGAGACCGATGGGCCTGGTGTCACCTTCATTCATCAGTTCACGGGTGAAGTAGTTGATATACATCTGCATCTGACCGAGATCCTGATGGGTCAGCCTGCCGATCAGGGCTGTCTCGAGTTCCTTTTCCAAGAAACCCGGATTCTTACTGAGCTGGAGAAATTCGAGGACATAGGGATCTTTGATGATGTCTTCGGGCTGCGGGCCGGGTTCCAGCGTGTGAATCTCCCGGCGCACCGGCTCACGATCCCTGCTTGCCAGGAGGCGTTCATAATACATTGAATTTATTTTTTGTTCGAGCTGACGCGTGCTCCATCCGGCTGAGATGCACTCTTCCATATAGAACAGACGGACTTCCGGCCGATCCAGCTTCAGCAGCAGGCGGTAATGGGTCCAGGACAATTCTCGACGCAGTGCGTCGAGAATTGGATAGGCCAGATAAAATGCACGCATGTTCCATAAATTGGACTTATCAAAGCCCTTGCCGAACTCTTGCGAAAGTCTGCCGGAAAGGCCGTCAATCAATCTCTTTCCATATTCCGCCCTCTGCTCACCGTGCTGCTCTTCCTCGACAATGATCCGGCCTATGTTCCAGTATGCCTGCACCATGGCTGTGTTGACGGCGATGTATGCCTGGCTGCGCGCATGGGTAAGCACTTCCCTGATCTGCTGATAGACTGCGGCAATGGATGTGTTCTCCGATTTATGGTTTTTCACCCTCATCCCTCAACAGCACTTCGATCTGCTCCGGCGTTGGAAGCTGTCCTTTCAGATCTTTGGGCAGCCTGCTCACGATCCGGTATTCGCCTACGCCTATCGGTTTTCCTGAGTTCTTGAGAGCGTATTCCACGATGATGCGGTCTTTGGTCTTGCAGAGGATGATCCCGATGGACGGGTTCTCGTGGGGCATGCGCACCAGGTCGTCGAGCACGGCGAGGTAGAACTGCATCTTGCCGATGTATTCCGGCTGAAATTCCGAGATCTTCAGCTCGATGGCGACAAGGCACTGCAGCCTGCGGTGAAAGAGAAGGAGATCGATGAAGTATTCCCTGTCGCTCACCTGCAGCCGATACTGGCTGCCGAGGAAGGCGAAATTGCCGCCCATCTCTCTCAGGAAGTGCTCCATCCTGCTTATCAGGGCCTGCTCGAGCTCCCGCTCGGAATGCTCTTCGCCCAGCTCGAGAAAGTCGAACGTGTACTCATCCTTCAGGGCGAGCTTTGCCTGAGATTTCAGGCTCTCCGGAAGAGCTTTGTCAAAGTTGGTCTGACTGAGCAGGGTTTTCTCATAGCTCTGGTTTTCTATGTGATGGGCAAGGACATTTTTGCTCCAGCCGAACTTGCGGGTCATCCTGATGTAGAACTCCCGCTGGAGATCATCCTTGCAACGCTCGAAAATCAATATGTTATGCGTCCAGCCTATTTCTCGCACCAATGGTGCGAGTTTTTCTTTCGATGTATAGACTTGAAAAAACACCTTCATGCGCCAGAGATTTGAAGCCGAAAACCCCTTCATCCCCGGAAACTCATCCCTCAGGTCCGCAGCAAGCCGTTCGACGACCGCCTTGCCCCAGGAACCACCCTTCTGCCGCTCCACGATCATCCGCCCGATATCCCAGTACAGGGCGATCATCTCCTTGTTCACTGCCTTGAGCGCAGCATACTGGGCCGAGCGCACCCTGTCCCTGATGTCCTGCAGGAGTTCTGAATAGTTTTCCGGAAGCAGCCCCTTCATATCTTCACCTTGAAAAACATGGAACCTTCTCTTTTTCTCATCTATTGCACGGCTTCCTGCTGTTACCCTAACACACCTACCCCCCCATAAAGTGTCCTATGTGTAGAGGGTGCTCATTTTTTTTATTTCTTTTTTCACCTCGTCTCTGAGGGCTGGGGGTGAAACCACCTCCACCTGCGAGCCGTGTTTGAGGATCTCCCTCTTGATCTCGCGGAAGTCTGCAACCGGAAAGCTGAGGCAGAGCGAGCCTTCGGGTTCCTTTTTTATTTTCTGGTTCGCGTGCCAGACCTGCTCCTGTATCCAGGGGGCGATTCCGGGGGCAAAGCGGATGCACACCTCGATGGTCTCGGTGCTGCTCAAGATGCCGAAATTCCACCTGAGATACTCCTTGATCGAGTCGGTGCCTGCGGGCACTGGTATCTTCTTTGCGGAGGGCTCGATCGTGCGTATCCGCGAGAGGGCGAAGTCCCGCAGCTCGTCTCTTAAGCTGCAGTGGGCCACGATGTGCCAGGTGCCCATGTAGGAGAGCAGGTGCAGGGGCAGGATATCCCGGATGGTGCCTTCATCGTTGTGGGGAGAGTAGTACTCGATCCTGACCGGCCTGGTGTGCAGCACTGCATCGAGCACCTGCTGGAATGTCTTTCCACTCGTCACCGAATACCCGATGTTCTTGACCGAGACCTTTTCTCCAAGACCTTCAAGGCTTATGGGAATTTCGTGCGTGTACAGGGAAAGGACCTGCTTCAGAAAGGTCTTCATCCTGGCCTTCATCCCGCTGTCCGGCACCGTGGATGCGAGCCTGAACGAGACGAGAAGAGCCAGGAGCTCATCGGCGTTGAGCCAGGAAGCGGGCAGCTCATAGGATGCATCTTCATAGGCATAGCCGCGTTTTGACTGGTCGTATATCAAGGGTGCAAAGAGCCTGTTCTGGATAAATCCGATGTCGCGCTGCGCAGTCTTGACCGAGATCTCGAAATGCTTTGCCATGCCCGCGGCATTCGGATACAGCCCTCTCTTTGCCTGGCCGTGAAACCACAGAAACCGTTCATAGATTATCTTCGAAGCCATATGGCCTCCTGCATGAAGCGGATGCTGCTCATCAGGCTGGCAGCCCGTCTGTCTCCCTGTATCTCAAGGAAAAAAAACCGCCTTGCCGTTCTCCGCAGTCAAGGCGCACACGTCCGTCCTTAAGGGTGTGTGGATGACCCGTATGCTGTTTTTGAGCTGTATCTCCCCTTACCGGAACAAGCCGGGACAGATCCCCGGTTATACAGTCATTTTCATGGTGGGCGGCAAAGATGGGTGAGAAAAAGCGTACCATGTTCCGACCACTATGTCAAAACCGGTTTATCTGTTTTTCATGCCCTCATGTACTTTCTCTTGCCGGAATTGTTCGGAAGGGTGTAAGGTGATTTTGGTTTTTTCATGTCCTCTGCTGCAGACAGGGAGGTTGGACTATGAACATTTCAGGGATAGGGGTCGTTCGGGCTCAAATGTATCCACAGCAGCAGTCCTCGCCGAAGACGCTGGAAGAAATCCTGCTGAACAAATACCTGACTTTCTCTTCTCGTTTTTCTCCCCCCTCTTCGTCTTCCGCCTTTCCTACGTATGAAAAGGAATCGCTGCACGTGGAGATCGAGTTCAACGACGGCACCCGGATGACCATGGACTATGCATGGGAGGGCATGGCCCGAAAGACGGGCTATGAGCTGGGGCGGTTCGGCAGCTTTACCTACGGCACCGATTTTTTCAGCCCTGAAAACACCGCGCAGCGGATCCTCGACTTTGCCAGCTCCCTGTGGGACGGCTCCGAGGAAAAGCTCGATATTCTGGCGGATGCCATGGAAGAAGGCATCGGCCAGGCGCTGGACACCCTGGGGAAGATCCCGCCCTGGCTCGATGCGATCATCGGCAAAACCGGAGACCTGGTGCGCCGGGGCATAGAAAACATGCGGACAGAGGTCCGGGGGGCCGCATAGGAAAAGCATGGCGGGATGAGAAGCCGCGCCGGAGGGTGCTGCTCGGAGGGTTCTGTGCGGCGGGCCCAGCCCGGCCTAGTGTTATCCCTGTTTTATCCCCGCTTGCCCGGCCACGGCCGATTCCATCCGCTCCAGGGCGAGGGCCAGGGTCTCGCGCGGGCACCCGAAGTTCAGGCGCACGAACCCGGGCGCGCCGAAATCCTTTCCGTTCGACAGACATACCCCGTGGCTCTCGAAGAATGCCGCAGGGTCTTTGGTGTCGAGCTGCCGGCAGTCGATCCAGGCCAGGTAGGTGGCCTCCACGTGGCGCATGCTCAGGCCCGGCGTCTGGGCCACGAAGGTCTCCACCAGCTTTCTGTTCGTTCTCAGGTAGTCGATGAGGGCCCGGCGCCAGTCCGCGCTATCGCGGTAGGCCGCCAGGGCCGCGGTGTAGCCCAGGGCGTTCACGTGGGGCACGATGCCTTCCATCACCTGCCGGAAGCGCTCGCGCAGGCCGTTGTCCGGGATCACGGCCAGAGAAAAGCCCAGGCCCGGAAGATTGAAGGTTTTGCTGGGAGAAAGCAGGGTGATGCTCCTCCGCGCGATCTCCTCATCGAGGGCCGCGATCGAGAGGTGGCGCGCGTCAGGGTCCAGCACCAGGCCGCAGTGGATCTCGTCCGAGCAGATGATCGCGCCCCGGCTCAGGCAGATCCTGGCCAGACGGAGCAGCTCCTCGCGGGTGAAAACCCGGCCCGTGGGGTTCTGGGGGTTGCACAACAGAAAGAGCCTGGTGCTCCCGGTCATGGCCTGCTCCATGCCGGCAAAGTCGAAGACGGAGCGGGTGCCGTCGTCGACGTGCGATACCGTGATCAGCGACCTGCCGGAGAGACCGGGAGCGTGAAGAAAAGGCGGGTACGCCGGAGTGGTGGTCATCACCGCGTCCCCTGTCTCACCCACGGCCCGGCAGACCACGTTGATGCCGGTCACCAGGCCGGGCAGCCATACCAGCCATTGCGGGTCGGTCTTCCAGCCGTGCTCGCGCTCCAGCATCTGCGTGACAACCTCCAGGAGCTCTTTCTGCGGCAGGGTGTAGCCGAACACGCCGTGGCTCACGCGTTTTTTCAAGGCCGCGATCACGGCGGGCGGGGCGGCGAAGTCCATGTCGGCCACCCACAGGGGAATGATGTCCCGGCCCTGATAGAGGTCCCACTTGAGGCTTCCGGTGCGCCGGCGATCGACCGGGGTGTCGAAATCGAAGCTTATTTGCCGTTGTCTGGCCATGATACAAACAGGTATGCCCCGGCCGGCGGCAAAGTCAAGGATGAAAAGGCGATCCGGTTGGGGCGCCGGGCATGATGCCGGGCAGGTTGGCGGACAGGGTTTCGTGAATGATTCCGCTTGACTTCGTCCGTGCTGTCGATATTCTGTCTCTGCCGATAAATGCAGTGCTCAACGAGAAAGAGGAGGGATTATGGAAAAAATGGTTTTTTTGGCTGTGGTGCTGTGCGTGCTCCTGGGGTTCTCCTGTGCCTGGGCCGACGCCACGATGGAGTCGGCCATCCGGTTCGGCGGTTTCGGCGGCAACGGCGCGTACGAGGGAACCACGGTCACGCGGATACAGGGCGACAGACAGGTCGAGACGTCATCCATCAAGTTTACGGGCGCCGTTCTTTCCTGGGCAGCCGGCAAGAGCGAGACGACCACCATCACCCGCATAGACAAAGGCGTGATCTGGGCACTCGACACCAAGAAGAAGACCTATGTCGAGAGCCCTCTCGCCGGCTTCGACCCGGATGAGCTGGAGGGCGGACAGGATATGGGCGAGGGCGAGGAGATCGATGATGAGGAAAAGCCCCTGGTCAAGGTGACCAGGAGCGAGTTTAAGGTCGAGAAGACCGGCGCGAAGCAGACCATCAACGGGTTTGCCTGCGAGGAATATCTCATGACCTGGCTCGTTGAACTTCAGGATCTGGAAACAAAGGAGAAGACCGTCAACACCATGAATACCAATCTCTGGACCACGCCCGAGACCCCTGCCATCAAAAAGCTCCAGGCCGAACAGAAGGCCTTTTCACAGGCCTACATGAAAAAGCTGGGCATCAATGTCTCCCCCGATGATATGCAGCAGTTCGGCATGGGCGCGTTCGCCATGGCCAGCGGCGCATCCGACGAGGAGCTGGCAAAGGGATTCGAGAAGTTCAAGAAAGAGATGGCCAAGGTCAAGGGCTATGCCATCCGCACCGTGGTGAACTGGAGCGTGGAAGGCGACAGGCCCGCCGCTACCGAGCCCGAAGAAGAGCCTGGCGGAATCTCCATCCCCACCGGAAAAGACGACCTGCTCGGCGGGCTGGGGAGCATGCTCTCCAAGGCAGCATCCAAGAAGGTGTCCGACAGCACCAGGCCCGATGCGAATGCGCCGTTCTTCTCGAGCACGACCGAGGTGAAGGCCATATCCACCGACGCCGTCCCCGCAGGCGACTTCGACATCCCCTCCGGGTACAAGAGGCAGCAGTAAGCACATCCTCCGGTAGCCGGCGCATCCGGTAGTAGGGGTCAGGTCTCAACATATGACACAGGGAGTGTCATATGTTGAGACCTGACCCCATGATGTTACGCCTCCTGCCATACTGCGGCCGGGGTGCTGCGCCACCTTTCTCTTGTCGCGGCTAGCGAATGGAAAACACGTTGCTTTTCAGCAGGGACTCGGCAAAGGACATCCGCTTCGAGAGCTCTTTGTCGATCCGCTCGAGCGACCCGGCCTGCTGTTCGACCGAGTTGATCGGCCCGCTCACGCGCTGCTCGAGCGCTGTCCTCACCTGTGTCTGAAACTGCGCGGTGAGGTCTTTCGCAAGGGTGTCGATGACGCCCCGAAAGCTGTCGTCCAGGTTTGACGACACGTTCACGGCATAGTTTTCCGTCTCGCCCGAAACGCCGACATTCAGGGAGAACCCGCTGAGCCGGGAAAAGACCTTTTCCACTGCTGCGCTCAGGCCTGCGGCCTGCTCATCAGCCTGACGGACCAGAAAACGGGCCGATCTCACGGTCGCGGCCACATCCGCATTCACCGACCCTCCCGAGACCACGGCGGTGAGGCCCGTGTCCAGGATGCCCTGCTGAAGCTCAACGGGCAGGATCTCCCGGCCGAGGTCCCTGGGGCGCAGGTCATAGCCATCGAGGCCGAGGCGCACCATATCCCTCGGATTCGATGGGTCGACATGGTTGAAGGTGCCGTCGAGACGTATGCCCTGCATGCCTTCGAGATTTTCCCCCGAGAAGAGGCAGGTCATGGGGAGGCCCAGGATATCCTGATCAGGGGTGACGTTTGCGAGCGTTCCCGTGAGCGTTCTCCCGCGGGTGAGCACTGAGACCGTCGCCTTCCGGACCAGGAAATCGGGCACCGGCGCATACTCCCTGAAACGCATGTCAATCCCCTCGGAGCGGGGCGGCTTGAGCTCCTTTTGCTCCTCCGCCGCCAGGGCTCTGCGGTCGAGCATGGGGCTGATCCTCTCGTGCCATCTCAGCGATCGCTCCACCCACACCCCGGCCTGCTCGCCGAAGAGCATGGAGCTGATGTTGCCGATGCCTTCGGGGCTCGGGCCGTATTTTTGGGCGATCCACCGGGCGTCCTGCGCTGGCAGCTCGGAGAGCCGGTTCACCTGCGCGGTGACGCTTTTGTAGTCTTCGGAAAACCGGCGGTAGCTGTCCCTGAGCAGGTTCAGGTCGGCGTTGATGTCGGAGTACAGGTCTTTCACCTCGGT
>JAHDKO010000007.1 GCA_018436855.1 Deltaproteobacteria bacterium | reverse complement strand
GAGATGAGGTTCACTCCCAGCGGGAAGGCGGTAACGAATTTCACCATGGCGACCAACGAGGTGTGGCTGGATCAGAGCGGCGAGAAGCAGGAGCGCACCGAGTGGCACCGGGTCGTCACCTGGGGCAAGCTGGCCGAGAACTGCGCCAAGCTGCTCTCCAAGGGAAAGCAGATCTACATCGAGGGCCGTATCCAGACCCGGCAGTGGGACGATAAGGACGGGAACAAGCGCTACACCACCGAGATCGTGGCAAACCAGATGCAGCTTCTTTCTTCGATGGATTCCCAGGGCCCGCGCACGAGCGGTGCGTCCGAAGATCCCGGCTACGGGGCATCCGACAACGGTCCCAGCTCGCCCGAGTTCGACGACATACCCTTCTAGAGAGTGAAAGGCCCAGAGGGTTATCCCTCTGACGCATGAGCTGACGCATGATGCTGTCACTCCCGCGCACGCAGGGGTGACGGCATTCTCTTTTCGCTATCCCGGAAAATCTTTAAAAAGAGCGGCCTCAGGCGGCGGATGTGCCCGTGCCGGGGTATGCGCGTTACGACTAAGACCGGCTTTCCCTGATGGCCGTGACCACCCTCTTCAGCCCCGGGGCGCATCCCTGAATGGTCTCCATGCTCACGCAATAGGCGAACCGCACATAGCCCGGATAGCCGAAGCCCTTTCCCGGAACGGCCAGGATCTTTTCCTTTACCAGCTCAGCACAGAAGGCCACATCGTCTTCCAAGGGCGACTTCACGAAGAGGTAGAACGCTCCCTCGGAGGGAACATAGGCGAGCCCCGCCTCGTCCATGATCCGTGAGAGCAGGTCCCGGCGCTTACGGTAGGATGCGACGGGAACGCACTCGCCTTCGCACAGGCAGGAGGCATAGACCTTCTGCATGAGGGAGGGGGCGTTGACAAACCCCAGTATCCGGGTGGCCAGGCCCAGGGCGCTTATGAACCGCTGTTTGTCCGGCACGCCGCTTCCCGTTGCGATGTAGCCGATCCGCTGGCCCGGAAGCGAGAGCTCCTTGGATGCGGAGGTCACCACCACGGAGTTGGGGATGAGCCTGAGCACGGAGGGCACTTCCCTGTCGTCGTACACGAGCTTGCGGTAGGGCTCGTCCGAGATCACGAGGACCTCGGGGCGATCTTTGAGGACCTCGGCCAGGCCGGTGAAGACCTCTTCCGGGTAGACCCTGCCGGTGGGGTTGTTGGGCGAGTTGACGATGATGGCTCGGGTCCTGGGGCTCAGGGCCCTGCGGATGTTCTCCATGCCGGGCAGAAAGTCTGGCCCGCACTGTGCCTCGACCAGGACGCCGCCGTGGTTTTCCGCATAGAAACCATATTCCACGAAGTACGGCGCAATGGCCACGATCTCGTCGCCGGGGTTGGTGATAGCCTTGAGCACCACATTGAGCCCGCCGCCTGCGCCGCAGGTCATGACGATATCGTCGCCCGTAAGCGGGACCTGGTAGAGGCCGGACGCATATCCGGCCAGGGCCTCCCGGACATCGGCGAAGCCGGCGTTGGGCATATAGCCGTGATCCATGCGCATGAGGATCTCGGCGGCCTTTTCCAGCGCGCCCCTCGGAGGGGGAACGTCCGGATTCCCCAGGCTGAAGTCAAAGACGTTCGCGGCGCCGTGGATGGACTTCAACCGGGCGCCTTCCTCGAACATCCTCCGGATCCACGAGAAACGCTCCATATAACCAAGCATCTTTTCAGATACAGACATGAATGCCTCCATAAAAAGTCGGCTGAGTATATACCAGTGAAAGCGGTTATTGTACAGCTGATTATCACCAGATCGAAAGGAATGTCGAGTGTTTTGAAGGGCCTTGATCGAAAACAGGTTTTTCATATTCCGGCGCGGGTGTGCCGAAGAAGAGACATGAACGCCGGACAGTGTCGCAGGATGCCGCTTTTTCGCCGGCATTGGCCCGCTTGAAAGGCAGGGCCCCGGCCGGCAGCTGCACTGGAGGGCAGGGCGCTCGAATCTGTCCGGGAAATCGGGAAAGCCTGTTGAGGAAAAAGTCTGATCGATGGTATGGGTCAAGAGGGTAAATGTCCGGGCAGAGGCTGGCCGGGAGATACGGATGAGGGCATATGCGGTCCGGCTGTCGGCCGGAGCATGCAGGAGGTTATAGGGTCATGACGATACCGAGGAAACGTTATCTGGAGCTGGCGCTGTTCATGGTCGTGCTTGTCCTGGGGCTCCATCTCAATGTCCTGGACAACGAGGCCACCAACTGGGACGATCCCGCGATCTTCAACCGGACGGCCCTGCACGAGATCACTGCCGAAAACGTGGGCAAGATTCTCTCGGTTTCCAAGCTCTCCACCTTCCAGCCCGTGAGGGACCTCTCCTACATGGTGGATTTCGCTCTCTGGGGCCCCACGCAGGAGGGCGTGGTGTTCGGCATGCACCTGACCAGCATCGTGCTCTATGCGCTCATGATCCTCGCCTGCTGGCTTTTTCTCCTGGAGCTCTTCCGGGTCTTCACTGATGACGAGAAGCTGGTCTTTACCTGGGCGACCATATCGAGCATCCTCTTTGCCGTCCATCCGGTGCACGTGGAGAGCGTGGCCTGGCTTTTCGCCCGCAAGGAGCCACTCATGGGCATCTTCACGTTCCTGTGCCTCTGGGCGTTCATCCGGGGCCGGACCGGAAGGTGGGGGTATTACGGGGCGAGCGTGGCCTTCATGGTGCTGGCGGTCCTCTCCAAGCCCATTGCGCTCATGATCCCGGCGGTCGTGGTGGCCCTGGATGTGATCATCCACCTGCACCGGCCCCGCCCCTCGTTCTGGAAGACCCGGGCCTTTGTCTACCTGCCCATGCTCCTCATCGCCGTTGGCATGGGCGTGCGGCTGCTGCTCATGATGTATGCGGCAGGCGGGGTCAAGCCGTATCACGGCGGGAGCTTTTTCACCAACCTCCTGGCAGTCTCGCAGATATTCGCGAGCTATCTCTCGCTCATCGCGCTGACGATCAACTATGCCGCAGACTATGCGATCAGGCTCTATGCCGACCCCGGGGCCTGGCAGGCGTGGGCATACGTGGGGGTCAATCTTCTGCTGATCTCGAGCGCCGTGTTTGCGCTGGTGAAGCGGCGCTACCTCTACGCGTTCTTCGTTGCGTGGTTCTACGTCTTCCTGGTCCCGGTGGCACACATCTTTCCCATCTCCCAGATCATGGCCGACCGGTACGCGCTGCTGCCGTCTCTGTCCTGGAGCGTGCTCCTGGGATACGGCCTCTCCCGGCTCTGGCGCCTGCGGCTCGACTCGGGGCGCTTTTCACCGGAGTTTCCCCTGCTCGTCTCGGCGGCCCTGCTCGGTGTGATCGTGCTTTCCTATTCCTTCATGAGCTACCGGCAGAACGATATCTGGCAGGATTCCCAGACCCTCTGGGAGGACACCCTGGCCAAATATCCGGACTCCTCGCCTGCAAACGTGAACCTGGCCGCCATCTATCTCGTGCAGCAGCGGTTTCCCGAGGTGCAGGAGCTCTGCATCACCGCCATCAAGGCCAAGCCCTACGACTATCTGGCCATCAGCAACCTGGCGCTGGCCCAGATGATGATGGGCCAGTACGACCATGCGATCAACAACTACCGGCAGGCCCTGAAGCTCAAGCCGGATCTGTCCAAGGCCAGGAAGGGGCTTGCCCACTCCTACTGGTATGCCGGGGATTACGAGAACGCCTACCCGGCCTTTGCCGACCTGTTCGCCAGAGGCCTCGTGGGCGGGAACGACGCAGTGGCCCAGTATTACCACCGGATCGGGTTCACGGCGTGGAAGGTGGGCAAGCAGGAAGAGGCACTGCGATATCTGGCTTCCGGTGAAAAACATGCGGGGGCCAACCCCTATCTCCTCAAAGAGATAGCCATGGCGTATACCAGTATGGGTGAGCTTCACCAGGCCAGGACCGCCTTCGAGCGGCTCTATCCCCTGGTGGAGGATGAGGAGCAGCGACACCAGCTCGACCGGATCCTGAATGCCCTGGAAAAGATGGACT
>JAHDKO010000088.1 GCA_018436855.1 Deltaproteobacteria bacterium | reverse complement strand
TGCCTTCGGACAGGGCGGCTTCGGCGGAGTCTGGGGGTCGAAGAACCTCAAGGCGATCAGCGTACTGGGCACGGGCAGCGTGGAGGTGGCAAACCCCGACGAGCTCATGAAGGTCCGGATCTGGGCGGAGAAGAACTACGGCGCCGATGTAGACAATCCCAGGATCAATGCATGGCAGGAGTTCATCACCTCCCACTTCGGCGGTCACCCCAGCAGGAACTGGGCCCCGTACGACCAGCAGCGCAGGGCGAGCGGATGCACGGGCTGCCACCTGAACTGCAGGCCGAGAACGTCTTCGGGCTACGGCAACGAGTCCATCTGTGTCGATGCCCTCTACTACCAGGCCTTTGACCATGCAAAACACGGAAAGGTTACCGAGATATCGGGCTATGCCGCAGACCTGTCGCAGCGCCTGGGAATCAACTCGTTCGAGTTCCGGGCAGAGCTGGTGTACCTCAAGGCTCTCTATGACAAGGGGGTGCTCGGAAGAGGCAGGAAGATCGACACTGATATCCCCTTCGAGAAACTCGGAGAGGCAGAGTTCATCCAGCAGCTCCTGACCCAGGTAGCGTTCCGGAAGGGGATCGGCGACGATATCGCGGAAGGTATCCCGCGTGCCGCCGAGAGGTGGGGAAGGTACAAGGAAGACACCGAGTCCGGCATCATGGCCGCAATGTATTGGGGGTATCCCCTGCACTACGACACCAGGGCCGAGGTCTACTGGGGCTATGCATCCATCATCAGCGGTAGAGACGTCAACAGTCACGACTTCAACGTGCCCGGCTACTGGATGCCGAGCCTGGACATTCCGGCCGGCAAAACCCCGGTCGTACCCGCAGAGCAGGTCGCCAAGTGGATCGGCGAGATGCCGCCGTTTTATGACCCGGAGATGATGAACTTTGCCACGGACAACATCTATTCGGTGCACCTGGCGAGGACCACGGCATGGCTGCTCTACTACTCGAGTTTCTGGAAGCAGACATGCGGGCTCTGCGACAACGCCTTCGCCGACTTCATAAACCCGTACGGTCCGAACAGCAGGGGCCTTACCCCTGAGGGCGAGCTGAAACTCTTCAAGGCCGCCACCGGCAAGAAGATCAGCTTCGAGGAATCGCTGGAGATGGGCAGGAAGATGCACAACCTGAACAAAGCGATCTGGACCCTGCAGGGCCGCCACAGGGATATGGAGGTGTTCCCGGACTACGTGTTCTCCGTCGATGCGGTCGGGAGAGTGCCTTTGCCCGGCCAGTCCCCCTGCTACTACATGACGGCCAAGGAGAACGGCAAGTGGCAGTACTCCAACGTCGTGCCCAGGCACCTGGACAGGAAGAAGTTCGAGGAGTGGAAAACCCACTACTACAAGGTTGAGGGCTGGGACCCGAAGACCGGCTGGCAGAAGGAAAAGGCGCTCAAGGACCTCGGCCTCGACAAGGCGGCGAGTGAGCTCAAGGCGAAAGGGAAGCTGAAATAACCCTTCGACAAACCGAAATTCCTGGCTTTTTACGAGAGAGGGGGGAAGACGCTTCTCCCCTCCTCTTTTTCCTTTGCCGTGCGAAACCCGTGCAGAATGACTTTCCGTAAAAAAGAGCCTTCCGTGCCCTGTCGAGGGCGCGGCCGGGATCGCCCATGATGCCGTCCACATCTACGCGCCCCACCAGCGAGTCTGATAGGTGCGCCAGCGATCCCCGGCTTGCTACACTCATCCCCTGACTGCGGTCGCCATGGCTCAGCAGGAAAAGGAAACCAACCGTGTATGATTAATCCTACACTATATTCAGTTTTTGTCCGAGCGTTCGGGTAATTTGTCGATTCAAATGCATAAACAATAACTTATAAGCCTAAATTGGTTATTGTGCATATTTTAGCTATATTTAATCAGTGATTTCGCACCCTTGCGCGTCCTATCCTCTTGACAAGAATTGCCCCAGGTCTACAATGCAAGGAGCATGGTTTGGCCAGGAATCATTCATCCGAGATCGTGCAACAGATTGCTGGAGATTACCGGCATGCCTATTCTTTATCGTCCGCACTGCAAACAGCCAAGCCCTCAACAGCACCGATGGTATGCGTATGAAAACCGGCGGTGTACCTGCAAACGCCGTGCGGAGGAAGACCGGGCCTGTTTCCGCCATGATCGACATGCATGATGCAGGGCCTCTCAGGAAGGCCCCTCACATCAAGGGAAATAAATCGCGAACATGAAGGAGAATCAAGCGTGAACAGAAGAACCTTCCTCAAGACGATGGGCATCGGCTCCGGAATCCTTCTCGGGGCCGGACCTCGGATAATACATGCAGGCGAACCCCTCCCGGATGCCGCGACCGTGCTCGTCGACACGACACGGTGCATCGGATGCAGGCTCTGCGAGGAGGCGTGCGCCCAGGCGAACAGCCTGCCCGCGCCCGACCTCTCCGATCTCACGGTGTTCGACCGGAAGAGATCGACCTCGGAAGCCGCCCTCACCGTCGTGAACCGCTACACGATCGAGGACGCCGAGATACACGTCAAGACCCAGTGCATGCACTGCAGCGATGCCGCCTGTGTGAGCTCGTGCCTGGTGAATGCCCTGAAGAAGGAAAAAGAGGGCCCCATAAGCTGGCACACCAACTGTATGGGGTGCAGATACTGCATGGTGGCCTGCCCGTTCGACGGGCCGAAATTCGAATACCACTCGGCCGCTCCCAGGATCCTCAAGTGCACCTTCTGTTATGCGACACGGCTGGTGAAGGGCCAGAAACCCGCCTGTGTGGAGGCCTGCCCGATGGAGGCCCTCAGCTTCGGCACGAGGAGCGAGATGCTCCAGGAGGCCAGGAGCAGGATCGCGAACGCGCCCGATGCCTACGTCAGCCACATCTACGGGGAGCACGAGGTGGGAGGCACGAGCTGGATCTATCTCTCCCCGGTTCCCTTCGACCGGATCGGCTTCAGGACCGACCTGGGGACGACCCCCTACCCGGTCCTCACGAAAGGTTATCTCAAGACCGTCCACGGGATCGACCTGATCGTCCCTCCCCTTCTGTTCGGTCTGGCCTACCTCTCTCGGCGGAAACACGACAAGGACAAGGATTAGGAGCACGACATGGATACGCAGACAACCACTCAGACCTTCTCTCTCGCCCTGGAGCTGAAACCGAAGAGGCCGTATTTCACGCCGTTCAACATCATCACCGTCCCCGTGATCCTCCTCGGCGTGGTGCTCGTCGTCATGCGCTTCGCACTGGGACTTGGCTCCGTGACGAACCTCTCGCAGGATTTCCCCTGGGGGTTGTGGATCGGGTTCGACGTGCTCGTGGGCATAGCCTTTGCCGGCGGATCGTACGTCATCAGCTTCATGTATTACATCCTCGGGAAAAAGGTATACCACCCCATCGTCAGGGTGACGGTGCTCAACGGGTTCCTCTCCTACTCGTTTTACGCAGGCGCTCTGGTCCTTGACCTCGGGCGGCCGTGGAACGCGTTCAACTTCCTCATCGGAAACGAGTTCGGGGTCGCCTCGGTCATGTTCATGGTGGCCTGGCACTTCTTCCTGTACACCCTGCTCCTGCTCGTGGAGTTCGTTCCCGCCGTCGCGGAATGGATCGGGGCCAAGAGGCTCTGGAAGACGGTGAACTGGGTCAATCTCGTTGCCGTCGTCCTGGGCATCACGATTGCGCTGGGCCATCAGTCGGGCGTGGGGGGGCTCTTCCTGCTCGCCAAGGCCAAGATCCATCCGCTGTGGTATTCCCCTCTGATCCCCCTGCTCTTTCTCGTATCGAGCATGTTCGCGGGCCTGTGCATGGTCATCTTCGAAGGGTCGATCACCAGCAGGGCCTTCCGCGCGCGGCTTTCCGACGAGATGAGCAGCACCCACGACAGCATCGTGGTCAACCTGGCGAAGGTGAGCACGGGGATCATTGCCGTCTACCTGGTCCTGAAGGTCTTCGACCTGTTCAGGGGCAACACCTGGGGCCTGCTGGCGACACCTTTCGGCGCCTGGTACCTGCTAGAGGTCGTCGGGTTCGTCGTCATCCCGGGCGTGCTCTTCTTTTCGGGCGCCCGCAAAGAATCCCTGCCTGTGATCAAGGCCGCTGCCGTCATGGCCATGGTCGGCATCTTCATCAACCGGTTCAACTTCGTGTTCATTGCATACAACTGGACCGAGCCGGTGAGATATTACCCGTCGTGGATGGAGATCGTCGTCACCCTGACCGTCATATTCACGGAGTTGTGGGTGTACCGGTGGGTCATCAACCGGATGCCCGTCATCAGTGAGCGGCCCCGGTGGGCGCGAGAGCACGGGCAGGACCGGGACAACAACAAACTCTCTCAAGCCGTTTAATAGATAAGGAGAATGCACCAATGGACAACAAGAAGGAGCAGAAAGAGGGGTTGAGCAGAAGGCAGTTCATCAAGGTCGCGGGATTTACCATCCTTGCGGAGGAGCTCGCCGGAGGTTTCCTGACGCGGGCCTTTGCGGCGACCGGCCAGGCTGCGATTCCCGGAAGCGCCACATCTTGGGCTATCGTGTGTGATGAGTCCAAGTGTATCGGGTGCGGCGTGTGCGAGAAGATCTGCAGCAAGCTCCACCACCAGGAGGCAAACCGCGACCTGAGCTCGATCATCGTTGAAAAGGCGCCGGACGGCGCTGAAAAGAAGGCGGATGTCCGCACGTGTCACCACTGCCCGGACCCCGCGTGCATGAAGGTCTGTCCGAGAAAGGCGATCAGCCGCGACGAGAAGACCGGCGCCGTGGTCATAGACGAAAAGCTCTGCGTCGGGTGCGAGCTGTGCGTAAAGGCCTGCCCGTATGGCATGGCCAGGTTCAACCCCGGCAAGAAGAAGGCCTTCAAGTGCGATCTCTGCGGCGGACAGATCCGGTGTGTAGCCGGCTGCCCGCGCAAGGCACTGTCTCTGAAACAGCTCACCTGGAAGGACGGAAAGATCGTCGGGATCGGATAGATGACGTGGCGTAAAAGGCTATGGCATCAAAAGAAACGGAAAAGAGACCACGATGCACTTGAGAATGCACTGGAGAATGGGACCGGCATCCGGTTGCAGAGGAGTGAACAGCATAAAATCAACCCGGACAAAGGAGGGCGTGCGAGTTCATGTAAAACGGACCGAGGCACCAAGTTGAGAAGGAATCTAGCCAAAACAAACACGAGAGAAACGATCGAGTCAAGACTCGATGAAAGGAGCCATTTTCCATGGGAAAAGACAATGGAGACAACAAGGGTAATGGCATGACAAGGAGAGACTTTGTCAAGATGTCGACCACGGTCGCTGCGGCCCTGGGGGGAGCGGCGGCCC
>JAHDKO010000054.1 GCA_018436855.1 Deltaproteobacteria bacterium | reverse complement strand
TGAAAATGGCTTAAAAAGGGCGGAATAAGACGAAACCGGGCGCTCTCACGCCGGAGACAGGGGTTCGACTCCCCTTGGGACTACCAAATTTTACCAATGAAAAGGGGCGGTTAAGCCGCTCCTTTTCTTTTGCCTAGTGTCCGGTTGCCACTGGTCGGGACGACGTGCACGGCATTGTTTTCTTCAGCTGAGCCTGCATGAACAACTTCATGCCCAAGGAGTATATCGATCTTGCCCGTGTGTCCCCGGGGCCTGCCGGGAGCAGGACGGACGGCCGCACGTCACGCCCTGTCTTTGTGGAGCTCCTGCATTACCGCCATTGCAAGATCTTCGATAAGATACGGCTTCTTGATGTACCTGCCGGCACCGCGGCTCTGGGCCTGTCTCACTCGCTCTGTCTCCGAGTATCCGCTCGCGATGATCGCCTTCTGGCCGGGGTGAAGCTCCAGGATACGCTCATAGGTTTCAAGCCCATCGATACCCTGCTCCATGATCATATCCAGGAGGATGAGGTCGGCCGAATGACCTTTCATATACGCGATCGCATTTTCCCCGCTCGATACGGTGTCAACCCGGTATCCCAGCATCATGAGAATGTCTGCGGCGATCTCGCGCTGCTCCTTGCTGTCGTCAACCACAAGGATATGCTCGCCCTTTCCTTGATAATCCTTCATGAGCTGCTTTGCCTTGGCTTCGGCGATCTGTTCGCTGGTGGCAGGGAAGTTGAGGGTGAAGGTGGTCTTCCCCTCCCTGCTCGTCACCGCGACACTGCCTCCGTGGTCCTGCACAGCGCCCCACACCACGGCAAGACCGAGACCCGTACCGCTGAACCCCATTTTCTTCTTGGTGTAAAACGGCTCGAAAATTCTCGGGATGTCTTCATCGGGTATCCCCTTGCCGGTATCGGTAACGCTCAGACTCACCCACCACCCTTCTTCCTTTACGTTTCCTTCGTATTCTCCAAGGTCACGGGGGTGGAGATTGCACGTCTCTATCGTGATGGTGCCTCCTGCGGGCATAGCCTCAGCCGCGTTGGAAATGAGGTTCATGATGCCTTTGGAAAGATGCGCGGGCGACCCGATGATATTCAGCAGAGAGTCATCGTGCCTGAAATCGGTTTCCACATCCGGATGGAACGACTGAAGGCGGCCGAACTCGGACGATTCGAGATACTCCTCGATGAGATCGTTGAGGTTCACGATCTCCTTTACCGCAACCCCTCTCCTCGCAAGAGTGAGGAGATCCTGGACCACCGCGGCCGCCTTTTGCCCCGATTTCTGGATCTTCTCAAGCGGCCCCCGCAACGGATTGTCCTCATCGATCTTCATCAGAAGTATTTCAGGGTAGCTCACCATGCCTGAGAGGATGTTGTTGAGATCGTGCGCCACCCCTCCGGCAAGGGTGCCCAGCGCCTCCATCTTCTGGGCGTTCTTGAGCCTCTCTTCAAGCAGCCGCGTCTCCTCCTGAGCCTTCTTTCTCGCAGTTACGTCCTGCAGTATTCCCTTGAACCCTGCAGAACGCCCCTGCGGGTCTCGTATCAGGAGGATCGAAGACTCTACCTGGACCTTGCTTCCGTCTTTCCTGGTGAAATCCCACCCAAACCCCTTTAGCGGCTCTCCGGATGTGAACACCTGCCTGAAGGCCTCAAATACCCTGCGGACGTTCTCGTCGTCCATGCAGCTCTTGTAGCTCATTCCTGTCAATTCTTCCCGGCTGAAGCCGGTAATCCGGCACATGGAGTCGTTCATGAAGGTGTATCTGCCATTGAGATCGGTCTCGTAGTAGCCTTCTTCAATGCCCTCCAGAATATTGCGGTATTTGGATTCGCTCTCTTTCAGCGCCTGCTCGAAGGTCACCCGTTCCGTGACATCGCGGACGATACCCCGGAAGCCTCTGCACTTGCCGCTTCTGGTCATGATGCAGGAGATCGAGGCCTCGAAGGAGATCTTCCGCCCCCCCCTGGTGACAAACTCCCATTCAGTCCACATCATGTCACGGCCGGTAGAATAGACCGCATGAAACACTTCAAAGACCTTTTTTGCCGTTTCTTCATCGATGAATGTTTTGAAGCTCTTCCCTATGAGCTCGTCCTTGGGGATGTCGAAAATCCTGCAGAAAGAATCGTTGAAAAAGATGAAGTCACCGGCGGTGTCCACCTCGTAATAACCGTGCTCGATGCTTTCGAGAATGGTGCGATACTTCTCCTCGCTCATCTGCAAGGCCCGTTCGTAGACAATCCGATCGGTGATGTCTCGTGCAGAGCCGCGAACTCCGATCGGGCCGTCTTTGTCTGAAACGAGCGAGTTTCGATACTCCATGACCGATTCGCGGCCCGCGAAATTGGTGATAGTGAAGAGCCCTTCGTCCCTGCCGTTCTTCTTCACCCGCTTGAGATACTCGTCGAAACCTGTCCGATACGCCTCGGGCATAAACTCTCTGATATTGACCGTTTCGATATCAGGGTTACCGCCGACGAGCTGCTGCCTGACAGCAGGGTTGCACTGCTTCAGATCGAAATTCCCGTCGAGGTCGTGGAAGAACAGGAGATCGGTGACATTGTCAAAGATGTCCCGGTATCTCTGCTCGATCTCCTTCATCTCCTTCCGTGACAGATAGCGCTCGGTAATATCCCGTCCCATCCCCCGGACGCCTATTGCATTGCCCTTGCTGTCAAAGACCAGTGCATTCTTGTACTCGATGATCCTCTCTCCCCCGTCCCGGCAGGATACCTTCATGAGGCCTTCGCTCTTGTGGTCCCTGATGATCGTCTCGATATAGCCGGAAGCGAGGTGCTTAACATCTTGGGGCAACAGGTCTTCCACATGGAAATTCTCGGGCAACGGTTTGTCCACCGGATATCCGAATATCCTTCGGAAGGCTGCATTCGTTTCGAGGAACCTGCCCTCAAGGTCATGAAAATACCAGGCATCCGTTACGCCTTCAAAAACATCGCTATGGATATCTTCGTTCATGCCGCCGCTGTCCCGAAGAGGTTCGGCCGGACGCGAGTCCTGCTGCTTGCCGGAAAAGCCCCCCGTTCCAGTTTCGATTCTGGTTCTTGTTTTTCTCTTCTTCACATCCGGCTTAACGGATTCTGACGTACTCTCCCGCCTCTTTTTCATACATACCTGTTTCCCTATGAGTAATAACAATTCTTTCGGTAAATGCTCCTCTGATATTAACCCCTTCCTCATTCTCGCCCGCGTAGAGCTTGGGGTTGACACGGGTACGCGAGCGCATAGGCGATAAAAAAGGCTCCAGGAGTGCCTTTTGCGAGGACAACAAGAAATAGCGGACACAACGTTACGCCCGAGAAAAGAAAAATTCTTTGCCCTGAACTCAAAGACCTGAAGAGACCCAAGAGCATGTCTGATTCTCGCCCGGGACGATGCAGGTGCACAGCCTGACCGGTTCTTCACGGTCGCGCCAGTCTGTACGCCCGAAGCTGTGGATTTTGGAGTGTCCGTCTAGTACCTCGTCAGCCTTGAACTTGCAGCCTTGCTAAAGGGGCATGACTGCCGCTGCCTGCCCCAGTCTATCAATACGAGGCGGTTGAGGGGTAAAACCATTAAGATTCAACGTCGACGGCATACTGGATGCGATGCTGTTTCATCGGTCAGCGGGAAGGAGAACGTCCCCGGATACTCGACCGTTATGAAAATGTATGATACCCATGCATAGAAAGGACATTTCTCGATTGCAACAAATCTGCTGATAACCTACATTTCGACTACTTATAAACATGCCGCCGTACCGGCAGGCATGCACGACACCACGAAGGGAGCATCTGTTTCGTTATGGCTGAAACCCTGCTGGAAAAACCAGCACCTGATACCCCGCCGTTCAGGACGTTTATCTTCCCCATCCTCTTCATCACCTCGCTGTTCTTCCTGAACTTTATCGCGCGAATTATACCTGCTCCCCTGCTGCCCGTCATCGAAGCCGATCTCGGCATCGGTCATGCGCAGGCAGGATCGATGTTCCTCATCATCTCATGCGGCTATTTCATAACGGTTCTGGGGTCCGGCTTTCTCTCCTCCCGCATCTCGCATAGAAACACCATCGTCGTTTCCGCTATGACTCTTGGGCTCGCGCTTATCGCCACATCCTTAAGTACCAACCTCTGGGCCATACGCTTGGGGCTCCTCCTGACCGGACTGGCATCCGGTCTCTACCTTCCCTCCGGACTCTCAACCGTTACCTCGCTGGTCCCCTCCCGTGACTGGGGGAAGGCTATCGCAATACACGAACTGGCGCCCAACACGAGTTTCATCGCCGCCCCGCTCCTTGCGGAGTTGCTCTTGGTCATCCTCCCCTGGCGGGGGGTTTTTTTCCTGATCGGCCTGTTTTCCCTGATCATGGGGTGTGCCTACCTCCGCTTCGGCAAGGATGGTGCGTTCCGCGGTCAGGCGCCAAGCTTTGCCGCACTGGGCATTCTCATGAGAGACCCTTCGTTCTGGATCGTATTCATTCTGTTCAGCCTGGGCATCAGCGTGACCCTGGGCATCTATGCGATGCTTCCCCTGTATCTGGTAAGCGAGCACGGTATCGACCGCAGCCTGGCAAACACGTATGTATCGCTTTCCCGGGTAGCCTGCGTTGCCATGGCCTTTGTCGGTGGATGGGCGAACGACAGGTTCGGTCCGAAACGTTCCCTTGGCGTGATCTGCGCCCTGAGCGGATTTATTGTCGTGTTCCTCGGGAACGCCACCGGCACCGGCATCATCATCGCCGTGTTTCTGCAGCCGCTCATCGCCGCGTGTTTCTTTCCCCCCGCGATTGCCGCAGTCTCGTCCATCGGCCCTGCACAGGTGCGCAATGTGTCCATCTCCCTGACCATCCCGTTCGCTTTTATCATCGGTGCCGGACTGATCCCGACCGGAATAGGGTTTATCGGGGAATCAGGGTCGTTCGGGCTTGGGATCTCCCTGGTCGGCGTGCTCACCCTGTTTGGTGCAGTCCTGTCGCAATTTCTCCACATCGAGATCTCCAGCGGGCACGATGTCGATCCCTGAGGGAAACCCGCATTGCTCGACCAG
>JAHDKO010000175.1 GCA_018436855.1 Deltaproteobacteria bacterium | reverse complement strand
GAGCGATCTGGACACCACGCTGTAGAGCCGGGCGCTGGTCCTGGAATCACCGCTCGCGAACAGGGTCACGCTGTGCCCCCTGCGGACGAGCTCTTCCGTGAGATGGGAAACGACACGCTCCGAGCCGCCGTACAGCTCCGGTGGTACCGGCTCGAAGAGCGGGGCGACCTGAGCGATCTTCATACCGGTACGATCTCCTTTCTTAAGCAGCTGCATATGCATAGAATAGTAGGATAGGCAGAGCCCTGCCGTTCTCAAGCAAGGCAAAACCCGGAATCACACCGGAGATGGAGCGGTTTTTTACCCGCGACGGGATGGCATTCCGCCCTGCGGGTGCCGGGCAGGATGGCCTCTCCTGCCGCGATCGTGCGGCGCATAACGACCTTTCCCTCTGCCGGTGCGGACCGGAAGGATCCGGTCATGTTCTCTTCGACCTGCTCCCGATAAGCAGGAACAGTCCAAAGAGAATCAGAAATACTATGACCAGGGCGTTGAAGATCCATGCCGCATGAGCGCCTACTCCGGTGAACCCCAGCAAAGCCAGCACGACTGCCGTCACCAGGAAAATGACCGCCCAGGTGATGAACAGCTTTCCTTTTGTGTAGATCGTCACGATCGTCTCCACCCTGCTCTGAAACGGCCCCCCTGCCGGGCTGGCCTGATGCAGAACATATTTTTTTAAGCCGTGGGTCTTCTTCCGGTCAGGAAAAACCCGGCCATAAGCGCAAGGAAAAGAACAAAAAGGATCAGAGAGATCCTTGTTGCACCGATTGCTCCGCCGGCCATTCCGTATATGGCGGCAATGATCCCCAGAACCAGAAAGACAAAGGCCCAGAGCAGCAGGAGTCTTCCCAGGTTATTTTCAGCCATAAGACACCTCTCCACGTTCGTTTCTGCTAAAAAGGGAGAGCCGGCTGCTTTACCGGTACGGTCCGTGAGCCGTCTCCCTTCTGCCCAGAATCAGGAAAATGACACTATCCAGCGGGAACCTGAGGCGGCCGGACTCCCGGGCATCTAGTCAGTCATCTTGTGCACCACTTTTCTTGCAGCCAGGAACAGGGCGATGGCAATCGCCAGGAACAGGGCGAAGAGAATAAAGGCAAGCCAGGCGAACACATCCGCAAGGACGCTGAATCCGAGTATGCCGGCGACAATCGCCAGGACCAGGAAAAAAAAGGCCCAGGAGATCATGGTCTGTCACCTCCTTTGCCGCGATGCCGGATCCGTGTGCGGCAGACATCGTATGCATGCAGGGCTTCCCCTGCACGTGTCCCATCCGGCATCCATGATGGTGGTTCGGTCTTCATGATATAGATAATATGCCTATCGACCTCTTCCCCCACCTCTTTCAGGGCAGGCTGAACACATATTAGGACATTGTCCCGGGGCAGTCCTGCCAGTCCGGAAGACGGGGGAGGAAATGTGCGGAGCTCGTTCCGAAGCGCAGCACTGCTCCTGATTGCCGGGAAAAGAGAGCCCGGGAGGAGATGGACTTCCGGCATGCTCATCACTCCAGGGTGCAGGGGAGATTGCTGCGCGATCAGGGCAAACCGGCCGATCAGAGCAGGAAGGCCAGCAACCCCGCCACTACCAGGGCGATGGAGGTGTTGAGTGCGATGGACAGCAGCGCGACCTTCAGTCCCCCCTCTTTCCACAGCGTGGAGATGGTGGCGACACACGGGATGTACAACACCGTGAAGACCACGAGCACCAGGAGCTGGGCCGAGGAGAGCACGGTCGAGACATCCGTGGTGTTCAGCGCGGAGTTCAGCATGATGAGGGTGAGCTCCTTCCGGAAGATCCCCAGGAACAGGGTGATCCCGAGATCGGAAGGCAGATCGAGGATAAAGGTGGTGACGGGCGAGAGCACCCGGTTGATGACATCATCGATCCCCACATAGGAGAATACCGCCAGGGCAATGCTGGAAACCGCGATCACGGGCCAGGCGAAGAGCAGGAACTCCTGG
>JAHDKO010000043.1 GCA_018436855.1 Deltaproteobacteria bacterium | reverse complement strand
TGCACCCCAACCAGATATCGGACTGGAAGCAGCAGGTGCTCGATGGTGCTTCCACGGTCTTTGAAGGATCCAGGAAAGGCAAGGAACCGGATATAAAGGAGCTGCATGCCAAGATCGGGGAACTGACTCTGGAGAATGATTCCTATGAAACAAATATATCCCAATAAGGCGCACAGATACTGTATCCCAGAAATAATAAGTGGGCCGCGAGATAGAGCAGGTTTTAAGTTTAAGCGGCGATCGAGATCTTGACGTCGTAGCCCAGACGATGCAAAGTTTCGAGTGCCCGCTTTTTCTGTTTTTCCTCCACCTTAGGTGAAAGG
Source organism: Deltaproteobacteria bacterium (assembly GCA_018436855.1). Lineage (GTDB taxonomy): Bacteria > Desulfobacterota > Desulfomonilia > UBA1062 > UBA1062 > Phosphitivorax. The sequence continues at coordinate 1,538 of JAHDKO010000043.1, read as the reverse complement.
CGATTATATCTTCCCTCGTCATATAAAACGCCCTCGTTTATCAGATGGAAGATAATCACCAGTATTTTATGGCCTACAGCCATGGCAGCCTTCTTTCCCCCAATACGAGCCTGGAGCCGTCGAAACGTGCGGCCGAGGAAAGAGTCTGTTGTTCTTGCTGCCCATGCACATTCGACAAGCAGTCTTCGAAGATACCTGTTGCCTTTTCGTGTTCTTCCTTTCTTTCGTTTTCCGGCGCTTTCGTTATTCCCGGGGCACATGCATGCCCAGGCTGCAATGCGCGTGGCGCTGACAAAACGTCCCATGTCCACTCCTATCTCCGAGATGATTCCGCGAGCGGCCGTCTCACCGACGCCGGGAATGCTGATTACTGCATCCAACTCTTTGCGCAAGGGGGCGACCATGGATTCAATGTGCTTGTCCAGTTCACATATCTGCTTGTCCAAGAGGTCTACAACGGAAAGGGAAATCTTGATCAGGAAAGCGTGATGTTCTGTAAAGCTCCCCTCGAGAGCCGTTTCAAGTTCGGGTATCTTTTTTTTGAGTAGGCCCTTTGCCATCTGAGCCAAGACCTTTGGATCCCGCTGGCCGGAGATAAGCGCATCTAACATTGCCCGGCCACTCTTTCCAAAGGTGTCTGACACTACGGAAGAAATCTTGATGTTCGTATCTTCAAGTACTCCCAGGACCCTGTTCTTCGCTTGCGTCCTGTTGTTGACAAGGGCTGTCCGTGTCCGGACCATATCCCGGAGGGCTACGATCTCTACTGGAGGGACGAAGCTTGGCTGGATAAGATCATGGGCCAGAAGCTCAGCAAGCCACTGTGCATCCGTCTTGTCTGTTTTCTTCCCCCTTCGCTGCTTCACCTCCGCCGGATTGGCTACCAAAACCTTCAGAACAGGAGAAAGTACATGATATACAGGCTTCCAGTACACCCCTGTGGATTCCATGGCGGCAACCCCGCAGCCATTTTCCTTCAGCCAATCCAGCAGTGAGATTAAGCCTCTCATGTTGGTGTCGAATATCCTGTTGTCCAGCTTGATAATGCCGCCCTCCATAACCCGTCTCAAGCAAGCGGTCACGTTTGCCTTATGAACATCCAACCCGCAACATACAGGGTGTACCAGTTCCATGATTTACCTCCCGATTTGCTCTTTATAGGGGATAAGGTTATGGGGATAGTGGTCACCCAGCTCGATTTCGTAATTCCTATGCGCGATAAAGATTCGGCTGATCGAGGTGCCGGGATGGGACGAACCGATTTTTTAACGGGCTTGGAAACCCTTAATCATTTACCGTCCTCAAGTCACTATCCCCACACCAGTATAATAATCCCCTCCTCACTTATTCTGAACCAGGGAGGTTTCATTCGGCGGGGTGAAAACCTTTACATGGGGGATTTTTTAGAAAGAGCGCTCTCCAAAGCGGGAAGGCTGAGCGCAAAAAGATGATAGACCGCAATCATCAATTGCCGGTAGCGAAGCAGTGCCGTGTCCTGAAGCTCTCGCGATCGAGCACATACTATCAGCCCCGGCCGA
>JAHDKO010000133.1 GCA_018436855.1 Deltaproteobacteria bacterium | reverse complement strand
GTAATAGGATGATATACTTAGACTTGAATGTTTTGAGAAATTGCCTGAAAACTTCTTTATCAGGAACTACTTTTACAGCTCTTCGGCTGCTCAATGATCAAATTAATTGATCAAGGATATGTTATGAATGAAGTATAAGCACATTCCACACAAAAAGTCAAGCATAAAATGTTCATTTTCCTTGACAAATTTGTTAATCTATGTTATGTTGATTACTGCGAAAGAAGTTGGCTGATGCTCTTTCGGAAGGAGGTATTGCGGCTGGCAAAGAAGCTGACGAAATCATTTGGAAAACAGTCATTGCATGGAGATCGGCGCATCGAGGCAAGAAATTGCCCACGTACAGGTAATAAAAAAAGCCGATCCACAAGGGGCCGGCTTTTTTATCTATAACTTTTCAATTGCGAGATCACGGGCTGGATAACATTCTGCTGTTGTCAGGAGAGCAGGCAATTGTTCATCAATTTTCTGAAAAGCCGATTCCAAGGATCGTACTTTGGTGCTGAACCGATACGCAGTCCAGTTTTCCTTGATAAATTTCTCAGCGTTGTGTTTTTCATGGTGAAAGGCAATATCGGCATGAGCTTTTTCTAGAAAACAATTAAAGCCACCACCTCCATCGTATTCCCACGCAACAACATAAACTTTCTTGGGCGGGTACTCTTCTTCAGCCAGGACAATAACCCTTCTAGCTTCCCTGATAGCAATTTCTGTTGTATGAACGGGTTTGCCAGCACATTCCCACCATGCTTCAAGAAGATCTGTCACTTCTTTGAGATGATCTAGCAATTCTGATATGATTTTGTCTGACATATCTGTTCTCCTTCAAAAAAGAGCCAGCCCCGAAGGGCCGGCTCTTGTGTCTAATGCTCAAAATGTTTTCAGACAGAGACAGCGTACTTCTTTCGCATAGAATACTCTGCCTGTTTCCCCTTGTTCCACTGATTGACCGGCCTCAGATAGCCGACCACACGGGCGTACACTTCTGTTTCCTTGCCGCATTGGGGGCAAGTGGGCTCTTCCCCAGAGATGTACCCGTGATCGGGACACACCGAGAATACAGGCGATAGCGTGAAATACGGCAAGCGGTAGTTGGTGCAAATCTTTTTGACCAGATTTTTAATAACCTCATGGTCGCTGATCCGCTCACCGAGATAGAGATGCATCACGGTTCCACCAGTGTACTTCGTCTGAAGCTCATCCTGAAGGTCCAGAGCTTCGAACAGATCGTCCGTGTAATTCACCGGGAGTAACGACGAATTCGTATAGAACGGTGCATCGCCAGTACCCTCGTTTGCACAGATGATGTCCGGGTGCTTCTCCTTGTCAATCATGGCAAGGCGATAGCTTGTACCCTCTGCTGGAGTCGCTTCGTAGTTGTACATGTTTCCCGTATCTTCCTGGAGATTCGTCAGCTTACGCCTGATGAAATCGGAGATCCATAGGGCCATGTTGCGACCTTTCTCACTACCGATGTCTTCACCAATCAGATTCAAACATGCCTCATTCATGCCCACGATCCCGATGGTCGAAAAGTGGTTTTTCCAATACTGCCCGAACCGCTCCCTAATCCCCGCAAGATAGAACTTGGTATAGGGATACAGATTGGCATCGGTGTACTGTTCCAGCACCTTTCTCTTGATTTCAAGACTTTCAGCCGCAAGATCAATAAGATTGTCGAGCATGTTCATGAAGTCATCGAAATCATCGGCATTGTATGCAAGCCTTGGCAGATTGATTGTTACCACCCCGATTGAGCCGGTCAGAGGATTTGCGCCAAACAAGCCACCACCCCTCTTGTGAAGCTCACGGTTATCGATCCTGAGCCTGCAACACATGCTCCTGGCATCCTCCGGGTCCATGTCGGAATTAATGAAGTTCGAAAAGTACGGAACTCCATATTTACCGGCCATTTCCCAAAGAAACTCGATTACGGGATTATCCCAATCGAAATCTTTGGTGATGTTGTATGTCGGAATCGGGAACGTGAATACCCGGCCCTTTGCATCACCTTCGGACATAACTTTGATGAATGCATGATTGAACATGTTCATCTCTTCCTGGAACTCGCTGTAGGTTTCTTTCTGAATTTCTCCACCAATCACCACACCCTGATCCGCATAGTGCGAAGGCACTGTGAGATCGAGCGTGACGTTGGTGAAGGGTGTCTGGAAACCAACACGAGTAGGTACGTTGATGTTGAACACAAACTCCTGAAGAGCCTGCTTGACCTGATCATAGGTCAGATCGTCGTACCGGATGAACGGAGCCAGTAAGGTGTCAAGACTGGAAAATGCCTGAGCCCCCGCTGCTTCGCCCTGGAGCGTGTAGAAGAAATTCACGATCTGCCCAAGGGCTGTGCGGAAATGCTTTGCAGGCTTGCTTGCAACCTTACCCTCGACACCCTGAAAACCCTTGACCAACAGATCATACAGATCCCAACCGACACAGTACACCGAAAGCAGATTCAGATCGTGAAGGTGAAAATCTCCATTCACATGTGCATCACGAATCATCGGTGGATATATCTTGTTGAGCCAGTACGTCTTGCTGATTTCGGACGAGATGTAGTTGTTCAACCCCTGCAACGAAAACCCCATGTTGCTGTTCTCGTTTACCTTCCAATCCAGCTTTGCCAAGTATTGATCCATGAGATCAACATTCATATTGACCTTGATCTCTCGAAGTTTGGCATGCTGATCACGGTAAATGATGTAGGCTTTTGCGGTCTTCTCGAATGGCGATGAGAGAAGCACCTGTTCCACGATATCCTGAATGTTCTCGACTGTGGGCGGTTCCCCGCTCCAATTCGTCTGAAGAAGAACATTCACCACCTGATCCGCAAAACGGGCTGCAACGGAGCTGTCGAACTCTTCTGTTGTCTTGCCTGCTTTGGTGATTGCCTCCACGATCTTATCCTTGTCGAAATCAACAAGGAACCCGTTTCTCTTAACGACTTTCATTGGTTTCCTCCTGCGGGATGTTCAAACCAAGCCGATGAGCTATTTCCTCACACTCCCAACATCTTATCCCATCGGCCCTCTGCCCACGAATGTTATTGATTAACTCCGTGAGAGTGCAGCGATTGGTTGTTTCCCTGATATGTTTGAGCTGTTTTTTTGTGACTCTGTTCTGCCACCTACCTTTCTTTTTCATGGCAGGATTCCTCCTAGAACAGTGGCTTGTGAACAACCGTTTCACCGCCTTTTTCTGCGAGAATCACGGTTATCTCATGCCGTTTTTTGATGTTGTTTTCCTGAGCGCACTTGACTTGCGCCTCGTAGGATGTCCCTGCATGAACCTCAAACCGCTTGTTGCGGTAGAAACACACATAACCATTAAGCTGGCTCATACTCGCCCTCCTTGACCCAATTAAGGGGAATACGGATGCCCTCCTGCTCGATGAGCGAAATGAACCAGGGATCATGGCATGCAGGACACGCCAAAAGCTCCCGAAGCCTTTTTTCTTCCCATGAATTGCGATTATTAGAAATCGCAAGGGCATAGCACTCGCTCCGAAGATTGGCGGCGAAAAGGAACGCCGCAGCACTCGGATAATTATCATTGAAATACTGACAGTCCTTTGCCAGCATTCTTCCACCAACAGTATATCTTTCCATTGGTTTCCTCCTTACAGGTGAGTATTCAGACCGGTTACAGAAGTGAAAAGACTCTGAAGGTCTGATGCGTAGATATCGAAATATCTGATATGGTTTCTGACGATAAACTTAGGAGCCCTGCCAATTTGACAGAACTCTACATCATACAGATTCCGTTCGTTCAGACTGATCTTGCACCAGTTAAACCTTCTGGAGCCCCGGAACCGGAACTGTAACCCGTTGTTTCCTGTAGTATGGATAAAGTTGTGGGCTCCGGTCATTGACTTGAACTCGTTGCCTCCCAACTGTTGTAAAATGATTTCGTAAGGCTTCATCTTTCCTTCTCCTAGTTTACTTGTGAACCGTGAGGCTTTCACCGCAACCGGAACACTGGTATGTAACCGAATATTTCTGGTCATCGATGATTTCCATCATGCCGGAACACACAGCACAAACCGTTGAAATCGTGTTCATATGCGGGGAAAGTCTCTCCATGAGAATTTCCCTGACTATCTCGATATCTCCCCGATCAACGTGCTCAGTGAGAAGAAGAATCTCCTTTCCCTGAGAACCCATCTGCTCTGCGGTGAGCATGAGCCGTACCTTCCCACGGTATTTATCGCGGTCAGTGATGACAGGCTTGCCACACAGAAAATCGAAGTAATTGATGGTTCCCTGGATATACGATAAATTTGCCATTTTGATGTCCTCCTACCCATAGAAAAAAAGCTCCCCAATCATGGGGAGCTAGTCTATGAGCAATGGTTATTTGAATTGAGAATCTACGCGACAAGCCCTTTCCACTTGGGCTTCCGGGAAGATTCCCGCACATTCGACAGGGGAACTATTTCTGAGAGAACACTCTCAAGCTCATTCCCCTTCCACCAGTTGACTTGGAGATACTGCAGAAGATCGCTACCGATCAGATCGAAAGCCTTTTTGATATCCCAATTATAATCGGTGTATTCCACCCACCCGATCTTGCGTTTCCGACCGGATTTACCGGGAATCTCAATATTCTTTCCCTGAAGTGCTTTCTTCAGGTAGCCATCGACCTGGACCATTTGAGCATACAGCTCTTCGTACCGCTCCAGGGCATTGACTGCTTCCTCTTCAAGTTCCGGGACATTCCACTTTTTTATGCCGGAGTCAAGATTCACCCCTTCACAAAGACCGTGCTTTTTATATGCACAGAATGGACACTCCCAGGAAAATCTTGGATGAGGATCGTTGCAGAACTGATCGATCTTGCGATCCAATTTTTCATCGGTGTAATCCTCCTTGGTTTCCCGGAGAATATACATTTTCTTGTATCCCAGACCCGGAATGTTCATCATGGTTTTGATGAACAGATAATGCTTTACGGGCTTGCGCTGTTGGCGCGTCATGAGATGCTTCTGTATCGCTGATTGCTCGATATAAGAAGGCGAAATGTATATTCTCCGCACCAAATCGGGATCGGAAATGAGAACATCATCTCCTGAAATAGATCCGTATGGAAAATTGTGCTCAAGGATCTTGGTGTGCTTGCACTCGATTCCGAGCAACGTCTGTTTTCCATCAACCGCTATATCAACATGGCCCTCAACATTCGGCCCCTTCTTTGACGAGTATGTAGCTACATACTCATCTATCGTGTTTTTGGGCCATTTCCGATAAAGAGCATCCTTGACTTGGTTTTCAAAAAGAAAACCGTCATCAATTTCAAGCCCAAAACTCTTGATTTCAGGGTGCTCTTTCCTGAAAGTGACCTTTCTGGGGCAGTACAGAAGCGAGGTTATTCCAACAGCATTGTCGGAATATTCCAGATTGCGATTTTCAACCAGGGCCTCACTCATGTCATGCACCAGTGATTCAAACATTTTCTCCATGACATGCTCCTTTGGCGAAAAAAAGGACGGCTGTAAAAGCCGCCCTTTTTTAGTGCGATGGTAGGCTTGCAGATCAGAACGGAATATCGTCGAATTCCTCGTCGTTGGGATCGCTTGAAGGATTGGATCTATTGCCCGAATCCGAGTTTCCCGAACCGGAAGTGCTTGGAGAACCTGAATATTCCTGCTCTTCCTGAACGTCCTCTTTTACGTTGAAACAGGAATCAAGAGCAAATTTTCTGAGCAGTCCAGCCAGGAAAGAAGCATCCTGATCTTTCAGCGGGAAGTTCACGGAATCACCGTTGGAATCTTTTCTCTTCCGGTTGAAGTAGACCATCCTGAATGTTTTACCCTGATACTGTTTCGTTGCCAGGGTAATAGAAGTCGTGAACGCATCCTTGACGGAGTGGAATAAGACTTCCTTTTCGGCAAATTTTCCGGCAAGAAGGTCTTCGATATCCATTGCAATGCTCCATGCTTCTTCCGGTGCGACCTTTGAGGTTATCTGCTTGTCACGGCCACCTTTTTCCAGAGGAAATGCCTTGATGTAGACGCAGCCCTGTGACCATCCGTTCTTAGTCGAACGACCTCTCGAAACTTCCATCCCTGCCTTCTTACTGAAAAATGTCTTCTGATCCATGGTGTTACCTCCTATATAGTTTTTTTTATTACTTTTTATATTTGGAATCGCCCATACCAACGCATACGTAGAGCGCATGCGGTTTAAGGTAATAGGATGATATACTTAGACTTGAATGTTTTGAGAAATTGCCTGAAAACTTCTTTATCAGGAACTACTTTTACAGCTCTTCGGCTGCTCAATGATCAAATTAATT
>JAHDKO010000060.1 GCA_018436855.1 Deltaproteobacteria bacterium | reverse complement strand
TATCACGCCCGCTGTTCATGTATTCCGCCGGCATGCCCTCGGGCAACGTGAAAAGATTCATCGATTTCATCCTGAGCACCGAAGGGCAACGTCTCGTGGAAGAAGAAGGTTTTATCAGTCTGCAGCAGTGACGCATGCCTCCGAGACAAGTACAAGGGGGTTTACCACTTGCGCTGGCGATTACTCCAGGTATTCGTGATGAGCGGGTATTTTCCCCTCCATGCAGGGGAATATCTCCCCTGCCAAACAGATGCATGTCCGGGATAAAAGTAAAGATCCTTTTAATTCCAATAAGTTATTTTTATGGTATTAAATTTGCTACCTTTTCAACATCCATAAAAACAGATACCTTGAACTCTGGATTGACCAGTGGGTGAGCAGGCATAGACAGCGTACCCTGTCTGTTCCTATGGATATAGTCACGAATATCGTGGAGGTAAGTGTATGAAAAATGCAGATGTCGTAGTATTGGGGGGACTGTCGGGTATCACTGCCGGGATCAGCTGCAGGAGACATTATCCGGGCAAGAAGGTGATCCTGGTCAGGAAAGAGGGGACCGTTCTTATTCCGTGCGGGATCCCGTACATTTATGGCACCGTGGGCGGCCCGGAGAACAACGTGATACCTGATGGACTCCTGGAGAACAATGGAATCGAGCTTATCAAGGGCGAAGCCGTCGATGTCGACCGTACCCGGAAGGTTGTTACCATGAAAGACGGCGAGACCATCGGGTATGAAAAGCTCGTGTTTGCGACAGGATCCGTTCCCCTCATACCGCCGATCCCCGGGATAGAGAAACAAAACGTGTACCCGGTCAAAAAGGAATTCGACTACTTGTCGGAAGTCCAGCAGAAAATGAACGATGTGAAAGAACTGGTTATCATCGGCGGCGGATTCATCGGCATGGAATTTGCCGACGAATGCCGAAAGGGCAGAGACCTTAATGTGACCATTGTCGAGGCCCTGCCCCGCTGCCTGCAGATGGCCATGGACGACGAGTTCTGCGAGGAGGCTCAGGCAAAGCTGGCGGAAACCGGGGTGAAGATCCTGGTGAACGAGAAGGTGGAGGCCATCCTGGGAGATGGAAAGGTCTCGGGGGTAAGGCTTGCCGACGGCAGAGAGCTCAAGGCGGATATGGTGATACTCGGGATAGGGGCCGTCCCCAATACCGAGCTTGCCGCCAGGACCGGCCTGGAGCTCGGGTTCAAGAAGACCATTAAGGTAAACCGGTACATGCAGAGCTATACCGACCCTGACGTCTTTGCCTGCGGCGACTGTGCCGAAAAGCCCTCGTTCTTCGACGGAAAGCCGACCGGGGTCATGCTCGCATCGATCTCAACCTCTGAGGCGCGGATCGCCGGAGCGAACCTGTTTTCACCGACGCACCAGAACTGCGGGGCCATCAGTGTATTCTCCACGGTCATCAACGGGAGGGCCTTCGGCGTCGCAGGTCTTACCGAAAGGACGGCGACCCTGACGGGAACCAGAATCGTCACCGGCACGGCAGAGGCCCCTGACACACATCCGGGCGGCATGCCCAACTCCTGCTCCACAAAGGTCAAGCTCATGTTCGCCAAGGACACAGGCGTGCTCCTGGGCGGCTCGATATGCGGGGGCAAGTCTGTCGGTGAGATGATCAATGTGCTGAGCGCCTGCATCATGCACAGGATGTCAGCGGATGACATGGTGAATTTCCAGATGGGAACTCACCCGGCCCTGACCGCATCTCCGATCATGTATCCGATCGTGAATGCCGCATGCAAGGCGATCATCCCGCTGAAAGGCATTGCATAGCACTCGTGCGGGGCAACTATCGGCCTTGCCGTGCGGTCGGCGGAAGGATAGCGGACATAAGTACATATGTGCGCTGCTCCGGCAGCGCATCCTACTTTTTAAGAAGCAGGCGGTGAACTTCCCTGCAGGGACGAGTCGATCTGCATCTCCCGCCCCTGAACCCCGCATGGGCAAGAGCGGTCCGTCATGGAGAGGCCGACACCCCGAGGCCGGACAGGGCCGATCTCTTCCGGTTCCTCGACACGGTTTCCTGCAGGTATCACCGGCGCATGAGGTCAGATCAGGAGAGAAGCATCGATGAAAACCACATGCTGGACAAAATAATACGTTTCCCCCGTCGAGTTCTCCCCCTGGAAATGCTCTGCGAGAAACAGTTTCTCTCCGACCTCCCTGATTATGGATTCGCACCCTTCCCTTCCGGAGATGGAAATGGCGCCGTCACGATAGCTTATATTCACTCTTTTCCCGATGATTGCCCGCAGTATCTCTGTCTTTGGAAGAAACATGATTATCGCCTCTCAATAAAATTCAAAGGAAACACTACCATCATAGTTCATAACCCATGAAAGATGCAATTGAATCTACTCGGTACAAACAAGCCGTCAGCAGAGTCATCTTTGAGCCGGGAGATTTGCGGCCGGCCAGGCTGAGAAAGGTATTCAGGCGCGATGGAACAGAGTCAAACACCCTAAGGCAGCCGATCCTGTCCCTTGATTCACACCCGGCCTGGAAACATGGACCGACAAGGATGCCTTGTCTGACTGCAGCTTGATGAAAGAAACTGGTCGGGACGAGAGGATTCGAACCTCCGACCCCCTGAACCCCATTCAGGTGCGCTACCAGACTGCGCTACGTCCCGAAACCGCATTCCTTGCTATCACGGCATCTTGTCGGTGTCAAGCGCAAGGGAGCTGTTGATCAAG
>JAHDKO010000134.1 GCA_018436855.1 Deltaproteobacteria bacterium | reverse complement strand
CAATCCAGCCGGGCTGATGATTGCCGGGGCGGTCCAGGCCCCGTCCCGATACTCGCCCATGAATACCCTATTATTACTCCCGTCATACTGTATCCAGACGATGACGGCATTGCCGCTGCTATCCATGGCCACCCGGGAATTGTTCACATCCCCTTCATCCGAACTGATGATTGCCGGGGCGGTCCAGGCCCCGTCCCGGTACTCGCCCATGAATATCCTCTCGTTACTCACCTCATACTGTTGCCAGACGATGACGACATTGCCGTTGTTATCCATTGCCACCTGGGGATATTGCGAATAAAACTCTCCATCCGGGTTGATGCTGTCGGCAAGGCCGGATGGATGCTTCCAGTATGCGGCATGGACCTGGTAATCCCTGGTTGTGCCGTCCTCTGCCGTGATGCGGTAGGTGAGAGGGCCGACAAAGTCGTTCGCCGTCACCCCGCTCTCCTGAACGAGTTCCCCAACGTGCACTTCTTTCCCCGTGGTCGTAAAGCTCGCCTTGAGGCCGGCTATGGCGCCAGCCTCCAGAGGCCCTGCCAGCAGGATCGTGCTGTTTGCCTCGTCTATGGTCCCCAGGATATCAGCTCCCAGCTGCGGATTCGCCTCGGCGGTGAAGCTGAAGGCAGTGATTGTCTTGTCGGGAGAAAGGGTAGGATCGCTGCCGTCGCCATTGTTTCCATCGCCGTTGCTGCCGCCGTCGTCGTAGCTGCCGCTACTGCCGCCGCAACCGACGAGAAAAGCAAAAAGGGAAAGGAGAATGAGCAGCCTGAAAATGCCGGTAGATCGCTTGCTGGACATCGTGTTGCCTCCTGATCTGGATGTTTTTTCCGTCACATGCACCTTGCTTTATGAATGCAAGGGCTCTCCTTTCTTGAAAGGCGTCTGATCAAATTGGAATAACTAATGATTTAAATACCATGAAAAACCACGCTCTCCAATTAAAAAACTTAATCCCACTCACTACCATGCCCGGGAGCGTCCACCACGAAGGATGAAAATATAATAGTAGTAAGAGGTTCATGAGATGCCCGACTATGGCTATGCCTCACCAAAACTGACACCTTGCTGTTTTCTTTGGTCAGATTCAAAAAAGGCAGGCATGTCCACTTCTTTCAACTCAAAAGTACGCTTTCCTGTGATGAATCAAAAAGGCGGGAATCACCGGCAGGATCGCCCCTCATATGTTTCGGCATTCGTTCGCGACGCACCTTTTGGAAGCTGATCAGGATCTCAGAACGATTCAGGAACTCCTTGGGACACGAGCAGATCAGCACGACGCAGATATACACTCATGTAGCGATGACGAGAAAACAGGATGCTATTGATAGCTTGGAGATCGATAGCCTGGAGATGGAGTAGTCATGGGTGTAGTCATTTGTAGTGATTATAAAAGAAAAAGGGGCCAGCCGATAGCGGCTAACCCCTTGATTTTGGTGGGCCATCCAGGACTCGAACCTGGGACCTACTGATTAAGAGTCAGTT
>JAHDKO010000036.1 GCA_018436855.1 Deltaproteobacteria bacterium | reverse complement strand
CGAGGGCGAGGCCCTGGCCACCCTGGTGGTGAACAAGCTCAGGGGCACGCTCAAGTGCGCGGCGGTCAAGGCTCCCGGCTTCGGCGACCGCAGAAAGGCCATGCTGGAAGACATCGCGATCCTCACCGGCGGCCAGGTGGTTTCCGAAGAGCTCGGCAGAAAGCTCGAGTCCGTGACCGTTCATGACCTGGGAACCGCCAAGAGGGTGATCATCGACAAGGACAACACCACCATCGTGGAGGGCGCCGGGACCGGCTCCGATATCCAGGGCCGAATCACCCAGATCAAGGCCCAGATCGAAGAGTCCACCTCGGACTACGACCGCGAGAAGCTGCAGGAGCGGCTTGCCAAGCTGGCGGGCGGCGTTGCGGTGATCAAGGTCGGCGCGGCCACCGAGCCCGAGATGAAAGAGAAGAAGGCCAGGGTCGAAGACGCGCTCCACGCGACCCGCGCTGCGGTCGAAGAAGGCTTTCTCGCGGGCGGCGGCGTGGCGCTGCTGCGCTGCATCAAAAAGCTCGACGACGTGAAGCTCGAAGGCGAGCAGAACTTCGGCGTGAAGATCGTGCAGAAATCGCTTGAAGAGCCCTTAAGGCAGATCGCGGCAAACGCGGGCCTGGAAGGCGGTATCGTGGTGGAGAAGGTAAAGAGCCTGAAAGGAAATGAAGGGTTCAACGCCGATGCCGAGACCTACGAAGACATGCTCAAGGCAGGCATCATCGACCCCACCAAGGTGACGCGCTCCGCGCTCCAGAACGCGGCCTCGGTCGCAGGCCTGCTCCTGACCACCGAGGTCATGGTGGCCGAGATCCCCGAGGAGAAGCCGGCGGGCGGACACCCGGGCGCCGGTATGCCGCCTGACATGGGCGGGATGATGTAGTCCCGGGGAGCCGGAACATCTTCGACGCCCCTTGCAGCCTTAAGCTCAAGGGGCTGCTTCCGAATAAAAAAAGAGGCCGGAGCGCTCCGGCCTCTTTTTTTGTCCTGGTCGGGTGCCTCTTTGGCGCTCAAGGCGCTGTCCCGCTCTGGACGGGCACGGTTACGACGTTTTTGCTCAGGATCTCGAAGATGTCGCGGATGAGGTCCTTTTTCCGCAGGCCCCCCTTCTGGTTGTGCAGGACGATGACGCTGCGCAGGAGCAGCTCGTTGAGCACGCCGGCGAGAACGTACGGGTGTACGTTCACCACCATGCCCTCATCCTGAGCCTGACGTATCATGCCGATCAGGCGGGACTCGATCTCCTTGTAGTCGTGGATGTTCTTGAGCGTATATGCGGAGATGTAGCGCTTTTTCTTGGTCTCGTTGATCTCGTACTCCGACATGAAGATATTGAGCATCTGCGCGTTCTCGATAAAGATGTCCAGCAGCCCGAGCACGACCTTGCGGAGCTTGTCGAGAATCGGGGCCTTTTCAGACTCGATTTCGTCGAAAACCGCGGCGATCTCCAGGAGAATGCCGGAGATGAGGGCCGAGAATATGTCTTCCTTGTTTTTGAAGTGGTTGTATATGGTGCGCCTGTCAAAACCGGAATACTCGGCAATGTCCTCCATGGTAGTGCCGTAGAAGCCTTTTTTGTGGAATAATTCACGGGAGGAACGAAGGATGACGGTTTTGTTCCGGAGTATCTGCCTCTTCCTTCTGATCTTTTTCTGCATATTCAGCTACATCCTCTGTGGTGTTTGTCCATTTCAAACCACTGTTTTTCTCTCTTAGTCAATAGAAATCTTTTTAGAAGACAAAACAGGAAACAATTCACAGCGTGCGCATCTCCGGAAATTGACAAGGATATAAAGTGTGCTATATACGCAATCACGTCATCACAGAGGAGAAACTTCCCTCCGGGTGCATCCGGCTCTGCCGGGCGGCGGAAGTCAGTACGTGCCGGAGATGATGAGACAATACCTGCTGGATCAAAGGATGCTTAAAAAAAAGATGGAAAGCAAGAAGAAGCGAATCATCGCGTGTCCCGTATGCGGAAAGACGGTCGTCTATGAGAACAGCCCCTACCGGCCCTTCTGCTCCCGCGGCTGCAAGGGGGTCGACTTTATCCGCTGGAGCGACGAGTCCTATCGGATAGCCAAGGGCGAACACGAAGACGACAACGGTGTACAAAGCAATGGAGAGTAGGGAGCCGGTTGTTCTCAAGAGGGCGGAGCACCCCATTTCGCGGCGGGATATCGATCCTGATGCGCTGAAGGTGCTCTACCGGCTCTACCGGAACGGTTTCAAGGCCTACCTGGTAGGGGGGGCGGTGAGAGACCTCCTGCTGGGAAAGAGACCCAAGGACTTCGACGTGGTCACGGATGCCCGGCCCGGGCAGGTGAAAAAGCTCTTCGCCAACTGCATGCTCATAGGGCGCCGGTTCAGGCTCGCGCACATACGGTTCAAGGGCGGGAAGATCATCGAGGTCGCCACCTTCCGGAAGGAGCCCGAGGCTCAATGCGCTGAAAACGAAAGCATTGACCCCAACACCTCGTTCGGCACCCCCGAGCAGGACGCCTTCCGGCGCGACATCACCATCAACGCGCTCTTCTATGACATCGCCGACTTCTCCATCATCGATTACGTGAACGGCCTCGATGACCTGAACAACGGCATAGTCCGCATGATCGGCAGTCCCCACGACCGCTACGTGGAGGACCCGGTGAGGATGTGGAGGGTGCTCCGGCATGCGGCTCGTCTCGATTTCTCCATCGAGGAGGAAACCTCGCGGGAGATCATGCTGCACCGCGAGCTTCTGTGCTCCTGTTCCGGGGCGCGGATGTACGAGGAGCTGAACAAGGACGTTGCCTCGGGCAATGTCGGCAGTGTTCTGGCCCTGTTCCGCGAGTACGGCATGCTGTCGAGCCTGTTCGGCAAGATCGGTTCGTTCCTGCAGGATGACCCCGGGGCGTGGGATACCCTGCTGCCGCTTCTGAAGGAGGCGGATGAGCTTGCCCAAACCGGAAGACCGCTGTCGAACGAGAGCGTGCTCACCATCATGTTCTGGCCGTGGGCCGAGCAGGTTCTTCAGGCAGTGGCATCTCCGGGGGAGGACAAGATAAAGGTGCTGCAGGATGCGCTCTTCGATTCCGGCATGATCATCACCATCCCCAAGGCCATGAAGGCAGGCATCACGCAGACCTCCTGCATTGTCGAGCGCATGCTCTCCGCCATGCAGTCCGGGAGGATGAAATGGTCTCTCAAGAAGCGCTCGCGGTACACGGATGCGTCCATGGTCTTCTCCGTGATCACCACAGGCAGGGTGGAAAAGGAAAAAGACCCCTTCTCGCGGATCTTCCGCGAGGCCCATCCCGAGGCGAGGGGCTACCGGAAGAAAAAACGGCCCTCCCGGTCACGGTGGAGAAAACGGCGGGAAGAGAAACCGGCAAGCTGACCCTTGCCTGCACTATGGTTTCGAAGGAATGTGAATGTGGGAGCGGAGCTTCATCCGCCCCCGGGAGAAAGCCCCTTGACCGCCGAGAGCCGCATCCAGGACAGCGCCCAGATCAGTCCGAGCAGGAGCAGGGCAGAGGCGAGGACAGCGCACACCAGCAGCATGACCTTGAAATCCGGGAATCCTGTAAGCGCCAGGAGCGCTTCTTCATCGGAAACGATCCCGAATACGGAACCATCCTCAAAAGCCGACCAGGACACCCAGAGCCGGGAAGTCACCTTGTCATGCCTGATCCAGTTCGTCCCGTCCGTGCCCGTGCGTATCCGGGGAATCATCTCCTCGGCGTTGATGTAACCCCCGAACGCCTCCTTGAGCGAGGGATTCCCGCTGTCGATCCCGGGGAGGTTCGTGGTTACGATTCGGGAATCGCGCACGACAAAATACCGGAATGTATCCCGGAAGGGCCAGTTTTCCCCCGTGAGCTCCCGGTCGCTTTCCGCCCGCTGGCCCGCCAGGGTAAGGACCTGTTCCTGAAAAGCCACCATAGTGTGGATATATTTCTCCCTTTTTGCATTCATAGCCCAGAACATGCTTCCCCACACGATGACGAGCAGGAACAGGATGACGATCTCGGTCAGCGAGATCTTCTTTTTCAGGCCGGCGATCTCCGGCGACAAGCGCTTTTCCATAGTGGTGACACTACTAGCCGAAATCAGGACGTTATTCAAGGGGGTATTGATTCCCGTATTGCATATTCTACACATGTATGGTACAAGAAGCTTACGCACTGGTTCATAACTTGCTGAAAATACTATTCAATTAAAGATTGGCTTCAATTGGCATGCTAGATGCATCTGTGAGCCGAGTGTGAAGGAAGGGTACAGTATGAGCAGGCGAAGCAATCTTGATATCATTTTGAAGAACATGGATACGGAAAAGGCCACCAAGATATTGGCGAAGTCCCTGTATAAAGAGCTCGTGAACAATGGATTCACCAACCGGGATATCATCAACTTCTCCAAGGAGATGCTGGAATATATGGCCGCTGAAATGAGGAAGCAGGCCGGTGCCGATGCCTCCCGGAAGAAGGACCGCCTGTTAATCGGCTAGTTTTTCCTGTATCACTTCCATGACTTGGGAGACCACCTCATCGATTCCCAGGTGTGTCGTATCAACCACAACAGCGTGTTCCGGGACAACGAGCGGCGCAACACCCCGGGACGCATCGCGCTGATCCCTCTCTTTCAGATCACCGAGCACCTTTTCATAGGAAATATCGAATCCCTTTGACACCAGTTCCTCGTGCCTTCTCCTGGCCCGCTCCTCGGCGGAGGCATCGATGTAGATCTTGACCTCGGCATCAGGGAAGACCACGGAGCCGGTATCCCGGCCTTCGGCCACGAGCGGGCTCTTTTCCCGGAATGAGCGCTGCAGGCTCAGCAGGGCCTCTCTCACCTGCGGATGCACGGCGATCCGCGACGAGAGCGAGCTGATGTGGTGAGAGCGGATCGCCTGTGTCACGTCACGCCCGCGAATGCTCACCCTGCCGCGCTCGAGCTCGATTCCGGCGCGCCGCGCAGCCTGCGCGCACGCATCCCCGTCGGCCGGGTCCACTCCCGCCTCGTCGACCGCAAGAGCAGCGGCCCGATAGAGTGCCCCGGTGTCGAGATAGATGAACCCGAGCCTTTCGGCAACCTGTCTGGCGATGGTGGATTTCCCGCTTCCCGCGGGCCCGTCGATGGTGACTGCCGCGTGTCTCACCGGCATCCCTCCATGAGGGAGAAAAAGCCCGGGAACGAGATGCCCACGCACTGCGTGTCGTCGAGGTCTACCTCGATGCCCGCGATCCGGGAGAGGATGAAAAAGGACATGGCGATGCGGTGGTCGGAAAAGGTCTGGACCGGCCCTGTCCTGAGGCTCAGCGGCCCGTCGATGACCAGGCCGTCGGAGGTCTCCTCGACTTGGGCGCCCAAGGATGCAAACCCTCTGACAAGGGCGCCGATGCGGTCGGTTTCCTTGACCCTGAGCTCGGACGCGTCCCGTATCACGGTGGTGCCCTTGGCGAAGCAGGCGGCCACCGCCAGGACGGGAATCTCGTCGATGAGCCTCGGGATCTCGTCGCCGCCGATCGTGGTGCCCGTGAGCCCGCCCCCTGTCACCAGGATATCGCCCACGGTCTCTCCCGAGTCCTCATGGATATTTTGAAGGGCAATGCGCGCCCCCATCCGCTCGAGCACCGGGATGAACCCGGTTCTCGTGGGGTTGAGGCAGATGTCCCTCAGGAGCAGCTCTGAGCCTGGGACCGCTGCGGCCAGCACCGCCGGAAAGGCCGCGGACGAGGGGTCTCCGGGCACCGAGACCTCCCGTGCCGAGATCTCCTGGGGGCCGTGAATGCTCACACTGGTGCCCTGCCGCTCGATCCGGGCGCCGAAGTGCCCGAGCATGCGCTCGGTGTGGTCGCGGCTCAACGAGGGTTCGGTCACGGTCGTAGTGCCTTCGGCCTTGAGCCCGGCCAGGAGAAGCGCGGATTTCACCTGGGCCGAGGCCACCTCCAGGGTAAAGGAGCGGCCGTGGAGGTCCCCGCCGCGGATCGCCATGGGGAGAAAACGCCCCTGCCTGGCAAGGAACGAGGCCCCCATGCCCTCCAGGGGCCTGATCACCCGGGCCATGGGCCGCTTGATCAGCGAGCTGTCGCCGGTCATGACCGTGATGCCCGGGGTTGAGGCACAGATGCCGCTCAGGAGCCGGGCCGTGGTCCCCGAATTGCCCGCGTCGATCACGACCTCGGGCTCGTGGAGCCCGCCCCCGGTGACATGCCAGTCATGGCCCGTTTTTTCGATACGGGCCCCCAAGGCTGTAAGCGCCCTGATGGTGCTCTGCACGTCCAGGGACTCGAGGGCCCCGCGCACGAGAGTGGTGCCTTGTGCCAGGGCCCCGAACATGAAGGCCCGGTGCGATATGGACTTGTCTCCGGGCACCCGCATCTCGCCGGTTATGTGCATAGAGACATCTCCCAGGTCCTCGCCCTTGATGGCGCCGATGGTCTTTCCCGCATCTCACCGGTTATCTTCATAGAGATTTCTCCTGATGGTTGAATAGGTGCGGAGCCGCTCCTCCAGCCCGGCCGCGTCGAGGCCGTCGATGAGCTCGCGTATCACGCCGAGCTCGCGGACATAGTCGTCGAGAAGCTTGAGGATGTGCCCGGAGTTGTCGAGCAGGATATCGCGCCACATGACCGGATCCGACGCGGCAATCCGGGTGAAATCCCGAAAACCCGCGCCGAGCAGGCCGCGATGGATGTGCAGGTCACCGGCAAGGCCCATGGAGGCGAAGCTCAGAAGATGGGGCATGTGGGAGATAACGGCCATGAGCCCGTCGTGCTTCACCGGGTCCATGATTGTGACGCGCGAGCCGCAGGATTCCCAGAGCTGCCTGACCTGACGCACGCATTCCTCCGGCGCGTGGGCCCCGGGGGTGATGATGCACGGCCTGCCGGCAAAGAGGTCAGGCTGGCTTGCGCAGTATCCGGGGTTCTCCTTGCCCGCGATGGGGTGCGAGCCCACGAAACAGGGCCGGAAGCTCTCGATCTCTCGTGCGATGCGCGCCTTGGTCGAGCCCGTGTCAGTGACCGGCGTGTCCGGGCCAAGGTGGGGCAGCAGGCTTCTGGCCGCATCCACGATGCTCCCCACGGGCAGCGCGATCACGGCCATGTCGCAGCCGCGGGCAAGG
>JAHDKO010000170.1 GCA_018436855.1 Deltaproteobacteria bacterium | reverse complement strand
GCGGAGGGGTTGAGGATCATAGGGAAGCACGTTGGGCTGAATTACAAACTACTTGTACCAAAGGAGATAGCAGAGATTTATGGTAAGCGAGATGAGGATCTACAGTTTAGACCGACAGCAGACATTCATGAAGCGAATGTTATAGCGGCGCTGAACGGTCCGATGGCACATATATACTTAAGGGGGGGTGATGGATGGCAGGATCAGCCATCTGGAGATGATATTCTTCTCCTTGCGTTGATGTTCAGAAGACTTTTTCAGGAAGATGGACAGATGCTGCCCATTCAAGTCAAGGACGAGGTGAAGAGGGTGTTTCCGAAGCTGCTTTCCTCGGTTGACAAGATACTGGTGCGAACAGCTGGGGGCGAGTACCGGGTATATGAAGGATATGGGGTTTCACCGAGCAGCATATCGGCAATGGGCAGTGGATATATAGAGGCAGAAACTCGGATAAGCGGATTGAATAATTTGGAAAGGAGCGGGGATATAATCTTATTGATGAAGGATAAGACAGAAGGAGTGGAAGCCGATAGATATACGTGTGGAGTAGCGTGCAAGGCCTGGCATGGGAGTCTGAACGCATCAGATTCGTATGTGCCCTTCATCCTGACATATCCGGGAGGGAACAGTGAGGAATTGAATAAGTTTGTGGGCTGTGAGACCTGTCCGAGCTATGGGGGGAACTGGAAGGTAAGTGATATGATTCTCAAGATAATATCTGAGCAGTACAAGTGATAGAGGGGGTATGGGGTGAGGAGAAGAGACTGGGAACTGATAGGTATATTTTTGTTCATTATTTGGAGCGGTTCAGTGGTATATGGACAGGATGCGGCAGAGTATATCATTCTGCAAGACATTGGGCAGTATCAGTTTATCACAGAGACGAGTGATTTTATAACAGGTGAG
This sequence comes from Deltaproteobacteria bacterium, assembly GCA_018436855.1. Taxonomy (GTDB): domain Bacteria; phylum Desulfobacterota; class Desulfomonilia; order UBA1062; family UBA1062; genus Phosphitivorax. Next base: position 177 of record JAHDKO010000170.1, on the reverse strand, counting down.
CCCAAGACGATACCTGGATATATTAAGTTTAAAGGTCCTGGCCTGATAGCGGCAGCGGGTCATTTTTATGAGGATCATCAAGACATCACATTTGAGACCAATTATGTGAAGCTGGGTGTAATGTCGGTATCAGTGCAAGTGACCCGTCATGCGGGAGTGGACTCTGACCAGTGGTTG